>JAMIFV010000081.1:0-51028 GCA_035906055.1 Alphaproteobacteria bacterium | reverse complement strand
CTACCGTAGTTACAACGCACTCGATGTTTCAGGGTTTCACCATCACCGCATCAATCACAGCACCCATTTTGCCGAGCCAAAACATAACCACATCAACGGCATTGAGAACTTCTGGAATCAGGCCAAGAGAGTGCTCAGAAAATACAATGGAATCCCCAAACAACACTTCCACTTGTTTATCAAAGAGTGTGAGTTTAGATTTAACTATGGCTCACCAAAACAGCAGTTCATACTGCTCAAAAAGTGGTGCCTCAAGTAAACCAATCTACGCCAGCCCCTTTATCTATTGTTAAAACTTGCTGTGGTATCCTCCACTCCAATAACAGATTGAAGCTATGACATTCTTTCAATACCTTGCTATTGGCATACTTGCCATATTGATAATCCGCGCCATTTCAGGCAGATAGCCGCAGGCTTCTCCCGCTTCCCGCAAGAATGCTCCGGGTCGTTGCAATGACCTGCTGCCAATACTCTGGAGAGCCTAAACGAACACCAGCATGGGAACGTTTTCCCAGCCGGGTTGGCGCAATATGTTATTACGCACCAGCACTAAGCGGCGCTTCAGGAACCCGTAATCGGGCATCCGGGTAAATTGCTGCACCACCTTGCGGTTGGGTTCGGAGAGTTTTTCCTCATAGCGGTCACGCAGCAAGATGGCCTGCATCACGTTGGCTTCCATCATGTTCTGGATATGTCCCACCTTCTCGCGCAGCGTCTTGCCGCGCACGCCGATTGCATTGCCCGCATGCTGGCGGTATTTCACCGTCTGCTGGTCCACATAACCAATATGCCCCATGCCCGCAGCCACCTGCGCCAGCCACATATCGTACATGCGTGCGCGGGACGGTACCGGCAATGCCAGCATGAGCAGCGGGCGGTTTACCATCATCGTGCAGCCCTGAACGGTATTCTGCACTAAAAGGCGCGTAAAAGGACTCAGGTGCGCACTAAGTTTATGGTGCGCGTTGAACGAGTCCGCCACCGGTTGCAATGTTTCATTCACGATGCCGGAATCAGTGTGAATGAGCAGCGGCGTTTTATCACCATGCTGCTTTTCCAGCTCTTTCATGCCGGTAAGCGTAAGTGATATCTTATGCGGCAGCCACACATCGTCCTGATCGGCGAACATCACATACGGCGCTGTGGTTGCCTCCAGCAATGCGGAGAAATTGTTCACGATACCGAGTCGCTTCTTCTCACCCCTGAGCACCAGTATCCGCTCAGGAAGCTTATGCTCGTATTGTTCAATGATGGCGGCAGTGGCATCGGTCGAAGCATCGTCACGGATGATAAGCCGCCAGTCCTGATAATCCTGCGCGAGTATGGACTCGATCTGCGCCTCCAGGAATTTAGCGCCGTTATACGTGGCAAGGACGATCTCCACCGTCATTGCGTCAGCCTCGCGCGGTATGGTTCGGGCATCTTCCACTGCTTCAGGTTCCTGAGCGTGCGCAGCGGGTAGCGAATGAGCAGTTTCACCGTTTCCGCTATCGCATCCGGCTTGCCCGCCTTCAGGCGGAAGGCAATGCTGCGGATCATGTTGAAGCAATACCAGTCGCGCAGCATTTCCTTATCCTGTTCTTCGCTGATAGCGGGATTTTTGAGGTAATCCTGCGCCATGCGCGCCGTTTCGTCGAGGAAGCGCACGACTTTGCCCGCGCTGCCGCCCGTGGAGTTGGAACCGGCATGGGTGAGGAAGTTATAGAGCACCTTGTCCGTCCAGACCTTGCGCGTCTGGCGAATGCCCAGACGCACATAAAAATCGCGGTCGGCAAGATTGGGGTATACCTCATCGCGGTAGACCCCCATCTCCTTGAGCAGCGGGCGCGAATAATAACGGTTCACGCCCTGGCAATAAAGCCCGTCCAGCAGGGTAAAATTCTCTCCCGCGGGATCGGCAAAGGATTTAGTCTTCACCAGTCCGCCGTCTTTGCCCTGCTTGTATTCCTGCATGGCAAAGCAGAACATTTCCGCCTGCGGCGATGCGCGGTACATCTGCGCCAGCGTCTGCAACGCGCCAGCCTCCAGCCAGTCATCCCCGTGCAATATACCGACAATATCACCTGTCGCCATGCGGAAGCCCTGCATAATGGCGTCGTTCGGGCCCCGGTCGGGCATAGAGCGGAAATAGGTGATGTGCGAAAGATAGCGGCCAATCACTTCTTTCGTGCCGTCCGTGGACGCGGCATCAAGCACAATATATTCAAGATTGTCATATTGCTGATCAACCACTGATTTCAGGCAGCGTTCAATGAACGCCGCGCAGTTGCGTACGGTGGTGATGAGGGTAATCCTGGGGTTCATACTCATAATTTCTGCTTGCGCCTCTGTTAACTTGCGTTCACATTACGGCCATATTTTAGAAGGATCAACATGATATGAAACAAAAAATTCTTATCTGCGGCGCAACGGGTTTTGTCGGCCGCAACATGACCGAGCATTTTGCCAGAAATCCCGCGTATGACGTGCATGCGGTGCGCTTCAACCGCCCCGAATATGCCTGCAAGAATGTGACGTGGCACAAGGCCGACCTGCGCGACCCCGTGCAGGTGAGCGCATTGCTGGAGGGCGTGGACATCATCGTGCAGGCCGCCGCTACCACGTCCGGCGCGAAGGACATCGTCACCCGCCCCTTTATCCACGTTACCGACAATGCGATCATGAACTCCTACCTCTTGCGCGAAGCGTTCGAGCGCAAAGTAAAGCATGTGATCTTCTTCAGCTGCACGGTGATGTACCAGAGCAGCGAAAAGGCGCTCAGGGAATCCGATTTCAACGCGCAGCTCCCTCTGCATCCGCGCTATTTCGGCGTGGGCAATACCAAGCTCTACATCGAGAAAATGTGCGAATTTTTCGCAGGCATCGGCACCACCAGATTCACCGCCATCCGCCATTCCAACATTTACGGCGCGCATGACAAGTTCGACCTTGAACGCAGCCACGTGTTCGGCGCCACCATCACCAAGGTTATGACCGCGAAGGATAAAATAAGCGTATGGGGCACCGGCGAAGAAGAGCGCGACCTGCTGCATGCGGACGACCTCAACCGTTTTGTTGAACTGGCCATTACCAAACAGGCAGAAAAATACCGCCTCTATAATTGCGGGCTGGGCAAGGCCGTTTCCATCAAGGATCTGGTGAACAAAATCGTGAGCGCATCGGGCAAGAAGCTGGCCATTGAGCACGATCTCACCCAGCCGACCATCAAAACCAGCCTGTTCCTTGACTGTTCATTGGCAAAACAAGAGCTTGGCTGGGAGCCAGAAGTGGCGTTGGATAACGGTATAGCACGCACGATCGACTGGTGGCGCGAGCATATCGACCCTGCAACACTGCAGATTAAAAAAGCGGCCTGAGGCTCAAGCTGTTTGCCGCAAAGCCGCGAATATGCTAGCACTGACCTCAATAAACCCCTTTTTGAGGATAGTATTATGCGTATGAAATTTCTGCCTGCCTGTGTGGCGGCGCTCGCCCTTTCACCGCTCACCGCCCATGCGGGCGCCTATGAAGCCGCAGGCTTCACCTGGACCGGTATGTATGTAGGTTTCCATGGCGGTTTCGCCAGCGGTTCTTCCGACTGGGAGCTGAGCTCAGGCGGCAGCACCAGCCGCGATATTGACGGCGGGTTGCTGGGCCTGCAGGCCGGATATAACGCGCAGCTTTCGCGCGGCGTGGTGGCGGGCGTCCAGCTTTCCGCAGCAGGAACCACCGTACGCGGCACGAATGGCTGCGCACCCGGAAGGTGCAAATCCGAAGTGGCGTCGCTCACCGACCTCACTGGCCGCCTGGGCCTTAACTGGAACAGCAGCCTTGTATACCTCAAAGCCGGTGTGGCCTATCAGGTTCTCAATCAGGACGTGGATACGGGCGCGGCGCGTTACACTGAAAAATCCGGCTCCATCGGTTATGTGGGCGGCATCGGCGCGGAATTCTACATCTATGACAACATCACCAGCAATGTCGAGTATAACTACTACGATTTCGGCTCGAACAAATCCGAACTCGGCGTGGTGAACGTCGACGATTCCAACTCGCTTTCCGTGGTAAAAGCCGGGTTTAATATCAAGTTTAACTAGATGTTCTGGGGGGCGACACGCCCCCCATAAACAACCCCGCCGCTTGCGGCGGGGTATTAAGTGTAAGGGGGATGAAGACATCCCCCTTCGCTAACGCTTACCCCCTCTGAAGGGGTCGTCGCCTTCGGCTCCTCCACGCCGCAAGCGGCGGGGAATGCACCCGGAGGGATTCAAGGGGACTAGCCGTCCCCATCCGTGTTCCACACGGATTCCCCTGCGTAAATCCCGGCATTAGAGCATGCGCTGGTGCTGTATGCGCGGAGGAGCTCTATGCGACGACCCCCGCAGGGTGAATTGCCGGAGGCAAGAGGGGCAGCGTGCCCCTAATTTACACTACGCCTAAATTCTTACATACAGCCGTTGTCAGATCCGAACGGTTCAGCGTGTAGAAATGGAAGCGGTCCACGCCTTCTTTCTGCAGCGCGACGCATTGCTCCGTGGCAAACTCAATGGCCTGTCTGTCACGCGCTTCGTGGTTTTCGTCCAGCCCGTCAAAACGTTTATGCAGCCACTGCGGCACCGTTGCGCCGCACATGGCGGAGAAGCGCACCAGCTGCGTAAAGCTGCCGATGGGAATGATGCCCGGCACGAGTTGTATCCCGATACCCGCCGCGCTGATCTTGTCGCGCAGGCGAAGGAAATATTCCGTCCCGAAGAAATACTGCGTGATGGCGCGCGTGGCACCGTTTTCCACTTTCGCGCGCAGCGCTTTCATGTCCTGCTCATAGCCGCCGGACTCCGGATGGCTTTCCGGGAATGCGGCCACGCTGATCTCAAAATCGCCGATCTCCCTGAGTCCTTTTACAAGGTCGCTGGAATAAATATACCCTTCCGGGTGCGGCTTATAAACGCCCGTGTCTTTAGGGGGGTCGCCGCGCAGCGCCAGAATATGCCTGACGCCCGCGTCCCAGTGTTCCCTGGCCACGGCGTTGACTTCCTCCCGGCTGGCCGCCACGCAGGTGAGGTGGGCGGCAGGCTTGAGGGATGTTTCCTGTACGATACGCTTTACGATACTGTGCGTGCGGTCGCGCGTGGTGCCGCCTGCGCCATAAGTTACCGAGACAAAACCGGGCCTTAACGGCTCAAGTGCCACTATGGCCGCCCAGAGCCTTTCATCGGCTTCCGGGGTCTTGGGAGGGAAAAACTCAAACGAAACATGCGGTTTGGGATATGCGGGCACAGTATGTCCTCAGGTTGAAAGCGTGGTTTACTCACAATTCCACATGCCACGCAATGTGGCAATTATGCAACGAGAAAAATCAAAGCAGGGGCAAAGCCCCCGAAACCTAAGGCAGCGACGGTTTTATACCCTCTAATCTATTGCAATTTGATGATAAGATTCATAAATCGTTAGCAAAGCTCTGCTAAGCTGACTGTAACCGTGCGATCATGCATGGAAACATAAAAAACGGATGCGCCATGAACGATACTAAAGCAAACAAGCCACTGCTCGCGCTTGCCCTGATCGCAGCGCTTGCCAGCACCACCAGCTGCGCAGTGAAAGGTGACGCGCCGCCCAGCAAAGCCGCGCCGGTAGCCTCCGCAGAAGTTTCTGATCTCGGCCCGCAGGACAATGATCCGCTGGAACCGGTGAACCGTGGCATCTTCAAAGTCAATGAAGTGGTGGACGGCCTCGTGCTCAAGCCCGTCGCCCATATCTACAGGGGCGTGCTGCCCGCTCCGGTACGCACCGGCGTACATAACGCGCTCACCAACCTCTCCGCCCCCGTGGTATTCGTGAACTCCGCGCTGCAGGGCGACAACACCAATATGGCCAATACGCTGGGCCGCTTCCTCATCAACTCCACGCTGGGCGTTGCAGGCATCTTCGATGTTGCCAGCGAAATGGGCGTTGCCAAGGCAAACAAGAAAGACTTCGGCCAGACGCTGGGCGTGCACGGCGTAGGCCCCGGCCCCTATATCGTGCTGCCGATCCTCGGCCCCTCCAACCTGCGTGACGGCTTCGGCCTCGCCGCCGATACGGCCATGGACCCCTTCACCTATATCTTCGATATGCCCACCACTATCGCCGTGGACAGTGTGCGCATCATAGACCGCCGTACAGAACTCCTGCCGCTGACCGACCGCGTATACCGCGATTCGCTGGATCCGTATGCCACCCTGCGCAGCATTTATCAGCAGCACCGCACGAAAGTAGTGAAAAATTATCTGAAAGCGGATACTAACCAGGTGGAAAACACGAGCAAAAAGAAATGACGCATATGCGCCGCACACGCCTCACCGCTTATACCACCCGGTTCTGGACCGCCGTTATGCTGGCGTTGTGCCTCGCACTCGGCACCCCCGCCATTTCGCTCGCGGATGACAAGGCGGAAGCGACACAGTTCGCCAACGACCTCGGCAACAAGGCGCTGGGCGTCATCACCGACGCGTCACTCTCCAAAGAGGCCAGGCGCAAACAGCTTGAAGGCCTGTTTGAAGAGAACGTGGACATCAACTGGATCGGCAAATTCGTGCTGGGCCGTGGCTGGCGCGATGCAAGCGAAGCGCAGCAGCAGCAATACCTTGCCAACTACAAGACCTTCCTCATCAAGCATTACACGTCCAACCTTACCGAATTCACCGATGCGAATTTCGAAGTGACCAGGGTGGAGCCGGAAGAGCGCGGCGGCAACGTGGTGACGATGAACCTTAAACGCCCCGGCGCCGAAGATGCCGTGGTCAGCTACACCGTTCGCAAGAATGATAGCGGCAAGCTCAACGTCTACGATATCGTGGTGGAAGGCGTCAGCATGATCACCACCCAGCGCTCCGAGTTCAACTCGGTCGTATCCCAGAAGGGTCTCGATTACCTGATCACCGAACTGGGTAACCGCAGCAAAGCCGCTGAGAAATAGCACGAACCTTACGGATCGTGCTTTCCCAGAGCTGTACAGCCAAAAACTGCGATTCAGGCAGCCAGATCAAACAGTATCGCCGTGCTTTCGCTGCCAGCCTTGATGGCCAGAACGTTTTCCTGCGTCAGCGCCAGCCCGTCGCCTGCTTCCAGCTTCTGGCCATTAGCGGTCATGCCGCCGGTCGCCACATGGAGCCAGTAATTGCGGCCTGCGTCCAGTTTCTGTTCAAGGCTTTGCCCTTCCTTCAGGTCGGTCACGAACAGGCGCGCATCCTGATAGATGGGGATGGAGCCTTCCGCTTCGTCAGGCGATACCACAAGGCAGAACCTGCCTTGTCGTGCTTCAGGGGCAAAACGCTTCTGCCAGTAGGCAGGCTGCACGCCCTTAACATCAGGCTGTATCCACAATTGCAGCAGATGCACCGGTTCCGTGGGCGAGGAATTGAACTCGCTGTGGCGGATGCCGCTGCCCGCGCTCATTTTCTGCACGTCGCCGGGCTCGATGGTGGAGCCGGTGCCAAGGCTGTCCTTGTGCGAAAGCGAGCCCTTAAGCACTACAGTGATAATCTCCATGTCCTTATGCGGGTGCGTGGCAAAACCACCGCCGCCATGCACCACGTCGTCATTGATCACGCGCAGGTCGGAGAAGCCCATATGTTCGGGGTCATAGTGATGGCCAAAGGAAAACGTGTGCCAGCTGTCCAGCCAGTCAATCTTGGTGTGAAAACGGTCTTTGGCGGTGCGCAGTGTCATCATAATCGCGTCTCCATTGCCTCGCCGTATCAGCGAGGTTCTCTATAGTTTCAAACCGGGAAGCTGGCTGCCCCAGAGCAGCCCAAGGAAAGAAGCCGCGATCGCGAGACCGTAAGGCGCAGGCTGGCCTGCGGTGAATACCTGCGGTATCGTATCGGCCTTCTTTCCCAGCTTCATGTATATATAGGGAACGATCTCGCGTGCTACAAGTAGCCCCAGCGCCAGCGCGCCGCCCCATAGCGCCACGCCGATAACAAAATACAGGAAGGCCTCCTTACCCACGAAGAGCGAGCTGGCCGCAAGCAGCTTCACGTCGCCGCCGCCCATGAGCTTGAGGGAAAAAATAATAAATCCGAACAGGAACATACCCATGGCAATGGCGATATCCCAGTACCATTGCGGCCTGTCGCCGAGCGCCACCAGCATTACCGGGTAGAGCACCAGAAAGGCCAGAACCAGCCGGTTTGGGATAGTAAAACGGGTAAAATCGGTGATCATGACCATGATCATCAACACCGTTAAAACCATACAGAAAAACAATATCATAGCCAGAGCACCCCTGCTGTAACCCGCAGGAATCCACGAGTTTGTTAACTACTTAGCAAATATTACTGTGCGATAATAGCAAAATGAAAGATTCGGAGTTGTAATGTGAGTAACCTGGCTTTTGCTTTACTGATCGCCTATGGAGCGCTAGCCGCCGCCATAGCGCTTTTCCAGCGCAAGCTGATGTACCATCCCAATAAGCATATTAAATCCCCGGAAGCATACGGGCTGAGGGATGTCGAAGACATCATGCTGCAATCGGGCGACGGCACGTCCGTTCAGGTATGGAAGCACAAGGCCAGAGACGGCTTCCCCACCATCATCTATTTTCACGGCAATGCCGGAAATATCGCCGACCGCGCCGCCAAATTCAGCAGCTTCATCGATTACGGTTACGGCCTGCTGGCGCTGAGTTATCGCGGGTTCGGCAAAAGCCACGGCGCCCCCGAAGAACGCGGCATCTATAACGACGCGCGCGCGGTGGTGGAATATGCGCTGACCCGCCTGCATATCCCGCCCGGCAAGCTGATCTATTTCGGCGAATCGCTTGGCAGCGGCGTCGCCGTGCAGATGGCCAGCGAGCGCTCGCCTGCGCTCCTGATGCTGGAGGCGGCCTATACATCCGTTGAAACACGCTCGGCGGAGATGTTTCCCTATGTGCTGTTCGCGCGCAAGCTCGTACGCGACAAATACGACTCCCTCGCCAAAATACGCACCGTGCGCGCGCCGCTGGTGATGATCCATGGCGCGCAGGATTCCATCATCCCGCTGGCGCACGGGCGCAGGCTGTTCGCCGCCGCGCACGAGCCCAAATCCATGGTCGTTTATCCGGAAGTGAACCACGCGGATTACACCAGCGAGCAGGTGCTCCTGCCGCTTAATAACACGGCGCGCCAGTATCATGTTTTATAACTTGTAATATTGGGGGGGGGCGGAACGCCCCCAATTACGCATCCGCGCAATTTCCCCCTCGCTTCGCGGGGTCGTCGCTTCGCTCCTCCATGCATATCGCTAAGAACCGGAATAAAGTTCGTCATTCTGAGCACAGCGCAGGATCTTCTTGTTTTCTTCGCATCGTTTTCTGCTATAAAGCGTTTATGCAGACTGATTCGCAGAAATACCCGCGCAACTTGCGTATCCTTCACTGGCTCATGGCCGTTATGATTATCGGCATGCTGGTCTCAGGCCTTATCATGGGCGGCTTCCCGCGCGATAACCCGCTACGTGACCAGATATATTTCCTGCATAAATCCTTCGGCGTGGCCGTGCTGCTGCTGGCAGCGCTGCGCATCATCATACGCCTGCTCAGCCATATTCCGCCGCTGCCGGACATGATCCCGATGATCGAGCGGAAGCTTGCGCATCTGGGGCATCTGGCGCTGTATTTTTTTATGTTCGCCTTGCCGATATCGGGCATCATGATGTCAAACGCCTACGGTTTTGCCGTGCCGTTCTTCGGGCTTGAGCTGCCAAAAATTATCGGCCCCGACCGCGATATGGGCCAGCTTGCGCGCATGGCGCATGGATACCTCGCTTATGCGCTGATCGGCCTTATCGGCCTGCATGTGCTGGGAGCGCTGAAGCATCTCGTGCGTGAACGCATTAATTTGTTTCGGCGAATTATATAATTTTTAAGGGGAACTCTTCCCCTTCTTCGCTCCGCGAATTGCCCGGTTATCATAAGGGGGCGTCGCGATAAAGCTCCTCCACGAGTACTGAAACGTCTCTAACGAACGACCGGGGGCGTGGATTTGCGAGAGGCGGCGCCGGACTGGCCGTCCTTGTTAAAGCGGCCCAGATTGCCCATGATCTGTTCAAAGAACCCAAGCTGCTGGCCTTCGGTCGGCGTGATGCGGCCTACCGTATCGATCTTCTTGCCGTCAGCCAGCGTATAGTTTTTCACATTGGAAACGATACCGGCGCTATCGAACGCCACTTCGGTCACGTTCTGCTCCACGACCTTGGGCGCGGAAATGGAGCGCACTTCCTTGACGCTGGAGATGTAATACCACGTTACCAGACCGAAGCTGGACTCACTGGAGGGAGAGCCAAGCTTCTGTAATACATCGTCCCTGGTGATGCCGGGCTTGATGGCCGCAATGGCCTCAGGTTCATGGATATGGCCACGTGAAACGGGCTGCGCACAGGCAACCGCCAAAAGCGCCATTGACGAGACGAGGATTACGGGTAATTTGGTACGCATGATAGTAGATTTCTTCCGGTTATTATTCTCTGGCACCGCACGCAGGCGCGAAGCTCAGGAACTGTATATAGCACTGGTGCAGCAATCCAGAAACCCCTTTTTATACACGCAGTGCGCAGTGCCCGACACGCTCGATGGCCGCTTCGACCTTATCCTGCTGCATCTGTATTTGTTCCTGAGCCTGCCGCATAAACCCGAGGACCGCGTCATGCGCCGCCTGCTGCTGGAAAGCCTGTTTGAAGATATGGACCGCTCTTTGCGTGAAATGGGCGTGGGCGATATGGGGGTGGGCCGCCGCGTCAAGGCCATGTCCAAGGCCGCCTATGGCCGCCTGCTGGCCTACAGCGACACTGCCGAAACGCCCGAAGCCATGCGCGAAGCGCTCATCCGCAATGTCTATCGCGGCAATCCGCCTGCGCCTGAAGCGGTGGATAAACTCGTGAGCTATGTAAATGACTGGCAGCAGCCTTCTTCAGCCGAAGCGGTAGCCTGATACCGCGACATTGAGCACATTGCCGTTATAAACGTGGATAGCGCGTTCGTCATAAGCAGCGCCTGCCGCCACATGCAGCGAAATAAAATGTTCTTCGCGCGGGTGGCAGAGCCTTGCATTCGGAGCCTGTTCCCATTGCTCGAGTTTGCTAGCGCGTGCGTCACCGGTATAATTGCATACGCTATCGGTAAGCCATGCATCAAACTGCTCAGAAACGGATTTAAATTGCGGGCTGAAACCGCGCATATTGTGATAGCTCATGCCGCTGCCTACGATCAGCACGCCTTCGCTGCGCAAGGGAGCCAGCGCCCTGCCCGCACTGATATGATCCAGCGGAGACAATCCTTTTTTGAGCGACATCTGCACCACGGGAATATCCGCCTCAGGGGTAATAAGCAGAAACGGCACGAACACGCCGTGATCCAGCCCGCGCACTTCATCTTCACCTGCTGCAATGCCTGCCTGTTGCAATAACGCCTTCGCCTGCGCGGCCAGCTCCGGTGAGCCGGGGGCGGGGAATGCAAGCTGATAGGTATGTTGCGGAAAGCCTGAATAATCGTATATCAGCGGCGGCTGCGGATTAGCGCCGAACGTGAATTGTTTTTCTTCCCAATGCGACGATATAACCAGAATGGCAGAAGGTCTTTCCGGCAAGGTGGAAAGCACACCGCGCAGGAACTGTTCCATCCCTTTCCACATGCCGCCGGGGTCATCCATGAAAAAGCACGGGCCGCCACCATGGGGAATATACAATGTAGGAAGGGTCATAGCTTATACCACAGCCCCGGCCTGTTTTCCGGTATGGCCATAGCCACTGTGATAGACAACCGCAACCTGAACAGACATAAAACACTCATAAGTTTTTTTGGTACTACGTATTATATATTTACTTGGTATTGTTTGTATATCAGGCAGTATAAATATACTTAGTATAATATGATATACTTACAAGAACTCCGAAGAAAAAATCAAGTATATTCCGGCAGTTGAATCCCTCCGAATACATTCTCCTCCGCTTGCGGCATGGAGGAGCCGAAGGCGACGACCCCTTCAGAGGGGGTAAGCGTTAGCGAAGGGGGATGTCTTCATCCCCCTTACACTCAATACCCCGCTGCTTGCGGCGGGGGTGTTTATCTGAATCCGCCACGCCTACACAAAACTATAAGGATCGACATCTATTTTCATGCGGATGGATGATGGCGGTTTTTCTTTGAGCAGCCAGCTCTCGAGAAAATTCTGCATCGCAAAACTGCGCGGCGCCTTGATGAGTATACGGAAACGGTATTTGCCGCGCAGCAGTGATAGCGGCGCCGGGGCGGGGCCGAGTATCTGCACGTCATGCATCAGCTGGTTCCCTGCGCTCTTGCGCACGATGTCGCGCGCATAGGCGAACGCTTCCTTCTCACCCGGGCTTTCTATCACCACCGATGCCAGCTTGCCAAAAGGAGGCATGGCGCAATCCTCACGCATCTGCGCTTCCATCTGCATGAATTCGTCGCGCTCGCCTGCGGCCAGCGCCTGCATCACGGGATGTTCGGGCATATAGGTCTGCATAAGCACCTTGCCTTCGGTCGCCTCGCGCCCTGCCCGGCCTGAAAGCTGGTGCAACAGCTGATAGGTGCGCTCGCCCGCGCGCAGGTCGCCACCGGCCAGCCCCATATCCGCATCCACCACACCCACCAGGGCAAGCCCGGCAAAGTGATGGCCCTTGGCGATCATCTGCGTGCCGACGAGAATATCTATTTCCCCTGCTATCATCGCTTTCACCAAAGCCGCAGCTTTGGCGGGCGTGTCGGTCGCGTCACTCGTCATCACTTCAAGCCGCGCCTGCGGCAGGCGCGCACGCACTTCCTCGGCCACGCGCTCCACGCCCGGCCCGCAGGCCGTCATGGTTTCTTCCACCTTGCAGTCAGGGCATTGTTTCGGCACCGCAACGAGATGCCCGCAATGATGGCAGAGCAGCTTGCCGTGGCTCTTATGCAGCGTAAGCGATGTGGCGCAATGCGGGCACTGCATGCGGTGGCCGCAGGAACGGCACAGCATGAGCGGCGCGAATCCCCTGCGGTTGATAAACAGCATGGATTGCTTTTTCTGCGCGAGGGTTTCCAGCAGCGCACCCATCAGCTTATCGGATATCCAGCTCTGGCGCTCAAGCTTCTCCCTGCGCATGTCTATCATTTCCACACGCGGCATAACGGCTCCCGCATGGCGGCTGGCCAGATGCACCGCGCCATAGCGTCCTGCCTGCACGTTCTGCTCCGATTCCAGAGAGGGCGTTGCCGATACCAGCACCGCCGGGATTGCCTCATGCTTGGCGCGCGCCACCGCCATATCGCGCGCGTGATAGATGACGCCGTCTTCCTGCTTGTAGGATGCGTCATGCTCTTCATCCACGATGATGACGCCCAGCGCCCTGAAGGGCAAAAACAGCGCCGAACGCGCGCCCACCACCACGCGCGCCGCGCCTTCTGCCGCTTCGCGCCATGTATTGCGCTTGCGCGCCACACTTACGCCGGAATGCCAGATACACGGTTCAAATCCGAACCGTTCTTCAAACCGCGCGAGCCACTGCACGGAGAGCGTAATTTCCGGCAACAGCACCAGCGCCTGCCTGCCTGCGGCGAGGCAATGCGCGATCATGTCGAAATAGACCTCCGTCTTGCCGGAACCTGTAACACCGTCCACCACGGTGACGCTATAGCCGCTGGTCAATTTACTGCTTAGCGTGGTGGCCGCTTTTTGCTGTTCGGCACTTAAGATAGTTGCAAGTTGCAGGTTGCAAGTTGCGGGCTGCACGTTGCTGGTTGCTGGTTGCTGGCTGACTTCTTCCAATGCACCTATTTTTATACATTCGCGCAGCACGGCAGAAGACACCTTGGCGTGGGCTATGATCTCTTTTGCAGTACGAGGTGTCCCATCCTGTAAATAGCTAGTAATACGCAGGCGTGATGGGGTCATTTTTATTTCACCTGCAACCTGCAACCTGCAACTTGCAACATAGCTCTTTTCTTCTTCCACCGGCTCCAGCGCGTCCTCATTGGGGATGGCCATTTTCAGCACCATGCCCTGCGGCGAAAGCGTGTACCAGGAGAGCCAGTCGATAAAGCCGCGCATGGCCTTGCCCATCGGCGGCAGGTGCGCCGCAACGCGCTGTATGGGCTTTATTTTCCCCGGCGGCACGCCGCCTTCCGCCTCGCCCCACACCACGCCCCACAGGCTGCGTTTGCCGAACGGCACGCGCACATAATCGCCGGGGCTTACCTGCATGGCTTCCGGCACGGCGTAATCGAACGTGCCGCGCAGCACCACGGGCAGCAGCACAGAAACTTGATTTTTTTGATACCCGATATTCACTGCGCTAACCTTGTATCCATTTTCGTCATCTTGAGCGAAGCGAAAGATCTTATAAAGTGAGATTCTTCCACTTCACTGCGTTCAGCGTCAGAATGACGATACTATTTTATGAAAATTCCCGCCGTATATATTATGACTAATGTGAATCACAGGGTGCTTTATACTGGTGTAACCGCTTATCCAAAAGAACGGATTTATCAGCATCGCAACGGATTGGTTGTGGGATTTAGCAGAAAGTACCGCTGTACTAAGCTTGTTTATCTAGAAACATGCGTTGATATGGAGCAAGCCATTGGGCGCGAGACAACCCCGCCGCAAGCAGCGGGGTATTGAGTGTAAGGGGGATGAAGACATCCTCCTTCGCTAACGCTTACCCCCTCCGTCGCCTTCGGCTCCTCCATGCCGCAGGCGGAGGGGAATTTATCCGGAGGGATTAAAGGCTGGCTTCGGAATAAGAAAATAGCCTTGATTGAAAGCCTGAATCCTGATTGGAATGATATGTATGAAATAATAAACGCATGATAGGCTGGGAGAAAGCAAGGAGATGCTTCGCCACGCTCAGCATGACGGTTAAAAATAAGAAGGAAATAAAAAGATGAAATTTTTTGTCGATACCGCCGAGATCAAGGATATCAAGGAACTGCACGAAACCGGCCTGCTGGACGGCGTTACCACCAACCCCACCCTCATCGCCAAATCCGGGCGCGACTTCATTGAAGTCATCAAGGAAATCTGCGCTATCGTGCCGGGCCCGGTGAGCGCGGAAGTCACCGCTCTGGACGCTGCGGGCATGATCAAGGAAGGCGAAAAACTCGCCGCCATCGCCAAGAACATCGCCATCAAAGTGCCGCTCACATGGGACGGCCTCAAGGCCTGTAAATACTTCTCCAGCAAGGGCGTTATGGTGAACGTGACGCTGTGCTTCTCGGCCGCGCAGGCCATCCTCGCCGCCAAGGCCGGTGCCACGTTCATCTCCCCGTTCGTGGGCAGGCTCGACGATATCGGGCAGGACGGCCTCAGCCTGATTCAGGAAATCTGCGAGATCTACAGCCAGTACGGCGCATTCGAGACGCAGGTGCTCGTTGCCAGCGTACGCAACCCCACCCATATCGTGGAGTCCGCCAAGATGGGCGCGCATGTGGCAACGCTCCCGCCCAGCGTGATGAAGCAGCTTGTGCAGCATCCGCTGACCGAAAAAGGCATCGCCACCTTCATGGCGGACTGGCAGAAAACCGGACAAAAGATCGTGGCATGAGCGTGGGCACGGAGAAATCAACCCGCAGCAAGCAGAGCGTCACCGAAGAGCAGGTGATCGACTATCTGCGCGATCATCCCAATCTGTTCAGGGATAATCCGGAGCTGCTGGAAGTGATGACTCCACCCGCCGTGGATCACGGCGGCAACGTGGTGGACTGGCAGCAGCATATGCTGGGCAAGCTCCAGACGGGCATCAAGTCACTGAAAAATAAATATGAAGGGCTGCTCGTTTCCAGCCGTGACAATATGTCTACCCTGCATCAGGTGCACCAGGCGGCGTTATCGCTCATCCGCGCGCCGCAGTTCGAGCAATTGCTGGAAGTGATCTCGATGGATCTGCCCGCTTTGTTCAACGTGGATGTGGTGCGCCTCGCCCTTGAGTCGGAAGCGGCGGAATTCTACGAGCGCCACATGCAGAACGACCGCGAAAACACCGCCGTGGTGTTCCTTGCACAGGGAATGGTGGGCAAGATATTCGGCAAGGAAAAAGCCACGTTGCTGGTGGGTGAGACATCCAAGCAGTTCGTACTCGGCTTTGAGCAGTTATTCCCCGAACATTCCGGCATCGTTGAGTCCTGTGCGCTCTTGCGCATGCGCCTGCCTTCCAGCCAGCGCGACGCGCTGCTTGCCTTCGGTGTACGCATCAAAGACCATTTCCATGACGGACAGGGCACGGAGCTGCTCAGCTTCTTAGGCCAGATCGTGGAGCACCGTTTAGACCAGTGTTTAGAGAATAGCGGGCTGGGCAGCGTACTCTAGGCGTTAAGACTCTTCCGGTACGCAACATTTAGAGTAAAATAGCGATGCAGGATCTTTCTGGTTTACCCGTAGATAAAACACTGGCAAAGCATGTAAAAAGCTGGCTGGAATGGCTCACGCACCAGAAGCATTATTCCAGGCATACGCATACCGCCTATTTCATTGATATCCGGCATTTCCTGAGCTTCGCCAACAAGCATGAAGGCGGGGAGGTAAGCACGCGAACCCTTTCTGCACTGGCACTCAGGGATTTCAGGAGCTGGCTTGCCGTGCGGCATGGTGAAGGGTTCTCCGCCACCTCCACCGCGCGGGCGCTTTCCACGGTGCGCGGATTTTACCGCTATCTGGAGAATCAGGGCATCGCGGAAAACGCCGCCATCTTTCATGTTCGCACGCCCAAACTGCCGAAGTCGCTGCCGAAATCCATCGGCGAATCGCAGGCCGTCGCGTCGCTGGATATAGTGGGCTTCACGCATAAAGAACAATGGGTGCAGCTTCGTGATGTTGCCCTGCTTACGCTGATTTACGGCTGCGGCCTGCGTATCTCTGAAGCGCTGGGCCTGCGTGTAAAAGACCTGAAAGACGGCGCTGTCTCACTTATCCTCACCGGCAAGGGAAACAAGCAGCGTATGGTGCCTGTATTACCGCAGATACATGCCGCCATTGCCGAATATAAAAAAGCCTGCCCGTTTACATTGTCTGGAGACGAAGCGTTGTTTCGTGGCGCACGCGGCAAGGTGTTGCAACCGGCCATCTTCCAGAAAGAGATACGCAATTTACGCAATGCGCTTGGCCTGCCGGAATCCACCACGCCGCACGCCTTCCGCCATAGTTTCGCCACGCACCTGCTGGCAGGCGGCGGGGACTTGCGCACCATTCAGGAACTGCTGGGGCATGCCGACCTTTCCACCACGCAACGCTACACCAAAGTAGATAGCGAACGCCTGCTCAGCGCCTACGCCAAAGCGCATCCGAGGGCTTAGGCTCAGGACTTATTAACCCTTCCTGTTGTCAAAAACCTTGCGCGCTTTTTCGATCTGCGGGTAATTTTTCATCGTCCAGTCGATGAGTTCGCTCACCGGTTCCAGCAATGTATGGCCAAGGCCCGTGAGCGCATATTCGACGCTTGGCGGCATGACGGGGGTAACGGTACGGCTGACCAGGCCGTCACGTTCCAATTCACGTAAAGTAAGCGTAAGCATGCGCTGCGAAATGCCGTCCACACGGCGCTTGAGTTCGTTGAAGCGCAGCGCTTCCTGGCTCAGTATGCCCACAATAAGCATGCTCCATTTATCGCCCACGCGGCTGAGCACTTCGCGGATAGAAGGGCAGCAGGGATGCGGGTGGTGATTCGCAACGGTTTTTGCCGCAGGAACCTTTTTGTTACTTTGAGCCATGGATGTGCCTTATTGTTTTTTTAAGTGGTTACTAATATATACCATATTACCCTATTTTACTACACTACTATTCATAACTGAGAAAGGCCGTGCCATGAAACTAATCCGTACCGCTTCCCTGTTCGCGATTGCCGCCGCAACGCTTGCAAGCCCCGCACTCGCTGCCGACACGTACAGGTTCGACGGCTCCCACACCGCCGTAACCTTCCATATCGACCATTTCGGTTTCTCCACGCCCAGCGGCAAGTTCATGAACGTAGAGGGCACGCTGAAGCTGGATGAAAAAACCCCGGCCAACAGCACGGTGAGCGTCACTATTCCCGTAACCCAGATCAATACCGGCGTGGCAAAGCTCGATGAGCATCTGAAGAACAAGGACTTCTTCGACGTGGAACAGTTCCCCACCGCCACCTTCGTGAGCGAGAAGGTTGAAGTGAAGGACGCCACCAGCGCCACCGTGACCGGCAACCTTACGCTGCGCGGCGTTACCAAACCCGTTGTGCTGGATGTGAAGCTCAACAAGCTCGGCGAAAACTTCATGAAAAAGCAAACCGCCGGGTTCACCGCCACCACCACGATCAAGCGCTCTGACTTCGGCATGAACGCTTACCTGCCGAACCTTGGCGATGACGTGCAGATCAACATTGAGAGCGAAGCGAACAAGGAAGAAGCCGTTCTCGACGGAAAAGCAAACTAACCCTCCGTGTGTTTGCAGCCCCCGGCTTAAAATGCCGGGGGCTTTTTCTCTTTTGACCCGCAGCATCCGCCGTTGCATACTGAGGGAGTGTCCTGAATTACGCCAGGGCACAGCAGACACAGTAGCAATCAAGGGCTCTCCCGTCGCATGGCCATCAGGATATTACCCCCCACTACCGTTAACCGCATCGCCGCCGGCGAGGTGATCGAGCGCCCGGCTTCCGCTGTCAAGGAGCTGGTGGAGAACGCTATCGACGCCAAATCCACACAGGTGGACATCACGCTCATGAACGCGGGCAAGACGCTGATACGCGTCACCGATAACGGCACGGGCATGGCACGCGCCGACCTGCTGCTGGCACCGTTGCGTCACGCGACTTCCAAACTTCCCGATGACGACCTGCTGCGCGTGAAGGCGCTGGGCTTCCGTGGCGAGGCGTTGCCCTCTATCGGCTCGGTCAGCAGGCTATCGCTGCAGAGCCGCGCGCGCGGGGCTGCTGACGCATGGGGGCTGCTGATTGAAGGCGGCGATATGGGTGAAATCGCTCCCGCTGCGCATGCGGAAGGCACCACGGTGGAAGTGCGCGATTTGTTCTATGCCACGCCTGCGCGCCTCAAATTCCTGCGTGCAGACCGCACCGAAGTAGAGCATGCGCGCGACATCGTGCAGCGCCTTGCCATGGCCAATCCGAATGTGAGTTTCTCGCTTACTTCTGACGGCAAACCACTCGCCCGCTATAACCGTGCGCAGGGCGAACTGATCGAAGCGCGACTCACCCGCTTAGCGGAAATTCTCGGCAAGGAATTCGGCGATAACAGCCTGCCTATTCTCGCAGAGCGCGAAGGCATGCGGCTTTCCGGCTTTGCCAGCCTGCCCACCTTCAGCCGTGGCACGTCATCGGAACAATATCTCTTCGTCAATGGCCGCCCCGTGCGTGATAAATTACTGCTGGGTTGTGTGCGCGCCGCCTATCAGGATTTCCTCGCCCGTGACCGCCACCCGGTAGTGGCGCTGTTCGTAGACATGCCGCAGGAAGATGTGGACGTGAACGTGCACCCCGCCAAAGCGGAAGTGCGTTTCCGTGAAACCGGCATGGTGCGCGGCATGATCATCAGTGCGCTCAAGCATGCGCTGGCCGATGCGGGACACCGCGCTTCCACCACTGTTTCACTTGCCGCCCTTGGCGCGGCAAGGCCGCAGGGTCAGCCCGGATTTTCTTATGCCTCTTCTGCACCCGTGTATGCGCGCAGTTCGGTAGCAGA
Source organism: Alphaproteobacteria bacterium (assembly GCA_035906055.1). GTDB lineage: Bacteria > Pseudomonadota > Alphaproteobacteria > Rickettsiales > JABCZZ01 > JAMIFV01. The sequence goes on along the minus strand of JAMIFV010000081.1, from coordinate 31,374 downwards.
AGCCTATCAAACGCAGCAATTCACCGCGTTATTTGAACAGACTGTGCAGATTCCGCAGGCGCGCCCGGTGGAAGTAATGCCGGAATCACCCACCGCCTACCCGCTGGGTGCCGCGCGCGCGCAATTGCATAACACCTATATTGTGGCACAGACCGAGGACGGCATGGTGATCGTAGACCAGCACGCCGCGCATGAACGCCTCGTGTATGAACGCATGAAGGCGCAGCTTGCCGAAACCGGCATGGCGCGCCAGCAACTGCTTATCCCAGAAGTGGTGGAACTGGGCGAACCCGATGCCTCGCGCCTGCTCAAACGCGCAGAAGAGCTGGCACGCTTCGGCCTCATCATCGACGCGTTCGGTGAAGGCACCATCGTAGTGCGTGAAGTGCCTGCCTTGCTGGGCGATACGGACGTGCGCGGGCTCATCCGCGACCTTGCCGACGATCTGGAAGAAATGGGCGAAGCGCTGACGCTGGCCGACCGGCTGGAACATGTGTGCGGCACGATGGCCTGCCATGGCAGCGTGCGCGCAGGCCGCGCACTGAACGCGCAGGAGATGAACGCGCTGCTCAGGCAGATGGAAGCCACGCCGCATTCCGGCCAGTGCAATCATGGCCGCCCCACCTATGTGGAGCTTAAACTGGCGGATATCGAGAAGTTATTTGGCAGAAGATAGAGTGTTCAGGAATAAGCAAAATGAATAAAAATTATACGATTAGAGAGCTAACTGAAGAAGAATTTCTGCCATTATTCAATGCACACAGAAGCTCTGCGTTTGAGAATGTTCATAGTTACGCTTTAAAAGATATTTTGAATGACGATGAAAATAAAAAAATCAAAGAGTTGGGTTTACGAATAGGCTCGCCTTACAAATTACATCTAGGTGTTTTTGATGCGAATAACAGATTCGTTGGCTGGAGTTGGGGCACTCAGGAAAGCAGCTCTGTTTTTTATATGGTTAACTCAGCCGTTTTACATGACCACAGACGTAAAGGACTTTATAGCGCTTTGATTAAAAAATGTGTCGATATTGTTTCAGAAAAAGGATTCCAGCTAATTTATTCCAGACACTGCGCTACAAATAATGATGTAATAATTCCTAAATTAAAAGCAGGCTTCATCATTTCTAAAATGGAAGTGGATGATAAATTTGGCGTTCTGGTACATCTGCATTTTTATACAAATGATGTTCGCCGCCGCATAATGGATTACAGATCAGGGCAATTAAAGCCTGACAAAAAAATCAAAGACGTTTTTAAAATATAATGAGGACATCGAAGAATGCAAAGATGTAATATTTTCTTGCACGTTACTGTTTTGTCACCCCGTCGAATGACGGGGTCCAGCCAAGCCATGAACTCGCTGCACGGCTGGATGCCGTCATTCGACGGCATGACAAGAGACTGGATTGCTTCGTCGCCTTTCGCTCCTCGCAATGACAAGAGCCATTAATGAACAACCTCTTCCTACTTCTTCCCTCACTCGCATGGATAAGCTCGGTCATCGCCACCGGGCTGGTGCTGAAGCTTCTCACCCGCGCGCGCGTGATGGATAATCCCAACGAGCGCAGCAACCACAAAGCCCCCATACCGCGCGGCGGCGGCATCGCCATGATCGGCGTGGCGCTGGTATGCCTGTTCTATGCGGGCGTCGCGTGGCAGATTCTGGCGGCTTCGCTGCTGCTGGCGGCGGTTTCGTTTGCCGATGATGTGCGCGGCATGCCGGTCTGGCTTCGCTTCGCCGCGCAGTTCGTGGCCGTTGGGCTGGCGATGAACGCGCTGCAATTACGCATCCTGCCGCTGGATATACCGCAGGAAGCGGAATGGGCGTTCGTGGCGCTGTTATGGCTGTGGTTTATCAACCTCACCAACTTCATGGACGGGATTGACGGCATTTCCGCCATGCAGGCCATCATGCAGGCAGTGGGCATCATGCTGTTTCATATGTTCACTTCGCCGCTGCCGATGTGGCTGGCCATTTCAGCGGGCATCATGGCGGCGGTGGCGCTGGGTTTCCTGCGTTACAACCTCTCGCCCGCGCGCATTTTCATGGGGGATGTGGGCAGCGTTCCCTTAGGTTTTCTTATGGGATTCCTGCTGCTTACGCTGGCATCCTACGGCCACTGGGCGGCGGCGCTGCTGCTGCCTGCCTATTATCTCACCGATACCACGCTCACCTTGTTCAGGCGTGCCTTGCGCGGTGAGAAGGTATGGCGCGCGCACTCCGAACACGCCTACCAGAAAGCCGTGCGCAAGGGCCTCTCGCATAATGATGTGGTGCTGCGCATTACCCTGTTGAATTTGCTGCTCATTGGACTTGCCTTGCTGCCGATGCACTCTATTATGGCCGGAATAATAACCTGCGTGGCAGGCTATACCGCCGCGCTCCTGATGGTGCTCAACCTTGCAAATACGCCTGCCGAAGAAAACTAAAGGATTGCCGCTGCGCCCCGTGCTGCATGACCTTTTCATGGCCGCCACCAGCTTTATCCTCGCGCTTTACCTGCGCTACGGCAACACCACTGAAACCTTTGCAAGCCCGCTGCTGCCGATTTATACGGCACTCTGCATGGGCATGTGCCTTGCCGTGTTTTACCGCGCGAGGCTTTATCGCGGCCTGTGGCGCTATGCGTCGATGCCCGATCTCATGAATATCGTGAAAGCCGTCACGTATGCGCTGTTGCTCTTCTATCTCGTGCTCTTCGCGGTCAACCGCCTGGATGACATTCCGCGTTCCACACCGTTTATCCAGTGGTTCCTGCTTATCATTCTGCTCGGCGGCCCGCGCTTCGCCTATCGTTCGTGGCGCAATGCGCGCCTTGGCCTGCAAAGCGGCTTCACGCTGCAGGACCGAATCCCCGTGCTGCTCATCGGCGCAGGCGACCGCGCCGAACTTTTCCTGCGCGATACGCGCGCGGGCGCTTCTTCGCAGTATCTGGTGGTGGGCATCGTCGATGACGATCCGACCAACGAGAACCGCTCCATCCATAACGTACGTATATTCGGCACGGTGGGCGACCTGCCGCAGGTAGTGGAAAAACTGGCGCGCGCCGACGTGCGCCCGCAGCGCGTTATTCTTACCTATGACCAGATGGAGGGCCATAAAGTGCGCGAGCTGCTGGCGGTTACCGACACGCTCGGCCTGCCGCTGGCACGCCTGCCCAAACTCAGTGAATTCAAACAGGGCATGCAGGAAAAACTCGATATCCAGCCCATCGCCGTTGAAGATTTGCTGGGCCGCGCGCAGAACGTGCATGACAAAACGCCCGTGCGTAATTCGCTCAACGGCAAGACGGTGCTGATAACGGGCGCGGGCGGTTCCATCGGCAGCGAGCTGGCGCGCCAGGTGGCGGGCTTCGGCCCCAAACAGCTGATATTGTTTGAACTCTCCGAATACGCGCTCTACCAGATCGACATGGAACTCGCGCGCACGCACAGCCACGTGCCGCGCGTGGCGCTGCTGGGCGATGTGCGCAACGGGCAACTGCTTGATTCCGTATTCGCGCAGTACAGGCCGCAGGTGGTGCTGCATGCCGCCGCCATCAAACATGTTCCGCTGGCGGAAGCAAACCCCGAAGAAGCCATCCTCAGCAATGTGCTCGGCACGCAAACGCTCGCCGATGCCTGCGCAAAACATACCGTACAGGTGATGCTGATGATCTCCACCGACAAGGCGGTGAATCCTTCAAGCGTCATGGGCGCCAGCAAGCGCGCGGCGGAATGCTACTGCCAGGCGCTGGCGCACAGCGCGGCGGCCAGGAAAACCCGTTTCGTGGCCGTGCGGTTCGGCAATGTGCTCGGCTCCACCGGCTCGGTAGTTCCGCTTTTTCAACAACAGCTTGCGCGCGGCGGGCCTATCACTGTTACCCACCCGGATATGGTGCGTTATTTCATGACCATACGCGAGGCGGTGGAGCTGGTGCTGCAGGCCGCCACCCTCAGCAATGAAAGCGGCGAGGTCTATGTGCTGGATATGGGCCAGCCGGTAAAAATACTTGATCTGGCGGAACAAATGGTGCGCCTTGCAGGATTTACTCCTTATACCGATATCAAGATCGAGTTCACAGGCCTGCGCCCCGGCGAAAAAATGTTCGAGGAGCTCTTCCTTTCTACGGAAAACCACGCTAAAACCCCGCATGAAAGCATCTGGCTTGCCAAGCAACCTTACTTGCAGATGGAAGCCCTCAGGCCTCTCCTGCAGGAACTGCTGACCGCCTGCCAGCAACGCCAGAAAGACAAAGCCGTACAGACCCTTAAACGCATCGTGCCGGAATTTAACAACCCTTCTGAGACCCTATCCAAAGCATCATGACCGAAACTATCAAACGCGCCCTTCTCTCCGTATCCGACAAGACCGGCATTGTGGAATTTGCCACGTTCCTTGCCTCCCAAAACATTGAATTGCTTTCCACCGGCGGCACCGCCAAGGCGCTGCGCGATGCAGGGCTGAAGGTGAAGGAAGTTGCCGAGCATACCGAATTCCCCGAAATGCTCGAAGGCCGCGTAAAGACGCTGCATCCCAAAATTCACGGCGGGCTGCTGGGCAGGCGCAACGTGAAGGAACACACAGAAGCGATGAGTAAACACGGCATTGCCCCCATCGACCTCGTGGTTATCAACCTCTACCCGTTCGAGGCGACGGTTGCCAAGGGCGCGAGCTATGACGATTGCGTGGAGAATATCGATATCGGCGGCCCCGCTATGGTGCGCTCCGCCGCCAAGAACCACGAGCATGTGACCGTGATCGTTGACCCTGCCGACTACGCGCTGGCACAGCAGGAAATCACCGCCAGCGGCGGCACCAGCGTTGAAACCCGCAAGAAGCTCGCCGCCAAGGCTTTTTCGCGCACCGCCGCGTATGATTCTGCGATTAATCAATGGTTCGCCAAAGAGCTGCAATCCTTCCCCCCTTATATGGGCCCGGGGCAACTCAAGCAGGTGTTGCGCTACGGCGAAAACCCGCACCAGATCGCGTCGTTCTACACCTACCCCAACGCGCCCAAAGGCATTTCCACCGCCGTGCAGGTGCAGGGCAAGGAACTGAGCTATAACAATATTAATGACACAGACGCGGCATTTGAGCTGGTGCGCGAGTTCAATGACCCCGCCATCGCCATCATCAAGCACGCCAATCCCTGCGGCGTGGCGGTGGGTAAAGATACCGTGGAAGCCTTCACCAAAGCGCTCGCCTGCGACCCTGTGAGCGCCTATGGCGGCATTATCGCCACCAACCGCACGCTCGATGCAAAAACCGTAGAAGCAATCGGCAGCCTGTTCCTTGAAGTAATCATCGCGCCGGATGCATCGCCGGAAGCCAGGGCGCTCTTGGAGAAGAAGAAAAACCTGCGCCTGCTGCTCACCGGCGGCATGCCGGACAGGGGTGCCCGCAGTTTTATGTGCAAGCAGGTTTCCGGCGGGTTCCTGTTCCAGGAAAACGATATAATGCAGGTAACGCGCGAGCAGCTTAAAGTGGTGAGCAAGCGTGCACCCACCGAGCAGGAAATTAAAGACATGCTGTTCGCGTTCACGGTGGCCAAGCATGTGAAATCCAATGCGATTGTCATGGCGAAGAATGAATCGACCGTCGGTATCGGCGCAGGCCAGATGAGCCGCGTGGATTCCGTGCGCATCGCCTGCTGGAAAGCGGAGGAAGCCAAGCTGCCCACCAAAGGCACGGCGCTGGCATCGGATGCGTTCTTCCCCTTCGACGATAACGTGCATAACGCCGCCAAGGCGGGTGTTTCGGCGCTTATCCAGCCGGGCGGTTCCATCCGCGACGAAGAGGTGATTAAAGCCGCCGACAGCTATGACATGGCAATGGTGTTCACCGGCGTGCGTCATTTCAGGCATTGATTGATTTTTGTCATTCCCTGAATTCGCATAGCGAATTATAGGGGAATCCAGCTTGAAAAGAGGGATGAGTGGATATAAGCGCAAGACAAGCCCAAGCCTCCGAATGGTTTAAAACACTTCGCGACCAGATCTGCGCGCGTTTTGAAGCGATGGAAGACGCGCTGACAGGCACTTATGCCGACCGCACGCCGGGACGTTTTGAGCGAAACCCATGGAACCGCGAAGGCGGCGGCGGCGGCGAAATGTCCATCATGAAAGGCCGCGTGTTCGAGAAAGTGGGCGTGAACATCTCCACCGTGCACGGCGAATTCAGCGAGCAATTCCGTAAAGAGATTCCCGGAGCCGATAAAGACCCCCGCTTCTGGGCAAGCGGCATTTCGCTGGTGGCGCATATGCAGTCGCCCTTAGTGCCCGCCGTGCATATGAATACGCGTATGATAGTAGTAGGCGGTGCAAACGGCATGGAGAAGCGCAGCTACGACCCCGCAGGGGCCCCCTCTTTCTCAGACAGTGCGCGGAGCGCGGACGGGGGCAACGTGCCCCTCATGAAAAGCTGGTTTGGCGGCGGGGCAGATCTCACGCCCATGTATCCCAATGAAGCGGATACAGCCGATTTTCATTTTGCGTTTCAAAGCGCCTGCGACGCGTTCTCGCCGGACTATTATCCCAAATTCAAGAAATGGTGCGACGAGTATTTTTTCCTCAAGCACCGAAACGAAGCACGCGGCGTGGGCGGCATTTTCTACGACCAGCTCAATAGCGGCGCATGGGAAGAGGACTTCAAGTTTACGCAGGAAGTGGGCAAAACGTTTTTACATATTTATCCGCTCATTGCCGAGCGCCACACCAACAAAGAATGGACGAAAGAGCAGCGCGACTGGCAGCTGAAAAAACGCGGGCGCTATGTGGAGTTCAACCTGCTCTATGACCGAGGCACACGCTTCGGCCTGATGACGGGCGGCAATGTGGAAGCCATTCTTATGTCGCTTCCGCCTGAGGTGACGTGGCCGTAGCGATGAGCCTACGCTTCACGACTAAAGAGCGCGCGCTGCTGACCGCGATTTCTCTCCAGCCGCGTTAAGCCGTTTATTCAGCACCCGGAGTATCACTAAACCGGGGATGGCGAGCAGTGCCGAGAAGAAGAAAAACAGCTCCCAGCCCAACCAGTCCTTCACCGTGCCCGCAGGGGTGGAAAGCCAGGTGCGGCCAAAGGCGGCAAAAGAAGAAAGCAGCGCATATTGCGTGGCGGTGTAATGCAGGTTGCACAGGCCGCTGAGGAACGCCACGAACGCAGCGGCGCTGATGCCGCCGGTGAAATTCTCCACCGCGATGCTCACCCCCAGAAACCATAGATTCACCCCTATTTTCGCCTGTACCACGAACAACAGGTTAGTGATGCCATGCAGGATACCGGCGAGGAACATCATGCGCACCGCACCGTATTTGGCCACCAGCCAGCCACCGAGGAACGTGCCTGCCAGCGTGGCGATAAGGCCGTATACTTTCACAATTTCTGCGATCTGCGGCTTGGTGAAGCCGATATCGAGCAGAAACGGATTGGTCAACGCGCCGATGAACGCGTCGGCAAGGCGGTAAGCGACGATGAACAGCAATATCAGCAGCCATGAGGGGTGCTTCATGAAATCCACGAACGGCGCGATAACGGAACGTTGCAGCCACTGTGCAAAAGAGGAATTGGCCAGCACCGCCTCACGGGAGGATTCGGGTTCATCCGCCCAGAACGTGGTTATGAGGCCTATAGCCAGCAACGCCGTCATGAAAAAGTAGGCTTTCTGCCATCCCACAAATTCAGCAAGATAAAGCGCGCCCGCACCCGATGCGATCATGCCGAGGCGATAGCCAAGCTGCGCCATCGCCGCGCCCTGCCCCTGTCCTTCCGGCTTCAATATTTCCACGCGGTAGGCGTCGATAACGATATCCTGACTTGCCGATGCGAATGCCACCAGCAACGCCGCCAGCGCCAGATAAAACAGATGGTTGAAAGGGTCGATAAGCCCGAGCAGCGCAATCGCAGCAATGGTTAATAGCTGCGTGGTGAACAACCAGCCACGCCTGCGCCCGAACAGGCGCGTAAATCCCGGCACGGGCAGGGAATCGATAAGCGGCGACCAGAGGAATTTAAGCGTATAAGGAGTGCCGACCGAGAGAAACAAGCTTATGGATTTGATGTCGATCTTGGCCTCGAACAGCCACGCGGAAAGCGTCGCGCCTGTAAGCGCCAGCGGCAGACCGCTGACAAAGCCCAGCAGCAGCACGACGAGAAGCGGTTTGGTAAAGTAATGCATATTATAGTCATTCTCTCTAATTTTTGTACAATCGTCATTCCCTGAATTTGCGTAGCGAATTCTAGGGGAATCTAGTAAAAACAGACTACTGGATCGCCCTAGAATCGCTTGCAGCGATTCAGGCGATGACGAATTCTTAGGATTATTTCTTCCCATCCGTTATAGGCCCATGCGCGCGGCCATGCACGAACTGGTCCATATACTCGTTCTTGCTGTGATAGATGTCCTGCGCGCGGCCATGCCAGATGATTTTACCCTGATATATCATGGCGATGTTGGTGGCGATCTTGCTGGCGCTGGCCATATCATGCGTGATGGAAAGCGTGGTCAGCCCCAGCTCCTTGGTGCACTGGATGATGAGGTCGTTGATGACATCGGACATGATGGGGTCCAGCCCCGTGGTCGGTTCATCGAAGAAGATGATATCGGGTTTGGCGCAGATGGCACGCGCCAGTGCCACACGTTTCTGCATGCCGCCGGAAAGCTCGGCAGGCGAAAGGCGCGCCACATCCGCACCAAGCCCCACGGCCTTGAGTTTCTCCACGGCCAGCTCTTTCGCCTGCGCGCGCGTGAGCTTCTGCTGCGGGCGTACGGCAAAGGTGATGTTCTCCCATACAGATAAACTGTCAAACAATGCCCCCCCCTGAAACAGCATGCCGAATTTGCGCATGAGCGCATCGCGTTTGCTGCCGCGCAGGTTCGTCACTTCTTCGCCGTCGATCCTGATACTGCCGGAATCAGGCTTGATGAGGCCGAGTATGGACTTGATAAGCACGGACTTACCTGTGCCCGACCCGCCGATGATGACGAGCGATTCGCCCCTGGGCACGGTGAGGTCGACACCGTCCAGCACCACCTTGGGGCCGAAGGCTTTTTTCACGCCGCTAACCTGAATCTTGGGAGTGCTCATGTGCCGAAGAACAAAGAGGTGATGAAATAATTGGTAAGCAGGATGAGGATGGAAGCGGACACCACCGCGTTGGTGGTGGCAGCGCCCACGCCCTGCGCCCCGCCCTTGGAATGGTAGCCGTGATAGCACCCCATCAAAGCGATGATGAAGCCGAACGCCGCCGCCTTCACGAGGCCGGAGATGACATCCACGGGTTTGAGGAAGTCGAACGTACTGGTGAGATAAGGCCCCGGCGCAAAACCAAGCTTATGAATGCTGACGATATAGCCGCCGAACACGCCGATGATGTCGGCCACCACCACGAGGCAGGGCAGCATGAGCAGGCCAGCGAGCAGGCGCGGAAACACGAGGTAACGCATGGGGCTGGTGGAAAGGGTGGTAAGCGCGTCGATCTGTTCGGTCACGCGCATCGTGCCGATCTCAGCGGCGAATGCCGCACCAATGCGCCCGGCCACCATAAGGCCTGCCAGCACGGGGCCAAGCTCGCGCGTGATGGAGAGCACCACCACCGTGGCGATGGAAGACTCCGCGTTGAAGCGCGAGAAGCCGGAATAGCTTTGCAGCGCCAGCACCATACCGGTGAAAATGGCGGTAAGGCCGATGACCGGCAGCGAGTAATAGCCGATCTCCACCATCTGGCGCATAAGCTGGCGCGGATAGTAAGGGGGTTTCAGGCCGGTCAGTATCGCTTCGCACATGAAAATGGCGAGCCGCCCCACCGAAGCGAGGAACGACAGAAACACACGGCCTATATTGGCTAAGAAATTCATGGGGTAATTCTTTATAGGAAGGGATGGGCAGTGTCTAGAACATCTCTCCCGTCATGGCCTGAATCGCGCCAGCGATTCTAGGGCCATCCATGCGGCTCGTTGGATTCCCCTAGAATTTGCTGTGCAAATTCAGGGAATGACGGCTATCGCCAGCCTTTGTAAATCCGCTTCACACGCCTGCCCATGCCGGTGAAGATCTCGTAGCCGATCGTGCCTGCGGCTTTGGCCAGCACATCCACGGGCTGCTCCCTGCAGATGAAATTCACGCGCAGGTCCATGGTGCGGTGCTGCTCGGGCAGGGCGCTTACATCCATGATGACCATATCCATCGTCACGCGGCCAAGAACTGGCATTTTAACGCCGTGCGCGTAGCCGAAGGCCTTGCCGGTGAGGTGGCGCTGGAAACCATCCGCATAGCCCACCTCCACCGTGGCCAGCGTTGCCCCCGCCCTGGCGGTGGCAAGGCCGCCATAGCTGACGGCCTGGTCGCGCGCAAGGGTGCGAAACTGGATAACGGGCGCGGAAAGCGTCGCCACATGCTCCATGGGGTTGGCATGGGCGGAAGTGGGCGAAATGCCATAAAGCGAGCAGCCGGGACGCAGCAGGTCAAAATGGTAATCCGGCCCCAGAAACACGCCGGAAGAACTGGCAAAACTGGCAGGAACACCGGCAAAATGCGCGCGCGCTTTGCGGAAGGCGGCAAGCTGCGCTGCATTCATCGGGTGGTCCTGTTTGTTGGGGCAGGCCAGATGGCTTAGGATAAGTTGCAGGTTAAAAGGCGCAGGCTGCAGACTCAATGCCTCTTCAACATCAATGCCGATGCGAGTCATTCCGGTATCGATATGAAGTGCGAAAGCAGATGCCTTGTCCCAGTGGCTAAGTTGCTCCAGTGAATTGAGCACAGGGATAAGATTATGTTCTGTAAATTCTTTTGCCTCTCCTTTGCGCGCGCCGTGAAACACATAAATGCCTGCAACCTGCAGCTTGCTACTTGCCACTATTTTGCGCAGCTCTATGCCCTCTTCCAGCGTCGCCACGAAAAACTCGCGGCACCCGGCCTTATGCAGCGCCTTTGAAATTTCCGCCACACCCAGCCCGTACGCATTGGCTTTCACCACGGCGGCAGAACGGCCTTTGGCATGTCTGGCGGCCAGCAGGCGGTAATTGCGGGTAAGCGCGTCGAGGTCAATCTCTAAGGTGGGGCCGTTCACGTTAACCTACTCCATTTCCCGAAGCTGATAATCCGTGCGGGCAAGATCGGCAAAGCGCGTGATGTCCGACTGGAAGGAGAGCGCCACGTTACCCACCGCGCCGTTACGGTGCTTGGCCACGATCACTTCGGCTATACCGTAGACGCGGCTCATTTCTTCCTGCCATGTGGCATGTTCGGGCGTGCCTTCGCGCGGCTCTTTTCGCATGAGGTAATATTCCTCGCGAAACACGAAGAGCACCACGTCGGCATCCTGCTCGATGGAGCCCGACTCGCGCAGGTCGGAAAGCTGCGGGCGCTTATCGTCCCTCTGCTCCACGGCGCGTGAAAGCTGCGAGAGCGCGATGACGGGGATATCCAGCTCTTTGGCAATCGCCTTCAGCCCTTGCGTAATTTCAGAAATCTCCTGCACGCGGTTTTCCTGCTTGCTGGCGGAACCGCGCACAAGCTGCAGGTAATCCACCACCAGCATGCCTAAATTATGCACGCGTTTTAAGCGGCGCGAACGCGCGCGCAGTGCGGAAATGGTAAGCGCGGGCGTGTCGTCGATATGGAACGGCAATTGCGACAGGGCGTTGCTTTCCTTCACCAGCACGCCGAATTCGTCCTGCGACATATCGCCCTTGCGCAATTTGGACGAGCTGATGCCGGTTGCGCCCGCCAGCAGGCGCGAAGCCAGCTGTTCGGCGGACATTTCGAGGGAGAAGAAGCCTACGGATTTAGGCTTCTCCCCGGGGCTTTTAAGTTCATCCTCATGAAAGGACTGTGCGGCGTAATACGCGATGTTGGTGACCAGCGCGGTTTTGCCCATCGAAGGGCGCCCGGCAAGGATGATAAGATCAGACTTGTGCATGCCGCCCAGCATTTTATCGAGGTCGGTCAGCTTGGTAGGCACGCCAAGCACGCGGTCGGAATTACGATAGGCGTGGTCGATGCGGCTGATGGCTTCCACCATCGAAGTGCGCAGATGACGGAAGCTTTTTTCGGAACTGCCTTCGGAGGCAAGGTTGAACAGTTTCTGTTCCGCTTCCTCGATCTGGGCGGTGGCAGGCAGGTCGAGGTCGCTCTTATAGGCGATATTCACCACCTCTTCGCCGATAGTGATAAGGCTGCGTTTCTGCGCATGATCATAGATGATCTGGCTGTAATCGCGCACGTTGATGACGCCGGTCGCCGCAGCGGCCAGCTTGGCGAGGTATACGCCGCCCCCCTGCTCTTTCAGGGCGTCGTCCTGATCGAAATGGTGCTTCAGCGTAATGGGGTTGGCGATGAGGCCCTTATCAAAGAAGGACTGGATAGCGGCGAAAATGCGCTGGTGCACGGGCACATAGAAATGCTCGGCATGCAGGTTGGTGTTGATGTGGTGCATGGCGTCGTTATTGACGAGGATGCCGCCCAAGAGCGACTGCTCTGCTTCCATGCTGTGCGGCGGCTGGCGGAAAGCGATATCGTCTTCTGCGTCTTTGGCGACCGTGAGTGCAGCGCGTTTGGCCATGATCAATCCTTGCAATGGGGAATTGACTATAGAGCGATTGATAGACCAGCTTCAAGCGTGAAATTTTAGCCTTAGCGCTGCTTAAACCAACGGACGGCGTTTCCTGCTCCTATACACGCAGCAGGCGCATAGCATCAGCATGATAAAGCCTGCAACGCCGCCAAAGAATATCATTCCGTGACGCCTGATAACATTCTGCTGCCACTGCATAACCCGCTTCAGCCATACATTATGCGCAGAAGAAAAATCAGGCTCCGGGCAGCGATGGCCAAAATGGTCAGCTCAGGGAACCATAGCACCCTGCCTTACATAACGCTGATAAAGATTCTGCCCCTGATCTTCACTGATGGGACGTATCCAGTTGGTCGCATGGCACAACACTGCCGCAAAGGCCTGAGAGCGCGCTGGAAGAAGGTCGGCTGCTTGTATGGCCTGCGTGGTGGCAATCATCCGGTAGCTGGGGGGCAATAATGTCTCCACACGGCTATCCTGTAATCGCTGTCGCTCCAACCTGCCCATAAAAGCAAAACTTTGTGTAGCATCCGCGAAGCGCAGGTACGCAAGGTCTATGCCCATGAAATGAGAGCCGGAAGCCCGCATGAGTTTTGCTGCCTGAAAAAGCGCAGCCGCTTTATCAATAGAGTTTTCACTGGCGTCAGCTTTATCGATCCATTTCACATACGGCTCAGCAATATCTCGCTGCCATTTGGCGAAATAGGGCAATGCCTCGTGCAATCTGCCCAAGCGCATCAAGCGTTCCGCTAGCAATGTTCTAAGCGCTTGTGCACGAAACACTGTGCGTGACTTATTTCGAATCTCTTTCTGGGGAGTTCCCGGCGGATATTTAGGAAAAATCGCTGCTGACTCAGGAACATGCTCATCCACATATGCTTTAAATTCCACAACGGTCAGTATGCGCGTTGCCATATATTCGGCATCGTCCACCTGTAGCGGGACCAACCTCTCGAATGCCTCGCTAAGATTACTCTCCGCCAGCTCAAGAATCCCGCTTTCATGAGCCAGCATTTCGTTGTCGAGGTCTATGGAGACATCTGTCTGCGATTGCCTGAATGCTATATTGTAAAGCCCCAGCACTTCTTGTTTTTTAAGAAAATCATACGTGATTTCTCCCGTTCTCTTATTTTCTGCCCTGGCGCTCTGTAGTTTCAGCTTGGCTTCTATCCATCCTGAATAAGCCGAATCTTTCTGGGACAGGTAACGCCTAGCAAGATCGAAGTTACCTATCTCATACGCGGCAGCGGCCAGCTGGTCTGCAATGTCCTTATCTTCAGCGGGAAACAGCGGCAGCAGCCGGGCGATAAATTCCGCGCGTTTTTCAATACCCCCCATATATTCATGCATGTACCGGTAATAATACCAAGCGCCATGTGGCGCTCTGTAATTAATCATTCCATAGCCGCGTATATAGGCAAGGAACAGGCGGCGGCATAATTCGTCTTTCATCAGCAGTGTAAAGTCTTCCGGCACATTCTTGATATTCTTGGCCATTATATGCAGCGAATCGAATCCGCTACGTGATCCGGTAGCGGCCTGCATGGCATAGAGCTTTATGGCATCATGAAATTTCTGCAGGCGGCCCGGGCGTTCCGGATCAAACCCGCTCTCGCCAAGCACGCCTCCCGCTTCATCCAACGCTATACGCGCTTCTTCACCGTAACTTGCAACAGCAAGCCCAAACGGATCAGGAGCGCCCGCTTTCACCGCTTCCCGCACGGACTGAAAAGAGCCACGCGCCTTGTCACCCTCTTGCAGCTGCACCTGCGTGCGCCCTAACATGAATGCCGCCATTAGCCCGTATGCAGGTAGTTCCGCAGAATTTTGCGCTTCTGCAAACCGCAGGGCAGCAGTTTTCATGTCTTTATACTCAAACGCGACCACACCAGCCGTATACGCGCGTATCACTGAGGGCAGGTCTTTACCCGCGTCATAGGCTTCGTCAGCGGTCTTTGCAGAGCGTGCGATAACCAACAGGTCAAGCTGGGCAGGCGCAAGATTATCGCTATCAAGCTTCTTGCGAACGGGAATATCTTTTGACGTATATGTATTATAATGCCCGGCATATTCCTTCTCTTCTGCAGGAATAAATTTTTCAGAGACATGTCCGCCCAGCTTTTGCACTTCGTAGTCAAAGCTGTTCTGCGGCGCTTCCAGCAGGAACTCTTCACGCTTCTGCAATGGGGAAGGATAAGAGTCCAAGTGTTGAATATAGGGGTCTGCCAGCGCTGTTGCAGGCAATAGCAGCGCAATACATCCATAGTTCATGTATCTACGCAGCGCCATATGGTTTTCCCTGTTTTCCATATCATAAAAAATTCAAAGGCTTTTCATAAACGAAAAAAATGCCGCCCCGGATTCCAGAGCGGCATTTAAAGTGCTTACACATGAAATAACGCTTATTCAGCGGCGGTTTCTTCCTGCTCGGCGCCTTCATCGGGGGCGCGCAGTTCTTCAGGAATTTCTTCAATAACGTCGGATTCGTTGCGCACAACGTTCACGGCAACGTTCATCACCACTTCGGGGTGCAGGGTGAGCCTGGCAACATACGCGCCGGTGCTCTTGATGGAGGTGGTGATTTCCACCTGTTTGCGGTCAACCTTGTGGCCCTGTTCAGCGAGCGCTTCCACAACGTCGCGTACGACTACGGAACCATAGAGCTTGCCGTCTTCGCTGGCCTGGCGAACCACCTTCACGGAGAGGGTGCCCATGGACTTGGACAGCTTTTCCGCTTCGGCTTTGGCGGCAGCGTTCTTGGCTTCGATCTCTGCGCGGCGAGCAGCAAAAACCGTCTTGTTGTCTTCGGTCGCACGCAGCGCTTTTTTCTGCGGCAGCAGGAAGTTGCGGCCATAGCCGTTCTTTACCTTCACTACATCGCCCACCGTTCCAAGACGACCAACGCGTTCAAGCAGGATTACTTCCATAAAAACCTCTGTCTTTCTGTGGGCGTTCTCAGGGCTTAATTTCGCGCCGTAAACCGCCAGATTTATGTTCGGGGGGCGGTTTCTACCGTATCTTTTGGCGTTTGTCCAGCATTTCAGAGAGGTGATGGTACAGCCCCATGGCCGCCACCAGCGCCACCGCCCAGAAAACAAAGATAAGTATCACATATATAAGGAATAACCAGATGCCGCGCATGTGCCAGTGATGTGACATGGCGTGGACTCTCGCCATACCGCCCAGGAAATAGGGCAGCAGGAAGATGAGAAACAGGGTCTTGCCCGTCCAGTTATCGTTACCCTCCCCGGCCAGTGCCAGCCCGGCACTCAAGGCCAGCAGGGTGGGAACCCAGCCGGAAATGTCGGTGAACGTAAGGGCCATACTGCGGCGAAGCGCCTGCCCCTTCATGATGAGCGCGTTATTGACCAGCACGGCCATCGCCCAGGCGGCGAGCACCCATACCCACACCATGAGGGCAAGGAGCACAAAGCCGTATTCCGAGGTCAGGGTACGCAGTTCGTCTGCCGCAGCGGGGTCGATATCCGTGACCTCGAATGTAAGCTTGGCCTTCAGCAGGCCGAGCAGGCTGTTACTGTATTCATAGCTCGTACTGATGGCAAAGAACATGAACAGTCCCGCCGCAATCAGCACCAGCTCCGAAAGCGCACGCAGGGTGGGATACCAGAGGACCCTGCCTGTGGACTCGTCCACCGTATAACTGGTAAGCCTGCTGACCAGAAAACAGGCCGGAAGCGCGATAAAAACCGCGAAGCTCACCCCTTCGCCGCCACCGATGATGAAGGCGATCAGCGTGGCAATGCAGGCCGCCTGACGGCAAAGGCGGTCACCGAACGCAAAGCCCGCGAAGAACAGGGGGAGAAGGGGCGCCCATCCGGTAAAGAATATTCCTGCATCGGGAATATAGGGCAGCAGGCCTGAAACCACGCCTGCAAGTACCGTGAAGATTACGCGTTGCTGATGATCCATAAGACTGCCTGACCGGCATGAATGCCGGAGGTCAGTCTATAGCTTACTGTACGACAAAAGCCAACAGTGCAAGATTGCGCGCGCGCTTGATAGCGCGGGAGAGTTCACGCTGCTTCTTGGCGCATACGGACGTGATGCGCGAGGGGAGCATCTTGCCGCGTTCGGAGATGAAGCGGGTCAGGAGCTTTACGTCCTTATAATCGATCTTCGGCGCGTTGGTGCCGGAGAGCGGGCAGGACTTGCGGCGGCGGAAGAACACACGGCGGCCAGCGCCACCCTGCGAACCGAAATTTTCATTATTGCTTGCCATTCTCATCGTCATTCTCCTGATTGCTTATGCAGCGCCTTCGAGCGGCGCTTCGGGGCTTTCTTCTTCGCGGCTGGTCTTCTGCATCATGGCAGAGGGGCCTTCTTCGATCGCATCCACACGCACGGTGAGGGTGCGGATCACGTCTTCATGGATGCCCATGTTGCGCTCAAGCTCTTTCATCGCTTCATACGGAGCGTCTACAGCGAGCATCACATAGTGACCCTTGCGGTTCTTCTTGATGCGGTAGGCCAGATTGCGCAGGCCCCAATATTCGTCTTTCACGATCTTGCCGCCACCCTGGGTGATGATAGCGGAAAAGGTTTCAACCAGTTTGGTCACGTCGGCGCGGGACACGTCCTGACGTACAACAAACGTACTCTCATAGAGAGGCATAGGTAACTCCAAATAATTTGTATGCCCTGCCACTCACGTGAACAGGGCGGGGGTGCGAAATATACCGATTTCTGCGCCGCGTGCAAGGATTGAGTCGGAAAAAAGATAACTTCATGTATTACTTGATTATATCGCCGTAAGAGCGTACTCGATACTCGGTAGCCGGGCATCCGGGTACGTGTAACGGAGTACCAATAACGAGGATAATCATGAAGCGCGCAGTCGTATTTCCGGGCCAGGGTTCACAGGCCGTTGGCATGGGCAAGGCCCTCTGTGAAAGCTTTGCGGCGGCAAGGCTGGTATTTGAGGAAGTGGACGACGCGCTGAAACAGAAACTCTCTTTTATTATATTCGAAGGCCCAGAGCCCACCCTCACCCTCACCGAGAACGCACAGCCTGCCATTATGGCGACCTCCATCGCGGTGCTGCGCGTGCTGGAAAAGGAAACCGGCTTCAATCTCTCCTCGTACGCTTCTTATGTGGCGGGCCACTCCCTGGGGGAATACAGCGCGCTGTGCGCGGCAGGCACATTCACGCTAGCCGACACCGCAAAGCTGCTCAAGCTGCGCGGGCAGACGATGCAGAAAGCCGTTCCCGCAGGCGAAGGCGCCATGGCCGCCATCCTTGGCCTTGAAGAAGACGCTGTTGCGGCAGTGGCCAAAGAAGCCTCAGTGGTTGGCGCATGCGCTATCGCTAACGATAATTCCCCCGGCCAGATCGTTATCAGCGGCACCGCTGCCGCCATCGAAAAAGCCGCCGAACTTGCCAAGGCCAAAGGCGCGAAACGCGCCGTGATGCTGCCGGTCAGCGCACCGTTCCATAGCCCTCTCATGGAACCCGCAGCCCGCGCCATGGAAGCGGCACTCGCCAGCACCGCCATGCGCTCGCCCTCCGTGCCGCTGGTGGCCAATGTCACCGCAACTGAAGTGCGCGACGCGGAAACCATCCGCAAGTTGCTGGTGGAACAGGTAACGGGGCGCGTGCGCTGGCGCGAATCGGTGATGTATCTCGGCGCGCAAGGCGTGACGGGCGCGCTGGAGCTGGGGGCTGGCAAAGTGCTCAGCGGCCTGATAAAGCGCACGGTGAAAGAAATTGAAGCGTCCTGCATCGCCGAGCCTGGCGACATCGAAGCGTTCGCCAGGATCAGCGCGTAAGGGAAGCTCCGGGTGCCGCCGTCTCATGGCGCTTTTTCATTTCGTGAGCCCATCCGTTGGCGCGGTGTTTTTCCAGTAATTGCATTACCTTATCAATATCGTAGTCGAACAGCTTGCGGTCACCCGCCCCTTCGGGAAGTTTCTCGGTGGGCTTGACAATATAAACGCCTTTGGCGCGCATGGTTTTTTCATCCACCTTGCTGCTGTCGCTGCCAAAGAAATCGTCCAGCACCTGTTTATACATCGAGCCTTGCGTGTAGGCTGACTCGCACACGATCAGCGGCTTGTTCCTGACCAGATCCGAACCTTTTTTCTTCAGGTACATATAGGTGAGCAGTTCGTCAAACGTACCCACGCCGCCTTCGAGCACCACGAACGCGTCGGAGTTCCTGAACAGGAACTCCTTGCGCTTGGGGATATTAGGCGCGAGGTAGAAATGCTCTTCGGGCAGGTCATGCGGCTTGGTGCCATGCTCGCATTCGGTAGCCGCGATCACGCGGGTGGTGGAGCCAAGCACTATTGCATCGCCGCCATGCTTCTTGCGGGATTCCTGAAAGCCCTTGAACACGGCCCCCATGGCATTACGGTCAGCCGCGCCGTATGTCAGCCCCATGCCGGAGCGCTGTATACGTTCGCCCAGCGCATAAGCCTTGTCTTCATAGATGCCCTCCATGGACGCGGAAAGAAACACGCATACATGGTAGCTATCAGGGTTTTTGAGCAGCTTTGCTTCACTTTCCGGTTCAGGACGGGTAAGCACGGAGCGGTATTGCCCGCGATGCTTTTCTAACAGCTTCATCCCGTCTTCAATGGATTTTGCCGGGACAATCAGCCTGGTCGGCCTGTCGCCGAATGCGCCGCGATTGAACAGCTCCACAAACGGCCTGATGAATTTCTTGTAGTCGCCCGGTTCTTTTTCGACGAAAACGCCGAGCTTGGGCTTTCCGCCCGGATACAGCGTGATATGTTCAAGGAACTGGCTCGCCGCGTGATGCAGCTCCATATTACGCGCGGGGTCTTTAGCGCCCTGTTTTTTGTTTTTACTGTCAGCGCCGGAAGGCAGGAACATCACCGCATCGCTGGAATCCAGCATGCTCTGGAACAGCCCCAGTTCACTCCATACGCGCGTGCGTGCGCCATCGCGCTTGGGGAACTGCACATGCATTTCTTTGCCATAGATGGCTTTGCCCACAGCATCGGCAAGCTGATGATGCTGATAGTCCTTGTCGGCAGGCAGCACGGAAACGGTGTAATCGCCGGCACGCTCTTCTGCGCCGGGCGTTTTTCTGCGATTGCCGATACGCGCTTCCCATGAACTGGATTTTATTCTCTGTATGCCGAACGCATCGACCAGGAAACCAAGCGCTTCGCCACGCGCCTGCGGCTGGTAAAGCTCACCCAGCTGTTCGCGCGACATGGTTGGCCCTGCGAGAACCTTCCCGTAGGCGAAGTGCGGGTATAGGTGAGTTTTTCGTCGCCTTCCTCCGGCTGCCTGAAATAGGTACTGCGCGACTCCCCTTCACCTTCCCTGAAATCGGAAAAATACAGTTTATTGACGAATTCCTTACCCTGCTGCGGATGCCACTGGAATGCGCCGAGTATGCTGTTATCCACGAAATCGAGGCGGTTGACGGAACGCGGCACCGGCTCAACCGGGATACCCATCTTCGCCATCACCCGTTCGGTCAGGCGGAAGAAATTATCCACACCGCCCGACGCGCCCATTACGCGCACGGTCTCCACGCCCGGGAAAGGTTTGCGCTGCGGCGGCCCGCCCTTTATGAGCGGCGCTTCCCAGCCGACGAAACGCTCCAGCGAGCGCACCAGCTCTTTGTCCGCATCGGTCTTATAAGGCCCGTCGGGGCCAGTATTGAAGAACATATCGACGAATTCCCGGGTTTTTCCGGGACTGATGCGGTCGCGGTCATAGGACATACCCGAATCTTCCGCACAGCCATAAAGCTTTACTTTTTTCTGCTCCAGATCGGCGCGCGATATGCCCAGCGGCTCTACCGCCGCAAGCACCTGCTCATAGGTGAACTGCGAAAGATACTGGGCACAGGAAACGAGTTTTGTATTCTTATTCAGCTTGAAAGAGCCGGTCAGTTCCTCAGGGCTGTGAGCAGGCTCGCCCAGCGACGTGGCGGGAAGAAACAGCACGGGATAGCCACGGTTTGCAGCCTGCGCATTCAACTGGGCGATTTTTTCGAGTTTCGTGGTGTTCATGAAAAACACATGCAACTCGGCGTTTTTCTGAGTATTGCGCGTCACCATGTAACTGAAACTGCTCCCGACGGACAAGGGTTTGGGGATACAGTATAACCTGCAAATAATGGTTATGTATTACAATACTATGACATTTCGGCATCACCACAACTTTGTGGCGACACCCTAATTCCACCTCAGGCTGCTGATAAAGTTATTAAATCCGCCCCTTGAAGATCCGCACTTACCGCGCTCGGAATACGTGATGTGCACCTCTGCCCGGGGAGCGTGATAAAGTCTGTAAAAGCGGCATACGGGGGTTTTGCGTTTCTTGTAAGCGGGGGAGCGCTGGAGTATTTCCATATCAAACTGCTCCACCGAGATATTATTATCCAGCGACGCCTTGCTGAATTTGGACTTCCACTTGGCAGCCTTCGCCTCGCGCTTGTCGATATAGCTTCTGATCGAATGCTTCTTCTGGCGCTCGTGGAAACGTTTAATGGCGCGTTGCGAGGCTTTTTCCGGCAGTACATAATAATATACATCGGCGGAAGCCTGCGGCGTGGCATCTGGCTGGCTTGAGGCCGACACCATTCCTTTGGTAATGCGTTTTGTCTGCCAGTTCTCGGGGAAGGCCAGCGAGAAGCCGGGGGTGGATAAGATGTTGGATGGCAGGGGGATCGGCACCTGAGGCTCTTCCTGCGCGCTGACGCTACCCGCAGCCATTGCCACTACTAATCCCATTACCATTGTCATCGAACGCATAAGACTTACCCGATCCTGTTTACAGATTAATCAGCGGTGCGCCAGCATTGGCGCGTACGTTGTCCCTGTCCGGTTTTAGCACAGTTTTGAGCGCAAGCGGATAAATAATATGTTCCGCCGCCAGCACGCGCGCGCCGAGCGTTCCGGGGGTGTCGCCTTCGAGCACCGCCACCGCCGCCTGAATAATAATGGGCCCGGCGTCCATTTCCGGCACGACATGGTGCACGCTGCAACCGTGAATCTTTACGCCTGCCTGCAGCGCCGCCGCATGGGTGTGAATGCCCTTGAACGAAGGCAATAGCGAAGGATGGATGTTAATCATCCTGCCCGTCCATCGGTTGACAAACCCGGCGGTAAGCAGGCGCATAAAACCGGCAAGGCAGACGAATTCTATGCCTGCCTGCGTAAGCGCCTTGTGCATGGCGGCATCGAACGAGTCGCGGTCGGGGTAGTCCTTGTGGCTGATGACGAGCGTTGCAATGCCCGCAGCCTCTGCGCGCCTGAGCCCGTAGGCATCCGCCTTGTTGGAAAGCACCAGTGCGATGTGCGCAGGGAATTCTTCGTCTTTACAGGCATCGATCAGTGCCTGCAGGTTGCTGCCGCTGCCGGAGATCAGGACTGCGACCTTCGTTTTCACTGATAGACCACTCGCGCCGCCTGTTTGGGGATAAGCCTGCCGATCTGATAAACCGTCTCGCCCGCATCGGCGAATGCCGACCAGACCTCGCGCACACGGGCTTCAGGCACCACCACGATCATGCCGAGGCCGCAATTGAAGGTGCGGCGCATTTCTTCCTGCGCCATGTTGCCCGCCTGCTCCAGCCAGCGGAACACTTCGGGCGGATTCCACGAATTTGTGTCGATCTGGGCGCTGAGGTTTTCCGGCAGCACGCGCGGCAGGTTCTCAGTTATGCCGCCGCCGGTGATATGGGCCAGCGCCTTCACGCCCCCCGTGCGGATAGCCGCAAGGCAGGACGTAATATAAATTTTTGTGGGTGCGAGCAGCATGTCGGCCAGGGATGCATGTTTTGCGTCTTTCAGGTCAACGCCCTGTTTGTCGAGCAGGTGCCTTACCAGCGAATAGCCGTTGGAATGCACGCCGCTGGATGCGAGGCCGAGCAACACGTCGCCTGCATTCAATGTTCTGGGCAGGATATCTTCGCGCTCCACCGCGCCCACGGCAAAACCGGCAAGGTCGTATTCACCCTTCTGGTACATGCCGGGCATTTCGGCGGTCTCGCCGCCTGCCAGCGTGCAGCCCGCCTGACGGCAGCCCTCCGCGATGCCCCTGATAACGCTTTCCGCCACGCCGACATCGAGCGAGGACGTGGCAAAGTAGTCGAGGAAAAACAACGGTGCGGCACCCTGCACCACGAGGTCGTTGACGCACATGGCGACAAGGTCGATGCCGATCGTATCATGGCGGTTGAGGTATTGCGCGATCTTGATCTTGGTGCCCACGCCGTCCGTGCCGGACACGAGGATGGGGTCCTTATAGCCGCAGGCCCTGAGGTCGAACAATGCGCCGAAGCCGCCGATGCCGCCCATAAGGCCGGTGCGCGCGGTGGCCTTTGCCAGCGGCTTGATTTTCTCGACAAGCGCGTTGCCTGCATCTATATTCACGCCTGCTTCCGCGTAGGTTGCATTTTTCTGGGGCTGTTTTGGTGTGGGCATGTATGAGCCTTTCAAGATTCGTGGCGCATTATTCCTATAAATCCATCAGGCTGGCAAGCCTTTTGGCACTTCTTTTTACCGTGCAGCCCCATGTTGCGCGCGCGGCGCAAGACTACAGCGTGGAAAAAATCACGGTCGACTCCAGCGGCGAAGACACCACCGATGCGCGCAACAAGGCGCTGGCGCAGGGCGAACAGGAAGCTTTCCGCCAGCTTGTCGGGCGTCTTGCCCCTGAGAGGTCCTCTGAAATCATTGCCAAAACCAGCGCCGCCAGCATTAATGAATCTATTCTCGGGTTTGAGGTGGATGAAGAGCGCATGAGCGCCACGCATTATCATGCGGTGCTGCGTTACCATTTCTCGCCGCAACTGATTTCAGCCATGCTGCCCCAGCAGGCTTCCCCCGCCACACCTGACGCCGCCAAGGCAGGGCAAATCAATTCCTACACGCCGCGCAAAGCCGTGCTGGTGTTGCCGGTAATGAACGAAGGCAGGGGCGTTATAAAGCTCTGGCAGGACGATAATAAATGGCGCAATACCTGGTATGAAGCCGCGCTGGAATCGGGCGGCGGGCTCGTGGTGGTGCCGCAGGGCAATACCAATGATCGCGTGGACGTGGACGACACCAACGTGGCCGAGTCCACCAACGAATCGCTGATGCGCTTTTATGAACGGTACGGCGTAGTGGAGATCAACGTCCTCACCGCGTTCTATAACCTCAAGGCAGACCCCAAACCGGCGCTTGAGATCAACATCCGCCGTATCTCACCCAGCGTGTCGGAAAGCTCCACCGCCAGCTATACCATCCGCACCACGGAGAACCTTGAAGCGCTGATGGCGCGCGCTTCCAATGACATCGCCAAGAACATCTACAAGCAGCAGACGATCGACAAGAGCAAGATCGAATTCCAGCGCCAGAAAGAAATTTCCGCACGCGTGAACGTGGACAGCATCGAAGACTGGATTGACCTGCGCAAGCACCTGCTAAACCACGGAAATATCGTTGGCATTAAACTTACCTCCATCACCAATTCGCAGATCCACATGGTCATTTCGTATAAGGGTACGCCGGAAATGCTCGGCAAGACGCTGGTGGCATCGGGCCTGCGCGTGATGCAGGATGGGGACAGCCTCGTGCTGGCACTCAAATGAACACTGTCCAGCCCCAGACCGCCAGCGTTTCACGTTCCCGCCTGCGGCTGTGGCTTGTGGCCATTGCCTCTTTCTTCGTATTCCTTTATCTGATCCGCAGCATATTACTGCCCTTCGTGGTGGGCATGCTGGCGGCATACTTTCTCGACCCCGCCGTGGACCGCCTGCGCAAACGCGGCTGGTCGCGCTCCGCAGCGGCAGCGCTTATAACCGCCATATTCTTCGTCATCGTTGCCACCGCATGCGGACTGCTGGTGCCCCAGATTCTTCAGCAGCTCGCCTCGCTCGCCAGCGAGCTTCCGGGCTATATCCATACGCTGCATGAAAAATACGCCGCCGACATCGACCGCTATACAGCGCTGCTGAGCAAGCAGCAGACCGAATCGATCAAGAATACGGCGGCGAGTGCGGGCGGCACGCTTGCCAACGCGCTGAGCACCATCATCCCCAGCATGCTGCAGTCCGGACTTGCCGTGCTGAACCTGCTGTCGCTCATTTTCCTGACGCCGGTGGTCATCTTCTACCTGCTGCGCGACTGGAAGGAACTGGTGCAGCGTATCGACGACATGCTGCCGCGCGACCATGCCGTCACGATTCGCGAGCAGTTGAAAGAGATCGACCGCACGCTTTCGGGCTTCATCCACGGGCAGACCAACGTATGCCTTATCATGGCGGTCTATTACGGCATCACGCTTTCAGGCATCGGGCTTAATTTCGGCCTCGGCATGGGTATTCTAACCGGGTTCCTGCTGTTCATCCCGTTCGTGGGCTACGTGTTCAGCCTGCTGGTGTGCCTTGCCATCGCCCTGTTCCAGTTCGGGCTGGAAGCGCATTTCTTCTTCACCGTGGCGGTGTTCGCGGTGGGCGTGGTCATGGAAACCGGCGTCATCACGCCGAAGCTGGTGGGCAGCAAAGTGGGGCTGCATCCGATATGGATCATTTTCGGCATGCTTGCGGGCGCGGCGCTGTTTGGCTTTGTGGGCATCCTGATATCGCTGCCGGTGACGGCGGTGGTGGGCGTGCTGGTGCGCTTCGCGCTCAGGCAATATCTCTGCAGCACCATGTATAAAGGCAGCTGCGCCGTTGTCGTTAAGCCATAAGGCCGCTTATGACGCAGCTTGCACTGCATTGGCCTTCCGCAGAAAAATTCGAACCGGAGGAATTCATCGTATCCGATGCCAATCGCGACGCCCATGATTTCATCATGCGTTTTCCCTCGGGGGTGCAGAAGCTTGGGCTGCTGGTGGGGCCGGAAGCTTCGGGAAAAACGCATCTCATGCATTGCTGGGCGAAGCGCGCCAATGCCCGCTTCATCGACGCGGACGCATTGGGGAAAACCGCTTCCGAGCAATTATTGCCCGTGGGCCAGCGGGGTATCCTTGAGAATATCGAAACCATAAAGGAGGAGGCAGGATTCTTTCACCTGCTGCGCCATGCCGAACTCAGCGACACCTGCCTCATGCTCACCTCACGCATACCGGTAAAGAGCCTTGCGTTTGAAACGGCGGATATACGTTCGCGCCTGCTTGCATTGCCCGTCGCCCATATAACGGAACCGGACGAGCCATTGCTGCAGTCTTTTTATGCCAAAGCGTTCTCCGACCGCCAGTGGCGGGTACAACCACAGGTTATAGATTACCTGTGCCTGCATGCCGAACGGCGGTTCGCAGCGGCACGCGCCATTGTGGCTGAACTGGAAGGTATTGTGGCATCCGCCAAGAAGGAAATAACGCTGAAGGCCGTTAAACTCATGATTGATAAGTCGACGTGATCTCCATTTTTCTTGCCAGAATGCAACTATTGATAGTAAATTATTAACCATCTCTTGATTATATAGAGGCGCTTAATTAATACTCTCACACGCCATGAAGACTTCCGCCTCCCCTTTGATTACCCCCAAACGCGTCGTCACCATCGCCGATATCCGCGTGCTGATAGCCGACGACGACCGCAGGATTGCGCTTATCGTGCGTCAGGTCCTGGAAAGCCTGGGCTTTAAGGAAATAAGCACGGCCAAGGACGGCGAAACCGCGCTGGCGCTGCTCCACAGCGACCGCGTGGACATGCTCATCACCGACTGGCATATGAGCCCGATGGACGGCATTTCGCTTATCAAGCATCTGCGCATGTCCGACGATTCGCCCAACCGCTTCATGCCCATCATCATGATGACCGGCAATGCCGAGCGCGAACATGTGGAAATCGCGCGCGACGCGGGCGTTACCGAATTCGTGGTAAAGCCCTTCAGCGCCAAGACGCTGTGCGACCGCATCCTGCTGCTGATCGATAACCCGCGCAGCTTCATCCGGAGCAGGCGCTTCACCGGCCCCGACAGGCGCCGCCGCGCCACCAACGCTCCCGACGGGATAGAAAGGCGCTCGTAAGGTATGAACAGCAGCTCCAATCCGCTTGAGCCCGAAAATGACGTGACCATCCACGCGCCGGATTTCACGCTCAAGAAAATGATCGGCGAAGACGTTGATATCAAAAAGATATTCAGCACCGAGAATGTCGCAAGGGCACAGGCCGTTATCGAAACCCACAAGGACAGCTACCTCGAATGGGTGAAAAACGACCTGGCGGCGCTGGAAGAATGTTACAAGGCCGCAGCCGCGAATGTTGCAGGCTGTGCTGCTGACGTACAGAAACTCGCCAAGACCGCATTCGTCATCAAATCGCAGGCCGGTACGTTCGGTTATTCCCTTGCCACGGCTGTCGCCAAATCGCTCGACGATTTCTGTACACGTGATTTTGCCCCCAGCCCGGAACATCTTACCGTGATCCGCAAGCATATGGACGCGCTGCAGGTGATATTCCTCAAACACATTACCGGTGACGGCGGCGCGCCCGGCAGCGAACTTTCTGGCAATCTCTATAAGTTAGTGGCAAAGTACAAGGCGAAGAAATAACGCCCCCCGTCATGGCCGACATCCCTCAGAAGCCACCCTATCCCGCTTTATACACCCTGGCGCTGGCGCACAGCCTGTTCACGCTCGCCTACGCGCTCACGCGCATCTATACCTATAAAGCCTCGCTGCTGGATATCGGCCTGTTCGACCAGTTGTTATGGAATTTGTGGCAGCATGGCACCCCTGTCACCACCGCCACCCTGCCCTTCACCCCGCAGCACTGGCTTGGCTTCCATTTCTCGCCGTTATTGTTCGCGCTGCTGCCTTTTTATGCACTCTGGCCGCATATGGAGCTGTTGCAGGCGGTGCAGTCGCTGTGCTTTGGCCTTGCAGGCATTCCCTTGTTCTTCGCCATTACCTCGCTGGGCGCAAGCCGCGTAACCGCGTGGGCATTCACGCTGCTTTACTGGACAAGCCCGCTGGTGCTGAGCGCCGCGCTATGGGACTTCCACGAGATCGCCTTTTCCACCCTCTTCATAGCCATGGCCCTACACGCGCTCTGTGCGAAACGCTTCGCTTACCTTCTGGCAAGCCTGTTCCTGCTGCTGCTCACCAAGGAGCATTACGGCGTTGCGGTTGCCGGATTCGGCTTCCTCTGGGGATGGCATCACCGCGACTGGAAACGCGGCACGCTGCTGATGGTGCTGGGCATTGCGGCAACCTACTGCGTGCTCAAGATCATCATGCCGCATTTCAGCGGCGGCGCACATCCCATGTTCAGCGATGAAGGCAACGTTATCAGCCGCTATGGCTGGATGGCCACGCCATGGGCAGAAAAACTCCAGTGTTTCTATGGCCTGTTCTTTGGCGACGGCACGCCACAGGTGACCGGCATACTGCATTTATTCCTGCTGTTGCTTTCAGGGCTGTTTCTGCCGCTGCTGGCACCGCTCTACCTTGCACCTTCCGCAGCCGATATGCTGGCGAACCTGCTTTCTTCCAACCCCATGCCGCGCCATATCGCATCCTATCACGCGGCGGCCTGTGTCCCTGTTATCATGCTGGCCGCTGCGCGAGGATATATACTCGCAGTCCAAAAACGGCCACGCATCCGCAAGCCACTCATTGCGGCGGCGGCATTACTGGCACTGGTGCCGCCCGTAACCGGCGTTACGGCGTTGCCGTTTTCCCTATGGGAGCTATCCGCCGTATCGCTGAAGCAGGACGGCAGGCACGGCGATATCACCGCACTGCTGCAGGACGCGCCCGTTTCCGCGCAGGCCAATATCGGCATGTTCTTCTCCCAGCGCGATTCTATCTATCCGTTCCCGCATATGCTTGATAAATCTGATTTTGCAGTGCTTTACCTGAAGCATCCCTTTGCCGACGCCGCGCGCTCCAATTTCAACATTCCTTACGGCACGGACACAACTGAATTTGTGAAGGATGTCACAATGTTGCTCGCGAACAAAGAATGGGGCATCATATACTGGGATGCGCCATGGCTGGTGCTCAAGCGCGGCGGGCGCATCGCCGATACCGCACGTGATGCGCAGGTACAGCAAGCACTTTCAGCGCTAAACGTCAGTCCTCCAGCCCCTTAGGCGTGATAAAGTCCTCCAGCGTGCCGCTATCGGGTGCGACCGCTTTCCACGTTTGCGTTTTGAAGGTGATGACGGCCAGCGCGCTTGTCGGGTATTTTATCTCAATCTCCATACGCAATTTCGTAGCTTCCGAGCTGGAAAGCAGCGCCGCCAGATGGTGCATGCCGGGGTTATGGCCGATGAGCATGGCAGAGCTGAATTCATCGGCAAGGGCATGGATCTGCGCCAGCATTTCGCCGGGAGCGGCCAGATAAAGCTTTTTTTCCAGTTTAACCTGTGGCGACGTGGCAAAAAAATCTTCTATGCGCTCCAGTGTTTCGCGCGTGCGGATGGAAGAAGAGCACAGCACGATCTCAGGTGTATAGCGATGCTTTCTGATATAGCTGCCGATGGTGATGCAGGCTTCGCGGCCACGGGCGGAGAGCGGCCTGTCTTCATCATTAAGCGTGAAGCCGCCGGGTTCGGCCTTGGCATGGCGCAACAGATATAATGTCTTCATAGCAGAGTCCTCGCGCGATCAAGATGCTCCTGTGTGTCTACCCCCAGCGGCACCGTGTCCACCACGGCAACGCCGATATTCATGCCCGCTTCCAGCGCGCGCAATTGCTCCAGTTTTTCACGTAATTCCAGCGGGCTGGGCGGCAGCATCACAAAACGCTCCAGCGTGGCGCGACGGTAGGCATAGATGCCGATATGGTGGTAAAGGTCACCCTCGCCATGCGGCAGGGTGGCGCGGCTGAAATAGAGCGCGCGGGCAAGCCGCGCGGCGTTATCCTTAAAGGCCAGCACGGGCTTTACCACGGCAGGGTCGGTCTTTTCATGATCGAGCGTAATTTTGCAGGCAAGCGTGGCGAGGTCAAACGACGCATCTTCCAGCGGCCTCATAACCGCTTTTACCAGCGCGGGATCAAGGGTTGGGATATCCCCTTGCAGATTTACAACAACCGAAAATTTTTTATCCGGATCTATGGCGCAGAGCGCCTCATAAATGCGGTCGGAACCGGAAGCATGGTCCTCGCGTGTCATCACCGCTTTTCCGCCCGCTTTTTCCACTGCAGCCTTAATGCGCAGGTCATCGCAGGCCACATAAACCGGGGCAATATCTGCCTCCTGCGCACGCGCAAGCACGTGGGCGATCATGGGTTTTCCGCCGATATCCGCCAGGGGCTTTTCGGGCAGGCGGGTCGATTTAAGGCGGGCGGGTATCAGAATTACGGGGGCCATATCTTCTATTGAATCCGTTTATAAGGATGATTATACAGACGCTATCCTTAGCGCAATCACGTATGAGAAAATAATGTCTGGAATCGAACTCAATAAAATCGCCGCCTCCGTGTTTCTGGCCGGTATCATCGCCATGGTGTCCGGTCTTATCGCCGAGGGCCTGCACGGTGAAGGCGGGCATGGCGAAGAGAAACGCGGCTTCAAGATCGAAGTAGTTGAAGACGCAGGCGCCGCGGGTGCGGTTGAGCAGAAACCGGTTGATATTATTCCTTATCTTGCCAAGGCTGATCTCAAGCTCGGCGAACAGCTTATTGGCCGCTGCACAGCCTGCCACACGTTCGAAAAAGGCAAACCCAACGGCGTCGGCCCCAACCAGTATAACTTAGTGGGCAACCATGTGGGGCATGAACCGAGCTTCAACTATTCCGATGCGCTCAAAAGCAAAGGCGGCAAATGGGGCTTCCAGGAAATCTCTGAATTCATCACCAGCCCGCAGAAATTCGCCCCCGGCAACCGCATGGCCTATGCGGGCATGAAGAAGCCGGAAGAACGCGCGGCGCTCATCGCCTATATCAATCAGAAATTCAGCGACAGCCCTGTAGCTATTCCTGAAGTTTCCGCAGCTCCGGCTGACGCCGCTCCGGCGGAACCGGCCCAGCCCGCGCATGAAGGCGAAAAAGGCAAAGCCCATTAACCAATTGCAAAACGACTAGTTATATATAATGGTTCCGGCTCTGGTGCGTATTGAAAAGTCGGCACTACATAGATAGGTTGCCATGCTATGCACAGTAATCTGCGAATAGCCTGCGGCTTTACACTCATTGAACTTTCGATTGTTCTGGTCATCGTCGGGCTGATCGTGGGCGGGGTTCTCGTTGGCCGCGACCTTATTTCGACCGCTTCCATACGTGCGCAACTTACCCAGATCGAGAAATACCAGCAGGCCGTCAACACGTTCAAAGTAAAGTATAACAACCTGCCCGGCGATATTCCCTCTGCCGACGCGAACCAGCTAGGGCTCCAGCCGCGCGGGATCTATGCCGGGCAAGGCGATGGCAACGGCATTATCGAAGGCGTGTGGACCAACGCTGCCGCCTCCAATACCGGCTGGTCGATGGGGGCAGGCGAAACGCTGATGTTCTGGGTTGATCTTTCCACCGCCCGGCTTATTGACAACAGCTTTACCTCGGCCAGTTCAACCATCGTTGTTAGCGGACTTATACCTACCACAGGATTAAACCGCTATTACCCGGAGGCAAAGATCGGCCAGGGGAACTTTATCTATGTTTACAGCAATGCTTTGAGCGGTTTCGGACTGCGCAACCTGTTCGGCATATCAGCTCTTATAGACCTCACCCCCCTAGACACTGTTAGTTAATTATTAAGATTTAGGTGATAGTGCTCCCAAGATAGGAGTGTATCATATGAACCCACGCTTTTACCCTGTATCCGAGTCGTTTTTTGATGCGCATATATTACCATTGATTGCCGCGCATTACTCACGCGCTGGTCGTCCGCGCAATGTCAGCCATTATCAGGTGTTTTCTGCTCTGTTATATG
>JAMIFV010000080.1:0-29032 GCA_035906055.1 Alphaproteobacteria bacterium | reverse complement strand
CGGGCGCCGGTATCAGTAAGCACGGTCTGGATGTTCTAGGGCACGATCCGTACAAGATTCCTCAGGAAGCCGCAAGCCACGGTTCGATCTGACGCGGCGTGCAGCTCGGCATTGGCGAACTTGCTGGTGCGGTCGCTACCCACAAACAGGTATAGTTGTCCTTCGTCCTTTCGCACCTCGGCAATGTCTATGTGGAAATAGCCGATCGGGTATTTCTGGCATACTGTTCAAAAGTGTGTGGGTGTTTTAGGTTTGAGCGAGCAGTGCGTCGATCATTTTTGCTTTTCTGTCTTTGCGTAATCCCCTGTGTAATTTGACCTTGCTTTTCCAGTGAGCGAAGGATCCATCGCAACTGTTTGTGGTATTGGGTATAGTGAGTTCCCCGTATCGTTTCCATGTATAGAGATAGGGCATGTTACTGGTCAGGCTGCGCAGGGCGCTGCGCAAACGCCGGTGCCTGAACTGGTTATGTTCGTTGCGCTCCCTGAGGAAGTCCCTGTAGGTGTGCCTGATGGCATGCAGACGCGCCAGGAACTCCGGTTCTGCAAGGGTCGTCATCTGCGCCATGAGTGCTCTGATTGCTTTGCCGCACGGGGTCTTTGGCTTAGTGGTCGTGTATCGCCGGACGATGGCTTTCTGATGGTATAGGCAGAGCTGTATCGGCGTGCCGGGAAAGAGGCTTTCCAGCAATTGCACCACACCGCGCCTGCCATCAATGGTAAAGCTGGAGAACCGCCAGCCCTTTGCCTGCAGGCATAGCAGGCCTTGCTCAATCGCCGCCATTGTCTCACTGGCAATCTCCTGCCAATGGATGTTACGACCACAGGCGCGATATACCAACAGGCCATGCCCCCTGCCGAAGAACGTAGCGTCGAAGCTTAATGCAACCGCAGAGGCAGGGGCTGATAATTACCCGCCAGCAGGTGAATGTCGTTCAAACCGGCGGCGCAACGTACTGATGGATTTACCATGGCGCTGGCTCAACTCCCTGAGTGTATGCTTGCCGCTACTATAATGGGTATAGGCTTTGCCTACCCAGCCTTCACGCTGCTGTCGTGAAGATTGCCAGACATGCCGGCAACCCTTGCAGCGCCAGCGCTGCCGACCGTTTCGCTTGCCGTCACGGTAAACAGAAAAGCAACCGCACGAAGGACAGTTTTTGCTGTGACATAGACAAAAACCCCTTTTCTTGTATGCATATCAAAGCACTAAACCTAAAACACCCACACACTTTTGAACATTATGCCGAAAAATACGATAAAAATTCCGGCGACAGGCACATAACGATACTCCGATACACAGGGTTAACACACCCGTTCGGAATATCCTTAAATCTTTAACAATCTCAAAATTACCCAAATGCAATCGCAATGGGTCTGCGATACGTAGCCGCCCGAACCGCGCCATTCTGCCCACGTGCCGCGCAGCATGCCCATTCGTCCCCTGAATCCGTCGCACACTTTGCGGTGCATGGTTCCGGCGGCGGCATCAAGCGAGAGGGTAGTGGTGGGCACTATCTTTTCCTGAAAGTCTTTCGCATGAATGAGTTTGGCCACTTCCTGCGGTAGTAATTCGGTGAGGGAAGGGATGGTCGCCTGATTGGCGATGATCTGTTTGCGCAGTTCTTCCGAGAGATTGCCACCCAGCTCGTTCGTGTGGCAGGAAAGTGCGAAGAACGCCGGATGCAGCGAATTACGCGATAGCGGCCAGAACTGGTGCCATGTCTCACCGCCGAAGCGCACGGTGAACAGGCAGTCGGGCGGGATATTGATGAAATGCAGCGCTTCGATGAAGGCGTTTGGATTACGCTCGATCTCATCGGGGGATGCGCTGGAGAAGCGCAATTGCGCGCCGCCGCTGCCCGATATTGCGGTGAAGATGCGGTGTCCGGCATGGCGGTGGAACGGGTGACCCTTGGGGCCAACGATGAAGGAATAGAGCGAGGTGGCATCGCCTAAAGGGAAATTGGTGCCGCCGAGCTTGGCGGAAGGCTCATCCAGTTCATCAACAAATTCGGAATGTCCTTTTTGCCGCGAGGCGATGCTGGCGAAGAGATGGTTACCTGCGCCGTGGCCGAACTGCGCGATGAGCGATACTTCAACGGGCACGCCGCCCGTGCGGTTGGGGATGGTGACAGAAGGAAAGGTCTCAACAATGCGAGTCTGGTGCAGCATACTCACAGATT
Organism: Alphaproteobacteria bacterium; assembly: GCA_035906055.1. Taxonomy (GTDB): domain Bacteria; phylum Pseudomonadota; class Alphaproteobacteria; order Rickettsiales; family JABCZZ01; genus JAMIFV01. The sequence goes on along the minus strand of JAMIFV010000080.1, from coordinate 26,847 downwards.
AGCCAAAATAAAACGCCCCCGCAAATGGATTGCAGGGGCGTTGAATTGTAACCAGAAGGCTTGTTAAGCCGCTTTCTTGAGCAGTTCGGCCATGGTCTTACCGAGCATGGAGGGGCTGTCTGCCACGCGCATGCCAGCGGATTTCATGGCTTCGATCTTGGTGTCGGAACCGCCCTTGCCGCCGGAAATGATGGCGCCGGCATGGCCCATGCGGCGGCCCGGGGGAGCCGTGCGACCTGCGATGAAGCCAACCATGGGCTTCTTCACTTTACTTTTCTTGAGGAATTCGGCTGCGTCTTCTTCTGCAGAGCCGCCGATCTCACCGATCATGATGATGGCGTCAGTGTCGGGGTCGGCAAGGAAGAGTTCGAGCACGTCCACGAAGTTGGTGCCATTCACGGGGTCGCCGCCGATGCCTACGCAGGAGGACTGGCCGAGGCCTTCAGCGCTGGTCTGCGCCACCGCTTCATAGGTGAGCGTGCCGGAGCGTGATACGATGCCGATGCGGCCTTTCTTGTGGATATGGCCGGGCATGATGCCGATCTTGCATTCGCCGGGGGTGATGACGCCGGGGCAGTTGGGGCCGATGAGGCGGGTCTTGCTGCCCGAAAGCGCGCGTTTCACTTTCACCATGTCGAGCACGGGGATGCCTTCGGTGATGCACACCACCAGCGGGATGCGCGCGTCGATGGCCTCTTCGATGGCGTCTGCCGCGTAGGGGGGCGGAACATAGATCACCGATGCATTCGCGCCGGTCTTGGCAACCGCGTCAGCCACCGTGTCGAACACGGGCAGGCCGAGATGCTGCGTGCCGCCCTTGCCGGGGGTTACGCCGCCCACCATCTGGGTGCCGTATGCCAGCGCCTGCTCGGAATGGTAGGTGCCTTCGCGGCCCGTGAAGCCCTGACAGATAACCTTGGTGTTCTTGTTCACAATAATCGACATAAAAATTTCCTAGTAGGTGGTTAAATCACGATTGAACGCACGATCTCGCGCAGGGAATGCTCGCCTCCGGCTTCAACAATGCGGGCATCGGGGAAAATAGCGGCGAGCCGCTCGTCCAGATGGTCCCGGTCGTCGCAACCGAGGGTGAGTATCGTATACTGGTAGCCGTCGTCATGGTCCTTGTACTTCTCTAATATCACCAGCCTTATCGGTTCCTTGTCCGGAACGTTGAGGTTGGCTGCTAACGTTTCCATTTCCTCGTCGCGCATGACGCCGTGGAAAACGGCCCTGATCGGCTGTTCATCGGTGTAGACCAGCATGAACAGCCGGGATGCCATGGATTACGCCGCCGCTTTCTTCACTGCGGACACGATGCGTTCCGCAGCGTCACCCAGATTGTCCGCGGGCAGGATGGGCAGGCCGCTCGTCGCCAGCATCTTCTTGCCGAGTTCCACGTTGGTGCCTTCAAGGCGCACTACGAGGGGCACGTCCAGGCTTACCTCGCGGGCTGCGGCAATAATGCCTTCCGCGATGATGTCACAACGCATGATGCCGCCGAAGATGTTCACCAGGATGCCTTCCACGTTGGGGTCGGAAAGGATCAGCTTGAACGCTTCGGTCACTTTTTCCTTAGTGGCGCCGCCGCCCACGTCAAGGAAGTTGGCCGGGGTGCCGCCGTAAAGCTTGATGATGTCCATGGTCGCCATGGCAAGGCCTGCGCCGTTGACCATGCAGCCGATATTGCCGTCCATCTTGATATAGGAAAGGCCGAACTTGGCGGCTTTGCGCTCCAGCGGGTCTTCCTCGTCCTCGTCGCGCATTTCCATCACTTCGGGCTGGCGGTAAAGGGCGTTCTCATCAAAGTTGAACTTGGCGTCGAGCGCGATGATCTTGTTCTGCTTGGTGATCACCAGCGGGTTGATCTCAAGCTGGCTGGCGTCGCGGTGCGTGAACGCCCGGAACAGGTTGGTGACGAACTCCACGAAGGATGCCTGCAGCTCCTTCTGGATATTGAGGCCGAATGCGAGCTTGCGGCCATGGAAGGGCTGGATGCCGGTAGCGGGGTCCACTTCCACGCGGATGATCTTCTCCGGGTGCTTCTCGGCCACTTCCTCGATCTCAACGCCGCCTTCAGTGGAGGCCATGTAGGTGATGCGCGAGGTTTCGCGGTCCACTACCATGGAGAGGTAGAGTTCCTGAGCGATGTCGCTGCCTTCTTCGATGTAGACGCGCTTTACTTCCTTGCCTTCGGGGCCGGTCTGGTGCGTCTTGAGGATCATGCCGATCATATTCTTGGTGAGATCCGCCACTTCGTCGATGGACTTGGCAAGCTTCACGCCGCCGCCTTTGCCACGGCCACCGGCATGGATCTGAGCCTTCACCACCCAGAGGCTGCCGCCCAGCTTGCGGGCTACGTTCTCCGCCTCGGCAGGCGTATAGGCCACGCCGCCGCGGGGCACGGGCACATTGTATTTCGCCAGGACGGATTTGGCTTGGTATTCATGGATATTCATAATGTTTCCTCAGGTTCGAGGTACGAGAGACTGAGGAGCGAGAAGAACCTCGCACCCCGTAACTCGCCCTGTTATAATTTTACGCTCTTGCTCAATTCCTTCACCGCATTCACGGAATGGTCGAATGCCGCTTTTTCCTCGGTATTGAGGGAAATTTCAACTATTTTTTCTGCACCGCCCGCGCCGATCACCACGGGAACGCCCACATAGAGGTCTTTCACGCCGTACTGGCCGGTCAGCCACGCGGCGCAAGGCAGGATGCGTTTGCGGTCGAAAAGATAGGCTTCCGCCATTTTAATGGCAGAGAAAGCAGGGGCATAGAAGGCAGAGCCGGTTTTGAGCAGGCCCACGATCTCGGCACCGCCGTCGCGCGTGCGCTGGACTATCTGGTCGAGCTTGTCCTGCGCGAGTATGCCCATTTTCACGATATCGGGCAGGGGAATGCCACCAATGGTGGAGTAGCGCACGAGCGGCACCATGGTGTCGCCGTGGCCGCCGAGCACGAAGGTGGAGATATCCTGGATGGAAACGCCGGTGGCTTCGGAAAGGAAGTAGGAGAAGCGCGCGGAATCGAGCACGCCTGCCATGCCCACCACTTTATTGTGGGGCAGGCCGGAGATGGTCTGCATCACGCCCACCATCACGTCCAGCGGGTTGGTGATGACGATGACGAACGCGTCCGGCGCGTGTTTTTTCACGTTCTCGCCTACGGTCTTGATGATGCCGGTATTGATGGCCACGAGGTCGTCACGGCTCATGCCGGGCTTGCGGGGAACGCCTGCGGTGATGATGACCACATCCGCGCCCTTGATATCGGCGTAATCATTGGTGCCCCTGATGCGGGCATCGGAATTTTCCACGTCGGTGGCCTGCGAAATATCCAGCGCTTTGCCCTGGGGAAGGCCTTCGGCGATGTCGAACAGCACGACGTCTCCCAGCTGCCGCTGCATGGCGAGGTGGGCGAGCGTGCCGCCGATCATGCCTGCGCCGATAAGCGCTATTTTCTTACGTGCCATAGAGGTCTCCTTCTTTTGTTTTGCCCTTAGCGATTAGCCGCCACGCCCACCCTAACGGAAAGCAGACAGTATTACATGCTCGCTTCTTACACCGAAGCGCGCACAACTCAACCTTTTTAAAAGCAAATGATAAATATTGCGTTAATTGCAATGCGTTAAAGTGGGGTTTCTGTTAACTAGGCAAGAGGGCTGCCAAGTTTCAATGTATCTGGCTATGCCCTACATCGCCGTCGAGATGGTGCTTTTCATCATGCTGGCGTTCGTGCAGATAATCCGCATGGCCACCTTTGCGGCAGCGGGGCTTGTGCGTAATGCATTTTTTCTTGCCCACCGTTTCGCCCCATGATGCGTTTTCTTTAGCCTTTGTCTCTTTGGCTGTTTTTATCAGGTAGTCTTTATGTTTAAGCGTCCTGCGCATGTCATGCAGTTCGGGGCAATCATGCACAACGATCTGGGCAGGGTCCATTTCCATCGGGTGTGCCTTATCATGGCCCTGATGTACCAGTTCCTTTACCTGCTGGCGTGTTACGGGGTCGCGCAGGTCTTCACCTTCGCGCCCGCCCGTGCCGTGCTGCGCGATCCTGCTTTTGCTCACGATGCCCTTCACCTGCCCGGCTACGCGCTCGCCATGGCGGATTCTTTCCGCTAATTGCGCTCGCAGTGCTATGAGATGGTCAGGCATGGGATTCCAGATCAATGAATAACCTGTGCATTGTACTAATATTGCACGTGGCTGCATGTGAAGATTATATGAAGTTTAATATCGTTATATTTCATATGATTATATGACTTTCATCTAAAAAATCGCTTCTTGCAGGGGTATAAATCGCGCTTGCCTGCCTGAAAACCAGAGGCTATCACTGCCCCGACGTGCCCGTAGCTCAGCTGGATAGAGCATCAGCCTTCTAAGCTGACGGTCGGAGGTTCGAATCCTCTCGGGCACGCCAATTCTCTCAGGGTCCAACCTTGAGTCCATATCGCAGAGATGGGAGCCTTCTGTGCGCATTTAAATTATAGTTTTTTAAACGGCTGCGCGTACCTTGTTGTTACGTTTATAAATTATTTACGTAATGTAAATATGGTGAGAGCATGAAGCAGATACGCTGGTCTTTTATTTCTGGGATTGCGCTGCTCACACTATTCGCGGTGTGGGTGGGCACTTACATCCATGCTATCCCTGAGCAGCAGATGGAGCAGGGCAGGTGGGTAACGCATACGCACAAGGTGTTGAACCATCTGGAATTGCTATCTACGCAACTCAGGGGTTTCAGCAGCGATTACAGCCGCTCGCTGGAGCGCGCGCAGGAGACGCTGGCAACGATTGAAACCCTTACCAAAGATAATCCCGTACAGCAGACGCACATACCGCCTTTACGCCAGAAAATCGACACGTTGCTTGCCAGCCTGCCCAAAGCGGGTTTGCCGCCTGTTGCATATGACGAGGCTGCAAGTGAAGCGATCGGCAAACAGATAGATGCCATGCATGCAGAAGAGACCCGCCTGCTTGCCGAGCGCGAGGAGCGCTGGCGGGAGGCGATGAAACACACGAGCAGTCTTTTCCTGATCGGCGTGGCAGGGATGTATCTGTTTATACTCATCGCCTATGTCGCTGCCCGCAAGGAGGCGCATACGCATGAGCAGATACTGGAAATGGAAAGTGACGCGGCGGCGATGCATCGTGCGATCGCGTCGCGCATGACGCAGGTGGTGGAAGCACAGCACGAGATCATCAGCCACCGGCTGGACCTGCATGGTGCCATGCAGGCCATCGCGCGGCGCGCGCAGTCCATCACCAATGCGGAAGGCGCGGCCATAGAAATGCTGGAAGCAGATGAAATGGTCTATCATGCCGGTAGCGGCATGGTGACGCCGTTCATCGGCATACGCATCAAAGCCAAAGGCAGCCTTTCGGGGTTGTGTGTGGAAACGGGAGCCACGCAGATCTGCGAAGACAGCGAAACGGATCCGCGCGTGGACAAGGTGATCTGCCGCAAAGTGGGCGTGCGCTCCATGATGGTGGTGCCGCTTATCCATAAAGACCAGACAATGGGCGTGCTGAAAGTGGCGTCCGGCAAGGTATCGGGGTTTACCAAGGAGGACGTGGGTACGTTGCAGCTTATGGCTGGCGTGCTGACCTCCACACTGCGCGATGCCATCGCCTCGGAAGCGCTGAAGGATTCGCAGGAGCAGCTTTCACTTTCCAACGAGTTGCTGCGTAAGCAGAAAGCGCAGCTGGAGTCCGACAAGGAGGAGCTTAAGAACCGCGCCGATACGGATAGCATGACCGGCCTGCGCAACCACCGTTTCTTCCAGGAATATCTTGAGCAGGAATATCACCGCGCGAGGCGTTACAAGAACGAGCTGTCGGTCATCATGGTCGACATCGACCACTTCAAATCGTTCAACGACACGTTCGGGCATCAGGCGGGTGACGCGGTGATCAGTCAGGTGGCGGCGCTGCTGGCAGGCGGCGTGCGGCCGTCTGACTGCGTGGCGCGCTATGGCGGCGAGGAATTCGGCATCATCCTGACGCAGACCCCGCTGGAAGGTGCGATGAAGACGGCGGAGCATTTGCGCAATGCGATCACCGGCGCGGCGTGGACGCATCGCCCCATCACAGTGAGCATCGGCGTCAGCAGTTTTGTAAAGGACACGCCGGACGCCCAGTCGCTGGTAAAGCGTGCCGACGTGGCGCTTTATCAGTCCAAGGCGGCGGGGCGTGACCGCATCACCGCGTTCGACGCATAATCTTGCCGCAGCGGGATTATGAAACAGGCTCTAAGCCTTTTTCACGAATTCCGATTTCAGGTTCATGGCGCCGATACCGTCGATCCTGCAGGCGATGTTGTGGCCGTCCACCGCGTCTTCGAGAATGCGGATGTTGCGTACCTTCGTGCCGCTTTTAACGGTTGAAGATGAACCTTTCACTTTCAGGTCTTTGATCACCGTGACGGAATCACCCGTGACAAGCAGGTTGCCGTTGGCATCGCGCACTGCGGTATCCGGTTCGGATGGTGTTTGTTGCGGTGCAGCATCATGCCATTCATGCGCGCATTCCGGGCATGTCCAGAAATTACCGTCTTTATAAGCGTATTCTGAGCTGCATCTGGGGCATGTTACATTATCGGTCATGATCGGGTCTCCATCTGATGCGGGCTTATACCGATAAAAATACTCAGCCGCCACAAGAACATGTGCTATAGTTGTTTCACGATGAATGAAGGGGTATGGTATGAAAGCGCTCGTAAAATCAAAAGCGGAAAAAGGGTTGTGGCTGGCGGATGTGCCGGAACCGGAATACGGCATCAATGATGTATTGATAAAAGTGCGTAAAACCGGCATTTGCGGCACGGATGTGCATATCTACAACTGGGATGCATGGGCGCAGAAAACCATAAACATTCCCACCGTCATCGGGCATGAGTTCGTCGGCACGATCGCGGCGCTCGGCAGCAATGTGCCCGGCCTGAAAGTGGGTGACCTCGTGAGCGCGGAGGGGCATATCGTCTGCGGCCACTGCCGCAACTGCCTCGCCGGGCGCAGGCATTTATGCGCCAACACTTTAGGTGTGGGCGTGAACCGCGATGGCGCGTTCGCCGAATATGTGGCCGTGCCCGCACTCAATATCTGGTCATGCAGCCGCGACATTCCGGAAGAATATTTCGCGATATTCGACCCGCTGGGCAATGCGGCGCATACGGCATTGTCGTTTGACCTTGTCGGGGAGGACGTGCTCATCACGGGCGCGGGGCCCATCGGCATCATGGCCATTGCCATGGCGCGCCATGCGGGCGCGCGGCATATCGTCATCACGGACATAAACGATTATCGTCTGGATCTTGCCCGTAAGATGGGGGTGACGGCTGCCGTGAACGTGACGAAAGAAGACCTGCATGCGGTCATGAAAAAACTGCACATGAGCGAAGGGTTCGATGTGGGGCTGGAAATGTCGGGTAATCCGGCGGGGCTCACGATGATGATCGAGCATATGGCACATGGCGGCAAGATCGCGATGCTGGGCATCCAGCCGGATAAGACCGGCATCGACTGGAACGCCATTGTGTTCAAGGGACTGACCATCAAGGGTATTTATGGCCGCCTGATGTTCGAGACATGGTACAAGCTTAACTCCATGCTACAGACCGGCATGGATATCGCGCCCATCATCACCCACCGTTACGATTATACGGATTTTGAAAAAGGCTTTGAGGTGATGCGTTCTGGTCAATCCGGTAAAGTGATTCTTGATTGGAACTAAACCAGCTATAATCTCTACTCTGGCGTGCTACAAACAGCGTTTTCTGCGCTTCCGTTACTCTTGTACTCTAACGTACACTGCGTTACGGTTCTCGAAGAACGCTGTTTTCGCTACGCCACAGCGAGATTATAAACTGGTTCCTAGGATATTATGAGCAACACACTCGACACTTCCCTCCAAAGCGAACTGGCTGCCATGCAGAAAGCAGGCACGCTCAAGACCTACCGCCATATCACGTCGGCCATGGCCACGCAGGTGGGCATGGAAGAAGTAAAAGGCGATGTGCTGGTGCTTTCGTCCAATAATTATCTTGGGCTTTCCAACCACCCGCAGGTGATAGAAGCGGGTGTAAAAGCGCTGCATGAGTATGGCGCGGGCACGGCGTCGGTGCGGTTCATCTGCGGCACGTTTTCCATCCATAGCCGTATCGAAGCGGCCATTGCAAAGCTGCACCATACGACGGCGGCGCTCACCTATGTTTCCTGCTGGGCGGCTAATACCGGGCTGATACCGGCCATTTCCGGCGCGGAAGATGTGCTGATAAGCGACGCGCTGAACCATGCGTCGCTCATTGACGGTTGCCGCGCGTCCAAGGCCAAACGCATGGTCTATGCGCATTCCGACATGGCGTCACTGGAGGAAAAACTGAAAGAGGCGAAGGGCGCGCGCCGTGTGTTCATCATCACGGACGGCGTGTTCAGCATGGAAGGCGATATCGCAAAATTGCCGGAGATACTTGCGCTCGCGGAAAAATATAACGCGGTGGTGGTGCTCGACGATTCGCACGGCGTGGGTGTGATGGGCACACACGGGCGCGGCACGGCGGAGCATTTCGGCGTGGAAGGCAAAGTGCATATCGTCACCGGAACGTTGGGCAAGGCGCTGGGCGGCGGGGCGGGCGGTTATGTGGCCGCGTCTGAGGCGGTGGTGCAATATCTGCAGCAGGTTTCACGCCCGCAGCTTTTCTCCAATGCATTGCCTGCCACCGTTGCGGGCAGCGCATTGCGTGCGATTGAGATCATGGAAACGGAACCGCAGCGCGTGAAGCGCCTGCATGAACTCACTGCGAAGATGCGCGAAGGCCTCAAGGCCATAGGTTTCAGTCCGCTGGAGGGTGAATCGGCCATCATTCCCATTATCGTGGGGGAAACGGCGTTCGCCATCCGCATGAGCGACGCGCTTTTGCGCGAAGGCATCTTCATCACCGGCTTCGGCTATCCGGTAGTGCCGGAAGGAGCCGCACGTCTGCGCCTGCAAATCTGTGCCAGCCTGAGCGACGAGCAGATCGCATTTGCCCTGAACAAGTTTGAAAAAGTGGGCAAAGCGCTAGGCGTAATTAGATAATAACATTATTTATCAGTCGATTAAATTGTAACTAAATTGTCACGCTGTAAAGCTAAACAAAATGTTAGAATCCACCCATGCTTAATCCAGTGATGAACCTTGATGCAGACGTGATGCCGCAAGCGCAGGCAAAGCGCAAAAAATCCGCCGGTGAACGCGTGTTTGACCGTGTAGTGTATACGGGCATTGGTTTTGGCGTAAATGAAGCAAGCTCGTTATGGATCACCGACCAGTTCCTTAACGGCAAGAACCTGCTGGAGAACGTGCCTGTCGCCAGGAAGGCGGGGGCATGGTTCAGCAAGGAGGGCTTCGACCGTGCCAGCGGCTATTTTGCCAAAGCATTCAAGCTTACCGAGCGCGTTGTGCAAGAAGGTGGAAAGACCGTGACCCTGCTGCCCAGGGAGCGTGCGGGCAATTCCATACTGATGGCGACGCTGCTTTCCGGCGGCACCTTACTGGTGTGGCCGATGAAGCTGCTGGAAGACCATAAAGCGTACTGGGTGAAGAAAGCCAACCATGTGATTGACCGCTGGCGCGGCAACAAGCTTACCGCTGAGGAAGTGGCCGCGCGTGATGATAAAGTGGAAAACGACATTGCCTGCTCACCGCGCCAATCCTGGCCGACTATGCTGATGGGACGTGCGGCCGCCATGTTCGCAAGCTGGGGCACGGGTACGTTTCTCGTGGGGGCCGAGCGCAACAAGAGGCTCATGGAGTGGTCAGAAAAAGGCCTGACCGGAAGCCTGCAGCCCGAAGGCCAGCGTAATGCCGCGCATCGTTATGCAAGGCTTGCCAGCGTTGAAACCTATTCCTGCGCGGTATCTTCCGGCGTGCTGGAGCTTTCCAGCAAGTTCTGCGCGAAGCGAGGCATCAGGCGCCATGATGCTCAACGTTGCGTGCCCGGCCAGCAAGACGCCATGCAAGACAATAAAGCCGCCGGTTCCCATTCCGGCAAGGTGCGCCAGCAGCGCGATGCTGACGAACCCATCACAGCCCGGCTTTGAAAAACGTACATCCCATTATGAGGGATTTCTCATTTTCCTGCGGTGCTGGTTGTGCGCTAACTCGCTGCTAATGATAATTTTTTAATTCATGTCCGGTTATGCTTGCCAAGCCATGCACGCCATGCAAGAAGTGGTGGCAGGAAACGTGGAACGGTAATGGATATTCTCTCAGAAGTAGTGATGGGCAAACCCCTGTGGATGTGGGGCACCTTTCTTGGCATCGTATTTTTACTGCTTGTGTTCGATCTGGGTGTGCTCCATCGCAAGACACATGAAGTCTCCATCAAGGAAAGCCTCTGGACCAGCCTGTTCTACATCACTGCGGCGCTGCTGTTCGGGGCGTGGGTGTGGTATTCGCTGGGGGCTACGAGCGGCAAGGAGTACCTGACCGGCTACATTGTAGAGCAGACGCTCTCCATGGATAACCTCTTCGTCATCTCGCTGGTGTTCAGTTATTTCCATATACCGAGACAATACCAGCACCGCGTGCTGTTCTGGGGCATTCTGGGCGTGGTGGTGCTGCGCGGCATCATGATCGGTCTTGGTGCGGTGCTGGTGGCGGAATTCAGCTGGATCCTGCATATCTTCGCGGCGTTCCTCATTTATACCGGCGTGAAAATGCTGTTCATGGGTGACGAACTGCCCGACATTGAGAACAATTTTATCCTGCGCGTACTCAAGAAACGCCTGCGCATCACCAATGAGCTGCACGGGCAGAAGTTCATTGTCAGGATGCCGCATCCGCGCACGGGCAAGATCAAGCCCTTCGCTACGCCGCTTTTGGTGGCGCTGGTGCTCATCGAGTTCGTCGACCTGATCTTCGCCGTGGACAGTGTTCCGGCCATCTTCACCATCACGCTTGACCCGTACATCGTTTACACCAGTAATATTTTCGCCATCCTCGGCCTGCGTTCGATGTATTTCGCGCTGTCCGTGATTATTCACCGTTTCAAATACCTTAAGCCCGCGCTGGCCTGCGTGCTTATCTTTATCGGCAGCAAGGGCTTTATCTCCTACCTCATGGGGTGGACGAAATTTCCCGCCGGGCTGTCGCTTGGCGTTACGCTCGGCCTTATCACCGCAGGCATCCTGGTGTCCATCTACAAGACCAAACATCCCACCCCTGAAGTTAAAGTTTGAGACCTGTGAAACTGTTGAAGCAAACATTATCCATATGTGCGCTGGTGCTTGCAGCCCCGGCCATCGCCTCCGCCAATGTGCTGACCATCAACTCGCCCGACCTCACCAAGGGCAAGGCCACGCTTGAGGCAGGCCTGCGCTGGGACCTTGATGACAGCAAATACAAAGACCATTTCCGCGAATATGCGCTGGAAGCGGAATACGGCATCACCGACCGCTGGGGCATTGGCTTTGAATTCGTGGCCGAGCGCGGACATGGCGAAGGAACGCGTTACGCGGTCACCGCGATGGAGCATACGTTCCAGTTCCTCAAACAAGGCAAAGACGCGCCGTTCTCGCTTGGCATAAGGATGGAATATGAGAAGTCCCATATTGACCATGCGTCCGACAAAGCCAAGGCGCGCCTGTTGTTTCGCTACCTCAATGAAAGTTTCGAAGGGCGCTTCAATATCGGCGGCGACCGTGAAGTGGGCAGCGACGCCAAGCGCGGTTTCAACGGCGATATGCGCATGAGCCTGCGTTATCATGTGAATGAGCATTTTGCTCCCGCGCTGGATTACCTTGGCGGCACGGGCAGGGTGGACGAACTGCCGCGCTTTGACGACCAGACCCACCGCATCGGCCCGGTCATTTACGGCCATATTAATGAGAAGATAGGCTATCAGGTCGGCTATCTCGCCGGACTGTCTGAGGCCGCACCGGATCACACGCTTAAATTTGCAGTAGAATATAAGTTTTAAAAAACACTTATCAACGTCAGTTGACGGATGCCAACTCAGGCGATGACGGATATCAGAATATCAGCCTTATACCCAGCGCGGCGATGAAATCGTCGCGATGCTCGCCACTGCCCTGTGCGATGCCTGAAGTCGCGCCGAGTTTGCGTTCATAACGCAGGTCGAGATAGGGAGCGAATTTGCGTGTGACCTCGTAGCGTGTTTTCAGTCCCAGCTCCAGCGAAGAGAACCCGCCTTTCACATGCTGCTCCGGTACATCCTGCACAAACGCATTCACTTCAACATAAGGCTCTGCCACCAGTTGCTGGGTTATGAGCAGGTCGGTCTCCTGCCGCAGGCGCGCGCTGGCATCACCTTTGTGGCTTATGAAGAAATGTATCTGCGTATCGAGGAAATAGGGAGCAAGCCCCTCAAACCCCATTACAAGGTAAGACGTGCCTTCTCTCTGCGTGTCATGGCGAAGCCCCACCTGCGCGTCCCAGAATTCGGAGGCATTGCGGCTGTACATGCCCCAGAACTCCGCCTGTTTGAGGTGGCCGCCTTCCTTTTCTCCCTCGCTTTTAAGCGCCAGTTTGTCACGGTCCTTGCCGATCCATCCTTTGAAATCCCACGAAGAAACCATCTCATTACGGCCATACCCGCGATCGGCTTCAAGCTGGAATGCGTGGAAGGTCTTGGTGCCGTGGTCGTGCGGCTCTTGCGCGTTGGCGGGGAGGGCAGAACCTAATAATAACAAAAAAGAAATTGTCATTGCGGGAAGCGAGCAGGCAGGCGAGATTATCCGGAATCCATGTTGCACTTGCGTGAGCATTGCGTGGCAGGTCAGCAGACCTGCCGTGTGATGGGGCTTAGCACACGGCGCGCCTGCTGCCGCGCCACTATAGTAATGTTGCGGATGCGCTATGGATTGCGTATCGCGCAGCCTGCCGGCTGCTTGCACGCAATGACAATCGGATAAACATTTAATGCGCATGGTGGTGATGCCCCTCCATGTGCATTTCATGATCTTCATGCGGAGCCGGTGTGGCTTTCGCACCCGGTTTACCCACTGTCACCGTATTCATCATGCCTGACGCCATATGGAAAAGCAGGTGGCAGTGGATGGGCCACTCGCCCTGTTCGTCCGCCGTGAGCAGCACGGACTGTGTGCCGCCCGGCGGCACGATGACCGTATGTTTATTCGGTCGTTTGTCAGCCTTTTGCCCATTCTCCAGCTGCATGAACATGCCGTGCAGGTGCATGGGGTGTGCCATCATCGTGTCATTGATGAATTTCAGCCTCACAGTTTCGCCGTAAGTAAGCGTGATGGGCGTTGCGTCCTCGAATTTCTTTCCGTTCAGCGTCCAGATATAGCGCTCCATGTTACCGCCCAGCCGTATCACGATCTCGCGCACGGGCTTCGCCGTTCTGGCTTGCGTGCCAAGTGCGCGCAGATCCTCATAAGCAAGCGCCTTCTGCCCCTGAGGCGTGCCTGCATCAGCCCAGCCGCTTTCCATCGCGCTCATATCGGCATGGTGCATCGTGGCATGGTCCATGCCGCCCATATCGGCCATCGTGAGCGTTGCGCGTTCGCGCTGCGCCGGTGCTTCCCCGCGCATGCCCTCACACGGCGCAAGCGTGGCAAGGGCAAAGCCCGTACGGTCGATCGGTTCGGCAGCAATAGTGTAAGCTTTGTCTTCGGCTGGCTCCACAACCACGTCATACGTCTCAGCGATGCCGAAGCGGAATTCATCCACCTTCACCGGCTCTACATTCTGCCCGTCAGCTGCCACCACGGTCATTTTCAGGCCGGGGATGCGCACGTCGAAAATGGACATGGCAGACGCGTTGATGAAACGTAAGCGTATCTTTTCGCCTTTCCTGAACAACCCTGTCCAGTTCTGCGCAGGCGTTTTGCCGTTGGTAAGGAACGCATAGCCGGTCACATCGGCAAGGTCGGTGGGCGTCATGCGCATCTCGCCCCATTCCTTGCGGTCTTTCAGTGTTTTGCCTAAGCCTTTGTATTGTATGTCCTGTATAAAATCGCCCAGAGTGCGCTGGTTGTGATTGTAGTAGGCGGAGTTCATTTTGAGGTTCCGGTGTATCTCGGCGGCACTTTCATGCGTGAAATCGGATAGCAGGATCACATAGTCGCGGTCAGCCTGTACCGGGTCTTTGCCTTTGGGCGTGATGACGATGGAGCCGTATAATCCTTCCTGCTCCTGCTCGTTACTGTGCGAGTGATACCAGTACGTGCCGGACTGGCGCGTGGTGAAGCGGTATGTAAACGTCTCGCCGGGGCGAATGCCGGGGAAGCCGTTGAAGCCCGGCGCGCCGTCCATGGCGCCCGGCAATAACAGCCCGTGCCAGTGGACGGAGGTTATCTCGTCCATGTGGTTGGTGACGGTGATGGTGACGTCTTCCCCTTCGGTAAAGCGCAGCGTGGGGCCGGGAATAGTGCCGTTGACCGTGATTTTGCTGACCGGCGTGCCGGTGATGTTAACCTCTCCGCGCTTGATATCAAGATGGTAATCACCCGCAAGTGCGGGTGCTGCGCCAAAGAGAAACAGTAATACCGGCCAAAGGTTGCGCATGAGTAATATAGCTTTCATTAACCGCGCCGATGCTATCAATTATTGTTATACTATTCAATGCTTTATATTGTTGCTGATTTTAACGGTGCAATTATGGTGAATGTTAATGCAAATAAACAAATATTTGCTAAAACCAATAAAAAATTAAACAGTCTGTGATGTAATGCACAGTAACCGCTTCTGTTTTGAAACATGTTCCTCGACGCACGCACACTGGTCAACAAGGCCGCCATCGAAACCGATATCTGTGTTATCGGCGGCGGCGCTGCGGGCATAACGCTTGCCCGTGAGTTCGCGCGCCAGCCGTTTAAGGTGGCCGTGCTGGAAAGCGGCGGCATGGAAATGGACAGCGCCACCCAGAGCCTGGAGAAAGTGGTGAATGTGGGGCGCAGCTATCCCAAGCTGCAGCGTTTGCGCCCGCGTTTTTTCGGCGGCGCTACCGGCCTGTGGGGCGGGCATATCGTGCCGTTGCGCGCGGTGAATTTTGAAAAACTGGACTGGATGCCCCACAGCGGCTGGCCGTTTTCCGCTTCTGAACTGGAACCTTATTATAACCGCGCTGCGAGGCTGCTGAGGATCAAGGATTACCAGCATAACGCTTCGGCGCAGGATGTGGCGCGCGAAACCGGCAGGGCATTATTCCCCTTTGACCCTAAGCAGGTGGAGACGGTGACGGCGCGTTATGTAAGCAGCGCGTGGAACAAAGCGCCAAGCGTGGGCGACCTGCTCTATGATGAAGTGAAGGAACTGCCGAACGTGGATTTTTATCTGCATACCATCGTTACCGGCATAAAGGCGGCGAAGGACGGCTCGCAGATCACGCATCTGGATGCCACGACGCTGAAGGGCAACAGGCTCAGCGTGCGCGCGAAATATTTTGTGCTGGCGACCGGCGGCATTGAGAATCCGAGGGTATTGCTGCTCTCTGACGATGTGTTCCCGCGTGGCGTCGGCAATCAGCACGACCTGGTGGGCCGTTTCTTCATGGAGCATATCACCTATATCAACGGTGCGATCATCCCCAACAACCCTGAGCAGGTGCTCACGCATTACGGCCATGTGGCGGAGCATGACGGCAAGTATTTCCGCTGCCATATCGCCATGCCGGAAGACATCGTACGCTCGCGCCGGATACCGGATTTCCGTTCCGAGATCATCCTTGCCGGAAAATCCAGGCCGGGCCGGTTCGAGCAATTGCTCGACGATGTGCATAACTGGTCGCTCGATTTTCACATTCTCGACAGCCGCCTTATCCGTAAATTGCGCCCCTATATGAAGTGGGACGCCAACCTTTCCATCAGCCGTGGCGAGGAAAAGCGCGTGCCTGCCTACCGCCTGTCCAATTACGTGGAACAGGTGCCCAACCCCGACAGCCGTATCACGCTGGCGGGCAGGTGCGACCAGCTCGGCCAGAGGATGGCCAAGGTCGACTGGCGCCTTTGTGAGCTTGACCGCCACGGCATACGCGTGGCGCACGGCATCATCCGCGACGAAGTGCAGCGCTCGGGCTTTGGCCATATGGAGGTGCAACTGCCGGAGACGGAAGACGAGATTCTGGCGGGTGCCAAGGGAGGCGCGCACCATATGGGCACCACGCGCATGAGCGCCAGCCCGCGCGAGGGGGTGGTGGATGCGGATTGCCGCGTGCACGGCCTGCCCAACCTGTTTGTGGCCGGGGCGTCAGTGTTTCCCACCGGCGGTTACGCCAACCCCACCTTCACCATCCTGGCCATGACGGTGCGTCTGGCCGATCACATGAAAAAACTGTTCCACTGAGCCTTGCCGCTTGTTATGCATTGGGATGTAACAATCGCTCGGGGACGGCATGCATACGTTTTATACGTTCGAAGGCAATTCACTGCAAACGCTGACGCCGGAAGCCGCCATTAAGGATCTCGGGCGCGTGGTGTGGGTGGATCTGTTTGTGCCCAGCCAGCAGGAAGAGAGTTTCGTCGAGAAGCTTTTCGCCATAGAAATTCCCACCTCCGACGAAATGCATGAGATCGAGCTTTCCAACCGCCTTTATCAGGAGAACGGTGCGCTCTATGCCACGTTCACCGTGGTGACCAAATCGGACACCGTGCTGCCGGAAATGGCCTCGATCACTTTCGTGCTGGTAGGAAATACCCTCATCACCGTGCGCTACAGCGACCCGCAGCCCTTTCGTGTGATACATGGCAGGCTGCAGAAGATCGGCCAGAGCAAGTCGGTGACGGTCGCTGCCGAACTGATGGAAGCCATCGTCAACCGCATGGCGGATATTCTTGAGTCCATCGGCCACCAGATGGACGGCATGACGCAGACCATCTTCCATTCCGGCAAAGAAGGCAAGAAGCTGGATTTCGAAGAGATACTGCGCCATATCGGCGTGAACGGCGACGCTATCTCCAAAACGCGCGAGTCGCTCGTCAGCATCAACCGCATGGCGGGCTTCCTGTTGCATGCGCCTGCCTTTCACGCCACCGCCGAGCATGACCGCATGCGTACCATACTGCATGATATCGCCGCCCTCAGCGACCATGCCAACTTTCTTTCCAGCAAGGTGAACTTCCTGCTGGATGCGACGCTGGGGATGGTGAACATCGAGCAGAACGCGATCATCAAGATCGTGTCGGTCGGCACGATCGTGCTGATGCCGCCGACGCTGATAGCGAGCATTTACGGTATGAATTTCAAGGAAATGCCCGAACTGCACTGGGTTGCGGGCTACCCCATGGCCATCGGCATGATGATACTGGCGGCGTTGCTGCCGTATAAGCTCTTTAAGAGCAAGGGCTGGTTATAGGGGGGGGGCACGCTGCCCCCAATTTTGCTCCGCAAATTTCCCCTGGGGGGTCGTCGCTTCGCTTCTCCATGACTACGGCACTGCTCTGGAATTGAATCCCTCCGGGTACATTCCCCGCCGCTTGCGGCGTGGAGGAGCCGAAGGCGACGACCCCTTCAGAGGGGGTAAGCATTAGCGAAGGGGGATGTCTTCATCCCCATTACCCTTAATACCCCGCTGCTTGCGGCGGGGTTGGTTATCATCCTGAGCGTTAGCGAAGGATATCCTTGCTACCTATACACAAGCAAGGGGATTCTTCGTCACAATGTTCGGCATAATGTTCCTCAGAATGACAACACATTACCGTAGTGGTGGAGGAGTGCTTTACGACGATCCCGCGAAGCGAGGGAGAAATTGCACGGAGTGCAATCGGGGGTGTTCCGCCCCCCTTTAAGAAAGCCCTCTAGGGCTTCACATCACTTTTCTTGCATTCCACCACGGTCACATCATAAAACGGGTGTTCCAGCGAGGAAATGCCGGGGGTGGAGGAGAACATCCAGCCGGAATAAATGCGCTGGGGCGTTTCGTTCTGCTTTATTTCAGATATTTCCAGCAATGCGGCGTTTTCCGGGCGGTCGGTCGGCGCTGATTTCCAGCATTTATGCACCACTATTTCAATCGTGCCGAAGCGTGTGACGCTGCCGATGGGGGCTTCCAGTTCCTGCGCGCGGGCGGTTACCTTGTTGAGGCCCTGCAATATCGCCATGTTGAAATCGGTGCTGCCTTTGTCTTCAGGCGGGGCAGGGGTTACGGGCAGCGCAGGCTCTATTATACCGGGCTGCTGGTAGGTAGGTGCAGTGGTAAGCGGAGTAGAAGGCAGCAGGTCGTCGCCGGTGTCCGGGTCGGTTTCGGGTATGTCGTCCGCTTCGGGTTCCTGCACGGCCTGCTCGGGCACGTCCTCCTCAGGCATGTACTGGTTGGGCGCAGGCTCACCCGCTTCCTGCGCTTCTTGCGCAGTGATGGCATAAGCAGCCAGCGGCAGCGCCAGCAGCGATAAAGTTACAAGGGCGGCGAGGAAGGGCTTTT
This sequence comes from Alphaproteobacteria bacterium, assembly GCA_035906055.1. Taxonomy (GTDB): domain Bacteria; phylum Pseudomonadota; class Alphaproteobacteria; order Rickettsiales; family JABCZZ01; genus JAMIFV01. The sequence goes on along the minus strand of JAMIFV010000080.1, from coordinate 8,466 downwards.
GCACGCTGTATATTTAACCTAGCAGCTGAAGGATTTACGGCTGTTGCGCTTGAGGGTGGAGATCATGTTCTGCAGCACGATGCGCATGAACTCTTCACTGCAGCCCATATGCATGGCTTCTTCGAAAGCCTGCTGGCAAAGCTCGTTGATTTCTTCGAGATGGTCGTTGAGCAGCATGATCTTGTCTTCGCAGGTCAGCGGCATGCCGTCGCGGCCTATCCACTGTTCGGGAATGGCGGCGGCGGATTTCATAATACGGGATGCGGACATAAACATTATCTCCTTGTTGCGATCACATCTTGTGAGATGATTCGGGGGAAGGCGCGGCACCGTCGGTTTTAGGGTCTTTCTTGCCGCCGTTCTTATCGACGCCGCCGCCGGAGAACACCATTTTGCCGATGAGTTCTTCAAGGTTCACGGCGGACTGGGTGTAGGTGATGGCTTCACCGGAAGCGAGCATTTTGTCGTCCGCACCGGGTTCGATCTTGATGTATTTGCTGCCGAGCAACCCATCGCTTACCACGGAGGCCGAAGAGTCGGCAGGGATCTGGGTGCCGTTCCTGATCTGCAGCGTCAGCACGGCTTTGTAGGTCGTGTTATCAAGCGCCATACTGCTGATGACGCCGATCTTAATGCCGCCGATGCGTACGTCGCTGCCGAGGCCAACGCCTGCTACAGTATTGAATTTGGCCAGAACGGGGTAGCCTTCCACAGGCTTCAGGTTGCTGGTCTGGTAAGCGAACGCCATGAAGCCTGCGGCCACTGCCAGCACCAATGCGCCCATGATCGTCTCGAATACGCTCTTACCCATCGTCGTCTCCTTTAGTCAGGTACAAATTACGAGTTGCGAGGTGCGAAATATTAAGCTCGCTTCCCCGTACCTCGCCACTCGCCTAGGGTTTCCATGCCTCGTAGTCTGCCGTTGATCTGGCGCGCACGCCGCCTTTGCTTGCATGGCCGGGGGGCACATATGCCATGCGCGTGCCGGTCATGTTCTGCTGCGGTTCCCTGATCCAGCTATAGGGCTTTGCGTCCTGATCAGTGGGCAGCGCGTCTGTGCTGTAATGCAGCCAGCCATGCCAGTGCGGGGGAACCTTGGTGGGCTCAGCCAGACCCGTATACATGACCCAGCGTTTCTTTTTGCCTTCGCCGGTCAGCTCCCTGCGCGCTTCGTAATACGCATTGCCGTAGCTGTCCTTGCCGACCAGCCTGCCTTTGAACGCGGTGTAGATGCGGGTGCCGATCGTAGCCATTATTTATCTTCCTTGTTCATCAGATCGCTCAGTGCTTCAGGAGAAAGTTGCTTCAGATATTTCTCAATTTTACGATCATAGCTACGATCATTCGGCTCAATACCCTTTTGCGCTTTGCGAGCATACTGTTTCATAAACTTTCCTATATGCTTTTCCAGGTCTTTTTTGCCTTTGAGAGACATGCCTTATTGCTGGTCGAGGAAGCTGCGAAGCTTGCGGGAGCGGCTGGGGTGTTTGAGCTTGCGCAGCGCCTTTGCTTCGATCTGGCGGATACGCTCGCGGGTCACCGAGAACTGCTGTCCCACTTCTTCAAGGGTATGGTCGGTATTCATACCAATACCGAAGCGCATACGCAACACGCGTTCCTCACGCGGGGTGAGGGAGGCGAGAATGCGGGTAGTGGTCTCGCGCAGGTTGCTCTGGATGGCGGCATCCAGCGGCAGCACGGCGTTCTTGTCTTCAATGAAATCGCCCAGCTGCGAATCTTCTTCGTCGCCGATCGGAGTTTCCAGCGACACGGGTTCCTTGGCGATCTTCATCACCTTGCGCACCTTGTCCAGCGGCATAACGAGCTTCTCCGCCAGTTCTTCCGGCGTGGGCTCGCGGCCGATCTCATGCAGCATCTGGCGGCTGGTGCGCACGATCTTGTTGATGGTTTCGATCATGTGCACGGGAATACGGATGGTGCGCGCCTGATCCGCGATGGAGCGGGTGATCGCCTGGCGGATCCACCAGGTAGCGTAGGTGGAGAATTTGTAACCACGGCGGTATTCGAATTTATCCACGGCTTTCATGAGGCCGATATTGCCTTCCTGAATGAGGTCGAGGAACTGCAGGCCGCGGTTGGTGTATTTCTTGGCGATGGAAATCACGAGGCGCAGGTTCGCTTCGATCATCTCGCGCTTGGCCTTGGTGGCCTCGCGTTCGCCCTTCTGCACGGCGTTCACGATACGCTTGTATTCGCTGATGCTCACGCCCACTTCATGCGCGACCCTGGCGATCTCACCGCGAATCTCGTCGATGCCGGTTTTGTCTTTTTCAGCGAATTCCGCCCAGCCTTTACCCTTGAGGCGAGCCACGCGCTTGAGCCAGCCGGGGGAGAGTTCCTGATTAGTGTAATGCTGCAGGAAGTCCTTGCGGTCCACGCGGCGGCCTTCGGCGAGGCGAAGCAGGCGGCCTTCCATCGTCATCAGGCGCTTGCTGACGCCGTAAAGCTTGTCCATGAGCGCTTCCACGCGATTGCTGGAGATGCGGATCTCCATCATATGCTCTACGAGTTCGCGAAGCAGTTTCTGGTATTTCTTATTATCGGACTCTTCATAGGAGCCTTCGTCGAACGCTGCCTGAAGGTTCTTTTCCTGCAGGGCGCGCAGCTTCTTGCTGGTCTTGGCGAATTCATCAAGGATCTCAAGGATCTTGGGCTTGAGCACGTTTTCCATTGCTACGAGCGAGAGGGCAGCGTCGTCGAATTCGTCTTCTTCGTCTGCGCTTTCTGCTTCTGCGGTTTCTTCTTCCTCTTCCTCCTCCTCGTCGGCATCGAAAGGAACGTAATCGTCGTCGCCTTCATCGTCGTCACCCTGCGCCACTTTCTTGGTAGCGGCCTTGGCGGCGGCTTTCGCCTGCTTGGCTTTTTCTTTTTCAGCCTTGGCGGCTGCTGCTTTTTCCTTTTCCGCTTTTTCTTTTTCGCGCTTTTTCTTTTCCTCTTCCTTCGCTTTAGCGATGAGGGCAGCGGTTTTGTTATCTTCTTCCTTGCGCTCCATCACTTTTTCGGCGGAGCTTTCGATGGGCACTTCACCGGCGGCGAATACGGGCTTACCTTCCGCGTCGGCGCCGTAAGCGGCGTCGAGGTCGATCACGTCGCGCAGCAGCAAAGCGCCGCTGGCAAGGTCGTCACGCCAGGAGAGAATCTCCTGCATCACCATGGGGCTTTCGCAGAGGGAGGAGATAATCATCTCGCGGCCCGCTTCGATGCGTTTCGCGATTTCGATTTCGCCATCGCGCGAGAGCAGTTCCACGTTGCCCATTTCGCGCAGGTACATGCGCACGGGGTCGTCGGAACGGCCTCCGGTTTCCTGTTGCTCCTCGGCTTTTTCGCCTTCTTCCGCGCCGCCTTCCGCAGCCGCTTCCATCACTTCGCCTTCTTCCACCACGTTGATGTCGGCACGCGCGAGCGCGGCGATGGTGGCTTCAATCATTTCGGGGGAGAATTCGTCACCGGGCAGGTAGGCGTTGAGTTCTTCATACGTGATGTGGCCGCGCGCACGGCCCAGCGCTATCAGCTTTTTCAGCATCGCGGAATTGGGTTCATCCTTGGAACCCTTGGCGCCTGCTTTGGACGCCTTCGTATTTTCCTTGTCGCTTTCCGTTTTGGTATTGTTCATGGCCTTCTTGTTACTGGCAGGCTGTTTGGCGTTCGCCGTTTTGGCGGGAAGCGGTGTTTTAACCTTTTGTGCGGAAGCTGCAACAGGTTTCTTGAGCGGCACACTCTTTGCCGCTTTTGCAGGCGGCAGTTTTTTCGCCGCCACTTTCGCCGCCGGTTTAACGGCAGGTTTCCTGGCAGGGGCGGCTTTCTGCTTAAGCACAGGTTTCCTGGCCGGTTGCTTCACAACTTTTTTGGCAACGGGCCTGCTTTTAGCGGCAGCTGGTTTCTTCTTCACCGCTTTCACAGCGGCATTTTTCTTTGCTACTTTTTTTTCACTTTTCTTAACAGCGTTCTTTTTGGCGGCCGGCATATCGGAACCTTTCCCAGGGAAAAAGAGTGTAAATAAATCAAGAAAATTGCTCATCGGGTGCCGCACTGTAGCGTTCCCGCCGTAGGGTCTCGCACTGCTCATTCAGCGCGAGGAAACGGGAATAGTTCTCTTCGTTCATCGTCTGCTGCATGAGCTGCTCAGCTTCATTACGTTCGCGCAGCATTCTCTGATAGGTGTAGGCGTGATACATCTGGTCGAAACTGCGCAACGCGAATGCGTTGTCAGCCGCGAAGCGTGACATCGAAGACGGTAACAGCGACGTTGTATCTGATTGCAACAGTGTATCTACCTTTTCACCAAAGCCACGATCCTGTAGTCTGGCGCGCAGCGCTTGAGAGTCTAAAGACCCTGATTCTGCGTGTATTTCTAGGATAGTAGCCCTTAGTTTGTCAAGAACTGACTGCGATAGCTCAAGGTGACAGAAACGCTCCTCGATATCGGGTGAATCGAGTAACGACGGCGCATGGATTATAAGGCTAACCAATTGATTTTCCGTGCCTCTTATCGGGCCGCCATATTCATTAATATCAGGCAGGAAGCTGGGTTTTGCGGTTACCGCAGCGGGGCCATGTTTCTTGCCTTTATGGCGGTTGGCCGGGCGGCTGGCCTCATAAAGCCGTTCGCGGAAGTAGCTCTGCATATGCTGCGCCATGGGCTTATCGGCAATACGATTGCTGTGTTCGCTCAGGTAATGCTCCAGCGCGGCGCGCTGTTCGGGCGTGGTGACGCCGTAGCGGGCGAGCGCATCGTCCCAGAGCATTTCCGACAGGAGCTGCGAGCGCGAGAGGATGGCCTGCATGGTGGCAGCGCCTTTATCGCGGATGAGGCTGTCTGGGTCGTCGCCCGGAGGCAGGAACGCAAAACGCAAGGTGAGGCCAGCCTTGATGTGCGGTAATGCAATTTCGGCGGCGCGCAGCATGGCGCGTTTGCCGGCATTGTCGCCGTCGAGGCAGAAGATCGGTTCGGGCGTAGTGCGCCAGAGCAGCTTGAGTTGTTCTTCTGTGACCGCAGTGCCCAGCGGCGCCACCGCATGGGTGAAGCCTGCCTGATGCAGCGCGATGACGTCCATATAGCCTTCCGCCACGATCAACGTGCCTTTATCGCGCCCAACAAACCTCGCAGTGTCGTAAGCGAAGAGGTTTTCACCTTTCTTGAACAACGGCGTTTCCGGCGAGTTGAGGTATTTGGCACTGTTGGGCGTCTGCGCGGAAGGCAGGATGCGCCCGCCGAACGCGATGATCTTGCCCTGCGGGCTTTTGATGGGGAACATGAGCCTGCCACGGAAGCGGTCATAAAGACTGCCGTCAGCGGTCTTGGAAAGTAACCCTGCCTCCACCATGGCGGGGCGCGGCACGTCCTGCTGCACAAGGTAGGTCTGCAATGCCTCGCGGTTACTGGGCGCAAAGCCGAGGCCGAACTTTTGTATCATGTCCAGTTGCAGGCCGCGCGTGGCGAGGTATTCGCGCGCTTCACGCCCGGCATTCGTGAGCAGCTGTTCGCTGAACCAGTGCGCGGCGAGCTGCATCACTTCTTCCAGCGTGTGGCGTTTGCGTTCCTGCGCCTGCGCTTCATGCGTCATCACCGGCAGCGCAACGCCTGCTTCGCTGGCAAGGCGTTCAATCGCTTCGGGGTAGCTGACGCCTTCATAGTCCTTGATAAAGCCGATTGCATCGCCATGCGCGCTGCACCCGAAGCAGTGGAAAAATCCTTTATCGTCGTTTACAGTGAAAGACGGCGTTTTTTCCTTGTGGAACGGGCAGCATGCCTGAAACTCACGTCCGTGCTTGCGCAAGGGGATGCGCTTGCCGATCACCGAGGAGATGGGCACATGATTGCGCAGGCGTTCAATAAACTCCGGTGGAAACCGCATAAAACCTGTTTATAATCTCTACTCTGACTTGCTGCAAACAGCATTTCTGCGCTTCCGCTGCTCACGTACTCAAACGTACGCTGCGCTGCGGTTCTCGAAAAACGCTGTTTCGCTTTGCCAGAGCAAGATTATAAACAGGTTTACGGGCTAAAACACAGGTTGCTTGAGTAAGATATATAGGGACAGGTTAGCCAGTTTACAATCATGACTATTAATGCGGGAACACAATACGTTGAGGTTTCAGGCCGTCCGGTGCTGACCAAAGTGCGCCGCCACCGGCGGGCAAAGCGCATTACGCTCAGGGTTACCGCGGCGGGAGACGGCGTGGTGCTCACCCTGCCAGCGCGCGCAAGCCTTGAGAAGGCGCTACGCTTCCTGCATTCCAAGGCCGACTGGGTACTGGAGCATGTGGCCGACGGCTCAGCCGCCGTGCCGCTTGCCGATGGCGCTGTCATTTCCGTGCTGGGCAAGGAGTATACGATTGAACGCATGCAGGGCAGGGGCGTTGCGCAATTACGCGAAGGAGTGCTGGAGGTTCACGGCGCTGAGCATTTCACCGCGCGCCGCGTGGGGGATTTTCTCAAGAAACATCTGCAACGCGTATGCTATGAAGAGGCACACACCATCGCTGCGCGCATTGGCAGGACGGTAAAGAACGTGCGTGTCGGCAGTATGGAAGCGCGCTGGGGAAGCTGCACTGCCAGCGGCAGGCTGGCCTTCAACTGGCGGCTGGTGTTCGCGCCGCGTAGCGTGGTGGAGTATCTGGTGGCGCATGAGGTGGCGCATCTGGCCGAGATGAATCATAGCCCAAGGTTCTGGAAACTGGTGGCCGAGTTGTGCCCGCATCATGCAACCGCACGCGCGTGGCTTAAAGAACAGGGGCAAAGCCTGTATCGTTTTAAGTGATTATTGCAACAGCGCCAGCTTGTTGGTGCATTCGGAACGCACGAACACGACCACCGCGCGCACCAGCGTCAGCGTGTCGATGCAGGCGCTGGCGGAATTGAACGGAACGCTTGTTACGTTTTCCCCCTGCGCAACAGCGAGCGTTCCCGTAGATACTTCAGTGTTGCTGACATAGGCGTACTTATTGTCCTTGGAGAATTTTATATCAAGTATCTTGTGATCGTAATTCTTGATCGTCATGGCCTCAACGCCTTTAAGCGCGTACTCGATCGTCTGCGCCTTGTCCATGGATACCGGGGTAACCTGTTCGGGTTTTTCCGGCACAACGCTTATCAGGCTGCCTACGCGAACATAGCTGGCATCAAGGCGCTTCTGCATGAACTCGCCCAGATTGCCCGATTTGGGATTCTTGATCAGGTTATCAGACTGCTGATAGACCAGGCGTATGCTGGGATCGTCCAGCGGTTCGGAAAGCGCAGCGTCAACTGCGCCATAAATGACATAGGCCATTGCTACAAAGCAAGCGCCAAGCGCACACATACGTATGGATTCAGGAGACATTTCCACCCCGGATAATAAGAAGCTTTTTTATAGCGCCAGTTTTGACTTTGGCAAAGCAAATCTCTGCTGTGGCGCAACGATACCGTTAGCGGGATTTTAGGCTCAGGACTCATTAAACGTAAACTTTCTTTTCCTCCCCTTGAGGGAGAGGACATGTTTGCCTCGGGTTTAGCTGCTTTAGCTAAGCCGTTAGGCAAGCCGAGGTGAGGGGGTGCGTGTTTAAATTCACCCTCACCCGGCTTCGGCTAAGCTGCTATGCAGCAAAGCCTGCGCAACCCTCTCCCGCTTTGCAGGAGAGGGGAATTTATAAGTCCTGAGCCTAAGGAATTTCGATCTGGCCGGGATGGGTGAGGCTTATCATCGGGGATTTATAGTAGTTTATCCACCCGCGCACGCGGATGGCCCTGCCCTCAAGGGCTTTTAATTCCCCCGGCGTAAATGCATCGGCGTTCTTTCTGGAAATAAACAGGTGGAACTTGCCCCGCCAGTCGCGCGAGAAATTGATATAAATATTGCCGCGCACCGTGCGCACGCTTTCCACTTTGCCTTCCACCAGCCGGAAACGGTGCAGGCTTTGCCCGGTCTCTTCCGGCGAGAGTATCCTGAAATAGGGGTCGGCCCATATGCCCAGTTTTTCCTGCCGCGCGGCGCGTTCTTCCGCCAGCATTGTCTGCACCAGTTCCGCCGGTGTGTCGGCAAAGCTATAGACCATGGCGTAACCTTTTCGCAGCATGGCGCCCTGCAGCCATACATCGCCCGCATAGGCCTGGCCCAGCAGGCGCTCATGGCGGTCGCGTGCATTTTTGCCGGTGTGCACGGTTACGGTTTTACCTGTGAGCAACTGTTCAAGCGTTCTCCTGGCTTCTTCGCCCTGCGGCTCGCCGGGGCGGCCCTTGCGCTCTGCGGTATCCGCTTCCTGAACGTTAGACACTGTTAGTTAATTATTAAGATTTAGGTGATAGTGCTCCCAAGATAGGAGTGTATCATATGAACCCACGCTTTTACCCTGTATCCGAGTCGTTTTTTGATGCGCATATATTACCATTGATTGCCGCGCATTACTCCCGCGCTGGCCGTCCGCGCAATGTCAGCCATTATCAGGTATTTTCTGCTCTGTTATATG
>JAMIFV010000079.1:0-29212 GCA_035906055.1 Alphaproteobacteria bacterium | reverse complement strand
GCCGCATCGGGCAGGATTATATCGCGGTCGTATTTTTTAATGCGCGTGCGGATTTTATTACCAACGCCCTGCCGGAAGGGGAGCAGCGCGTGGTAAGCGGCTCACTGGAGCGTTATGGCCCCTTGGCGCAGATAACCCACCCCGATGTTATAGCGCGTGTGGATGAGCTGGAACAGGTTATGCAGCTTGAGCCTGTCTACGGCCTCACGGCAGGCATGAGCAACCGCCAGCTGCGCAAGATAATAAAGCTGGCGCAGGCCAAGCTACCTGAACTGCCGGACTGGCTGGAAGACGCTCACAAAAAACGCGAAAACTGGCAGTCATGGAAAGATACGCTGCTCGCTGCACATACCCCGCAGGATATGGCGCAGCTTCTGCCTGATTCCACGCACCGCCGCAGGCTGGCATATGATGAGTTGCTGGCAAACCAGCTGGCCCTGAGCATTGTGCGCCAGCAAATGAAAAGGCGCGCAGGCATTGCGCTTGCGTCCAGTGGCGCATTAAAGGAGCAGGCGCTTGCTTTGCTGCCGTTTGCGCTTACTGGCGCACAGGAGCGCACACTTGGCGAAATAGAGGCCGACTTGCAGGGCGGCGAGCGCATGTTGCGCCTTTTACAGGGCGATGTGGGAAGCGGCAAGACCGTGGTGGCGCTGCTTTCCATGCTGCATGCTGTGGAAGCTGGCAAGCAGGCGGCGCTTATGGCACCTACGGAATTGCTTGCCCGCCAGCATGGAAAATTCATCATCGGCCTGTGCGAAAAGCTGGGCATCAATGCCGTGTTACTCACGGGAGGCGCAAAAAACAAAGCCTACCAGCAAACGCTGGAAGCCATCAAAAGCGGTGAAGCGCAGGTCGCCATCGGCACGCATGCCTTGTTTCAGGAGAAGGTTGAATTTAAGGATCTTGGGCTTGCAGTCATAGACGAGCAACACCGCTTCGGCGTAGAGCAACGCAGGATGCTGGTTGAAAAAAGCGAGAATACGCATCTGCTGGTAATGACGGCTACCCCCATCCCGCGCACGCTGGTAATGGCCGCATTCGGCGACATGGATAGTTCCCAGCTTAATGAGAAACCCTCAGGCCGGAAAGAAATCGCCACTAAAGCCGTGCCGATCTCGCGTGCGGAAGATGTATTGCAGGGAATAGGCAGGGCGCTGGAAAAAGGTGAAAAAGTCTACTGGATATGCCCGCTCATTGAGGAAGCGGAAGAAGAAAGCATGACGCCTGACCTCGCCGCTGCACAGGCGCGCTACGTGGAGTTTACGCATCGCTTTGGCAAAGCAACGGCGCTGGTGCATGGCCGCATGCATGAGAAAGAGCGCAATGCCGCCATGGCGGGTTTTGCCGGAAATGAATTCAAGCTGCTGGTTGCCACCACGGTGGTGGAAGTGGGGGTGGACGTGCCGGAAGCTACCGTTATGGTGATCGAACATGCCGAACGCTTCGGACTTTCGCAACTGCACCAGTTGCGCGGCAGGGTAGGGCGCAGCGACAAGGCATCCAGTTGCATATTGCTCTATGATGACAATTGCGGCGAAGTGGCCAAGGCGCGCATACGCGTGCTGCGAGAGAGCAATGACGGCTTCCGTATTGCCGAGGAAGATTATAAGCTGCGCGGGGCGGGGGACATTCTGGGTACGCGCCAGAGCGGCCTGCCTGCTTTCCATTTCGCCGATATGCAGTATCATTACAGCGAGCTTAAGACTGCGCATGACGATGTGAAACTCATTATGCACCGCGATCCCAGGCTAACGGGCGAGAGAGGGAAGGCGCTGCGGTGCCTGTTATATTTATTCAATCATGATGCCAATATCAGGCTTCTGGAGGCAGGATGAAACGATTGTTCGGCGTACTTGCATTCATCATATGTGTAATGGCGGCGCAAGCCTATGCGGCCAGACTCTATATTGAAACCAATCGTAAGGTGAATGAAACCACGATGAATAACCCGTGGGCGGTATTTGTCGATATCACCGGCGATTTATGGGTAACTGACGAAGGCAACCGCCGTGTCACCCGCTTTGGCAATAACGGAAGACATATGCAAAGTTTCGGCGATCATGAGGACGGAGTCGACCTGCTTTCGACCCCCAAAGGCATAGCGGTGGACAACCGAAAGTTCATATGGGTAGCCGACAGCACGAAAGACAGAATTTTTGTATTTGATTTTTCGGGTAAGTTTTACGCAGCTTTTGGCGGAAGCGGCACAGCGCAGGGACAGCTCAGCGCACCATACGGCATTGCCTTCGCTGCGGACGGTACATTATGGGTGGCGGATTACGGCAATCATCGCGTCCAGCAATTCGATGCCGGTGGCAATGCCCTGCAGGCAATAGGCGAGCGCGGTCATGCAGAGGGGCAGTTCCTGTACCCTACGGCTGTTGCTGTGGATAGCCGTGGCAATATATGGGTAGCCGACAGCGGTAATGCCCGCCTGCAGAAATTCAGCCCGAAAGGAGAGCTGCTGCAGGTGGTAAAAAGCGAACAGCTCAATACCCCTACGGCTATAGCACTGGACAAGGATAATAATATTTTCGTAGCGGACAGCATGGCCAATAAGCTGCTGTCCTACAATAACGCTGGTACATTGCTGGCGACGATGGATACCAAGGCAACCGGCATCTCGCTGGATGTTTCGGGCAATATCTGGACGATCAGCAAAGGGGAAAGTATTATCCGCCAGTTCACGCGTGACGGTGTGCTGCTTAGCTCCTTCGGCATGCCAAGCACCAGCCGGAGTATCCAACGCGATTTTCTGGTAATACGGTAAGGTATGAAAAAGAAAATATTTGTTTTATCTCTGCTGGCCTGCCTGATGCATACGGTGAAAGCAGGTGCGCAATACCCAGCCGATCATTATAGTGCTACAGCAGAACTTCATAATAAATATCCGGGCGCTTCAGGATTTTATGCGCAAATCATATGTCAGTCAGATGAGTTACGAAAAGAAGACAAATTCATAGAAGCGCTGGTGCAGGCGCTCAGCAAGCGCTCCGCGCTCGTCAATATGGGTGATATGGCTTCAATGCAGAAGATGGAGCGGGATAAACAGAAAGTTGCCCTTGTCAAAAAAGTGTTTCAGGCAGACTATAACGGCGACGGAAAAATCTCTCTGGACGAAGTTCAAAAATACGAACAGATGCGCCAGCGTGGGTTCAATCAACTGCCTAAGCGCAGTGACGGCGTGAGGACGGATTTGGACAATCCCGCAGCGCGCGTGGCACAAACCATGATAAACGATACCAACAAAGACGGCGTTATTGAATATAACGAACTTATGGCAGCAAACGGCTTTTCAACGGGCGGGCCTATGAACAGGGAATCGCAGAAACAGGCCCTGAGCCAACAATATACCGAGCAGAAAAAAGCAGAGAAAGACAAGCTGACGCAAGATGCCCGAAAGGCATTTGCAGCGGTTGATATAAATAAGGACCACACACATTCCAAAGGAGAATGTGACGCTTACACGCAATGGCAGCGGCAGTTAAGCTCAAGCCGTTAGCTCAGGCAGCCATTTGCGGCTTGAGGTTATAGTTGGCCACCAGCTCTTCCGCGATCTGGACAGCGTTGAGTGCAGCGCCTTTGCGCAGATTGTCCGATACCACCCACATATTGAGGCCGTTGGCAATAGAGCGGTCTTCGCGTATGCGCGAAACGAACACGCCGTCTTCCCCTGCGGATTCCATAGGGGTCTGGTAGCCACCATTCTCCCTGCGGTCGATCACCTGCACGCCGGGGGCGTTAGAAAGTATCTCGCGTGCTTCGTCAGCCGACATGGGGCGCTCGAATTCGATGTTCACGGATTCGCTATGGCCAACAAAAACAGGCACACGCACGCAGGTGGCGGAAACCTCGATATTCGGATCGAGGATCTTCTTGGTCTCCTGCACCATTTTCCATTCTTCCTTGGTGTCACCATCTTCCATGAACACGTCGATATGCGGAATCACGTTGAACGCAATGCGCTTGGTGAATTTTGCCGGTGCGCGATGCTCGTGGATGAATAAATCTTTTGTCTGGTTGAACAGCTCGTCCATTCCTTCTTTGCCAGCGCCGGAAACGGACTGGTAAGTGGAAACCACAACGCGCCTGATAGCAGCCGCGTCATGCAGGGGCTTGAGCGCCACCACCATCTGCATGGTGGAACAATTGGGATTGGCGATGATGTTGCGGTGGCGGAAGTTTTCCAGCGCGCAGGCATTCACTTCAGGCACCACGAGGGGAATGTCATCCATCATGCGGAAATAAGAGGTGTTATCAATCACCACGCAGCCAGCTTCAGCAGCGCGCGGCGCATGTATCCTGGAAACAGACGCACCGGGGGAGAACAGCGCTATGTCGGTTCCCGTAAAATCATATTCTTCCAGTACCTGCGCCTTGAGGATCTTTTTTTCACCGAAGCTGATCTCTTTGCCACGTGATTTGGCAGAGGCAAGCGCCACTACTTCGCTCACGGGGAAATTACGCTCGGAGAGGATATTCAGGATTTCGCGGCCTACGTTTCCCGTGGCGCCTACTACGGCTACTTTGTACGACATATTGAACTCGCTTTAATGTGGACGATGTTACTTTTCGCTAACTTCTCATGCAGTTGCAAGCGATTTTAACGCATTGCCTATATGCGCCAGATAGCGTTATCACTGTAAAACAATAACAATTGGAATCCAAACGGTCATAAAACCGTAACTATATTTTTGCATGAATCTGGTTAAGATCACAGGCGAAACTGCAAACAGGGATTATCACTATGTCAGAATCAGGGCTTTTAGGCAGTCTGGAGCGCGCAAGAAAAGCTGCCGAAGCTGTTCGTGCAGGAACGGAGAAGGCAAGAGAGAGTGCAGCCCTTGATCCGGCAAATGCCCCCCAGGTTATTCTTGCAGAAGCCGCCACAAGAATGGTGCTGGAGTCTCTTCCTGTTCAAGACCCCGCGCTCACGGAAGCCATGATAAAAAAAGCCGGAAAAATAGCGACAGGCTATGCTACAGGCGGCACGAAACCATTGCCAACCCCGAGCGAAGCTTCCAGCACCAAGCGGACGAAATAGCTTTAAGCCGCTTCTTTGATACGACCGGCCAGTGCGTTAATGATGGCCTCGCCCATTTCGACAGTGGATATTTTCTTCATCCCGTCCTGCATGATGTCGGCAGTACGCAGGCCATTCGCCAGCACGTCCTTCACGGCCTGTTCAAGCATATCCGCCTGCTTCTGCATATCGAACGAGTAGCGCAGCATCATGGCGAAGGAGAGTATCGTGGCGATGGGGTTGGCGAGGCCTTTGCCCGTGATATCCGGCGCGCTGCCATGCACGGGTTCATAAAGGGCAGGGGTTTTGCCATTGGCGTCTTTGCTGCCAAGCGACGCAGAGGGGAGCATGCCGAGCGAGCCGGTTAGCATGGAAGCGCAGTCGGAAAGAATATCGCCGAAGATGTTGCCGGTGACCATTACGTCGAACTGCTTGGGATTGCGCACAAGCTGCATGGCGGCATTGTCCACATACATATGCGAAAGCTCGATATCCTTATATTCCGTATCGCGGATCTTTTGCGTTTCCTCGCGCCACATTTCCGTGCATTCAAGCACGTTGGCTTTATCGACGGAGCAGACCTTCTTGTTGCGCTTTTTGGCCAGCTCAAATGCCACGCGGGCGATGCGGTGCACTTCCGGGCTGGTGTACACCATCGTATTCACGCCTTTGCGCGTGCCGTCGGGCAGGGTTTCCACACCGCGCGGCGTGCCAAAATATACATCCCCTGTAAGTTCACGTACGATAACGATATCAAGACCAGCGATAATTTCTTTTTTGAGCGTAGAGGCATCAGCCAGCGCGTCAAAGCACATGGCGGGGCGGAGGTTCGCGAACAGACCAAGTTCCTTGCGTATGCCAAGCAGGCCGCGTTCCGGACGGTCAGCATAGGGCAGCGCTTCCCACTTCGGGCCGCCTACTGCGCCAAGCAGGATGGCGTCGGCTTTCTTCGCCGCTTCCAGCGTTTCCTTGGGGAAAGGAGTGCCTGTAGCATCATAGGCCGCTCCGCCCAGCAATGCCTTGCTGGTGGTAAAACTTGTGCCAGTGTTCTTGTTCAGCCAGTCGATTATCTTTTCAACTTCGCCCACAACTTCGGGGCCAATGCCGTCACCCGGCAACAGGAGGATATGCTTGGTCATGATTATTCCTTCTTCAACAAATCAGCAAAAGTAGGCGGCAATTTACCGTCGATCACGGTTATGTCATGCCATACTTTCTGGGTTACATAGGGTTCCACGGCGAGCCACTGGTCGCATTCCGCGCGGCTGGGAAAATTGCCGACCATCATCGAGCCGATCATCTTCTCGTCTTTATCGACGATGGCGATACCGAAGATTATTTGCCCGGCAGCTCGCATTTCTTTCACGAGTTCCAGATGCTCCTGACGGGCGGCCATGCGGCGGGTCATCGCGTCGGCGTCGTTGGCATCATATGCTATGATAATGAACTGTTTCATGTTTTTCTAGTGTTCCCTTTATTAATCACATCTTGCCTTGCACAGGGGGGGGGGAGCTTTTCTAGTTCCTGAATTGCTAATGTCCAATAGATAGGGGAAATATTGTACCCTCTATTTTTGGCAAGCCGGTATATATCTTTAGCAACTGGCCGAAGCGCATCCACACTTACTCCTAAGACATCATAACTGCTAATGATCTGTTCTAAACCTTCTCCTTTCACATGAGGACGAAAGTGTACCGGACTCATTTGATTAAATTCTTTTTCTTGCCTAAGACGGTTAATATTCGTAAGGGGAGGTGTTCTTTCAATTATATGCTGTGCAATAAGTCCCCCTATATCATTAGCAAGGATAGTAGGGGCTCCTGTAATGCTTAAACACATAGGATAAAGTGCATTTAGATCCGGAGCGTCCAACTTTTTTTGCGCTGTAATTATTATACTGTTTTTATATTCTTCAGCCATATAACCAATTCTGAGCCACTTTCTGCTTTTGCTCAAACGAGTCGATAGAGGAAAGTTTTTCCATCGTCAAACCAATGTCATCAAGCCCGTGCATAAGGCAATGTTTGCGGAACGTGTCGAGGTCAAACGTGAATTCGTGGTTGCCCGCTTTCACCGTCTGGTGCGGCAGGTCCACGGTCACTTTCTGGCCAGACTCCGCCACCTGCAACAGCTTTTCCACCTGGTCGGCGGAGAGTGTGATGGGCAGTATGCCGTTCTTGAAGCAGTTGTTATAGAAGATGTCGGCAAAAGACGGGGCTATTACACAGCGAATGCCGAAGTCCAGCAACGCCCACGGGGCATGTTCGCGTGAGGAACCGCAGCCGAAATTATCACGTGCCACCAGCACCTGTGCTTTGGTGTAAGGCTCCTTGTGAAGAACAAAGTCATTGTTCTTTTTGCCGTTCACATCAAAACGCATTTCATAGAACAGACCTTCTTTCAGGCCTGTGCGCTTGATGGTTTTCAGGAACTGCTTGGGAATGATCATGTCCGTGTCGATATTCTCGATCGGCAGCGGAGCGGCGATGGCAGTGAGGGTGGTGAATTTCTGCATATTAGTTGTTCGTTCTTCGTTGTTAGTTGTTCGTTAAAAGTGACTTCTTAAGTCCACTTAACATTTTGCCGACAGTGTTTGCAGCGTCCATAAATTCATTATAGTGCGCTTCTGTTAAGATGCCAATTTCTAGTGCAATTGTCATTTGTGTAATAGCTTCAGCCAATGATCCTGATGCAATTCCCAGAAATTGTAAAAATTCCTTAGAACTATTTCTGGCACAGCCTTCTGCAATATTAGATGCTATAGAAACAGTGCTGCGCCTGACTTGGGAAGAGAGGCCGTAGAGTTCATCTTTAGGAAAGTTTTTTGTCTGGAGATAGACTATCTTTGCAAGTTTAATTGCGTCTTGCCAAACCCGCAAATCACGATAGCTGCTATTTTTTACTGTTTCCATACTAACAACCAACAACGAACAACTAAGAACCCCTTATATCGCTGAGTTTTCCGTTAAGTGCTGCAAGTGCTGCCATTGCCGGGCTCATGAGATGCGTGCGTCCGCCACGGCCCTGACGGCCTTCAAAATTGCGGTTGGAGGTGGAAGCACAGCGCTCGCCGGGTTCAAGTTTATCCGCATTCATCGCAAGGCACATGGAGCAGCCGGGCTCTCGCCACTCAAAGCCCGCTTCGAGGAATATCTTGTGCAGGCCTTCTTTCTCGGCCTGTTCCTTCACAAGGCCGGAGCCGGGTACGACCATTGCCAGCTTGACGTTCTTGGCGACTTTTTTACCCTGAACCACCTTGGCCACTTCGCGGAAATCTTCGATACGGCCATTAGTGCAGGAACCAATAAACACTTTATCAATAGGAATATCGGTGAGCGCGGTTCCGCCAGTAAGGCCCATATATTCCAGCGCGCGTTCGAGCGTCTTACGGCGGCTTTCGTCTTTTTCCTGTGCGGGGTCAGGCACATTGGCGCTGATGGGCAGAACGTCCTGCGGACTGGTGCCCCAGGTAACCTGCGGGGCGATATCTTCAGCCTTGAGCAGAATGTCCTGATCGTAACGCGCGCCGCTATCGGGCGTCAGCGTGCGCCAGTAGGCAACTGCCTTGTCCCACTCGGCACCTTTGGGCGCAAGCGGGCGGCCTTTTACATATTCAAAAGTGGTTTCATCCGGAGCAATCAGGCCCGCGCGCGCACCCGCTTCGATGGACATATTGCAGATGGTCATGCGGCCTTCCATGGAAAGCTCGCTGATGGCGTTGCCTGCATACTCGATGACGTAACCCGTGCCGCCAGCAGTGCCGATGCGGCCGATGATGGCCAGCACGATATCCTTAGCGGTTACGCCTGTAGCGAGTTTGCCTTCCACACGCACGCGCATGTTCTTGGCGCGTTTCTGTATGAGGGTCTGGGTAGCAAGCACATGCTCCACTTCGCTGGTGCCGATGCCAAATGCCAGCGCGCCGAATGCGCCGTGGGTCGCGGTGTGGGAATCACCGCATACGATGGTGGAGCCGGGCAGGGTGAAGCCCTGCTCGGGGCCTACGATATGCACGATGCCCTGACGCTTATCGTCCATTTTATAATAAGTGACACCAAATTCTTTGCAATTATCCTCAAGCGTCTGCACCTGAATGCGGGAGGTTTCGTCCTTGATTCCCTGCGCGCGGTCCGGCGTGGTGGGCACGTTATGGTCGGCCACAGCGAGCGTCGCTTCCGGGCGGCGTACTTTGCGCTTAGCCATACGCAGGCCTTCAAACGCCTGCGGGCTGGTTACTTCATGCACGAGGTGCCTGTCTATGTAGAGCAGGCAGGTGCCATCCCCAGCCTGATTGACAAGGTGGGATTCAAATATTTTATCGTAAAGGGTTTTTGCCATAAGGGATACAAGGTACGAGTTTCGAGAATGCGAGGTATAGATACTCGTTTCTCGTATCTCGCTCCTCGCACCTAAGGATTACTCTGCGGCTGCAGTAGCTACTACATCGCGCTTTTCGCGAATTCGGGCAGCCTTACCGGTGAGGCCGCGCAGGTAGTAAAGCTTCGCGCGGCGAACGTTGCCACGGCGAACCAGCTCGATGCTTTCCAGACGGGGAGAGTGCAGCGGGAAGATACGCTCTACGCCTTCGCCGTGGCTGATCTTACGCACGGTGAAAGAGGAGTTGAGGCCAGCGTTCTTGCGGCCGATGCATACGCCTTCAAATGCCTGAACACGTTCATTGTCACCTTCGATAATGCGCACATTCACGCGCACGGTGTCGCCGGGTGCGAAATCCGCAACTTTTTTGTTTTCGGAAATCTTGGCAGTGTATTCAGCTTCAAGCTTCTGCAACGTATTCATGACCGTATCCTTTACCCAACATCTGTAACTTTGTTTGTTAAACCCTTTTTGTAAGCAGATCCGGGCGTCGTTCCCTTGTTGTCCTAAGTGCTTCGCTCTGGCGCCATCGTTTTATTTTCGCATGGTCGCCCGAAAGCAGCACGTCAGGAACTTGAAACCCGTTCCAAAAAGGTGGCTTAGTATAGTGAGGGTGCTCCAATAGTCCAGCAAAATCTGAGGTATGGCTGAAACTTTCCTCCCTGTGGGAGTCCGGGTCGCCTATGACGCCGGGAAGCAGGCGAATGCAGGCATCTAAAAGGGTTAACGCCGCGATTTCCCCGCCGGAAAGCACAAAATCACCCATGCTTATTTCAAGGGGCTGGTATGCGGTAAGCAGTCTTTCGTCCACCCCCTCATAGCGTCCGCATATGAGAATAAGGGGGGTGGCCAGCAACTCAGACGCAAGCTTCTGGGTAAATGGCACGCCCCGGGGGGTAAAATAGATCAGCCGGGCAGGGGGCAGTTCCGTTTTGGCAGTTTCGATGGCAGCCCCCAGCACGTCCGCGCGCATCACCATGCCCGCACCGCCGCCATATGGCGTATCGTCCACGGTCTGGTGTTTGTCGGTAGCGCTGTCGCGTATCTGCTGGGTAGTAATTTTCCAGATGCCTTTTTCCAGCGCTTTGCCGGAAATGGAATGGCCAAGGGGGCCGGGAAACATGTCGGGAAATAATGTCAGCACATGGGCATGAAAGGGCGCATCACTCATGCGGGCCATCATCTTTCATGATGAAAGGCGGATCAATGACCGCGCGGCGGGCGCCAATATCCACTTCGGGAAATACGGTGGGATTGAACGGCATATATTCTTCGCCGTCGGAAGTAAGACGGATATTCACCAATGTACCTGCACCGAAATCATGCACGGAAAGTATCTCACCGAAAGCCTTGCCATCCCGGGTGAATACGGAAAGTCCCACCAGGTCTTCATGATAATATTCACCCTTTGGCAATTCAGGCAGAGACGTGCGGGGTGTGTAGAGTTTTATGTTTTTCAGTTTTTCCGCACCATTGCGATCAGTCACGCCATTAACGGACATGATCAGCATATCACCTGCCGCGCCTTCAATAGTGAGTGCGTATTCTTTGCCTTGTTTATCGAGCAAGGGAGAATAGGTGACAATGTCTTCGGGGAATTCTGTATAACTGCGGAACTTTACTTGGCCGCGAACGCCATGCGGCACCGAGAATACGCCCATCTCTATGAGGCGGCCGCCCGTTGCTCGTTGTTCGCTGTTAGCTTTTTCGACCATATAAATAGCCTCGGTATTACTAACAACCAACAACTAACAACGAGTAACTGGTCTTAAGCAGCGGCTTCGCCGCCTTTTTTCTTGCTGCCGGTGCCTTTAGCCTTGGCAGTATAGGTCGGCTTGGTCGTGATGACGCCGATGCTGCGCAGGAAGCGGGCAGCGGTTTCGGACGGCGTAGCGCCAACGGAGAGCCAGTACTTCACGCGCTCTTCATTGATGGTGAAACGGCTCTTGTCGTCTTTCTTCAGCAGGGGGTTGTAGGTGCCCAGCTTTTCAAGGAATTTGCTGTCACGCGGGCTGCGGGAATCGGTCGCAACCAGGCGATAATAGGGGGCTTTTTTAGATCCGCCGCGGCTGAAGCGCAGTGCAGTTGCCATAAAGAATAACCTTCTCAAGTAAAAAATTTTAGGTGCGCCTTATAACACCAAGCAAATCAAATTAGAAGAAAAATGTTGTAGTACTTGCCATACGGGTGCCTAACTTGCTATTTAAGGCTGTCTATAATAATACCAAATTATGAAAAACATGTTTAATTCTAAATGCTTGTGCGGATGGTTGTTGCTGCTTCCGCTTCTGTTCACTTTTGCCGCACCGCGCACGGCTTCTGCCAGCCAGTACATGATAGACGACGATACGGTTGGCTCCCTCAGTGTCTATCGCACGAAATATGAGGATACGCTGTACGAACTTTCCCGCAGGTTCAATGTGGGGCTGGTGGAAATGCTGGCCGCCAATCCCGGTGTGGATGTGTGGCAGCCTAAACCCGACACACGCCTTATTATACCCAACGCGCATATCCTGCCCAGCTATCGCAAGGGCATCGTGGTGAACCTTTCCGAACTGCGCCTCTATTATTTCGCTGACAACAACCGTGTTTATACCTTCCCCATCGGCATAGGCAGGGAAGGGTGGAAAACCCCGCTCGGAGAAATGCGTATCGCACGTAAAAAGAAAGATCCGGTATGGGTGCCCCCCGAATCCATCCGCAAGGAAGACCCCACCCTGCCGGAAGTGGTTCCTGCAGGTGAAGACAATCCCATGGGCGGATACGCGCTCTATCTCAATAAGGGAACCTATGCCATTCACGGCACCAACAGGCCTTATGGCGTGGGCAAGCGCTCAAGCCATGGCTGCCTTCGCATGTATCCTGAAGACATAGAAAAACTGTTCTATCTCGCGAAAGAAGGCACGCGTGTCACCGTGATCGACCAGCCTTACGCCGTGGGCTGGAGAGGGGAGAAGCTTTATATCACTATTAATCCGACGCAGGAGCAGGCGGATATCATCTCTGAGGAATACAGGGCGCCGCATCCGGTGGATATGCCTGAAGTGTATGATGCTGTGAAAAAGGCGGCTAAGGGAGCATCGGTAGACTGGTACGCCGTTGAGCAGGCTGTTGCCAAACAAAGCGGCGTACCGGTCCTCATAGCAGAAGTTAAGTAATTAACTTCTGATCTTACTTTTGCTGGCCAGCGCGGAAGATACGGTCAGCTTTTTCAGCGGAAGCTGCGGAAGCCGCAGCGTTAGCCTTGGAATTGGCTTCAGCGCGGTCAGCTGCGTCTTTAGCCTGCTGGGCGAGCTCGCGGGTTTCCTTGAGCATAGCGCGGTCTTCTTTGTTCAGGCCTTCCTGGCAGGCAGAGAGAGCGAGTGCAGAGAGAGCTGCGATGATTGCGATACGTTTCATGATTTTTTATCCTTGTACTGATTGATGCAGAAAAGACGTGCAATGCAAAATTTGCATGCAGAGGTCATCCTTTTGCACAAGATTGCAGCAGAGTCAAAGCCAACTTTGCAAATGTTAACTACTTTTAATGTTGGGATAATCGTAAAAACATAGACGGTTTTTTAAATTCAGTCTAATGAATGCCTGCACCTTTATATGAGGATACAAACATGCGATTCTTTTCCTTGTTGCTTTGTTTCAGCCTGCTTTCCGTCAGCGTGCACGCCGCCGACAAGGTCGATGAGGAAACGGCGCAGGTAGCCGCATCCGAACGTAAGGAAGTCGCAAAAGGAAAGGTAACGCCCATCAAGATAACGGCGGCTGAGCGCCCGGCGATCATCCGCATCGAAGACTACCTCACCAATATCAAGACCATCGCTTCGCGCTTCTCACAGATATCGCCGGACGGCGGCATATCCTATGGCGATTTCTACCTGCAACGCCCCGGAAAACTGCGCATGGAATATGACCCTCCCGTGCCTGTGCTGGTGGTAGGCAGCAACGGTGATATCGTTTATTACGATAAGCAACTCAAGCAGGTTACGCATGTATCGCTGAGCGATACGCTGGTAGGCTTTCTTGCCAAAGACAAGGTAAAGTTCGACGACAGCGTTTCCATCGTGCATCTGGAGCGCGGCAGGAAAAGCGTGCGTATCGGCATAGTGCAGGCAGACAAGCCCAACGATGGCCGCATGAGCCTGGAATTCACCGACGCCCCGCTGCTGCTGCGCAATATCATCATCACCGACAGCGGTGACCAGAGCACCATAGTATCGCTGGCTGATGCGCGCTTTAACACCAAACTGGACCAATCGCTATTCGTGTTCAGGGATCCCAATCCATCCGGCAGCAAGCATATCAGGAAATAGGCATGTCGTTTTTTTCAACAGCCGCGCTGGCCTTCAGCATGTCAGCCGATGCGTTCGCCGCATCGCTTGGGCATGGCGCGTCCAACCCCAACCCGAAACTGAAAACAGCGCTCAAGACCGGCCTGTTGTTTGGCACGATAGAAGCCATCACGCCTATTCTGGGCTGGGCAATGGGGCTGGCGGCCAGCAGCTATATTGCATCTGTGGATCACTGGATAGCATTTGCCATACTTTCACTGCTGGGCGCCAAGATGATCCATGAAGGGCTCAGCAACGACAGCGCCGGTGAAGAATGCGAGCCCCCCAAAAGCCTGCTGCGCGTAGCCATGATAGCATTTGCGACCAGCATCGACGCATTGGCGGTTGGCGTCACGCTTGCCTTTATTGATGCCAATATCTGGATTTCCTCCGCTGCTATTGGCACCGCTACCTTTATCATGGTGACGTTCGGCATGATGATAGGGCATTACGCGGGTAAAAAACTCGGCAAGCGTACGGAGGCCATCGGCGGACTGATACTCATTATTATCGGCAGCGTTATCCTGCACGAGCATTTGACGGCTGCGGCTGTATAGCTTCCAGAGAGCTGCCGCATGCAAGGAGGAGGTCTTCACGACGACCCCGCAAGGGGTGAATGCGCGGATGCGCAGAGGGGAAAGCGTTTCTCCTTATTAAATATCAAGTTCTCGCACCCCATTGCGCCCATGAACCGTCATACACGGCTACGTTCTTGTTGCCCAGCTCATAGAGCGCCAGTGCCAGCACGCAGGCCGTTACACCGGAGCCGCAGGTGGCGATGATATCGCCCTGCACGGCAACACCGCTTCTGGCGAATACAGCCAGCAGGTCATCCTTCGGTCTGAGCTGGTGGTTAGGCGCAACCGTGCATTCACGGAAGGGCACATTCCTGCTATCCTCAATATGCCCGCTGCGCAGGCCCGCACGCGGTTCCGGCTCAAAACCGTTAAAGCGGCCTGCTGTGCGCGCATCCACCACCTGTGCCTTCGGGCTGGCAATATTGGCTTTCATGTCCTCAAACGAGCGAACAAGTGCTGGTTGCAGTACAGCTTTAAACGAAGCGGGCTTCACCGGCGCTTCGCGCTGATCGGTCGGCCTTCCTTCCGATACCCACTGGGGCAGCCCCCCGTCAAGCACCTGAACATTGTCATGGCCGAATACGCGCAACATCCACCACACACGCGCCGCGCTGAACAGGCCTGCGCTGTCATACACAACGACGCGGCTTTTATTGTCGATGCCAAGCGCCGAAACCGCCTTTTCAAAAGCAGCTTCATTTGGCAGCATATGAGGGTAGGGGCTTGCCGCATCGCTTATCACGTCAATATCAAAAAAACGCGCGCCGGGTATATGCGCCTTGGCGTGCTCGGCTTTGGCATCGCGTTTCTCGGAGGGCATATGCCATGAGCCGTTCAGCACGACGACATCCCCCCCTGAAGCCAGCAGGTCTGCCAGTTGGGAGGTGGAAATAAGCGCTGACATTATTAATAGTGGCGGTAACGGTTCTTGCCCTTGAGCGTTACGTCCCAACGCGCATAAAGGCCCTTATCAGGAGCGTTGTCGTCGCGCGGCCACACGGTGGCGGTGAGCGTTCTTTTCTGGTCTTCGGTTAGTTTTGCAAAACGCTCTTCGCGCTCATTGCGCATATCACCGGCGAAATAAAGCTCGGTTTCAAACGGCTTGAAATTCTTGCGCAGTACGCGCACATGCACATGGGGGGCTTCTTCCTTGGCGATACCGGGGAAAACAGTAACGAAATTGTAACGGCCAAGATTATCAGTGGTGGCACGGCCCGTGCTTACAAATACGGGGTAGGGGTTCACACGCTCACCCATGGTGGTCTTGCGGTATTTTCCGGTGGCGTCCGCCTGCCAGAGCTCCACGATCGCGTCGCTGATGGGCACGCAGTTTTCATCCAGAACCCTGCCGGAAAGGAATACGGTCTGGCCAGGCGCATACATGGATTTTCCGGCGGGAATGGCAAGTTTTCCGGATGGAACAATGCGTTCACGCGAGGGGAGCTTTTCTTCAGGCTTCACCTTTGCGGTGGGAGTGCAGCGGGTGAGGTATTTATCCTGAGGCTCGGAGGAGGGGGGATTTGCAAATGCTGCGGATGGGAGGACAATCGCCAGTAAGAGTGCCAGAAATCTCATTATCAATCCTTTGTGTGAACCGCCGTTACATGGTTGTAATCTATACTGTAAAAGGCTTTTACGCAAGCCAGTCAGTGACAACCTTTATCTGTTCGGGAGAAAGCAGCGCAGGGGCATGCCCAACCGAAGGGAATTCCACGAGTTTTGTGGCCGCCGCGCGCGTAAGCATGGCTTGTGCGGTGGAAGCGCTTAAAATATCGGACTGGGCACCGCGCAATATCAGCACCGGGCATTGCACCGCGTTCCAAGCCATGCTGAGGTCAACATCGGCAACCTCGTTACTGGCTGCCATGGCCGCTTCCTTGAAGGGCTTTATTATCTCGGGGTCATATGCGAAGTGGTAACGTCCGTCCGGCTGCTGTTGAAAACTGATCTCGCACATGAAATCCCAGTCTGCTTCCTGTGTAATGCCGAAAGGTTGCAGATAGAATTTAAGCGCTTCCATCGCCTCCTGCCTTGTATCAAAAACTGTCTTTCTGCCGACGAATGAAAGAATACGTTTCAAGCCTTCGGCGGAAACTATAGCGCCGATATCATTTATCACCATGCGCTTGATAAGGAAGGGCTGCTGCGCTGCTATCATCATGCCGATGATGCCGCCCATGGATGTGCCGACCCAATCCACCTGCGTCAGCTTCATGTGAAGCAGCAGCGCTGCGATGTCAGATATATAAGTAAGGTAATTATAGCCGCTCTTGTCGTCCAGCCAGTCGCTGTCGCCACGGCCTGCCATGTGGGGGCAGATGACGCGGTAACGTGAGGAGAGGGCCGTTGCCAGCCGGTCGAAGTCCTTTGCATTGCGCGATAACCCGTGCACGCAGACAACCACGTTCGGATTATTGATGTCGCCGAATTCGCGGAAGGCAAACCTGCGCTGCTTTGAAGGATTGGACGGTTGAAGGAGTGCGATGTAACTGCTGGCGGCCATGGGCTGACTATAATCGCGTTAGCCTGATCAAGGCAATCAATAATCAATCAGTGTCGCACGTAAAAAAAAGCCGGACAGGGAAATCCTGTCCGGCTTATATGCTTAACGCTATTATTAGCGCTGGATGCCAGAATCACGGCGGGGACGGTAAAGGTTGCCATTATCCTTGCGGGCTTCACGACGGATCTCACGGCGGTTCTCACGGATGTCCGCACGGTTTTCGCGGATGTCCTGCCTGTTTTCACGGATGTTCTGGGTGTTGTTCTTTACGCCAGCCTTGTCACCGGCCTTTGCGGCATGACGGCGGTCGCGCTTTTCATGGCGGATGGCTCGCTTGTCACCGCGAATGGCTTTCTTGTCCTTGCGAATATCTTTGCGTGCCTGACTTGCTTCATGTTCATGAGTGGTGCCGTCATCATGCGCCAGTGCGGGAGTGTAGAAGAAAGCGGAAGCAAGCAGTGCGATA
The DNA here is from genome assembly GCA_035906055.1 of Alphaproteobacteria bacterium. Classification (GTDB taxonomy): domain Bacteria; phylum Pseudomonadota; class Alphaproteobacteria; order Rickettsiales; family JABCZZ01; genus JAMIFV01. The sequence continues at coordinate 11,940 of JAMIFV010000079.1, read as the reverse complement.
GCGGGGATAATCTTTTTCATAGCTAAAGTTCCTTGTTGTTAATTTTAATTATCTGTTTCGCGAATAGCTGTGGCTATGCGTAACGGGGGTTATAGCACAGGAGCCATTACGGGCACATCGTGAAAAAGTTAATTATTCACAATGTTGCAAAAATGTCTAGCTATGCTGCTTTTTTATCCTGCATAAGACGGGGGAGATCGCCAATTAACCCCATGGCATGCCTCATAAAAACCCGTTTAAGGGGAGGAATGTTCTCGACAACTCTCAACCCAGCCCGCCGCCCTAATGTGAGGCTTTTAAGGTCGTTTGAGAATAATCGCGTGATGCCGTCCGTTACCGCGCTCATGCTCACAATGTCGAACCGGCGCCATTGCTGGTAATGCCTGAGCAGGGAATCGGAACCGATGTCACCGCCGAGCTTCATTGCGTCTTCTAACAGCTCTGCAATCACGGCCACATCACGGAAACCCACATTCACGCCTTGCCCTGCGATCGGATGAATGCCGTGCGCGGAATCGCCGACCAATGCAAGACGTTTATCAATATACGTTTCTGCAATGGAGAGGAAGAGAGGATAAGAAAAGCGCTTGCCGTTGCACTCAATATCACCAAGGTAATCGCCGAGGCGCGTTTTGATCTCATGCTCGAATTCTTTTTTGCCAAGCGCCAGCATCTGCCGGGCGATATCGTCCGCCTCGCTCCACACAATGGCGCTGCGCATACCGCCCTTCATAGGCAGCGCGGCGAATGGCCCGTGCGGCAGGAAGCGCTCAAGCGCCAACCCTTCATGCGAAAGCGTATGCTCAATAGTGCATACAATAGCCGTTTGGTTGTAACCGGCTTCCTGCACCTTTATGCCAGCTTCGGCACGGGTTCTGGAGCGCTTGCCGTCACATGCGGCAAGCAGGGAAGCAGTTATCTGCGTACCATCTTCAAGCGAAACAACCACTTTATAATCATCACGCACGCTATTCTTTACTGTGGTGGACGTGTGCAGCGTCACGTGCTTCGCCGCTCGCGCCGCTTTCACCAGCCCGGTGCGCAGGTGGCGGTTCTCCACCATGTGCCCGACGGGAACATCGCCCACATCCCTGAAATTATAATGCGCATATGCGGTCGAATAACCGTCCACCACGCGGATATCGCTGATAGGCTCGGCTTCCGGCAGCATATACTGCCATGCGCCTATAGCATCGAGCACGCGCTCGGAACCAAGGGAAATGGCGCTTACCCTGCCATCGAATGCAGGCAGCAACTGGTCGTCGAGATTGTCTTTCTCAACCACATAAGAAGAGATGCCCGCCCTGGAGAGTGCGCATGCAAGCGCAAGCCCTACCATGCCACCACCGATAATGACTACATCAGCTCTTTTTTTAGTGCCTAACATTTCATCACCTGATTAAATTTTATACAGAGCGATATGTGGATGAGAAAATAAAATTCATAAAATACAATAAAATAATTTTGGCATGAGACTTGATATATAGGATGCGACTTATTTGAGCTTCGGCTCGCGAGTCAATTGTTCCTGCAACTTCTTGCCCAGAAGATTTATTTCTTCTGGGCTTTTTTTTCGCCGGTAGTGTATGCGCATAGGCATAAACTGTCAAAAGGTCTGATATGCTGCTGCGCGTTGCCACGTATAACGTCAATTCCATCCGTATTCGCCTTGAGGCGCTCAAAAAACTGACTCAAGAACATAACCCCGATGTGCTTTGCCTGCAGGAAACCAAGGTGGAGGATGATAAATTTCCCTATTCGGACGTGCGCGCCATGGGCTATGAGCATATCTATGCAAGCGGCCAGAAGAGCTATAACGGCGTTGCGATACTCTCAAAACTGCCTTTGAGCGATGTGCACAGCATCGACATGCTGGGGGCGGGGCATAAGCGCCATATCAGCGCGCGCATAAGGGATAACATATTTATCCATAATTATTATATGCCTGCAGGCGGCGACATACCCGATCGCGCGCTGAACGATAAGTTCGACTTCAAGCTCAACTGCTATGCGGCGCTTTCCGAATGGTCGCTGGAGCAGAAAAAAGGCAACAACAAACTCATCTTCGTAGGTGACCTCAACATCGCACCGCTGCCTAACGACGTCTGGTCGCATAAGCAGCTTCTGGGGGTTGTTTCACATACGCCTATCGAGACTGAAGCGATGGAGCATTTCAGGCAAACGCTGGGCTGGCTGGATACTTCCCGGCATTTTGTAACTGACGATAAAAAACTTTACAGCTGGTGGAGTTACCGCAATCAGGACTGGCAGAAATCCGACCGTGGCCGAAGGCTCGACCATATCTGGGTAACACCCTCTATGGGCGATAATCTCAAGGCAAACTACATCTTGCGGGAGGCGAGGGGGTGGAGCAATCCGTCCGATCATGTGCCGGTGATCACAGAATTTGTTATATAACAATGAGTTATAATATATTTGGGTTTTTATTGGCTTACGGCAACGGCTAACCACCCGTTGTAACAAAAGATTCACACGTCTTTTCACTGTAAAATGCTATAGTTTAACCGTGGAAGTAACAATGCGGCCGCATTTTTATATCCCACACAAAATCACAGGGTTAAATACGTGGCTGGTGAGACGAAAAAAACACCTGAGACGCAGATAGAGGGCAACATCTCCAGCCAGCCCTCCTTTGGTGCGTATTCCGCTGAAACCGGAAGCAGCTTCAGCCGCGATATTACCCGTAAAATCCCATACGCTTTGCTCGATAAAACCGGCAGAACTGATGAAAGTCCTGCCAGCAGGCTCATGAATGCCGATAACCGCTGGCTCAAAGAACTGGGCATGACCAGCGCCGACCCCATAGATTTCAGCAAAGCATGGCAGACCGACAGCTACAAGCAGAAGGCGTCCAACCACGAATGGCGCGACTCTTACGGCGGTAAACTTGCCATCCGCACGTTCTCGCGTGGCATACTGGGCTCGGTGTTCTTTGCCGCTGGCCAGCACATCGCCACCAAATCGCTGGAGAATTATTCGTTCGATATCCTTGACCCCAGCAAGAACAGCCAGCTTACCAATCCGCTTACGTACGTTGCACGCCTGTTCGACAAAACAATTGGCACAGGTATCTACAGGGCCGCGCTGGTGCTGCATAAGGGCGATACTGCCAAAGCGAAAAATGTTGTGACCTTCCGCCACAACAACAAATGGGAAGGTTACAAAGGCGCAAACGGGCGTAGCTATGGCCATGAAGGTCTGGCAATCACGTTCGACTTCGGCCTTGCCAGCCTTGGTGACTATTTTGGCCGTGAAATTGCAGGCCTGGTTGACCCCAATACCGAAAAGAAATGGATGAAGGACGGACATGTCGACGTGCCGCAGGCCACCAAGGCGCTGCTCAAGTCGGTATGGCTTGGCACTACCAAAGCAATGGGTGAAGACTATTTCGCCATGGCTGCCGGTTATCCGTATGTGGTGCGTGGCACCCGCAATCTCATCAATAAATTCAGTCCGGGGTTTGATCATGATTCCGATTACTGGGGCAATGGCGGCAGCGTAAAGATTGATGGCCAGAAGATTGTTGGCAACTATCAGCTTGAAGGCATGACCGATCTTGGCCTTCGCTTCTCCGCCTATAACGTGCTGACCAAGATGTACCGCGACGGCTATGACAGGGCCGCTTACAGGATCAAGCATTTATGGGATAACGACCGCACCGTCCAGAGGCCGGAATCCGATGCGCCGCCTACGCCCACCAACCTCTTTAAGGCGGCGGTGGATAAGGTTAAGACCGGTATAAATTATGCGGTGCGCACTACTGTGAAGATGGGGATTATCATGATCCCGTCCTCCTCGGTATTCGCATTCATCCGCTCTGCGCAGAGCAAGGATATCGGTTTTGCAATTCATCCTGAACATGGGCCTGTGGGCGTTATGGTGCCCACAGCAGACGGTGGCCAGAAATGGGCTCCCGTAAATGCAAGTGGCGCCGCAAAAGCCAGGCGCAGCGATTTTCCCATCCGGTATGATACACCCTACGTCTACAAGGATGGCACGGCCGCACCGTTTAACCCGTTCGTAACCAGAAAAAGCAGCGGCTATGAAAGGCGCTACAGGGAATATGATCAAAATGTAGAATGGCATGATAAATTCACCAACCCTGTAGGCAGGTTCTGTAACGATTCAGGCCATGCCTTAACCGAGGTTATCAAACCCGCTGCGCGCTTCTTCAAGAAAGATGCAAACTTCGCCAATATCGGAAAACATGCCCAGCGTTATGTGGACGGCACATTGGCCTATACGCCTTACTTCATGGTCAAAACCGATCTGCTGAGCACCGCGTATGATACGCCGCGCATGGATATGGCCATCGACCGCATGATCGGCGGCATCGGCCATCTCAAGTTCGGTGAATTCAAGGCCGGGGCAGGGGAAGTGCTTCACACTATCATGCAGCGCCCCTTCGACGACGTGAATCGTGAACGGCTCGCGCAGAAGAAGATGCGCACCCATACCAACCAGCTGTGGAGCTCGCAGGACGAAATCATCGCCAAGGAGCGGGAAGAGGAATTCCATGAGCGCATGGACGCCATGCTTACCCTTGGCAAGCCTGTGAGCATGAAAGAGCTTTATCAACCCTCCTTCACCGACCGTGTAGGCAGGCGCCGTGGGCTTGAAAACGCAGCTAACGATTCTTTCTACTCACAGAACATCACGCCGATAGTTCAGCGCAAACCGGAAGATTATAAAAAGCCGGAACAGCAGGAATGGAAAAAGCAGGCGAACTCCAGCTGGCGCGACCGCACGATCAATGAGTTCCAGAATAACACTTCACCCGATGGGCATAGTATAAATTAATCCTATGGCAGAAAACACCCAACCGGAAAAAACTGATTACGAAGTGAAGCTGGAACAGCGGCATGATAATTTCGTTGCGCGCACCGCTGCCGCTGTTACCGGCGTTGTCTCTGGTGTGACAGCCTTCGGGGTCTTACAGAAAAATGCGCTCATACGTTATGTGAGGGGCAGGCTCAATACCCGTGACTGGATAAACGGCGCGCTTGATGCAGCAGGTCGCCCGGTTGAAGGAGCTGATATTACACGACGACTTGTAGAGGTCCTTGATAATGTACGTACCGGTAAAGCGCAGACCATTTCTGGTGCACCTACGTTCGAGAATTCGTTGGAAATGTATGAAAGCCAACGGGCAACGGGAGTCTTTAAGCAGTTCCCAGGCACGACCGTAGGTGACGTACATATGAATGCGGCCTACAGGGAATTGCTGAATGAGAAAAAACCGTTTGTAGATAAGCTGGTGGAAGAATATCGCAAAAAAGCCGACTATCATATGGGGGTTTATAAAGAAAAAATAGCCAAGCTTGAAACAACTTTCCTGAAAGAGCATGCTAAGGAAGCGTGGGAACAGGTTGCAATCATCGAACAGAAATTCCAGAAAAACGGCAACATGAAAGAGCGTATCGATTCTATCCGTAAGCTGGGCACAGATAATCCACACCTATTTAACGGGCGTGCCGAAAAATTCTTTGAAGAATTGACCAGGGAACGTGAAAACCTGAAGCGCTTCACGGACGATGCCAAGGAAGCAATCGTCGACAAACCCATGTTCAAAGAGCTCATCAAGCACACGGGCCTGAGGTTGCGTCAGGTGCCAAGGGGTGAATATGTGAAAAGCTTTGCCCTCGTCGCAGGTGTAGCGATGGGCGCAGTTGCCTACAAGGCCGTAAGGGGCTACCAGAAGCGTAATGATAAGGCGGATGAAGAAGAGAGGGCATTTCAGGCCATGATCGATGCAAAACGCGATGCCGCCGCCCGCGCTGTAGCAGATAATACACGGACCGCTTAATTTTTATTGAAAAGCAATCAGTAACCAGAGTGTTACGATTCATCCGCCTCCCACATGAAATAGACCTAACACGATTGTAATGTGCCGCTGCGATAAATGAGTGGCATAACTGCACAAAAATAATTATAGAGCAGCTTCAATTTTATACAGGTAGTTTATGGACATTAATGCAATAAGCGCGGGCGGCAATCCCCCCGACGTTATCAACGTACTGATAGAAATTCCGCAAGGCGGCTATCCGGTAAAATATGAAGTAGACAAGAAATCCGGCGCATTGTTTGTCGATCGCTTCCTGCATACCTCCATGATTTATCCCGCCAACTACGGTTTTATCCCGCAGACCCTCAGCGACGACGGTGACCCTTGCGACGTGCTGGTGGTAGGGCAGGTGCCCGTTATCGCGGGCTGCGTGATCCCCTGCAGGCCGATCGGTGCGCTGCTGATGGAAGACGAAGCAGGCCATGATGAAAAGATCCTTGCCGTGCCCATCGACAAGCTTCACCCGTTCTATTCTAAAATAAAAAGCTATAATGACCTTCCGGAAATTCTCATTGAGCAGATTGCTCACTTCTTCCAGCACTATAAAGACCTCGAAAAAGGCAAGTGGGTGAAGATCGTGAAGTGGGTCGGCGTTACTGAGGCCAAGGAACTGATTACTGAAGGCCTGAGAAAAGCGAAGAAGTAATTACAGCAGTCCGCGCACAGAACGGCTGGAGCTGATAGTGCCTTCGGTGACATAATCTTCGTGGTTGTCGTCGATGTCGTTCAGGTCGTAGTAGTAATTTACCATCAGCCCGGCTGCCTGCTTCATGCCCTTGGCCGAAACATCGCCAAGCCAGTTGATGCGTTCAAGCCGTGCGCCGTTGGTGAGATGAAAATGCGCCACGGGGTCCAGTGCGGATTGTTTCTTTTTCTCATTAATAAGATAGTGCGCGCACAGGCGCATGAGCAGCGGTTTGAGCTTTGCACTGGTTTTGGCGTCGTCTTCCCAATGGCTGTCCAGAAGCTTGAGCAACCCCTGCGCCGCAGTGGGGGCTTTGGTTATGGCAATAATGTCCTTTATGTCTGCTGCGCGCAGGTGCGTTTCATCGCCTTTAGCGAGCAGCGGGTCAAGCCATCCCCTGAACCCCGGAACAGGGGAGAGGGTGGAGAAACGCTTGAGTTTGGTAAACTCGCGAGAAAGCTTATCGACCACGCGTTTGATAAGGAAGTTGCCGAAACTGATACCTGCAAGGCCCTTCTGCGCATTCGAGATGGAATAAAATATGGCAGTATTAATAGTAGCAGGATCCGCTACCGGAGAGGACTCATCAAGCAAAGCCTGCACGTTGTCGGATAGTTCATTCACCAGCGCCACATGCACAAAAATGAGCGGCTCGTCCGGCATCTTGTTATGGAAGAACGCGAATACGCGGCGATCGTCATCAAGCCTGTTCTTCAAATCATCCCATGAACGCACTTTGTGCACCGCCTCGTAGGCGATGAGTTTTTCCAGTATCGCCGCAGGCGAGTTCCAGTTTATCTCTACAAGGTCGAGCAGCCCTACATCGAACCAGGAAGAAAGTATCTGCTTGAGGTCATACTCAAGCCCGCGCAGCACCGGGTCCTTACCGATAAGGGGCAGCAGGTCGGCACGCATGTCTACAAGGAACTTGAATCCGTCGGGAAGGCTGTTGAACTGTTTGAGTATCACGCTACGCGGTGACACCAGCGCATCACGCAGCTCGTTTTCCAGCTTTAGCGTGTCGCCCTTGGCCGCATTTCTGCCAGACTCAAGAAGCCTGGCGAGCTTTGCCCGGTCTATGTCAAAATCCTGCGCAAGAAGGCGCAGGAACTTCGCACGCCCTGCCTCAGTAAGGTTGAGATAGGTCTTGCCCAGTTCCACCGTGTGCGCCCGCGCGGTGATTTCACCGCCTTTGCTGTGCAGGCATTCCTGCATCTGCCTGCGCAGGTGGTCCAGGTCTTCTTTTGGCAGGTTGGGCCGCACCTCGCCGGTGATCGCCATGCGCGCGGAACCTTTGAATTCACGCCATGTACGCAGTACCCCCAACATGGTGCGCTTGCGCATATGATTAAGTGCGGTTAGGGAGAAAAGATCGGTTGCGGTATTACTCATGCAGTGACTTTACCATAGTTTCTCAAGGTTTGTAAGGCCTTAGGCAGTGTATTTAGTATATCTTCTGCTATCAGCCCGTCTCCCTGCATGGCCGCCGCTTCGGAATGCAGCCAGACGGCAGCGCAGGCTGCCTCGAACGCTTCCATGCCCTGCGCCAGCAGCCCGCCGCAGATACCGGCAAGCACGTCGCCGCTGCCTGCGGTGGCAAGGGTAGGGGGAGCATTGGTATTGACGGCTCTCCTTCCGTCAGGCGACGCTATTATAGTGTCATACCCTTTAAGTATCACCACGCAATGGCTGCGCTCCGCCGCTTTCAGTGCCGCATGCTGCCTTGGCAGCGCCGCAAGGTCGGCAAACAGCCGTGCGAACTCTGCGCCGTGCGGCGTGAGTATGCAGCGTGACTTTGAAGAGGTGAATAAGCTTTGCGGCTCCTGCGCAAAAGAAGTGATGGCATCGGCATCCAGCACCACGGATTTCTGCGCGCTCAGCGCATCCAACGCTTTGGCGCGCGTTGCGTCACCGGCTCCCATGCCTGGCCCCAGCACCACAGACGTAACCCGCTTGTCAGCCAGAAGCTCGTTCCATTGCGCCTGCGCCGCCGTCATCACCGATAACGCCATCGACGCATAAACAGGCATGTCCTGTTCAGCGCATACGATAGTAGCCAGCCCGGCACCTGCACGCATCGCGGCAAGCGCCGCCAACTTCGCCGCACCGGCTTTGGCTGCTGGCCCGCCAGCCACCAGCGCATGCCCGCGATCATATTTATGCATATCGGGTGTGGGCCATTTCAACTGATGCTGCCATAGGCAGGGCAGGTTCTCGTAAGCGGAGCTATATTCATAATTGCCGGGCGAAAGCCCGATACCGTCAACCACTACGCGTCCGCAATGCCCGCGCGCAGGCATCAGTACATGGGCAAATTTCTTGGCGATAAAGGTAACGGTTACGCTGGCATTGATGGCAGCGCCCAGCACCTTGCCGCTGTCGGCTTCCACGCCGCTGGGCACATCCACCGCCACCACATCCAGCGTTGCATTATTGACAACATTTACAAGCTGCACCAGATCATTGCCCAGCTCGCGCGTCAGGCCTATGCCAAAAAGCGCGTCTACCACCACAGGCGAGCCTGTCAGATCCAGCGCCGATATGGACAGCGCATTCGCCTCGCCATAAAGCTTCAGGGCCTTTTTTGCATCGCCTTTTATTTTAGCCTTATCGAGCGCATACACTTTAACGCCGATGCCTATATGCCTGAGCAGGCTTGCGATGACGAGTCCGTCCCCGCCGTTATTGCCGCACCCCGCAAGCACTACCACCGGGCGGTCTTTATATTCTCGCTTTATAATGGAACAGACCGCTTCAGCCGCACGATGCATCACTGCAAAGCTGTCCACTCCTTTTGCAAAGGCGTCGTTCTCGATTGCCCTGATCGTTTCCGCACTGAGTATATATTGCATAATGTTCATTGCACTTGCACCGGATACATTATAATAACAAAACCAGACATATGTTCAAATTCCGTTTTGCCTCCGCCTTATTTCTGTTCGTTGTTTGCTTCGCTTCTCCCTCGTTCAGCGTGGAGAGTGACGACCACCTCGAAGCCGCATTCAGTTTTGCAAAAAAGCGTAACTGGAACGAAGCCATCGCGCATGCGGAAGCTGCCAAAAGCGACGTACTGGTCAAATATTTCGTATGGGAATACCTGAAGGACCCGGATTCCGACGCGACGTTTAAAGACATTTCCGGCTTCATCAACCAGAACCCCGACTGGCCTGACCAGAGCATACTCATCAAACGTGCAGAAGCGACGTTATTGTCTGAAATGCCGCCGGATGACGTGCTGAACAAATGGTATATTGAGCACCCGCCCAAAACCAATCTGGGCAGAAAGCGTAATGTAAAAGACAAGGATGAACTCAGGGAGCTTATCCGTGAGTCCTGGGTGGCGGATGACTACACAAAATCATCCGAAGCGAAGATGCTCTCGCATTACAGGGACATTCTGCGCGCTTCCGACCATGCCCGGCGCATCGAGCGTTTGCTTTGGGACAACCGCGTTGAAGACGCCAAACGTATACTCAGTCTCGCGCCCGTTGGCATGAAACACCTGTTCACGGCAAGAATCTCGCTCATGCGCAGCAGTTCCACTGCGACGCGCGATGTTTCCAATGTGCCAGCCGCCCAGCGTCATGATCCGGGCCTGCTTTATGAGCGCATGCGCTGGCGCGCGCGCAAGGGTGACAAAGAAGGCGTGGTAGAGCTGTTATTGCAGGCGCCGGAAAAAATTCCCTATCCGGAAAAATGGTGGGGCTACCGTGAACGCGCCACACGTGAAGCGCTGGGCGCGAACGAAGTCAAGCGCGCCGAGCGCCTGCTGGCTAGGCATGGCCAGATAGAAGGCACGGTGCAGTTTAAGGAAGCGCAATGGCTGCTGGGCTGGGTGGAACTGGAGTTCAGGAACAAGCCTAAGCTTGCATATGATATTTTTGAAGTGCTGTATGACACGATGGAAACTCCCGGCAGCAAGGCCCGTGCAGCATACTGGGCGGGAAGGGCGGCGGGTAAATCCGGACAGGATGCCACGCGCTGGTATAAGCATGCGGCGAAACATCCAACCACCTTCTATGGCCAGCTTGCGCTGGCAGAACTGGAAGATAACCCCAGACTCGCGATCAACTCTGACGATACCGCAGCCACCAGCGCCCAGAAAAAGGCCTTCTACGCCAGCGAGCTGGTCAAGCTGGTGCAGGTGCTCTCACGCGCTAAACAAACCAACCTTGCGGGCAAATTCATTTACTATCTGGTGGAGAACGCTTCCAGCCCGCATGAAGCTGTGCTGGCATCCGAATTGGGGCAGGGCATCAACCGTATTGATATTGGCGTTCGTGCTTCTAAAAAAGCCTTAAGGGGAGGGGTGGTGGCGCTTGAAAGCGGCTATCCCGTTATCAAGATAACAGAGACGGCGGGGCTTGATAAATCCTACCTTCTTGCGCTCATGCGGCAGGAGAGTGAGTTTTATGCCGAAGCCGTGAGTTCTTCAAACGCAATGGGGCTCATGCAGCTGCTGCCGAGCACGGCGCGTGAAGTGGCAAAAAAGATCGGCGTCAGCTTCTCGCGCGACAGGCTCTTCGAGCCCGCCTATAACATAACGCTGGGCAGTAACTACCTTGCGCAGATGGTGGCGCGTTTTGGCGGTTCCTATGTGCTCGCCACCGCCAGTTACAATGCGGGGCCGGGCAGGGTGCGCCAGTGGCTGAATGCGTTTGGCGCTCCAGGGAAGACACTGCATGATGTGGTAAACTGGATTGAAGTAATTCCCATCAACGAAACGCGCAATTACGTGCAGCATGTAATGGGCAATATGCAGGTCTACCGCTTTGTGCTGTCCGGGAAAAAGCCCGTTTCCCTGACGCTTTCACATGACCTCATGCGTCAATAGGGCTGGCAAGATACTGATTTTGCTACATTGCTATTTATACACTGTCATCGAATTTTAATATTATTATTCTTCAAGCGCATATCTCACTCTGGTAGTTTAGGACAGTTATTTTTTGTTCGGGAGATAAGCATGGCAGATTTAAGTGATATTTTAAGCAGAGAGTTAGAAAATGTGCTTAGTAGCAATGCTGTCAAGGAGGAGGCCCCTAGTTCGGTAGCTTTGGCCAAATACATAGTAACACAGCTTAATGCTCAGGATACGCTCGGCGTAAAATTTAGGCAGGAAGGCGACACCATTGCAGTTGCCAATCTTGATCAATCCGAAACGAGTAATCTTCTCATTGTTGATGGAAAGCTTAGACACTGTTAGTTAATTATTAAGATTTAGGTGATAGTGCTCCCAAGATAGGAGTGTATCATATGAACCCACGCTTTTACCCTGTATCCGAGTCGTTTTTTGATGCGCATATATTACCATTGATTGCCGCGCATTACTCCCGCGCTGGCCGTCCGCGCAATGTCAGCCATTATCAGGTATTTTCTGCTCTGTTATATG
>JAMIFV010000078.1:0-44843 GCA_035906055.1 Alphaproteobacteria bacterium | reverse complement strand
AGTCTTTGGCGGCGAGATTGAAGTAGATGAGAGTTATTTCGGGGGCACCCGCAAAGGCAAGCGCGGCCGGGGCGCTGCTGGTAAAGTTCCCGTATTTGGCCTGCTAAAGCGCGGTGGCCGTGTGTATACGAAGATTATTCCCGATGCATCGAGCGCTACGTTGATGCCAATTATTGAGCACAAAGTAATTCCTGACAGCATCGTGTATTCCGATTGCTGGCGTGGTTATAATGTTCTGGATGTGAGCGAGTTCAAACACTACCGCATCAATCATTCCAAGCTATTTGCAGATAAGAAAAACCACATTAATGGCATCGAGAATTTCTGGAATCAGGCCAAGCGGCATATGCGCAAATTTAACGGTGTACCCAGACAGAATTTCGCGCTATTTTTGAAGGAATGCGAGTGGCGTTTTAACAATCCAAACCCACAAGCACAATTAAAACAACTGAAACAATGGGTTGATAAACACCTATACTAGTTATCTAGGACAGCCCCATTTTTATTATACTAGTTAATGTACCTAAACGTGCCCCAATATAATAGCCGTTGCTAAAATTTTTTATGGCGGCTATTTCTGATTTATCGCGCAATACAGGGTACTGTTAGCGATTTCAAGGTGCCATTATCTATTATTGTCATTCCAGAAAACGAGCAAGTAGGCGAGTTTATCTGGAATCCATTTCTCCTGTACTGAAACATGCAGTGGCAGGTCAGTAGACCTGCCGTGTGAGATGCCTTTCACACGATGCGCCTACTGCCGCGTCACGCTTCTTACCTGCGGATGAAAAATGGATACCGTATCGCGCGGACTACTGTCCGCTTGTACGGCATGACAATCCTAAAAATATAAAACCTAGAACGCCTGCTCCTGTGAAAGTAGTGCGGGCACGGTCTTGAGCAGGATCACGATATCCATCCACAGGCTCCAGTTGCGCGCATAGCAGGATTCAAGCATCACACGCTCGCTGAAGGTGAGACGGTTGCGGCCGCTGACCTGCCACGGGCCGGTGATGCCGGGTCGCACGCTTTCGTAGTACACGAAATCATCGCCGTAAAACTCTTCCTGCCCGTGCATGATGGGGCGCGGGCCGACAAGGCTCATGTCACCCTTGAGCACGTTGAGCAATTGCGGCAGTTCGTCCACGCTGGTGCGGCGGATAATGTTGCCGATGCGGGTGATGCGCACATCTTTTTTAAGCTTCTGGTATTTTTTCCATTCGGCTGCCGCGTCCTCATTCTGCTTAAGGTATTTTTCGAGGAAGGCTTCCGCGTCGGTGCGCATGGAGCGGAATTTATAGCACTGGAACGTTTTTCCGCCCTTGCCCACGCGCGGCTGGGTGAAAAACGCCGGGCCGCCGTCCATACGCACCATGATGGCGGTGAGGATAAAAATCGGGCTGAGCAGCAGGAGCAGCGTGCCGGATACGGCAAGGTCAAAGCTGCGCTTGAGAAAACGCGGTAGCAGCAGGTTGAGGCGGTTGGTATCATGCAGCATCACCACGTCATGCATGAGGAAGTAATGCGGCGAGAGCGTGCCTGCGGGAAGGCCGAGCCACGGCGGAATGACGGAGCAGGGCAGGCGCTCGCGCACCAATGCTTTCAGCGCGGCCTTGTGCTGTTCCATGTCGTTGCCTTCAAGCGCGAGGAAAATATGACTGGCTTCACATGCCTGCAGCAGTTGCCCCCACGCGCCGGGCGTTACGAACTTATCCAGCGTGGCGGGAGAAAGCTGCTCCACAATATCATATCCCATGCGCTTTTCGCGGCTGAGCGCGTGCATGGCGGATTCCGCAGTGGCGCCGGTTCCGATGAGGATGGAGGGAATGCGCCATTTGCCCATTTTCTCAAGCATGGCGTGCGTGAGCGAGCGCCCTGCGAACATGAATACGCAGAAATAGATCCAGTTGAAACCAAGCCACAGGCGCGAGGTGAAGCTATGGAAACTGAACTGGATGAAGCCCGATGCCACGAGGCCAGCAAGGCTGACGGTGAGAATATGGCCGACATTTTCCCAGTAGGGCAGGCGCTGGCGGTAATGCGCGCGCGCATCCAGCCACAAAAGCGCTATACAGCCAAGGCCCATGAAGATGATGAATTCGCCAAGCGTTACAGGTGAGAAGAACGCCACGCCCGCTTCAGGGTTGATGGCGCGCGCGGTGATGCCGCCGCAGAAAAAGGCAAGCAGCATCGCAGCGACGTCGCTCAGCGCGATCCACCTGCTGGATACCTGCAATGTATTATCGGTTACGGATTCTTCCACTACGAGTCTCAGATACGGTACATCCATCTGATTTACAAGTGCGCCCATCTCATCGCCTGCTAATTTTATGACTGTGTTCTTTTTCATTAGTTGCTCAGCGCTTACAAATTTTCGATGTGGATCACAGTAATATAATTATCTAAAGTGCCTTATAATAGCCGGCGGCAAGTTGCGTTGCAGATTTATAGATAGCCGATACGGGGTAACGTTCCGGATGCACCACCTGTTCAGGAGTGGATAGCACTCTGGGATGGGCAGGCTGAATGGCCTGGTCGCCCAGTGCATCCAATGCTTTTTTGCAGTTATGCAGCTCGTGCCCGGGATCAGTGGAATCACCGCGCTCAAGAGTGCCATTCGAGATCATTCTTACAGGCACCATAACAGCTTTCACGGGTGTGGCAAGAAAGTTACGGCGTGATACGCCCTCTTGTGAGGTGTGCTGCGGGGTGACGGTCAGGAAGAATGCCTGCTGCCCAAATTGCAAGTTGTTGGAAGCGCTATCCCCTACCGGATGGAGTGCCGCCCCGGTGCTGGGGTAGGAACGTATGCTGGTGATGCCTTTTTGCAGACGCCTGACCGCTTCGGCTTTTGCTTCATCGGTCGCCGTCCTGACCACATCATCGGATGGCGTACCATTGACAATAGATGCCCCGGCAATGTTTTTGGTAACCTTTGCTGCCGCAGCTTCAAAGTCTTTTTCCAGCACAAAGCGCGCTGCGAGCGTTGGTGCAAACGGCTCGATGATGAGCGTTTCCGATGCGATGTTGTTTTTATCCAGCAGGTGCTTTGCCATGATAGCGTTGCCGGAGCCCATCGAGTGGCCGAATATTTTTACCTTGATGCCGGGATGTTGTTTTAGGATTGGGATTACAGTTTCCTGCATCCATTGTTCAGTCACTTCAAGCTGGTAAGAATGCCTTCCCCGTACTACTGCGGCAACAGTGCTGTTCTCTGCCGGTGTGCTTGTTCCATTGACGCCGGAGGACCTGCCGGGAAATACCAGGCGCACTTCGTTAGCATCTTTATTATTTTTGTAGGCAAAGGCGCGCGTGCCTTTTTCTTCACCCTTGAGTGATGCCAGCGCGGTGAATTTTGTGCCCTCGGGCATTTCACCTGTTAACTGGCAGAGTGAAATATCTTCGATTATCTCTTTTGCGATTCCGGCTGGGGCGGCAGGCAACGCGGTTTCGCTTTCAACTCTCTTTTCACCCCCCGGTGCGGTCTTCTGTCCGAGAAGCTTTTGCAGCCACCCCCCTGGACGGGGAGGTTCTGGGAGGTAGCGACCATTGGCGTTATCGAATGTTTCTGACATGGGACGGGAAGCTTTGCAGTACAGGCTGGTTTCTTAGGTCATCCATTATACTACGGCAATATGAAACTATTATGACAAGTCGCGGAAAAAATGTAAAAACATAAATCATTGTTAATATGCGGCAAAATAATGAACAAGGAGATATCCTCAACTGTCGGATGGAGCTATATAAGGGTGTGCTGCTATGGCACTGGCCCCACAAAGCAGGGGAAACATTACATATTATTTACTAGGCATTTTATAACTTGCTGATATACTAACGATTATTCAAATTTGTATGCAATTTTATTAATTCTTTATTAATATCGGCCTTGTAAAATGCTAAAATGTGCGTGGAGTTAAGGCATGTCAAAGCGTAGACGAAATTTTCTGATTCATAGCAGCAAGCGCCTCGCGGCGCTTTTTTCCGCTATTGCGGCGCCGCTACTGTGCATCGCAGGGGTGACTGCTATCGAATTCGCGATCATCCTGCCGGTGCTTTTGTTCATGTTCATGGGCGTGATCGAATTTTCCCTGATCATGTATGCATCCGGGGTTCTTGACGGTGCCACGGTAAGCGCAGCCCGCATCGGGCGTACGGGGTACAATCCCACAGCGGGCGACAGGAAAGACTATATTTACGATGTGCTCAAGCAGCGCATCAGCGGTTTGCTTGACCCCCAATACGTGCAGATAGCATCACAGGACTTTGCCAATTACAGCCTTGTCACCCCGATCGCCGGCTGTGGCCCCACGCCATTGCCTGCATGTCCACAATCCGTCGGCGATGCGCGTTCCGTGGTCATGTACCGCGCCATTTATCCATGGAAGATTCTTACCCCCGGCCTTGCCGCGATAGCAGGCGATGCTGACGGCAATTTTAATATCATCTCCACGGCTCTGGTCAAAAACGAGCCGTATGACAATACCATTCCCACGCCGCCGCCTACTGCGGCTCCGACGCCTGCGCCCACCCCGGCGCCTACTTCTGGCCCGACACCCGCGCCGACGCCCGGTCCGGCGTCAACCCCGGCCCCCACACCCGCGCCGACTCCGGCATCGACGCCTGCACCAACTCCCGGCCCGGCGGCAACTCCGGCCCCCACACCCGCGCCGACGCCTGCGCCTGCACCGACTCCGGCTCCCACGCCCGCGCCGACTCCGGCACCAACGCCCGGCCCAACGCCTGCACCGACGCCGCCTGCTACAAAGCGACCTGGGAAACCAATGTAGTTATGATGAATATTTTTTCAAAATTCCGGACTTCATCTGTGAAATTTCGCCATTGCGAGCGCGGCGTGGCATTTGTCGAATTTGCCATCTGCCTGCCGTTCCTGATCATACTCTTTTTCGGTTGCATCGAAGTGTCGCGCTATTTTCTTGTGATACAGAAGGTGGAGAAGACACTGGACCTTATGACGGACGTTATCGGTCAGGCGGATCAGAGCTCTGTCACGCAGCAACTCACCACGGAAGGCGTAGCCAGCACTCTGGCTGCGGCTCCGGAAATGATGATGCCTTATGATATGGGCACAAGGGGCAAGATCATCGTCACCAGCGTAAGCATGGTTGAAGTGACGCCCGGCAATAACCGGGCATTCATTAACTGGCAGGCGTGCGGCGGCGGCACTAATCCGGCTGTCAGCGCATTCGGCACTGCAAGCGGTAACAAGGCCAGCCCTAATCAGGCCACGCTTCCCACCAGTTTTACGATGCAGCCCGGGGAAGAAGCGCTGCTGGGCGAGATATTTTATAATTTCTCACCCATATTGATGCAGGACATGATCGGCGATATTCGCCTGACGCGCCGCGTATTCTTCGTGCCACGACTGGGATCGCTGGCGGATTTTAATTCTACCTGTCCATAAGGGAGATTAACATGAATAAAAACATCCTGCGGTCATATGCAAGGTTACAGCGCTCTGAGAACGGCGCAGTGGCCGTGCTGGTGGGGCTAGCGGTTTTTGTACTTGTTCTGGTGGCGAGTGTTGCCGTGGATATGGCGCGCGCGCAGATTTTGCACACCAAGATACAGTCCGCGCTTGATGCCAGCGCGCTTGCAGCAGCGGCAGCGCTTTCCAATGTGCCTGACGGCACCGAGCCGCAGGACTGGGCTGCGCAGCAGGCGCAACGTTATTTCAATGCCAATTTCCCCAGCGGGTATCTCGGCACTTCGGCTATCACCGTGAAGGCCACCCTGAGCGAAGATAATTCGTCCATATCGCTGAGCGCGTCCTCCTCTCAGCAGACCACGTTCATGAAGATGATGGGCATCAATACGGTGAATGTGGCAGCATCAACGAACGTGGTGCGGTCTACTGAAGGGCAGGGCCTTGAGCTTGTATTGGTGCTCGATAATACCGGCTCGATGGGCGATCCGGTGAATTCGAGCACGTCCGTTACCAAGATAGAAGCGCTTAAGGACGCGGCCAATACGCTGCTCGATTCGCTCTACGGTGCCAGCAATGAAACGACCCCCGGCCTTTTTGTCGGAGTCGTGCCGTTCTCGCAGGCGGTGAATGTGGGGCAGGGACATAAAGACTGGATCATGAATTCCAGCGGCCAGAAAGGCCAGGCGGCGCTCAACACTTATGACTGGGGGCCCGGCGGCCAGTGGGGCGGCTGCGTAATGATACAAAGCGGCTTGCACGGCTGGAAGTCGACAGAGCTCAGCCCGATAACCAATCCTTTCCTTCCTTACTGGAATCCGCCGGAACCGACCACCGACGCCACCTTGGCCGCAAGCCTGCGCTCAAAGTACGGATGGTATTGGAATTACAATCCTGTGCCTGCTGATGAAGAGCACCCTGCTGAATGGCGCATTACCGGCTGGAGGAATGATTCAGTCTCTCCGGCGACATATCTTTCCCCGCTCAATACCACCACCCAGGGGCCTAATAATGGTTGCCCGCAGCCGGTCACCCAGATGACCGCCAGCAAGTCCAGCGCGAAATCCGCTATCAATGGCATGATCGCTACGGGCGATACATTCATACCGGAAGGCGTCGTCTGGGGCGGGCGCATGCTGTCGCCGAACTGGCGTCCTTTCTGGGGTGGTGAAATGGCGGCGAACAAACTTCCGCTGGATTACACGACACCTACTTCACGCAAGGCTATCATCCTGATGTCTGACGGATGGAACCATTTCTGGGAGTATAATTTCAGTGCTTACAATTTCATATGGCGCGCGCAGAGTGACCTCTTCAACGTGCATTACAGCGGCGGTAGTGCGGAATCCGCACTGGACTACATCACCAACGAGGTGTGTGACAGCCTCAAAAGCAACGGTGTGATCGTCTACACGATCGGTTTTGGCAAAGTAGGTACGAACTCCGACGAGATCGGCACCGTGAATGCCACTTTGCTGGAGCGGTGTGCGACGTCTCCGCATCATTTCTTCCTTGCCCCCACCAATGAAGAGCTGCAGGAGGCATTTAAGAAGATCGGCGTTTCGCTGACCAATCTGAGGATAAGCCAGTAAAATCCGCGTTCCTGCCTTTGGTTCAAATTTTAGATTTATTTGCCGCGCATTGATTTTATAATAATCAAGCCAGCGCATAGCATTCATGTTATAATCTTCAGTTGAATGGAGATGGACCTGAAAATGCAGCGCTACAATCCAACACGCATGCTCAGCAGGCTGATGCGCGCAACCCGTGGCGCAACCGCCGTGGAATACGCGCTTCTGGCGCCAGTGCTCATGCTGCTGCTGGTGGGCATTATCGAGTATAATGCGATGATGTATGCGGCTACCGTGCTGGAAGGCGCTACCGCCATCGCGTCACGTCAGGGCAAAACCGGTTATGTGCAGTCGGGCATGTCGCAGCAGGACTATATCTACGGCATCATACAAAACAGGGTGACCGGCATACTCACTCCCGGCCAGTTGAGCATTGCCTCAAAGTCCTATGCCAACCTTGCGGTGGTGGGTAAACCAGAGCCCTGCATCAGTCCGCCGTTAACACCGTGCAACGGCACGCCGGGCGTTAATTTTGTCGATGTGAACCATAACGGCATGTGGGACGCCGACCAGGGCACAACAGGCCTTGGCGCTTCAGGCGACATTGTCGTGTATACGGTCACCTATCCGTGGAAGATCATGACGCCGATCATGCTGGACTTCCTCGGCACTAACGGCACGTTCACGCTCACCTCCAGTTCGATCGTGCGCAACGAGCCTTACACGATAGGGGTTACACGCTGATGCGCAGTATAGCAGGCAGTTCCGTGAGGCGTGACGAACGCGGTGTGGCTGCCATCGAATTCGCTTTATGCGTGACCGTGCTGGTGACGCTGTTTATCGGGTCAATGGAGCTTACGCGTTATATCCTCATCACGCAGAAGCTTGAAAAGACCGTGAGCATGATAACCGATATAGTAACGCAGACGGATACTAATTCAGCGCCGTTGAGCAGTGCTGCCATGACCCAGATATTCGGTGCGACTGCGGATATGATGAGGCCGTATCCTGCCGGGGCGAGCGTGTATGTGATACTGACCGACGTCACTAAAACGGGCACCGCCAATCCCAAGATCAACTGGCGCTATTGCGGCGGCGGCACGCTGAGTTCCGGCACTACCAGCAAGATCGGCACGGCAAACGGCGCTGATGCCACGCTGCCTGCCGGTTTTACAATGACCGCAGGCGAAGAGGTGCTGATAGGCGAGATATTCTACCGCTTTACCCCGATTACCACGCAGGCCATCGTGCCCACGGTAACGCTCTACCGTACCGCTATCTACATGCCCCGCCTTGGGGCGCTGACGACGTTTTCTTCATCATGCTCGTGATGGGAGGTTTTATGTTGCGTAAATACTCTTCGCATTTCAAAAACTGGCTTCGTTATCCATCGGTCTCGGTGTGCTTCGGCTGCCTAGCCAATTCCCGAAATGCTTTGAGTATAGTAAAAAATAAGCTGTCATCGTTTGCGCAGGAAACGCGCGGCAATGTGGCGATGCTGACAGGACTTTCCATTTTTGCGCTGGTGACGGCCACGGGCATTTCCGTGGATATGGCGCGCGCGCAGATGCTGCAGGCGAAAATACAGACCGCGCTGGATGCGGCAGGCCTTGCCGCAGGCGCTACCGCCAACACGGTGGATGTGCAGACGCAGGCCAATAAATATTTCAATGCCAATTTTCCGTCCGGTTATCTGGGCGCTGCCACGGTCACGGTGAATGCTGCGCTGGCTTCGGGCAATACCAAAGTGACGCTTTCCGCCGCCACCACCCAACCCACCACCTTTTTGCAGGTGGTAGGCATCACCAATGTCAATGTGGGGGCCAATACCGAGATAACCCGCTCCAACCAGGGGCTGGAGCTCGCGCTGGTACTGGACAATACCGGCTCCATGGGCGATCCGGTGAGTTCGAGCACGTCCATCACCAAGATACGTGCGCTCAAATGCGCGCTGGCAGGCAATAAGGGCATCAGCGCCACCAGCACGTACTGCTCCTCCAACGGTCTGGTGACGACGGGGCTGCTCGATATTCTCTACGGTACCAGCACGTCCATCTCCAACATGTTCATCTCGCTGGTGCCGTTTTCCACGGTGGTGTATATCCCCACGTCGCAGGTGGGCATTTTCTCCGGCAGCCCGTCCAGCGGAGGCTGCGCCAATGCGCGCAGCACCACCACCAATTCGGCCATAGAACCGGCATTCCCGGTTACCTATACCAACGGCAGCACGTCAACCGTTACGCTGAAGCTTGACCAGGCCCCCGATGCGCCGGGCAACTCGCCTTATAACTTCACCAAGATTACCGCGTCCGACTGCCCGGATTCACCGCTTATTCCGCTGGTGCAGGACAAAAACACGCTCATTACCGGCATCCGCGCCATGACCGATGGCGGCAATACGATGATCAATATCGGCACTGCGTGGGGCTGGCGCACGATTTCGCCTGCATGGCAGAATAAATGGGCAGGGTTGCCCACCTTCACCCCCACGGGCACTACCACCACCTATACCATGCCGCTTAATTATGGCACGCCGCTTATGAACAAAGTTGTGGTGATCATGACGGACGGCCAGAACGTGAGCGGCACTAACGGCGCTTACGGCAGTTCGCCGCCCAGTGCCACTGTGCTTGATAACAAGACGCTGGAGCTTTGCCAGGCGATGAAGAATCGGGGCATATCCGTCTATACGATCGGGTTCGGCCCTGCTTCCAGCGTGGACAGTGCCCTGCTTGGCGCCTGTGCCAGCAAGCCCAGCTATTTCTTCCTCGCTACTTCCAACGCGCAGCTTGCTACGGCGTTCCAGACTATCGGCGATGCACTGGCCAATTTACGGGTCAGTCAGTAATTTTTTCTCGCTGTACTTTTTCCTGCACCTTCCGGCAGGGCGAGCGATCGTCCTGCCGTACTTTTACGTCTTTGCTTTTCATGGCATGGATAACATGCTAAGAATTTCCTGTTCGGTACACTCTGGCGGGATTCCTGCATGGCAGAAAGCAAAAACAAACAGCACAACGTAAACGCGGCCAGGCTAAAACTTTCTTCCAATTTTCAGGAACTGGCGCCTGACGCACCTCTCTCCCAGATGTCGGAAAAACTGGGTATTCCCAAGCCGGAAATGACAGAAAACGTATCGGTCGCGGTTTCGGTGCTGCTGGAGCGCATTGAGGATCTTACGCGTGAGCTTACCAATTCCCGCCGTGAATTTTCTGAGCTGGAACAGCTTGTGGATGTGGACTGCCTCGCCCCTGTGCCCAACCGCCGCGCATTCATGCGCAGGCTGGACTGGGCGCTTTCCATGCTCAAGCGCTATGGTCATCCCTGTTCTATCATCTATTTCGACCTCAACGGTTTCAAGCGCATCAATGACGAGTATTCTCACGCCGCAGGCGATGAAGTGATTAAAGCCGTGTCGCAGGTGCTGAACCAGTCCATGCGCGTATCGGATTTCGTGGCGCGCCTGGGTGGCGACGAATTCGTGGTGATGCTGTATCATGCCCGCATCGAAGCGGCCCGCAGGCGCGCAGCGGTCATCACCCGGCGCATTGCCGAGTATCCGTATACGTGGAAAGGTGCCGCGCTGAACGTAAGCGCTTCTTACGGCGTGTATGAGATGAGTAACGCCGATACGTCTGAATCGGCACTGGCCAGTGCTGACGAGGCGATGTTCGTCCACAAGAAGGCCCTTCAGTCTTAAATTTCAAACCACGAGGTCAAGCATGCCTGTGCTCTGCGTGTTAACGGAAACAGCCGCCGGGGAGAAGCGCGCGGCGCTTTCGCCCGATACGGCAAGGAAATATGCCCAGCTCGGGCTGGAAGTGCGTGTGCAGGCCGGGGCAGGGGTGGCATCGGGCATAGTGGATGAAGAGTTTGCCAAAGCAGGCGCAAAAGTGCTGGCGTCACCGGAGGAATGCCTGAACGGTGCGGATATCGTGCTCACGGTCACGCCTCCCGCAGGCGCGCTGCTGCAAAACCTGCCCGCGCAGGCCATGCTGGTGGGCATGCTTTCAGCATACCAGAACCGCGGGCTTATCGAGGAATGCGCCAGGAGGAATATCTCCGCATTCGCCATGGAGCTGATGCCGCGTATCTCGCGCGCGCAGTCGATGGACGTGCTGTCCTCGCAGGCTAACCTTGCGGGCTACCGCGCCGTGATAGAAGGTGTGGCGGCTTTGGGCAAAGCCACGCCGATGATGATGACGGCAGCCGGAACCGTGCCGCCCGCAAAGGTGCTGGTGGTGGGGGCGGGTGTGGCAGGCCTTCAGGCAATTGCCACGGCCAAACGCCTTGGTTCCGCCGTACAGGCGTTTGACGTGCGCCCGGCGGTGAAAGAGCAGGTGGAAAGCCTCGGCGCCAAGTTCGTGGAAGTGAAATCCGAGGATGCTGCGTCTGCCGAAACTGCGGGCGGATATGCCAGGGAGATGAGCGAAGAATATAAATCCAGGCAGGCGGTGCTGCTGCACGAGACGGCGAAGAGGATGGATATCATCATCACCACTGCGCTGATACCCGGAAAGCCTGCGCCAGTGCTTGTAACAGAAGCCATGGTGCATGATATGAAGCCCGGCAGCGTTATCGTAGACCTCGCGGTGGCCAGTGGCGGCAATTGCCCGCTTTCCAGACCTGACGTGGCGGTGGATGTAAGCGGCGTGAAGATACTGGGCTTTACCAATCTGCCAAGCCGTGTGGCTGCCGACGCCACCCCGCTCTATGCGCGCAACCTCTATAATTTTGTGGCGACCTTCTTCAACAAAGAAAAGCAGGTGGCGATCAATAGGGAGGATGAGCTTATCAAGGGCACCATGCTCACCGATGGCGGCGCTATCGTGCATCCGCAGTTCAGGGGAGCCTCCGCGTGAGCAGGAACCGGATCATAGCGCTTGTTCTGTCTGCCGTAATGCTGGGTGCCGTTGCGTTCTTTTTTGCCAGCAGAGGCGAGAGCATCGAAAGCCAAACGGCAAAAGTTGTTGTGGATGCGGTAACGGCCATCTCTGACGGGTGGGACGTGGCTGAACTGAAAGCATGGGCAGATCCCGGCCTTATCAAGGCCATGGGTTCGCAGGGGCAAAGCGCGGAACAGCTCATGCAGATATACAGTGCGCTGGGCAAGCTGAAGGAGGAACCTGAGTGCAGTCTGCATTCCGTAGGTTCCTTCATGAAGAACCGCGAGCGCCACAGCACGATCAGTTATAATTGCGCCGCCAGCTATGAAAAAGGGCCGGCCAAGGTTGTCATTACGCTCAGCAAGGCCGAAAGCGCCGCCGAGTGGCAGATCTATTATATCAATATCCATTCCGATGTGTTCGCGAATGGGCAGGCGCAAGAGGGAATGCAGTGAGGGGATTGTCCAAGTTTATTTATTTTGTCGCGTTTATCGCCACGTTGTTTTATGTGCGATCGGCCATTATCCGCAGCGGTATCGACTCGGAAGCCCGCGCTTTTGTGAACGATACGGCAGGCACCGTAACGCGCAACTGGAACCGTGCGGAGCTGGACCGCAACGCCGATCCGTCGCTTGCGGAGCAGGTGAAGGCGATGGGCAATCCCAACCTGCTTAATTTCGCCTATTATGCGCAACTGGGTGCGCGCACCAGTGAGCTGGACTGCGATCTGGGTGACTACACCACGCTCAAGGACGAGACGCGCAATTATGTGGCTGCCAATTACAGTTGCACTGCCATGTTTGAGAAAGGCAGCGCAACGGTTCAGCTCATGATCATGCGCGAACGTGACGACCTTCCGTGGCGCATACGTTATTTCGACGTGGTTTCCCCCATACTCATTCCATCTCCTGCAGCGAAGGGAAAATAATATGAATGTTGACCCCAACACCTCCGAGAGCGGTTTTAGCATCGTAGTGAACAGGGTGGACTACACCCATACGGCGGTTGATCCCTTCATGTTCGGCCTCACCGTGTTCGTACTGGCCTGTTTCGTGGGGTATTACGTGGTATGGCGCGTGACGCCTGCGCTGCACACGCCGCTTATGGCGGTGACCAACGCCATTTCAGGCATTATCGTGGTGGGGGCTGTCATTGCCATGGGGGCGGGCGCGGGAGGCGTTTCCGGCATGCTGGGTTTTGCAGCGGTGGTGCTGGCTTCCGTCAATATCTTCGGAGGGTTTATCGTCACCCAGCGCATGCTGCAGATGTTCAGGAAGAAGGAGGCTAAAAAATGAGCGGCTATCTTTACCTCATCGCGGCGGTTCTGTTCATCCTTGCGCTACGCGGCCTGTCCTCGCCGGAGTCGGCGCGGCGAGGCAACCTTTACGGTATGGCTGGCATGGCCATCGCCATTGCCACCACGTTCACGCTGCCCGCTTTCAATGCGTTCGTCCCGGCACTGGCTGCTATTGCCGTTGGCGGCGTCATCGGCACGGTGATCGCCAAACGTATCGCCATGACGGCGATGCCGCAGCTCGTGGCGGCGTTCCACTCGCTGGTGGGATTGGCGGCAGTGCTTATCGCAGGCGCGGCGCTGTGGTCGCCGCAGCAGTTCGGCATCGGCCAGCCGGGCGCGATCAAACTTTCCAGCCTTATTGAAATGAGCCTTGGTTCCGTGATCGGCGCGATCACCTTCTCCGGCTCCGTTGTCGCGTTCGCAAAACTGCAGGGGGTGGTTTCCGGCGCGCCGGTACGCTTTAAGGGGCAGCACCTGTTCAACGCGCTGCTGGCTCTTAGCATCCTTGGCTTACTGGTACTGTTCTGCGGCGACCAGTCGCATGGCATTTTCATACTCATGACACTGCTGGCATTCCTCATCGGATTCCTGCTCATCATCCCCATCGGCGGGGCGGACATGCCGGTGGTGGTCTCCATGCTCAATTCCTACTCCGGGTGGGCGGCGGCAGGCATCGGGTTCACGCTCAATAACCCTTTGCTGATCATCGCGGGCGCGCTGATCGGTGCCAGCGGCGCTATCCTCTCCTACATCATGTGCAGGGCGATGAACCGTTCCATCATCAACGTGATATTCGGCGGGTTCGGCAGTGAAGCGGCCACTTCAGCGGCTGACGGCAAGGCCGAGGACAGACCCGTGAAAGCTGGCAGTGCTGAAGATGCAGCCTTTCTGATGAAGAACGCCTCGTCGGTGATCATCGTGCCGGGCTACGGCATGGCCGTGGCGCAGGCGCAGCATGTGGTGCAGGAACTGGCCCACACGCTGGAGAAGGAAGGCGTAAGCGTGCGTTATGCCATCCACCCGGTGGCGGGGCGCATGCCCGGCCATATGAACGTGTTGCTGGCAGAGGCCAACGTGCCGTATGATTCCGTGTTCGAGCTGGAAGACATCAACCGCGACTTCGCCTCCTGCGACGTGGCGTATGTCATCGGCGCGAACGACGTTACCAACCCCGCCGCCAAGAACGATCCGCAGAGCCCCATCTTCGGCATGCCCATTCTGGATGTTGCCAGCGCCAAGACGGTTATCTTCGTCAAGCGCGGCATGAGCGCGGGCTATGCGGGCATCGACAATACGCTGTTCTTCCAGGACAACACCATGATGCTTTTCGGTGATGCGAAGAAGGTTACGGAAGCGCTGGTAAAAGCGCTGGATTAACAAAATATCTTGTCATCCTGAGTATAGCGAAGGATCCTCTTGCTTTGGTGAAGACAGCAAGAAGATCCTTCGTCACAAGTAAAATGGCATTATTATTCATGCTGGAAGCTTAACCGGTTTCGCGCTTTTACGTTCGGTGAGCATGATGCAGCCGATCATGAAGGCTAGGCTTGCCGCATAGAATACGGCCTGAACCTGCGTGGGCTCTTCCATATACCCGATCAGCGTATGCAGCACCGTGCCGACGGCGCTATCCTGGCTGAGCAACCATGCTGTGTTCCACACAGGCTGCGACCAGTTCTCAAAATAGCCTGCCTGCGTGAGGAAACCCGCACCCTGAGCGCTGAGGCCTGCAACCAGCAGGATAAGCAGCCAGCCTGTTACCTTGAGCATATGGCGCGTGGAGAGTTTGACGAGGCCGACATACAGCAACGTGCCGGTGACGGCGCCGAGCGCAAGCCCTGCCGCGCCACCCATGGCGATGGCAGGCACTTCCTTGCCGGAAAGCAGCGCGCTGTAAAGGAACAGCACGATCTCGGCACCTTCACGCAGGATCGCCAGGCCTATAACCACGGTAAGCGTCATGCCGGGCAGCTTGCCGTCTATCACGTCTTTGCCTACCTGTTTCATATGCGCCACCATTTCACGTGCATGGGTGCGCATCCATATGGCCGTCCAGCCGATAACGATAGCGGCGGAGAAGAGGATTATCGCGTTGAAGAATTCCTGTCCCATGCCGTCTGCCAGCGAAGAGATGCTGCTGGCGAACATGGCCACGCAAGCGGCACCAGCAAGGCCAGCGGCAAAACCGAGGCCTATCCATTTGGCGCGGCCCGCCAGTCCCTGCGTGGCGGCAAGCACCACGCCAAGGATAATGGCAATCTCAAGAACTTCGCGGAAGACGACGAGTGTAACGGCGGAATCAAACATGTGAACCTTGCTTTACAATGAGGGGGCCCATTATTTTACGGTCAAAATACCCTTGGCGGTGTCTTCATGGAATTCGTCAAAGAACGTATAGCTACCGGCTTTGAGCGGGCCCACATTGATCTTGGCGGTGGTGTTGGGGGCAATGATCTTTTCGCGTTTGAAATCGTCGCTTTCAAATTCAGCGGCGGTGGCATCCTCGTTCTTCACGATGAGGGTGAATTTCTTGTCTGCGGGAACGGTGAGTTCTTCGGGGGTGAACTTATGATCCTTGAGGGTGAGGGTATATTCTTCTGCTGCTTTGGCAGGAACGGTGGCAGCGATAACGAGGCCGAGTGCCATGATAATGGCGGGGGGGATGAAGCGCATATTTCTGTACCTTTATTTTGCAATTGCGAAACATTCGCAATTGGAACGCTTATAAACAAGATGAATCCGGAAGGCAAGGGGGAAACGCCGGGTCAGAATGTTTTTATGAAGACGATGCGGTAAGCTTCGGAAATACTTACATCGCGCATGTCCGGCGTATTGTAGGCAGCTAGCGTGTATTTGTCATCCGCGCCAGATTTAAGCGTGCGTAGCATAAGTGAGCCATCCGTAAGACGGATGACGCAGGGCTTGTTGATGAAAGCAGAGAAGGGGCCGGAACCGCTACCACTGTTATTATTATAGGGAACCTGCCAGCCTGTTTTTCCAGTCGGGCTTGCTGAGTCAGTAGAGTAATAGACAACCCAGCCCTCCTGAAGCACCGGAGACATGGCGTTGCCCGTGATGAGCACGGCTTCCACGCTATTCTTGTCTATGCCGGGAGGGAAGTCCACCTCGTCACCGCTATGGGGAAGCAGCTCTGCATTATCGCCCAGCGCATAGCGCACGGTGAGCTTTTCCTGCGGCTGCAGCACGCGCAGTATCTTCTGCAGCTTATCCGCACGCAGTATCTGCGTTTTGCCGCGCAGGAAATCGCGCACCGTGTCCTTGGGCACATCGGCATGGCGCTCCAGCGCCGAGATGCTCAGATCGTGCTGCTGCAATCCGGATTTGATGAGGGAGAGAAGGTTGTCGCGTGTAATTTCCATAGGGAATTTTCCCATAAATCACGCCCTTAGTCATTAGGGAAGATTCCCGTTGACAAAAGGGGAATATTCCCCGATTCTTGATTGCCCAACACCTCAAGTGATGATAATAACTAATTGATAAGGATAGATAATGGGAAAGAAAGCTAAAAACATGTTCAAAGGCATCAGCGCGGAACTCTACCAGAACTTTCCCACGCAGGAGCGCATGAAACGGGGGGATATCGCCATAAGCAAAGGCAGCATCAATGCGCAGGACCCGCTCAGGATCGACAAGCTTTTTGCCAATGGCATCATCGACGAGATGCAACATCTATACGGCTTGCAGATTATTACGCTGTGGACGATCACGCACCGGCCACAACTGCGCTCCACCTGCTATGACCCCAGCCATGTGCGCGGGCTGCGCCCCGACATGGCGGGCATCGCCCTTGGCCGCATGAGCGCACAGGACCAGTTCTATAAGACCATGGCAGCGCTACGCCCGCGCCCGCATGACCTGATAGTAAAAATATGCTTCGAGGAAATGCCCGCTATCGCCGCAGGCAGGCAGCTTGGCTTGCCGGTGAATTCCATCACGGTATATGTGCGCGATGCATTCGACGCGCTGGGGGACGCGCTTTGCGCCATGCGTAAATATAAGAAGGAACTTGAGGACAGCGCATCGGCTCCTGCACCGGCTTAACCGCGCATAATCTCATATCCTGCGCCGATACTGCGTATTGCGCAGGGTGACATGTGGCCGGGCTTGTGTTAGGTCGTGTGGACAAAATTCACTACCGCAAAATATATAAACTGTATGTCTACACGACCTGGCAAAGCTGATATGAACTTTACCCCGCCTCCCTATGACTGCCCCATCTGCCCGCGCCTTGCTGCGTTCCATGTGGCAAACCGTGCGGAATATCCCGGCTTCCATAATGGACCTGTCCCGCCTTTTGGCAGTCTGGATGCGCAGTTGCTCGTGGTGGGGCTGGCGCCGGGGTTAAAAGGCGCCAACCGTACTGGAAGGCCCTTTACAGGGGATTATGCGGGCATCGTGCTTTACGGCGCGTTGCAGAAACACGGCTTTGCCTCGGGCAAGTACGACCCGGAGAAAATGGCATCGGGCGGTGACGGTTTTACACTGCAGGATTGCCGGATCACCAATGCGGTGCGCTGCCTGCCGCCGCAGAACAAGCCTGAGCCTGCCGAAATAAGGAACTGCAACGGCTTCCTGAAAAGCGAAATCGCCGCCATGAAAAATCTCAAGGTTATCCTGTCGCTTGGGCTGGTTTCACATAAAGCAGTGCTCATGGCGCTGGCAAATAAGCAATCAGCGTTCACTTTTGCACATGGGGCGGAGCATATGGTGCAATGTGGGGGGGGTAACCTTATGTTAAAGAACAGCTATCACACTTCGCGTTACAACATCAATACCGGCGCGCTAACCTACGAAATGTTCGATGAAGTGATCAAAAAAGTTAAGTTAAGCCTTGGTAATTAGAATGTGATATGGTATGATACATTGGTCTAAATACCATGTAATTTGTTAATTATTTAAGGTGCAATTATGAAAAATACGTTCAATGAGTTCTTAAAAGACGAGACAGGCGCTACTGCGATTGAGTACGGCCTGATAGCTGCACTGGTAGCGGTTGCGATTATTGCTACTATTACCCTGTTGGGCAGGCAGCTCGGCAACACCTTCAATAAGGTGGCCGGTAACCTTGGTGCGGCTACGCGCTAAGCTTTAAGCAATAACATCTTTTTTCTCTTCTGCGTTGTGTGGAAGGTGAGGTGTTTTTAGTTTGATTTCTAGTGATATGGTGTTCGTAACGCCTTCGCTAGCGTTTTGGATTTCCGTACTGCCGCTTTATGCGGCAGTACGTGGGTGGAAGTTTTCCTTCTTCCGTAGAATGCGGACATGTCCCATTCGGTTCTTCCGCAGGCCACGCATGTGTGTGCTCCTAATCTCACCCGCCATTTTTTCGGCACCGTGAAAGCGCATCTGCCCGAACTGTGCTTGGGGTAAGGTAACAAAACGCCGTGCTGTTAAACACTCTGGCTTTGAATCCCTCCGGGTACATTCCCCGCCGCTTGCAGCGGGGTTGTTTATTTAAAAGTCGGGATTCTCATAATACGCGGGCGGACGCTGCATGGAAACGCGGTCGGCAAGTATGGAGCGCATCGACGGGCGCGATTTCATCAGCGCATACCATTCCTTGGCTTTGGCGTTATGGTCCCACGGTACATCGCCCAGGTAATCCAGCGCTGAGAAATGTCCGGCAGCGGCGAGGTCGGCCATGGTCATGCCGTCGCCGCATAGATAACGGTGTTCCTGCGTGAGGTAGGCCACATAATCCATGTGATAAAGAATGTTCTGCTTGCCCGCGCGCAGCGCATCGGATTGCGGCTCGCCATAGCGCATCAGGCGCTTGAATATTTTCTCGAACAGAATGTTCTGCGTTACTTCCATATCGAACTTGCGGTCAAACCAGTCCACAAGCCTGCGCACCTCGGCGCGCTCGGCCACGGTGCTGCCCAGCAGCGACTTGGCGGAATCGTGATAGGCTTCCTCAATATACTCCATAATCGCATAATTGCCGGAGATGACCTGCCCTTCAGGTTCCACCAGCACCGGCACTTCACCCGCCGGATTCAGTGCGAAAAACTCCATGCGGCGGTCCCACACATTCTCATGCGTCAGCTCGAATTCGAGCCCTTTTTCCTGCAGCAGCAGGCGCAGCTTGCGGCAATAGGGCGAGAGTACAATATGGTATAATGTTCTCATGACGCTGTTTTGCCCATTGAAGTTTTGTCCGTCAATGACTGAGTGAGCCGGCCCAGCATTTCCCTGGGGACAACTTGCCAGAACTTAGGCAACTCCCACTCCCAGCCTGCCAGGATGGCTTCACCCAGCGGTGAACCTGTCTCGCGCACGTGTTCTTCAATGAGCGCCCTGAGTTGCGCTTCCCAGTATGAAGACGCGATGCGGTACGCTTCCACCGTTTCCATGTTCAGCTTGTGGGGCAGTGTGTCTGCGCGGTCATATACGAACGCCATGCCCCCGGTCATGCCTGCGGCGAAATTGTCGCCGACATCGCCAAGCAGCACCGCCATGCCGCCGGTCATGTATTCGCAACCGTTGGAGCCGCAGCCCTCCACTACCGTGAGCGCGCCGCAGTTGCGCACCGCGAAGCGTTCGCCTGCCTGCCCGCAGGCAAAGAGCTTACCTGACGTTGCGCCGTAAAGCACCGTATTGCCGATGATGGTGTTCTCCTGCGGCAGCAATTTGCTGGAAGGGCGGGGGCGCACCACGAGCATGCCGCCGGAAAGGCCTTTGCCCACATAATCGTTCGCGTCGCCGAGAATTTCGATCTTCACGCCGCGCACGGCGAATGCGCCCACTGACTGCCCTGCCGAGCCGCGCAGGCGCAGCGTGATATGGTCGGGTTGCAGGGAGGAGGTGTCAGAATGACGTGTCATGGTGGACGAAAGCCTTGTACCTACAGCGCGGTGCGTGTTGCGCACCGTGTACGCAAGCTGGATTTTTTCACCATGTTCCAGTGCCACATGCGCATCCTGAATCATCTGGGCATCCAGCGTATCGGGCACTTCGTTGCGGCTGGTGAGAGAGTAACGGCGCGGATTGGCACCGGGGTCGGGTAGCGCCAGCAACGGGTTAAGGTCGAGGTCCACCAGATCCTCACTGCCGTAATTCACCTGCGTCAGCAGGTCGGCACGGCCAACGATGTCATCCAGCTTGGTGTAGCCGAGGCTCGCCAGTATCTCGCGCACCTCTTCCGCGATGAAGCTGAACAGGTTGATGACCTTTTCCACCGTGCCGTCGAACTTCGCCCGCAATGCCGGGTCTTGCGTGGTGATGCCCACGGGGCAGGTGTTACTATGGCACTGGCGCACCATGAGGCAGCCCATGGCGATGAGCGGCGCAGTGCCCAGCGCGAATTCTTCCGCGCCGAGCATGGCGGCGATAACCACGTCGCGCCCGGTTTTGATGCCGCCGTCCGTCTGTAGCTTCACGCGGTGGCGCAGGCGGTTGAGCGTGAGCACCTGATTGGCTTCGGAAAGCCCCATCTCCCACGGTATGCCCGCATGCTTGATGCTGGAATAAGGGCTTGCGCCCGTGCCGCCCGTATGCCCGGCAATGACGATCTTATCCGCCATTGCTTTGGCAACGCCGCTGGCGATCGTGCCGATGCCCGATTGCGCGACGAGCTTAACCGATACAATGGCAGTGGGATTGATCTGCTTGAGGTCAAAGATGAGCTGCGCGAGGTCTTCAATGGAATAAATATCGTGATGGGGCGGCGGCGAAATCAGCATAACGCCTTGTGTGGCATGGCGCAGTCTTGCGATTTCCGTGGTCACCTTGAAGCCGGGTAACTGGCCGCCTTCACCGGGCTTGGCACCCTGCGCCACTTTGATTTGAAGTTCGGCAGCACTGTTGAGATATTCCGCCGTAACACCAAAACGCGCGGAGGCAATTTGCTTGATCGTGGAGTTGGCATTGTCGCCGTTTGCGCGCGGCTGGTAGCGTTCTGCACCTTCGCCGCCTTCGCCGGAATTGCTGGCGGCGCCCATGCGGTTCATGGCGATGGCGAGTGTCTCATGTGCTTCGGGCGAGAGCGCGCCCAGCGACATGGCGGGCGCTACGAAGCGTTTGCGTATCTCGGTGGGGGACTCCACCATATCCACGTCGATGCCCTTGCGGTCGGGGTTGAAGGCAAGCAGGTCGCGCAGGTTAACCGGCGGGCAGGCATGCACGGAATCGGAATATTTGCGGAAGGCGGCGTAGCTGCCATTGGCGCAGGCCGATTGCAGCAGGTGTATGGCGTCGCTGCCCCATGCGTGGGTTTCGCCGCGCGCGCGCAGTTTATAGAATCCACCGACGGGAAGCGGCGCGACCTTATCACTGATATAGGCCTGTTCATGCAGGGCGCGCACGCGGTTCTCTATGCCTTCCAGCCCGAGGCCGGAAATGCGGGAGGGCAGGCCGGGGAAGAATTCACCGGCCAGTGCGCGCGATAGCCCGATAGCCTCGAAATTGCAGCCGCCGCGATAAGAGGCAACAACAGAGATGCCCATCTTGGACATGATCTTGAGCAGGCCCTGCCCAGCGGCTTCCTTGAAGTTTGCCAGCGCCTGCGCGGCCTGCATACTGCCAAAAAGGCCTTTTGCATGGCGTTCAAGAATGGCGTCTTCGGCGAGGTAGGCATTCACCACCGTTGCTCCCACGCCGATGAGTACCGCGAAATGATGCACGTCCATGCATTCCGCCGAACGCACGATGAGCGATACGCCTTTGCGGATCTTGCGGCGCACCAGATGCGCCTGCACGGCGCTGACCGCGAGTATCATGGGAATGCCGATGCGCTCCTTGCTGCGGCGCTCGTCGGTGAGGATGAGGTAAGGCTTGCCCGTGCGGATGGCGGCTTCGGCCTGTTCGATGAGTTTATCGAGCCCCTGGCGCAATGCGTTTCTGGTTGCCGCCGCATCGAACAACGTATCCACGACGGTGATCTTATCATTGAAATGCTTGTGCAGCGCATCAAGTTCATACCCCAGCAGCACAGGAGAAGAAAGCAGCAATGTGTGGCTGTGCGTTTCGTCAAAGGCGAGGAAATTGCCGTTATTGCCGAAGCGCGTATTGAGGCTCATCACGCGGCGTTCACGCAGGGAGTCGATCGGCGGGTTGGTCACCTGGCTGAAATTCTGCCGGAAGAAATGATGGAAGCCGCGATAGCGGTTGGACAGAATAGCGAGCGAGGTATCATCCCCCATCGAGCCTACGCCTTCCTTGCCTGTCTCCGCCATAGGCTGGAGAATAAGCTCAAGGTCTTCCTGCGTGATGGCGCAGGCCTGTTG
The DNA here is from genome assembly GCA_035906055.1 of Alphaproteobacteria bacterium. Lineage (GTDB taxonomy): Bacteria > Pseudomonadota > Alphaproteobacteria > Rickettsiales > JABCZZ01 > JAMIFV01. Next base: position 22,404 of record JAMIFV010000078.1, on the reverse strand, counting down.
CAGGCGGCGGATGTCGTCCGTCTTCAGGCGCTGCCGTGGCTGGTGCTTCTGCGGCAGTAATGCGTCAAACACCTGCACGTTGCCGCTCCATCTGGCGAACGGGTACGTATTGGCGATATGGTCTTTGATCTGTTTGTCGGAATAGAGCTTGCCTTCTTTCAGGTTCACGGCCAGCACGTCACCCGGCCCGAGCCTGCCTTTATGCAGCACTCTGGCATCGTCCATCGGCACCATGCCCGATTCCGACCCCATGAGCAGCAGGCCGTCGTCGGTGATGGCATAGCGCATGGGGCGCAGGCCGTTGCGGTCCATACCGGCAACCACCCATTCGCCGTCGGTGGCGGCGAGCGCCGCCGGGCCATCCCACGCTTCGGAGATACAGCTTATGTAATTGAACATTTCCTTATGCGCGGGCGGCATGTCGGCGGACATATTCCATGCGGAGGGCATGAGGATAAGTTTGGCCAGCGGCAGCGGCCTGCCGCCTGCGCGCACTATAAGCTCCATGACGCTATCAAGCGCGCCGGTGTCGGAGGTGTTGTCAGGAATCACCGGGCGAAGGTCGTCTTCCAGCCCCGCGAAGCGTTCGCTTTTCATCGTGGCTTCATGGCTGCGCATGAAGTTGACGTTGCCCTTGAGCGTGTTGATCTCGCCGTTATGCGCGATCATGCGGAAGGGCTGCGCCAGATGCCATGCGGGCGCGGTGTTGGTGGAGAAGCGCTGGTGGAATATGGCGTAGGCGGAGATAAACTGCGCATCGAGCAGGTCGGGGTAAAACTCGGTGAGCTGTTCGGCTTTGAACAGGCCTTTATAAATGATGCCGCGCCCGGAGAGCGAGCAGAGATAGAAGTCGCCGATCGCACGCGCGGCCACTGCTTTTTCGATCCGGCGGCGGATGATGTACAGCGTGCGCTCGAATTCGGCCTCGCTGGTGTCTTCGCTTCCGGCAATGAGGAGCTGTTCGATTTCAGGGCGGGAGTCGTTTGCTATTTCGCCGATCACCGCCGGGGTCACCGGCACCTGACGCCAGCCATAAATGGAATAGCCAAAGCGCAGCACTTCGGTTTCTACAATCGCGCGGCATTCTTCCTGTGCGCGCATATTCTTGCGCGGCAGGAAAGCCATGCCAACTGCCAGCCTGTCGCCGCGCAGTTTCTTGCCCACGCGGGTGATGTAGGAGGTAAAAAACTCGCGGGGTATCTGCACATGTATGCCAGCGCCGTCGCCGGTCTTGCCGTCCGCATCCACCGCGCCGCGGTGATACACCGCCTTCAGGGCGTTGATGCCTGCTTCTACTACCTCGCGGCGGGGTTTGCCGTCAATGGCGGCGATAAGGCCAACGCCGCATGCGTCATGCTCGTCAGCGCGGTTATATAACCCGTGCTGCTCAAGCCATTCTGCGCGTTCGTTCCAGTCACTGCCCCACATGCTATGCCGCCTTCCTTGCTGCGTGCATCCATTTGTCCATGCCTTCGGCAGCGTCGCGGCCATCCTTGATAGCCCAGACCACGAGCGATGCGCCGCGCACGATGTCGCCTGCGGCGAACACGCCGGGCAGTGACGTCATCTGCGTTGCAGCGTCCACCGCGAGTGTGCCGTGACGGGAAAGCTTAAGCTCCGGCGTATTGAAGGCGGAGGGCAGGTCTTCGGCGTCAAAACCCAGCGCGGTGATGGCCATGTCTGCTTTGAGTGTGAATTGTGAGTTTTCGATGATCACAGGAGACTGCCTGCCGCCCGCATCTTTGGCACCGAGGCGCATGCGTACGGCGAGTATCTTTTCGAGTTTGCTGTTGCCTGCGAATGCCGTGGGCGCGGCAAGCCACATGAATTCCACGCCTTCTTCCTCGGCGTTCTTCACCTCGCGTGCGGAACCGGGCATATTGGCGCGGTCACGGCGGTAAAGGCATGTGACCTTGGCAGCGCCTTGCCGCACGGCGGTGCGCACGCAGTCCATGGCGGTATCACCGCCGCCGATGACCACCACATGTTTGCCTTTGGCATTATAGGTGCCGTCGTCGAATTCTTGTACAGTATCACCCAGGCAGACGCGGTTACTGGCGGTGAGGTAGGGCAGGGCGGGCACGATGCCGGTGAGCGACCTATCCGGCAGTGACATTTCCTTGGCCTTATAAACCCCCGTGGCGATCAGCACGGCGTTGTGCTTCTTGCGGAGGCTTTCAAGCGTGATGCTGCCTCCCACATCGGCATTATAATGGAACAGGATTCCAGCTTCCTCAAACAGGGCGCGGCGGCGCTCCACCACTTTCTTTTCCAGCTTGAATTCGGGAATGCCGTAAATCATCAGGCCCCCCGCGCGGTCGTAACGGTCATAGATATGGACTGCGTAACCACGACGGCGCAATGTCTCGGCAGCGGCAAGGCCTGCGGGGCCTGCGCCGATGATGCCGACGCTCAGGCCGTTCTCGGCAACTTCCGGCTTGGGTGCCTGCACCCATCCATTTTCAAATGCGGATTCAGTGATGTATTTTTCAACGGAACCGATGGTAACAGAGCCGAAATCTTTCTCAATGACGCAACTGCCTTCGCACAGACGATCCTGCGGGCAGATGCGGCCACATATCTCGGGAAAGGTATTGGTGGCGCTGGACGCGTCGTAAGCGTCTTGCAGTCTGCCTTCGGCAAGGAACTTGAGCCAGTCGGGAATATTATTGCCGAGCGGGCAATGCATGGAGCAGAACGGCACGCCGCACTGCGAGCAACGCGAAGCCTGAATGGCGGCTTCACGGCTGGTGAATGCTTTGTATATCTCCTGAAATTGCTGCACGCGCGCCTCCGCCGCTTCCACGGCGGGGTATTGCTGAGGCGTGTCCGTGAATGCGAGGAGTTTGGTCATTCCGGGGCGGTCTTTAAATATTAATAAAATCAGGTGATTAGTATTTGTAATAAAAAATTTGCCCCTATGGCAACAGAAATATGGAAAAAGCACAATTTTGTAGGTAGGGATGCTGTATGAAAATTACCATTTATCCCGAAGTAAAGGACGTGGCGGTGTTTGAAGACATGGTGCGCCGCGCCGGTGTGGCCGACATGAACGCGCTGGCGACCCGCGCGCTGCTTTTGTTTGAATGGGCGGTGGACATGGCCGAGGAAGGCCAGCGCGTGGGCGCTATGCACAAGGGTAAAAATGAATGGACGGAGATAACGTTGCCTGGCGCATACCTTGCTTCGCGTTCGTCAGCGAATAAGGGCAGGAACAGGATCGTGGCCGATGCCGGAAGAAAGGCCGTGGTGTTCTCTTACGATGCGCCGAAGGAAAATAAAAAAAACGGGGCCAGGCAGGGCATCATGCTGCAACTGAAGAATGAATGCGCTGAGATCATCAACGATATGATGGACAAGACCGGTATCACCGACCCCACGCAGGTGATCGGCCACGCGCTTGGCATGTATCACTGGGCTATCGGCAAGGCGGCTGACGGCTACATGATGGGCTCACTGCTGGAAGCCAAGAAGATATGGACGGATTTAAAGCCAGCCATCACAATCGCAAAACCCCACTAGACCCTTCTTCATTATCGTCATACCGACGAAAGGCGGTATCCAGAAAATGGTTGGGATGGATTCCGGCTTTCGCCGGAATGACAAGTTAGAAAAATTTATGCCGCCGCAGCCGGGTTAAGTCTGGCAAAACGCTTGAGGTAATGCGGCACTACGGCTTCCACCGCCGTGGGCATGATCCCTAACGTCTCGAACGTGCGCGCGCCGGGGCTTACCACGTTATCGAGTTCCAGCATCGTCACCTGGTCGCGCGTGAGCGGCGGGCTGGGCAAAAATTCCGTGAAGGTGGCGGCAAATCGCATGAAGCCGAACGGCATATTCAGTAGCGCCGGACTGCGGCCGGTGGTCTTGCAGATATAGCTCAGCACGTCCTTGAAGCTATAAACCTTCGGCCCGCCCAGTTCATAAGTCTCGCCGATGGCTTCGGGGCTTTCAAGCGCGGCCAGAACAGCGCGCGCCACGTCCATGACATACACGGGCTGGAAGCGTGTCATGCCGCCGCCGATAAGGGGCAGGGCGGGCGCGTAAGTGGCCATGTTGGCAAAGTTGTTATAAAAATTATCTTCCGCGCCGAACACGACGCTCGGGCGCAGGATAGTGGCTTCGGGGAAGGCGGCCCGCACGGTTTTCTCACCGATGGATTTAGTGCGCGCATATTTGGATTTGACGAGTTTATCGACACCCAGCGACGACATGTGCACGAAGCGCTGCACGCCTGCCTGCTTGGCAAGCTGCGCCAGTTTTTCTGCGCCGACGGAATGCAGCGCGGCGAAATTCTGGCGTGAGTTTTCAAACAGGATGCCCACGAGATTCACCACCGCCCAAGAGCCTGCGATTTTGTCCAGCAGGGATTCAGGCCTGGCGAGGTCGCCCTTCATCAGCACCACCTGACCGGGATCGCCCGCCGTGCGCAGTTGCAGGGCGCTATCGGGGTTGCGGGCGATGACGCGGATAGTCGCGCCGCTTTCCGCCAGCAGCTTTACCACGTACTGGCCTATAAACCCTGTGCCGCCAACGACAGTAACAATTTTACCCTGCATCATGATTCCTTTCTTATTGCGCTCAAGGCTTTGCCTTTTGGCGCCGCGGGGCTTGCGCTCCCCCTGACCGCTGATCCTCGCTTCGCCCGTCCGCGTTATTTCAGGTGCATACTATGCCCTAACATTTTGTGAGTTCAATGTTAATTTTCGTGCTTTACAATGCGCAGGCGGTGTTTATAAATACGCCCCTGCTTTCCGTGCCCGGATGGTGGAATTGGTAGACGCGCTAGTTTCAGGTACTAGTGACCGCAAGGTCTTGGAGGTTCGAGTCCTCTTCCGGGCACCATTTTAGAGTTTTCAGTCATCTCAAAAAATCTATAAATCGCCAAGAAAAACAAGCAAAATAGCCGTTTTCTTGTCTCTTGTCATCTGAGAAGTTTCAGTGACAGCTGAGGCTAAGCTGGGTAGGATTCTGGGTAGAAAATCTAACCTACCCAGGTAACTGTTATGCTACTTTCAGACAAAGCAATCAGAGCAGCCAAGCCAAAAGCTAAAGTATATCGCTTACATGCGGCATGGTTGTTCAAACGTTGCCGCAATTAGCACTATAGACTTGAGTTATCAAACCTTATAGTATTGGGTGCATTGATTTTTGTTAAGTGTCTGTATATGCAGATAGTATTTTATTATATTATCCTGATAAATGGCCGGATACTTGTTGTGCGGCATGTCATTGATTTGCGGAGATGGGATGGGAAAACTTAATTGTGAAAATCTTTAATCGGGCTTTCTTTATCATATCTTTGCTGTACATGGGATCCGCTCAGATTTCACATGCCCAAGATACAAGTGAAACCAATTCAAGAACTGTGAGCCACCCCAAAAATAATGCCGCACTTAAAAATCAACAAAGTGATAATTCTCGAATACTAGATGCTCAGAAAGTGAATAATGATAAAAGAATCGGGAATCTTGAATCAACAATTCTTGGCCAAAAGGAATTGATTGAAAAGCTAGAGTGGAAACTAGATTTTTTAAATAAGAAGCCCGAAACTAGCGAAATAAATTATTCAATTTGGAGCAGCATTTTATTAGGTAGTGTTGCTGTTATCGTAACTGTCCTTGGTGTGGGAATAGCCCTTCTATCCTTCATAGGATATAGAGAATTAATTCAGAAAGGTACGGAAAGTGCCAAATTAGTAGCCGCCGAGCGAACCAAGCAGGAGTTTGACCAGTTTATTGCAGATGGAAAGTTAGATGCTGTTATAGCGGAAGGCATAAACAGAATTGTTTATCGTGGAATTGCCTCCGGTCAAAACAATAACGATGATGACAATGCACCAACTACCTAGCTTGTGCATATCTTAGAAAGGGGCTTCATGACAATATCTACAGAATGGAAAAAGCTTTCTAAAGAGCAGCAAGCGCTTATTGTCAGCCACCAGAATGAGTTTCCTGTTAAGGTAGGTGCAATAGCAAAGAGCTTTGGAATTGAAGTGAAAAAAGCCACCTTAGCAGCTGGCATATCTGGAGAGATTAAAGAAGTTGGTGGCGCTTGTACTATTCGTATCAATCGGCATGATGTCAAAGCAAGACAACGATTCACGCTTGCGCATGAAATTGCACATTTTCTATTGCATAGGGATAAAATCGGAGATGGCATAACAGACGATATTTTATACCGTTCTAAACTATCTGATGAGCTAGAAGCAGAAGCCAATAGGCTTGCTGCTGATATTGTGATGCCTTGGTCGTTGATACAGGCGAGTTTAGTGTCGTATAAAGGCTTAAACACTGAGCAAAAAATCGAACAGCTTGCAGAAGTAACCGAAATATCGACAACAGCTATTAAAATTCGGCTAGGAAAGATTTGAGGTGCGTTGTGTTTAATGACCTTGCGACATTCAATTACAGGTACGCTCCTATCCTTTCAATCAGTCCAGCCGAAATGACAGCTCTGGAGGAGCTTCCAGATAAGGACAAAGATATAATCCTGCCAATTATTCCTTTAAGAGGATGGGTTGGATCTGAAAAATTGGAAAAATCCACCTCTCGTTTGAGGAAAGCGATAGGCAATAGAGCCTGGATTGCTGATATTGATGCTTCATTTGTGCAGGAGAATAAAGAAAAGCAAATTACCGGAAAGTATCCACGCGAGGTTTTCTATGAAATAGAAAAACTGCTATCTCCAAATAATGGCTATGAAAACTGGTTTCAGTACCTCCGTCTTAAAGAAAATATTGCGGCTATACCTACAATCCAATTAGGTGATAGTGGCCAATTAAATTCACAGATCGCTAAACTTAATACTCTAAACCGTGGCATGGTAGCGAAATTTACCGTTGAGCATATTAATTCTGGATTTCATCTTGTAGTTTTAGACACTCTAAAAAAACTAGGAATTACGAATGTTTTTGTTGTTTTTGATTATGGCCAGAGCGGTCGAGAAATACTGACTTTTGCGGCGGCCATATCTTCGACTATACAAAAAACTCATAGCTTTCTTTCTCATGCATTAATTAGCATTTCGTCATCATCTTTTCCGTCAAGTTTCTCTGGCGTACATCGCGGAGAAAACCCAATCTATGAAAGACAATTGTACCAAATTGTTTCCCAAGCTTGCGTGGGAATTAACTTGCTTTATTCTGATCGAGGAAGCTCAAGAGCCGATAAAATTGGCGGCGGCGGCGGAATCCCCTCCCCAAGAATTGATTATCCTCTAGCTAATGATTGGCGTTTCATTAGAAATGAATTTGAAGATTCGAGCGAGCCAGATGATGGAGAAAAGGAAGAGCTCTATACTCTGGCTGCTAAGGATATTATGAAGCAAGATTATTGGAATCCAGAGCTACGCGTTTGGGGTACACAGGTCATCGAATTTACCAGCAAGGGTGAGATGTTGGGCATAAATTCCCCAATGCGAGCCACAGCAGTGCGAATTAATATCCACCTTCACCAGCAACTATATTATGATGCCCCCGCTGGGTTACTTGATACGGATGAAGAATGGGAAGACTAAGCCGCAGTTAAATGCTGAATATGCTCAGGTGGCTCGCCAAAAAGAAAAGTATCTTCCATTTTAGCCAAACCACTCAGATATAAATCCTCACTATTAGAGGGAGCTATATTTTTCAAAAAAAGCTCTTTTGCTTTCTTCGCGGTTTCTCGGAAAAGCCTTTGCTCCCTGTAAGGGCTAAGTAATTTCACACATTCAGGCGAAACACTTTGTTCACCAAGTGTTTTCCAGAATGAAGAATAGGCCAAGAAAAAACGTTTTGTTAGATTCTCTATAACGGCCTGCTTCAAGGCGATCTTTGAGACGTTTTCCAGAGCATTTTCTGTTGAATGACGCTTTTTAGAGCGTGAGGAGAAACCAAGTTTATTCGATAATTTTACAAGCTCATTGGCTTTCATTAAATGCAACAGCTTAGACGTATTTTTTATTGGTATAATTTTGCCGGGCTGAATAACTTTAATACGCCCTTTGCAAACTTCCCAGACGGCGACTTGATCGGGAACATTACGCATAATATTTTTGATATGCTTTGAGGTCGCGACAACAATCACCTTGTCGACATACTCAAGATATTTTCTGACTTGCCCATCAAGCCTATTTAGGTTGTCTGCTTCACTTTTTATCTCAATAGCGAACAAATGCTTTTGGGTGGGTAACAAAAGGTCAATCCTGCGAGTGTAGCCTTTTAAGGTAAACTCGTTGATTATAGCTTGTCCGGGAATGAGCAAGCCTTTTTCAATCAGATGATTCAGGGTGATTGCCTTGACGTCCGTTTCTAACAATCGCGCTGAATTACAATTTTTCATAACATCCAACGTAAGATTTCCAACTTCAATGAGGCAGTAAAACTTGTTATGTTGAAAAAGAATTAATTTTTCTTTAATTGCCAATCAACGCCGAGACGATAAGAGTACAATTTGAGTATATGTGATATAGACGATACTGAAGGCGTTCTGAGACACATTAGAGCAGACATTGAATCAAGTCAGGGGAAATATACGCAGAGACCGTGAGTGGCGTCAGGAGACATTCCCGTCACTACCGGGCCAGGTTCAGGGTGGTAAGACGGTTCCCGCTCATTGCGCGCCAGCCGACACGCCCTGTGCCACAAAGCGGATAACTGATATTAGAAAGTAATGCTTTTTGTGTTGTGTCGCCTATCTCACCGCCACGCCGTGATAGAAGTAATACCCCATTCCGAGTGTGAAGATGGTGCAGCCATAGAGCGCATGTTCTATGGAAGCGGCGGCCAGCGAATTGGTTTTCTGGTAGGTGCGCGTGAAGATGAAGCCGCCCGCAGCACTGAATACCACCGCCACCCAGTTATGCAGGAACACATGCATCCACCCGAAGCAAAGCGCGCTGGCGACGAGCATGGAGCGTTCCGTGGTAAACAGCGAGGCATAGCGGCGGAAGAAAAAGCTGCGGTAGAGTACCTCCTGCGGCAGTACGGAGAGGATGGGGTAGAAGACCATCACCGCCAGCCACATGCCGGGGCGCGTCAGTGGAAACCTGAACAGATGTTCAGGAATTGCAAAATAAACAAATAATGTCAGCGCGATAGAAAGTGGAATGTAATTAATGAGTATGGAGCGCAGCGTGGGGCGGGTTACCGCCTGCCAGTTCCAGTCCTGCTTAAAGTTCCAGCCCTGTTTCAGCAGCCAGAAAACGCTCAGGATCGAAGTGATCCAGAGAATGGAATAAAGCGCATTGCCGGGTTTGAGCACGGCCAGCGCTACTGGCATTGTCAGGAAAACAAGAAAGAATTCAATGTGGAGGTTTACTTTAGCGGTATGCATCATGTGTTTTTACCGTCATCGCCTGAGTTTGCAAAGCAAACTTATAGGGCGATCCATTGAGAATCCAGAATGGATTCCCCTGGAATCCGCATGGCGGATTCAAGGAATGACGGGTTGTTAGTGCAATTTTGCCAATAGCTCCACATTACCCCCGATGGCTGCGGTGTTGATGCTCACGGTGCGTTCCGTCACGAAGCGTTGCAGGTAGAACGGTCCGCCCGCCTTGGGGCCGGTGCCGGAAAGCCCTTCGCCGCCGAAAGGCTGCACGCCGACGACCGCGCCGGTCATGCTGCGGTTGACGTAGACATTACCCGCATGCACGCGCGTGGTGAATTCCGTCACGTTCTGTTCGATGCGGCTTTGCAGGCCGGAGGTGAGGCCGTAGCCGGTGGAATTGATCTCCTGCATGATGCCGCCCCATTCGCTGGCCTTGAAGCGGATGACATGCAGCACGGGGCCGAACACTTCCCCGCTGAGTTCCCTGATGGATTTAATTTCAAATAAATGAGGTAGCACGAAATGCCTGCCCGGCAGTGACGCGGCAGGCGGTGGCGCGGTGGCGATGAGCTTTGCCGAGGATTTCATCTGTGTGATGTGTGCAAGCAGGGCAACTTGCGCGCCTTCATCAATGACAGGGCCGACATCGGTTGCGGCATGGGCGGGATTGCCGATGCTCAGCTCCTGCATTGCGCCGCTGATGAGCGTGATGAGTTTATCGGCAATTTCCTCCTGAACATAAAGCACGCGCAGTGCGGAACAGCGCTGGCCTGCGCTGCCGAAAGCGGAGAGGATCACATCGTCGCATACCTGCTCAGGCAATGCGGAGGAGTCCACCACCATGCAGTTCTGGCCGCCGGTTTCCGCGATGAACGGCACGATGGCGCCCGCGCGTGCGGCCAGTGTGCGGTTGATGCGGCGCGCTGTTTCCATGGAGCCGGTGAACACCACGCCGTTAATGCGTTCATCCTTGGTGAGTGCCGTGCCGATCGTGCCGCCGTCACCGGTGAGCAGATGGAGTGCATCCTTTGGCACGCCTGCGTCATGCAGCAGTTTAACCGCAAGCGCGGCAATGCGTGGCGTCTGCTGTGCGGGCTTGGCAAGCACAGTGTTGCCGGTGACGAGCGCTGCCACCACTTGCCCTGTAAAAATAGCGAGTGGGAAGTTCCACGGGCTGATGCAGGCGAATACGCCGCGCGCCACAAGTTGCAGGCGGTTATGTTCCCCAGTGGGGCCTTGCAGGCTGATGCCTTCGCCCATCAGCTTGCGGCCTTGCGCAGCATAATAGCGGCAAAAATCTACGGCCTCGCGCAGTTCCGCTATGGCATCGGGCAGGGTCTTTCCCGCTTCACGCACGAGCAGGCCGATGAGTTCGGCGCGGTTGCTCTCCAGCAGTGTGGCGGCATTCTCTATTATCTGTGCGCGTTTTTCGGCTCCTGCTGATTGCCAGTTCGTAGAGGTCTGCACGGCTTTGCTGATGGCGGCATCCATGGCTTTGCTGTCGGCATTTTCAGGTAAAGCGGAAAGCGGCCTGCTCAGGTGCGGGGCAATATCTTTCAATACATCTTCCAGCATGGCGAGGTTGCCGAGGTCGAGCCCGCGCGAGTTCTGCCGGTCACTATATAAAGAGAGCGGCGGGGGCAGGGTGTCAGCCGCGCTGCCGCCTCTGGCTTTGCTTGCCGCTATGGGGTCGGCCAGCAGTGTTTCAATGGGCGTATCCTCGCCCAGCAGTTTGTGCACGAAGGAGGTGTTTGCGCCGTTCTCCAGCAGGCGGCGGATAAGGTAGGCAAGCAGGTCTTCATGCCTGCCCACGGGCGCATAAACGCGGCAGGGTGCCTGCTTCAGCAATTGCGCGTGCAACGCTTCGCCCATGCCGTGCAGGCGTTGCAGCTCGAAGGGGGTATCGCCTGCCATTTCGAGTATGGCGGATATTGTCAGCGCGTTATGGGTCGCGAACTGCGGATAAAAACATTCGGGGTGTTGGAGCATCTTCCGGGCGCAGGCGAGGTAGGAAACGTCTGTGTGTTCCTTGCGCGTGAACACGGGGTAGGAGGGCAGGCCGAGAATCTGCGCCTGTTTTATTTCGCTGTCCCAATAGGCGCCCTTCACAAGGCGAAGCGGAATGCGCCTGCCGGTTTCGTGGCATAGCTGTACCAGCCAGTTCAGCACGTGAAGGCTGCGCTTCTGGTAGGCCTGCAGCACAAAACCGATGCCGTCATAACTTTTCAGCGCCGGGTCACGCAGCAGGTGGCTATATAAAGTAAGTTCAAGGTCGAGCCGCGCGGATTCTTCGGCATCCAGCGAAACGGAAATGCCTGCCTGCGCTGCAAGCAGCAGAATTTCTTTGATGCGCGGCAGTAATTCGTCCATCGCGCGCTTTTCTTTCACTAAACTATAGCGCGGGTGCAGGGCGGAGAGCTTCACCGAGATGGAAGGGGCCTCCATTAATGGCACCGATTGCTTGCCGATAGCGCTGATGGCGTGGCGGTAGGCGGCGAGGTAGCCCTCGGCCTGCGCATGGGTGCGTGCGCCTTCACCCAGCATGTCGAACGAATAGCGGATGCCTTTTTCGCCGCCTTCACTTGCGTTGATGAGTGCGTCCTCGATCGATTCGCCCAAAACGAACTGTGTGCCCATATGGCGCATGGCCTGCTTCAGCGCTTCGCGTACAATGGGTTCGCCCAGCCTGCTGACTATTTTGCCCAGCAATGCCGTGGGGCTTTCCTGCGGCAGGCTGCCAAGCTGGGTGACGGCCCCGGTCAGCATGAGCCCCCAGCTTGAGGCGTTCACGAAAAAAGAGTCGCTGCTGCCCAGGTATTTTGCCCATTGCGTGTTCTCGAACGTGCTGTGGATAAGTTTGTCGGCGGTGTTACGGTCGGGGATGCGCAGCAGGGCTTCGGCAAGGCACATCACTGCGATGCCTTCGCGCGTATCCAGCCCATAGGTGCCCAGGAACGCCTCAACCCCGTTTCCGCCTTTAGCCCTGATTTCCTGCACGAATCCGGCGGCGCGGGTGAGGATGGCATTGCGAAGCGGTTCAAGCGGCTCCACCTCTTTGAGCAGCAGTTGCACGGCCTGCGGTTCGTCGGTGAAGGCGGCGGCGCTGAGGTTAAGAAGCGGGCTTGATTCGGGCATGGGGGAGGCTGTGTGCGAGAGGTTAAGGCTCTGGCATTGTAGCAGAACGGACATGGTGTAAATATCTTTTTATTCATGACCATATAACGATTGAAACCTTGGTTACATTGCGTTATTGCATGCCCTATGGAAGACCTTCTCACACAATACCTGCCGATCCTTATTTTTCTGGGAATTGCGGCGGTGCTTTCCACCGTCATGGTGCTGTTGCCGGTGCTTATCGCGCCTTCCAGGCCCGATACGGAAAAGCTCTCCTCCTATGAGTGCGGCTTTGAAACGTTCGGCGACGCGCGCACCAAGTTTGACGTAAGGTTCTATCTCGTATCGATATTGTTCATCATCTTCGACCTTGAAGTGGCGTTCCTGTTTCCCTGGGCGGTTTCGCTCGGCGATATCGGCGTGTTCGGGTTCTGGTCGATGATGGGATTCCTTGGCATCCTGACCATCGGGTTTATCTACGAATGGAAAAAGGGCGCTCTAGAGTGGGAGTGATGTAACGTGTCTGCAGTTGTAAAGATGGATACCCCCTTAAGTATTGCCCAGCAGGATGCGCTGCTTGCCGGGCTTGGGGAAGAATTCGCCGAAAAAGGGTTTGTGGTCGGTCAGTTTGATAAGCTCGTTAACTGGGCGCGCACCGGCTCGCTCTGGCCGATGACGTTCGGCCTTGCCTGCTGTGCGGTGGAGATGATGCAGGCCGCCGCCTCGCGCTATGACATGGACCGTTTCGGCGTGGTGTTCCGCCCCAGCCCGCGTCAGGCAGACGTGATGATCGTGGCGGGCACGCTGTGCAATAAAATGGCACCTGCCTTGCGCAAGGTCTATGACCAGATGGCCGAGCCGCGTTATGTGATCTCTATGGGCAGCTGCGCCAATGGCGGCGGCTATTACCATTATTCCTATTCCGTAGTGCGCGGGTGCGACCGCATCGTGCCGGTGGATATTTACGTTCCCGGCTGCCCGCCCACGGCTGAGGCGCTTATTTACGGCATCCTCCAGCTCCAGAAGAAAATCCGCCGCACGGGGAAGCTCAAGCGATGAAAAAGACCCTCGAAGAATTAGTGGCGCATATCAGCGCGTCCTGCGAAGTGGCCAGCGAGATCGTGCATGGCGAGCTGATCCTCAAAGTGTCGCCCGCGAGCCTTGTGTCGCTGCTGACCTTCCTGCGCGATGATGACTCCTGCCATTTTCACCAGCTTATTGATGTGTGCGGCGTGGATTACCCGGCGCGCTCCTTGCGTTTCGACGTGGTGTACCAGTTGCTTTCCACCACCCTTAACCAGCGTATCCGCGTGAAAACGCAGACGGATGAGGTGACGCCGGTTCCCTCCGTGGTGCCAGTGTTCTCCTCTGCCGGGTGGTTCGAGCGCGAGGCATGGGATCTTTACGGCATCCTGTTCTCCGGTAACCCGGACCTGCGCCGTATCCTCACCGATTACGGGTTCGACGGTCATCCGTTGCGTAAGGACTTCCCGCTGACCGGGTATGTGGAACTGCGCTACGACCCCGAACAGAAGAAAGTGGTCTATTCGCCGGTCAAACTTGCGCAGGCCTACCGCAGCTTTGATTTTATGAGCCCGTGGGAAGGTGCGCAGTATGTATTGCCCGGTGATGAAAAGGTGACTAAAAATGCTTCATGAGCGCAGAGAATTAGCATTTTGTCATCCCGGCGTGGGCCGGGACATGGATCAACTGGATTCCGGCGTCCGCCGGAAAGACGGAGTATTTTGAATGTCGGAAGAATGGAAAATACGCGCCGCAACGGATGACGACTGGCTGGGCATCTGGCAGATCTTCAAGGAAGTGATCAGCCATGGCGACACCTATACGTATGCGCCTGACATGACGCAGGAGCAGGCCAAGGATATCTGGGTCCGCAATGGCTGCCATGGGTTTGTGGTGACGCATGGCGATAACGTGGTGGGCACCTTCACCATCCGCACCAACAAGCCGGGTTTTGGCAATCATATCGCCAATGCAGGGTATATGGTACATAAGAATTACCGCACCAAGGGCATCGCGCAGGCCATGTGCCATGCATCACTCAGGGAAGCCAAAAAGCTGGGCTATCAGGCGATGCAGTTCAACTTCGTGGTGGCAAGCAATATCCCCGCCGTCAATCTCTGGCAGAAGATGGGCTTCAAGATCGTGGGCACTGTGCCCAAGGCTTTCCGCCACGCGGTGAATGGCTTAACCGATGTGCATATCATGCACCGTTTTCTGGATGACGTTGTGGTATGACCGAACAAACCGTAAAGAACATCACGATCAACTTTGGTCCGCAGCATCCGGCGGCGCATGGTGTATTGCGCCTCGTACTGGAAATGGACGGCGAGGTGATCGAGCGTGCCGACCCGCATATCGGCCTGCTGCATCGCGGAACGGAAAAACTCATTGAGTATAAAACCTATCTTCAGGCGCTGCCTTATTTTGACCGCCTCGATTATGTATCGCCCATGTCGCTGGAGCATTGCTACTCGCTGGCGGTGGAAAAACTGCTCGGATGCGAAGTGCCACGGCGCGGGCAGTATATCCGCGTGCTGTTCTGCGAGCTTACACGCATCTTAAACCATATCCTTAACGTCACCACGCAAGCCCTTGACGTTGGGGCGATGACACCGTTGCTCTGGCTGTTCGAGGAGCGCGAAAAAGTGCTCGCTTTCTATGAGCGCGCATCGGGTGCGCGGTTCCATTCGGCCTATATCCGTCCGGGCGGTGTGCATCAGGATATTCCCGCCGGGATGGAAGAAGACATCCTCAAATGGGCGAACGGCTTCACCAAATACCTCGACGACGTGGACAACCTGCTTACCGAAAACCGTATCTGGAAACAGAGGCTGGTGGATGTGGGTGTGGTTTCCGCGAGTCAGGCGCTGGACTGGGGCTTCTCCGGCCCGATGCTGCGCGGCTCCGGCATCGCGTGGGACCTGCGTAAAAGCCAGCCCTACGATATCTACAGTGAGCTGGAATTCGACGTGCCCGTAGGCAAGCATGGAGATTGCTGGGACCGCTACCTCATCCGTATGGAAGAGATGCGCCAGTCACTAAAGCTCATTAAGCAGTGCATCGAAAAAATGCCGCAAGGGCCGGTAGTTAGCGAAGATCCCAAGATCACCCCGCCCAAGCGCGCGCTGATGAAGCAGTCGATGGAAGCCCTGATCCACCATTTCAAGCTCTACACCGAAGGCTATCATGTGCCTGCCGGGGAAACCTACATGGCCGTGGAAGCCCCCAAGGGCGAATTCGGCGTTTATCTGATTGCGGACGGCAGCAATAAGCCGTATCGTTGCAAGATCCGCGCGCCGGGGTTTGCCCATCTGCAGTCGCTTGAATTCATGACCAAAGGCCACCTGCTGGCAGACGTCGTTACGGTAATTGGTACTCAGGACATTGTGTTTGGGGAGATCGACCGATGAAAAAGCTGCTTTTGCCTGCAATCCTCTTAGCCGCGTTTGCGGTTTCCACCGGCGCCAGCGCAGAGGGGGATCCCAGATGGAAAAATGTAGTCAGCCCCGAGGCGGTTGCCCGGCAGAAGCTGTGGCTTCTCAAGAACGAGGAACGTAAGAAAAAGCTAAAGGAAGTGGACCTACCCAGCCATAAACCCGAGGTGAAGCCATGCCTAGCCGGTGACATCATGGGCGGTATGTGGAAGCGTGTTTATTTCAGGGAAAGCCCGGAAGGCACGCTTCATAAAGAGAACAAGCGCTTCCCGCATTATTACATCACCTTCGATCCCGAAAAATTTTATGGGGTGCTGCGCAACGCCAATTCGATCGACGACACCGCGCAGGCTCTGACCATGATGTCTTTTGACAAGACCACCAAGACCGCCAAAAAATATGAGGTTATCGAAGGCGAAGAAAAATCCGACCTCATCCTTAAAATGGGTGACAAGCCGCTCTTCACGTACCGTTGCACCATAGTGACCAAGCCTTCCACCATCTTCCTTGAAGGGGATATGGTGCTGCATGGTTCTGCCAATAAAGGCGAGACCCTGCTATATGAACTCTATCGCCGCTGGTTTTAGGAATCGTTATGAGCCACGCCCACACACCGTTTGAACAGCCCGCGCATTTCGCTTTCACCGAGGCCAATCTTGCGCAGGCGCAGCGAATCATCGCACGCTATCCCGCAGGTAAGCAGGCCTCTGCCGTTATGCCCCTTCTGGCGCTGGCGCAGGATCAGCACGAAGGCTGGTTGCCGCGCGTGGCGATGGATGTGATTGCCCACATGCTGGGCATGGCGCCCGTGCGCGTGTATGAGGTGGCGTCGTTCTACACGATGTATAATCTTTCGCCGGTCGGCAGGCATGTGCTGGAAGTATGCACCACCACGCCGTGCTGGCTGCGCGGTTCGGACGGAGTTAAACAGGCATGCGAGAAGCATTTAGGCATAAAGACAGGCCAGACCACGCCGGACGGCATGTTCACGCTGCGCGAAGTGGAGTGCCTCGGTGCTTGTGTGAATGCGCCGATGATGCAGGTGGGCAAACATTTCTATGAAGACCTGACGCCGGAGAACGTGGTGGAGCTTATCGACTCGTTCGCATCCGGCAAGCCGCCGCAGCCGGGTTCGCGGTCGGGGCGCAGATCGTCCGAGCCAGCCTCAGGACTCACCAGCCTGAAGGAAAAAAAGACCGCATGATGTCTGTTCGCCACAGCGCCGGGGGGATCGTTGCAGCGGGGCTGTTGCTCTGCGCGGCGTCGCCTGCCTGTGCGGATGTGAATGTGGACAATCAGGAATTCCAGAGCGGGCTGTTTGCCAATGCCAGTTGCAGACCGGAAGGCACGGAAGGTTTCAACGAGTGCCTGTGCCTTGCCGATGTGCACGTTCCCTTCATCACCGGGCTGAAGGACGCGGAAAAGGAAAAGCAACTCAACGCCTATTTCCGTGGGCTTGCCGAAAAGCAGAAATGCGCTGGCGTGGAAACGGATCAGGAAACGAGCGAGGAGCCTTCTTCTTCCACCTATAATTTTGAGGTTTCCTTCCAGTCGCCCACGTTCCTGGGTTTGCGTCTTGAAAGCTGGGCGTTCACCGGTGGTGCGCATGGCAACGGCACGGTAGAGGGCGCCATAATCGATCTTGCCAGCGGCAGGCGGTTGGCCAGCCCGGATATTTTTTCCGACCTCAAGACGCTCAATAAATATATTTATGATGCGCTTTCCGCCGAACCGGAAGGCGAAGTGTTCCATGACGCCATCGAAGGTTTCGGCGGTGAATTCCTTACCCCCACCGAGTGCAAGAGCTGCACCGTGCTGCTGACCCCGGAAGGCGTGAAGGTCGTGTTTCAGGCCTATGCCGTTTCGTCGTTTGCCAACGGGCCGATGGAAGTGCTGATCGCCGAAAACATGATCGCAAACGCCGCTATCCGCGATACCTTGAAACAACAAAAAGCCCAACCGTTGCCGGAGCAGAAGTAATGTTGAAGGACCAAGACCGCATATTCACCAATCTCTATGGTTTCGAGGATTGGAAGCTGGCAGGCGCAAGGAAGCGCGGCGACTGGAGCACGACCAGGGATATTCTGGCCAAAGGCCCCGACGCGATCATCGAGGAGGTGAAGGCATCCGGCCTTCGCGGTCGCGGCGGTGCTGGCTTTTCCACCGGCATGAAATGGTCGTTCATGCCCAAGAAATCCGACGGCAGGCCGTCCTACCTCGTGGTGAATGCCGACGAAGGCGAGCCCGGAACCTGCAAGGACCGCGACATGATGCGCCATGATCCGCATAAGCTGATCGAAGGCTGCCTCATCGCCGGTTTTGCCATCCGCGCCGTGGCTGCGTATATTTACATCCGCGGCGAATTCTCCACCGAAGCCGACCATCTGGAATTTGCTATCGACGAAGCGCGCGCTGCCGGTCTGCTTGGCAAGAACGCCTGCGGTTCAGGGTATGATTTTGACGTGTTTGTACATCGCGGGGCAGGGGCTTATATCTGCGGTGAAGAAACTGCGCTTATCGAATCGCTGGAAGGTAAAAAAGGCCAGCCGCGCCTGAAACCGCCATTCCCCGCCGCCATGGGCGTGTGGGGGTGCCCCACCACGGTGAATAACGTGGAAAGCATCGCGGTGGTTTCCGAAATCCTGCGCCGTGGCCCGGCATGGTTCGCGGCTATTGGCCGCCCCAACAACACCGGCACCAAGGTGTTCTGCATTTCCGGCCATGTGAACAATCCCTGCAACGTGGAAGAGGAGATGGGCATTCCGCTGAAGGAACTCATTGAAAAACACGCAGGCGGTGTGCGCGGCGGGTGGGACAACCTGCTGGCCGTCATTCCCGGCGGTTCGTCCGTGCCGATGATCCCCAAATCCATCTGCGACGACGTGCTGATGGATTTCGATTCCCTGCGCAACGTGAAGTCCGGCCTGGGCACTGCCGCCGTGATCGTGATGGACAAATCCACCGATCTCGTAAAAGCCATCGCAAGGCTTTCCAAGTTCTACATGCACGAGTCCTGCGGCCAGTGCACGCCCTGCCGCGAGGGCACGGGCTGGATGTGGCGCATGATGGAACGCATGGTGAAAGGCGATGCCGCGCCTGCCGACATCGACCACCTGCTCGACATCACCACGCGCATTGAAGGCCATACGATCTGCGCGCTGGGCGATGCCGCCGCATGGCCCATTCAGGGCCTGTTCCGCCATTTCAGGCCGGAAGTGGAACGCCGTCTGCACGAATATCAGGCCAGGCACGCAGCATAAGCCGATGAAACGGTTCCTGACAGCGCTGGCTTGCCTGCTATGTGTTGCCTGCGCAGATCCGCAGGTGCAGGAATTTTCTGCGAAACGCCACGAGCCTGTTCTTCAGCTTGATGCGCTGGTCGCCTCTGACGGCGCGCGCCTGCCGATGCGCTCCTGGCTGCCTAAGGCGGCGCCCAAAGCGGTCATCATCGGGTTGCACGGCATGAATGATTACAGCAATGCCTTTACCCTGCCGGGTGAATTCCTCAGCAGGCAGGGCGTTGCCGTCTATGCCTATGACCAGCGCGGTTTCGGCGCGTCGCCGAACGCGGGCATCTGGCCGGGCGAGGATAATCTCGTATCCGACCTCTGGGACATGGTGACGGTGCTGAAGAAACATCACCCGCAGACGCCTGTTTATGTCATGGGCGAAAGCATGGGGGGCGCGGTGGCCATTGCGGCGTTTTCACGCGCCGATGCGCCGCAGGTGGACGGCGTGATACTATCAGCGCCCGCCGTGTGGGGCGGGGAGGCGATGAACCCTTTCTACCGCAGCACATTGTGGCTGGTATCGCATATCGTGCCGGATAAGATATTCACCGGCGAAGGATTAAAAATAATGGCATCCGACAATATCCCCATGCTGCGCGAGCTTGGGCGCGATCCGCTGGTGCTCAAAGGTTCGCGTGCCGACAGCCTGCTGGGGCTGGTGCGGCTGATGGGGGCGGGCTATGACAACATGCACACGCTCAGGGTGCCGATGCTGGTGCTGTACGGGGACAACGATCAGGTGATACCGAAAGCAGCCGTGCAAAGCGCGCTTTCCACCGTGCATACGCCTGCGACATTCGCCTATTATCCCAAGGGCTATCATATGCTGCTGCGTGACCTGAACCGCGACGTGCCCGCGCAGGACGTGACCGGCTGGCTGCTGTCCGACAGGGCGGCGCTGCCCTCCGGGCTGCTGTGGGACCTGAAGGGGAATGCGCCCGTGAAGGAACAAACGCTGCCTGCGTTCCACAAGGGAATCGCCCCTAAATCAATAGCAAAATAACCGGCTGAATTACTTTCATAAGATGTTAATGGTTTTGCGGGATAATAATGGCGTCATCCCCTTAAGAGCTTGCCGTTAC
Source organism: Alphaproteobacteria bacterium (assembly GCA_035906055.1). Taxonomy (GTDB): domain Bacteria; phylum Pseudomonadota; class Alphaproteobacteria; order Rickettsiales; family JABCZZ01; genus JAMIFV01. The sequence continues at coordinate 2,149 of JAMIFV010000078.1, read as the reverse complement.
AGGCATTAAGCGATATAGATAAGTATGGTTACATCATCCGCCCGGACGACGAGACGCGCCTCTTTGTTCGCTGCAGTATGTGCGGCGTGGATGGCATTTTCCCCATTGTCACCGGCTCAGGCTGCCAACGCGCAAGAAGGCGCGCTCATTGAAGGCGCGAAACTCTGCACGCGCTACCTGCCGCGGCATGAACGCCAGTACGGTATTCCTGAACATTTGCTGGCAGCTATCGCCTCGTCCGAATCAGGCCGTTTCCATCGCGGCCTCGGCCTGAACCTGCCCTGGCCATGGACGATCAACGTCAATGGCCGTGGTTATTTCTTCGACACGAAAGATGAAGCCGTGGCAGCCGTAAACAAATTCCGCGCCGCAGGCTATAACAGCATCGACGTGGGGTGCATGCAGGTGAACCTGCGCCACCACCCCACCGCGTTCGCAAGCATTGAGCAGGCGTTTGACCCCGCCTATAATGTGGGGTATGCGGCCAGCTTCCTGAAACGCAATTTCCTCAATGAAGGCTCCTGGCGCAAGGCGACGGGGTCCTACCACTCCAAGACCGATTCCTTCGGTAGCCCGTATGCCCAGCGTGTGTTTGGCGCATGGAGCAGGATCGTTTCCAAGGTGGCCGACGCCCGTGCGGGCAGGCCGGTGCTCAATCCAAGTCCGCAACCCTCGGTGCAGATGGCAAGGGCTGCTACGTCTTCACAGCTTGTGCGTCCTTCCTATCGTTCGATTAAGCTGCGCAGCATCAGCGTTACCTCTAACGACAAGCGCACGCTTTCGCGTGAAAAGGGCGTGCTGGTGGTAAGGCCCAGGAAGGACGGCGGCAGCGACGATATCATCGTGCATAATTCGCCCCCCGCTTCTGAAGCGGCCGCAGGCAAGGCAGTAAAGGTGGTGGCGCTTAAGCCCTCGGAAGCAGCCGCCATGGATGCTATTGCCAAACCGCAGGCTGCCGCACCCGGCAATGGGATGGATGCGCCGCAAAACGGCGCTATCAGCAAGCCTGTGAAAGTGGTTAGCCTCACCCGCAGCACAGGCGAAGCGAGGTCTTCCACCGGTCTGTCCACAGTCGGCACATCCACGGCTGCCAGGGGGCAGTTCGCGCCTAAAACACGCTCCGCCGCTGCCGCCGCCCTTGACAAGAACGCGGCTGCGCATGCAAATAAGAACGCCAACATGTTCGTTTTTGACTATTAGGAATTCCCATGCAGCCCGTAGAAATTATTGAAGTAGATAAGCATGATGTCGCCTGCGATGGCGGCAAGGGAGGGCTTGGCCACCCGCGCGTTTACCTGCATGTCGACGAGCATAACGGGCGCATCCAATGCCCGTACTGCAGCAGGTTGTACCTGCTCAGGGGCGATCTTGGCCACGTTGCTTGAAACATTGGCATAAATTTTACTAAAAGTTTATCAACCATTTAAATTATAATGATTTTTTAATCATCATCCATTATACTTCAGGTGTAAGTGACGCTGAAGGTGATGCAGATGGACAATGTTCTCGAACAGGCAATCTTGCTGTGGCAGCTTGAAGCGGTAGTGGTGATCTCCATACTGCTTACGGCGTTGCTCGTGTGGCGCGGCATTAAAGTATGGCGCGCTCCGGATTGCACTTCCTACCTGTTCGTGCTTGGCATCGGGTTAATGCTGGCCGCAGTGCTGTTCTACAGTTTCCGTGACAGGCTGCATGTGTTCAACGACCGCAACGCGCTGCTGTTCGTGCTGCTCTATTGCTGGTGTGCGCTTGGCACGGTGTTCCTCGCCGCCCGCCAGACGCATGTGCTGAAGCTCTGCATCGGCCTTGTGTCGCAGGCGGGGATTGTTTACGGCCTTTATAGACTTATTTAGTGGGGACTAGCCGTCCCCATCCGCGTTCCACGCGGATTCCCCTGCGTAAATCCCAGAAAGCATTAGCCAAAGAATTGCACGCATACGGCTCCGTCCCTTAGGCTGCAGTCCTGAATTAACGATTTCATAAGATTGAGATGTTAGCGGTTGCATGGCAAGAAGGAGAAAGCCATGCAGAATGAAACATTACGCGATGATCAATGGGAACGAATCAAAGGCCTGCTGCCCGGCATGAAGGGGCATGTCGGTCGGCGCGCGCAGACGAACACCCGGCTATTTGTGGATGCGCTGCTGTG
>JAMIFV010000077.1:0-3973 GCA_035906055.1 Alphaproteobacteria bacterium | reverse complement strand
TATAACAGAGCAGAAAATACCTGATAATGGCTGACATTGCGCGGACGGCCAGCGCGGGAGTAATGCGCGGCAATCAATGGTAATATATGCGCATCAAAAAACGACTCGGATACAGGGTAAAAGCGTGGGTTCATATGATACACTCCTATCTTGGGAGCACTATCACCTAAATCTTAATAATTAACTAACAGTGTCTAACCCCTCAAAAGTAGGAACATAGCCCTTGGTGTCTATGATCTCTGAACGGGTTTGTAGTTTATTATTACCCTCATAAATCACAAAACGTGAAGCCTTGCGCGCCAAAGCGGGTGAAAAATCATCTAGTTGTTTAGCAAGCATGATGGCAGCAAGATTTGTAATTAACCATCCGTACCCGGAGTGTTTGATAAGACCTTCACCTACCAATCTTTCCAGAACAGCATCTCGGTTTGTGGGATATGGTATCTTAAGCAAATCAAAATAAGCCTGCGTATCGAGCAGCCCAATGACTTCATCAGGGCTGACATTAGTTTTGGCAATTTGCGCCAACCAATCAGGTTGGCCTTCAGCAAAAATTGCGCGCAACTTATTTTGTGTCATTGGCACAGTGCTTTCGCCAGAGCGCATCCAATGTACTCCTTTATAAGAGAGGGCTTGCCCAATCCCGCGTGCGGGTACAGTAAAGACAAGAACACGTCCGTTAGCATGCAGCAACTCTGTGCTTTCAACACTTAATCCCGCCTCTTGTGTAATGCGCAGTTTTATATCATTCAAATTATCAGCGGAAGAGTAGGCATTAGTGCCCACAACATTTCGAGGGCATTGATCACTTACACCCAGCGCAAGATAGCCACCGCCCTCATTAGCAAGGGCGACACAATATTTCATGAGTGATTCTCTGTCATACTGGTTTTTGGCTTCTTTGAATTCAAGGCGCTCCGTTTCAACCGGAGTATTTAACCAGCGTTGTAATATTTCTAATGTAATCATGCATACAGCCTAACTGTATTGAAATCCGCTGCAAAGGCTTTTTACTTTAGTCTACCCAGCTATTTATCTAACGCGTAGCCGCCTGATACATCATCTGCGGTTCAATGCCGTTCTGCATGCAGGCGGCTTTAAGCGTGTTGGCAAGCAGGCAGGCGATGGTCATGGGTCCGACGCCGCCGGGCACCGGCGTTATGGCCTTGGCGTTCTGCGCGGCTTCGGCAAACGCCACGTCACCCACCAGTTTCTTGCTGCCGTCGGAAAGCGTGATGCGGTTCATGCCCACGTCTATCACCACGCAGTGGCTTTTCACCCATTCGCTTTTCACCATCTCCGCGCGGCCAACGGCGGCCACGATGATGTCGGCGCGTTTGGATATCTCCGGCAATTTCTTGGTCTGTGAATGCGCTATCGTCACCGTACAGCTTTCACGCAGCAGCAGCTGCGCCATGGGCTTGCCCACGATGTTGGAACGGCCAATGACCAGCGCGTTCTTGCCTGCGAGTTTATCACCCAGCACGCTCTTGATGAGGATAAGGCACCCCAGCGGCGTGCAGGGCACCATGCCTTCCTGCCCGGTGGCAAGCTTGCCTGCGTTGATAACATGGAACCCGTCCACGTCCTTCATCGGGTCGATGGCGTTGATGACCGCGCTTTCATTGATGTGCCTGGGAAGCGGCAGTTGCACGAGGATGCCGTGCACGCGTTTGTCGCGGTTAAGCTCTTCTACCTTGGCCACAAGTTCGGCCTGTGTGGTGGTGTCAGGCATGCGGTAATCGAACGATTCCATGCCCGCTTCCTTGCACATTCTGCCCTTGCTGCTGACGTAGATCTCGCTGGCCGGATCGTTGCCTACCAGCACCACGGCGAGGCCGGGGCTGATGCTGTGCGCGTTTTTGAGTTCCGCCACTTCCAGCGCTACTTTTTCGCGCAGGCTCGCTGCTATCGCTTTGCCGTCAATGATCGTCGCCATAATCAGAACCCCTTATGCAGGAACGCCTTTGGTGGTGGAATATTCAAAATGATAGGCTTCACCCGGATAAACAAGGTCACGTGCGTTATGACATGCCATGGCCGCTTCGGAAAAGCCGCAGAGTATCAGTTTCAGTTTACCCGGATAGTTCACGATATCACCGATGGCATAAATGCCCGGTGTGGAAGTGGCGAACGTGGTCGGGTCCACCTTGATGTGGTTATTATGCAGCCCCAGTCCCCAGTCGGCGATGGGGCCAAGCTCCATGGAAAGCCCGAAGAACGGCAGCAGCACGTCAGCAGGTAAACTGCGCGCTTCACCTTCCAGCGTTTTTACAATGACGGCGCTGAGCTTGCCGTCCGCGCCTTCGAGCGCGTCGAGCTGGTAGGGGATCACCAGTTCCACCTTGCCTTCCGCCGCCAGCGTTTCCAGACGCGAGGCGCTTTCCGGCGCGCAGCGGAATTTGGCGCGGCGATGCACGACGTAAATCTTTTCGGCGATGCCGGAAAGCGAGATGGCCCAGTCCACGGCGGAGTCGCCGCCACCGGCGATGACCACTTTCTTGCCACGGAAATCCTCGCGGCGCGTGACGCTGTAAAACACGCTCGTGCCTTCATACTGTTCCAGTCCCGCAAGCGGCGGGCGGTTGGGGCCGAACGCGCCGCAGCCTGCGGCGATGATAACGGCCCTGGAATGAATGGTGGTGCCTTTGGAGGTAACGGCGGTGAAGCCGTTCTCGGTTCTGGTAAGGCTGTCCACGCGCTGATTGAGGTGGTAGGTGGGCGAAAAGGGCGCGGCCTGCTGCTCCAGTTTCTTCACCAGATCGAGCGCGTCGATGGAAGGATGGCCGGGAATATCGTAAATGGGCTTTTCCGGATACAGTGCCGAGCATTGCCCGCCGATGGAATCCAGCGCGTCCACCACATGACAGCGCATTTTGAGCATGCCCGCTTCAAAGATGGCGAAAAGGCCCACCGGACCGGCGCCGACAAGCAAAATATCTGTGCTGTTACTATGTAGTTCTTTTGACATTTGAGTGTGTTTCTTGCATATTATAAGGCAGGAGGCAACAAAGGCTTATGCTTATTTGCCATTGCAGGGTGTAGCTATGCACACCCAGTCAGGACAAGCGGAATCACTTTATGATGCGCTGTTCGACTGGCAAGCCCCGATCACCCTCTGGGAAACCGCCGAAAAACTTAAAAATATCATTGGAGATGAGCAGCTTGCGGCACGTGATCTGGGTGCGATGGACGGCAAGCGCATTCTGGAGGGCTGGGTCATCGGCAAGACGCTGAGCATGGCCTATCACCGCGAATGGAAATATAAGGGCCCCTGTCTGGTACGGGTGTCGGACATGGCCTGCATGGACGGCCAGCTTTACAAGGGCAATGGCGTCAGGAGCATCGAGGTGACGCAGGCGCTTTACCCCGGACGCAAACGCAACGTGTTCGGCACGCCTTATGGCGGCCTGCCGCCGCAGGAGCCCATAAAGCCGCATGAGGAAGAGGCCTACGCCGCCTACCGCGAGCGCTTCTTCGCTATCGCGTTTCGCCAGATCGAAGCGCGCATTGAACATAAATTCCAGCTTTACGCGTCGCTGGATTACCTGCTCGTCTATGTGGATATGTTCGACGCTTCCAGCCCGCGCTTCAGCTATTTCGCGCTCAGCGATTTTGAAGAGGAATGCACCGGGGAACTCGAATACCGCCTGCAGAAACGCTTCTCGGAGCGCTGGTCGCAGAAGATTGGTAAACTTTACCTGTTGCAGGACAGGAAAGAACGTTTCGTGACGCGTTTTGGCGAAATGCCTGCTCTGCGCGCGCTTAAGCTTTAGACACTGTTAGTTAATTATTAAGATTTAGGTGATAGTGCTCCCAAGATAGGAGTGTATCATATGAACCCACGCTTTTACCCTGTATCCGAGTCGTTTTTTGATGCGCATATATTACCATTGATTGCCGCGCATTACTCCCGCGCTGGCCGTCCGCGCAATGTCAGCCATTATCAGGTATTTTCTGCTCTGTTATATGT
>JAMIFV010000076.1:0-45169 GCA_035906055.1 Alphaproteobacteria bacterium | reverse complement strand
TATAACAGAGCAGAAAATACCTGATAATGGCTGACATTGCGCGGACGGCCAGCGCGGGAGTAATGCGCGGCAATCAATGGTAATATATGCGCATCAAAAAACGACTCGGATACAGGGTAAAAGCGTGGGTTCATATGATACACTCCTATCTTGGGAGCACTATCACCTAAATCTTAATAATTAACTAACAGTGTCTAACCCGCGATGATGAAGACTATCTCAGTAGTAACCGTCACTTCACCCCTGAGGGCCACAAGCATCTGAGCAGCCTGATGACACGCATCGGTGAAGGGGATTTGTCCGCACGTGATCCTTTCCTAAAGACCATCCAGCCTTTTGTGGACAGATCCGCCACACGTATTGCAGGACAGGTTTACGGGGAACATATGGATACAGAGCGCGTGAAAGAAATAGTGCAAGAGGTGTTGATAAAAAATATCATGGATGCTTCTAATTTTGACGGAAGCGAAGCGGGCTGGAACAATTTTAGCCGGTGTATGCAGCTTGACCTGCGCCAACAGTTTACTAAAGATAAAAAAAGACAAGAGGAAGAACATGCAGCGATCTCAACATTACCTGCTGACAGTCCAGATACCCGTACACACGATCCGTACGCGCACCGTGCCAGAGCTGAGCTAAAGCAGGCAATGGATGAAGCATTAGCGCTACTCCCTCCCCAACAGCGCGAGGTCATAAATTTACGTTTCGTAGATGGCTATACCGGCGAAGAAACCGCCGAAACATTAGGTCTGAAACGCAGTCAGGTCAGAGCGCTTGAAAAGGCGGCCATAATAAGACTCGACAGCGCCAAATTTCCACATTCAGAAAGGCTAAGGGGCCTTCTGAAAGATGATGATAATATACCTACACCGGTAAGTGATGATTTGGTTCGCAGAAGATTCCCCCCTCCCCCGGAAAAAGATTTATCATGGCGGGAAGGCACAGGTAATGCCGCATTCTACCGCGATGAAATACGACATATTTTTGCAAAGATTGATAAGCCATATGACGATGAACACCTCAAAGCCGTAACAGGATTAAGCGATCAACAGTGGAACGCTTTAATGCTATCCGACCTCAGGCACGATAAGGCAGCCCGCGAGATACTGAGAAACGATGAGCATGAAATCACCAAAAAACTTTTTGATGCTCATGCTACACTTCCATTTCACGTTTCATCATACGATGCGTCACATAATAAACTTACGCGCATGGTTACAGGGATAATGGCAATCGCGCAAAACGACAGAAGCAGCCAACGCGGCTAATCCTTTGCATGCCTTGCCGTGGCTAGAACATTTTTCATTTAATCGTTCGCGTTCCCCGGCCTTCGCCGGGGCTAAAGGTTCACATCCATCGGTCTCGGTGTGCTCATGTGACTCACGCGTACACTGCGCGCACCTCGCCTCGGCTGCCTAGGCTCAGGACTCATAACTTTCCCTCTCCTGCAAAGCGGGAGAGGAAAAGAAAGTTTACGTTTAATGAGTCGTGAGCCTAGCGAACAAATAAAGCGAAAACGCTCTAACGGCGTGAAATGGCTGGAATCCGCTTGTATCGACCCTACCCGCCGCGCCGAGACCCTGACGGTGAAAGAGTTCTGTTCACCGCAGAAACTTTCTTATACTATAAAATAAAAAACGTATAATATCGTTATATATCAGGCCAATAAATGTGCGTTTTTCGCTGGTGAAAAAAGCGAAAACAGTAAGCAAATGGTAAGACTTGTTTAGATGTTTGTTAAACATTCGCTGGCAGAATGAGAGGATAAAGGGCTGAAAATAACAGCTCCGCTAACATCGGCAACACTACGAGGAAGACATGCTTTCGAAGAATCTTGAAAAAACGTTGCATAAGGCCCTGGGGATAGCAAAAGACCACAGGCATGAATACGCAACGCTTGAGCACTTGTTGTTCGCGCTCACGGAAGATGCCGATGCCATGGCCGTCATGCGCGGCTGCGGCATTATTATCCCCGACCTGCGCCGCTCGCTCAACGACTTCCTCGAGAACGACCTCAACTCCCTCGTGGTGGATGAACTTGAAGAAGCGAAACCCACCGCAGGCTTCCAGCGCGTGATCCATCGCGCGGCCATCCATGTACAGTCTTCCGGCAAGCATGAAGTGACCGGTGCCAACGTACTGGTGGCTATTTTCTCCGAACGCGAATCCCACGCGGTGTATTTCCTGCAGGAGCAGGACATCAACCGTCTCGACGTGGTGAACTATATCTCGCACGGCATCGTGAAATACGGCGACTTCCAGCGCATGCAGCCCCCCGCTGCCAACATGGCGCGCAGCGCGAACGAGGAAGATGCCGACGACCATTTCTCCCGCGCCGTGGGCGGCGGCGCACAGGCTGCCAGCACCAGTAAAGAAAAAGACGCAAGCGCCGACGCTATCGGCCAGTATTGCGTCAATCTCAACAAGAAAGCGGATTCCGGCAAGATCGACATTCTCGTGGGCCGTGAAGAGGAGGTGGAACGCACCATCCAGATACTCTGCCGCCGCACCAAGAACAACCCGCTCTATGTAGGTGAAGCAGGTGTCGGTAAAACCGCCATCGCCGAAGGCCTCGCGCTGCGCATCGTACGCGCTGAAGTGCCCGAAGTGCTCAAGAACGCCGTCATCTTCTCGCTCGATATGGGCAGCCTGCTCGCGGGCACCCGCTATCGCGGCGACTTTGAAGAGCGCATGAAAGCCGTGATCAAGGAGATCGAAAAGCTCCCCGGCGCGATCCTCTTCATCGACGAGATGCACTCCATCATCGGTGCCGGTTCCACCAGCGGCGGCGCGCTCGACGCGTGCAACCTGCTCAAACCCGCCCTCGCACGCGGCGCATTCCGCTGCATCGGTTCCACCACCTACAAGGAATACCGCAATTATATCGAAAAAGACCGCGCGCTAGCCCGCCGTTTCCAGAAGGTGGACGTGAGCGAACCGACGGTAGAGAACACCGTCAAGATCCTGCGCGGGTTGAAACCCTACTACGAAACGCACCACCATGTGCGCTACACCGCCAGCGCGCTGAAGGCGGCGGCGGAACTCTCCCACCGCTATATCCACGACCGCAAGCTGCCGGACAAGGCCATCGACGTGATCGACGAAGCCGGTGCCGCCCAGATGCTGCTGCCGGAAGCCAAGCGCCGCAAAACCATCACCGTGCGCGAGATCGAAGAGATCATTGCCAAGGTGGCCCGCATGCCCGCCAAGACCGTGAGCATGGACGACGCCGAAGCCCTTCGCACCCTTGAAGAGAAGCTCAAAGGCGCGGTATTCGGCCAGGACAAGGCTATCGAAGCGCTCGCCAGTGCGCTCAAAATGTCCCGTGCTGGCCTGCGTGAAGAGGGCAAGCCTATCGGCAACTACCTGTTCTCCGGCCCTACCGGCGTGGGCAAGACCGAAGTGGCGGCCCAGCTCGCCAAGACCATGGGCATGGAACTGTTGCGCTTCGATATGTCCGAATACATGGAAAAGCATGCCGTTTCCCGCATGATCGGCGCTCCCCCGGGCTATGTGGGTTTTGACCAGGGCGGCCTGCTCACCGACGCGATCGACAAGACCCCGTTCGCCGTGATCCTGCTCGACGAAATCGAAAAAGCCCATTCCGACATCTACAACATCCTGCTGCAGGTGATGGATTACGGCAAGCTCACCGACCATAACGGCAAGACCGTGGACTTCCGCAACGCCGTCATCATCATGACGAGCAACGCCGGTGCCGCCGACATGTCCCGCGCCGCCATCGGTTTCGGCCGTGAAGGCCGCGAAGGCGAGGACAAAGAGGCGATCAACCGCCTGTTCACGCCGGAGTTCCGCAACCGCCTTGACGCCATCATCGGCTTCGACCACCTGACGCCGGAAGTGGTTACCAGCGTGGTGGACAAGTTCATCTTCAAGCTGGAAGCCCAGCTCACCGAACGCAACGTGTCCATCGCGCTCTCGCAGGATGCGCGCAAATGGCTGGCTGAGAAAGGCTACGACCGCAGCAACGGCGCAAGGCCGCTGGCCCGCCTGATTGCGGAGAAGATCAAGAAACCGCTCGCCGACGAAGTATTATTCGGCAAGCTTGCAAAGGGTGGCACGGTTCGCATCGACGCGAAAGACAACGAGCTGACCTTTGCCTACGAAAAGCCCGCACCCGGCGCCGCCAAAAACACGGCGCAGGATGAGGACGAACTGGTCTAGGCACGTTTCCTCCCCCTCTTAAGCCTGTCAGTTAACCTTGCCCCCGCCTTGCAAAAGGCGGGGGTTTTTTTAACTGTAGTAAGAGTAATTGCTTAGAGACTGTTACAGAAGTCGTCATGCCGAGAGCGAACTGCATTTTCCAAGCATTGCAGCACAGCGTACACACTAGTACGTGAGCAGAACCGCGCAGGAAAAAGCGGTTTGCAGCAAGGCAGGCAGACTTATCAAACAGTCTCTTACGCCATGCGCTGCACGGGCGTGTTGCCCTTGTGGCCTTTGAGGACGAAGCTCGCCTGCACTTCGTTGCCTTGCGCGTTATATTGCAGCCTTTCCAGCGCGCGGCTGGCGATCACGATGCCGCGGCCCGACACCTGATTAAGCTTCAGCCCGGCATTGCTGTCCAGATACTGGCGCCAGCGAAACCCCTTGCCGGGGTCGGTCACGGTGATATGCACGGCGGACTGCACTATCTGCAACTGCACAATAGCCGCACGGTATTTATATTGCGGCCATGCCATGCGGTTGGCCACTTCCTGCGTAAAGGTTTTACTGAGCATGCAGTCATGCTTGTTCTGATAGCCTATTTCAAGGCAGCCATGCTCCACGGCGTTATAGAACAGTTCCATAAGGCCGCGCATCACCAGGTCGGGCACGGCGCTGAGCTGCGCGATATGCACGGCAAGCAGACGCGCCTCGGCATGGGAATGGAAGTTGAACACCGCGTTCTGCACAAGGCCAAGGAATCGTCCCTGCCCCGCCACCACCTGCGATATCATCTCGGCGCGCAGGTTGCATTCATGTTCGGCGGACGCAAGCACCGCCGTCATGATCCCGGGCAGGAACGGTTTGGTGAGGTAGTAATACGCCCCCTGCTCCAGCCCTTCGCGCATCTGCGCGGTGCCCACGTCGCCGGTCTGGATGATGACGGGAATGTGCCTTAAATGCGCGTGGTTCTTCATGCGCGCCATCATGTCCAGCCCGCTGATATTGGCCATCATCTTATCGAGTATCGCGATGTCGATATCGTGGTTGTTCTCAAGGTGGCTCCATGCCGCTTCCGGCGTGGCGAAGGGCTTCACGTTATAGCCCGCGTCCCCTGCGATCTTGATAAGGATGCTGAGGTTCACCTCGTCATCGTCCACCGCCAGCACGGTACGTTTAGTTTTTGCAGATGTTCTCATAACGATTCTCCCAGGTAGTGGCAGGCGGAAGCGCCTCGGGGGCAGCCTCCGGCAGTACTATGTTGAAGCTGGTCCCCGCGCCGTTCGTATTGTTCTGCGCCCAGATGCGGCCATAATGCGCGGTGACGATATTGCGGCAGATGGCAAGGCCGAGGCCCGTGCCGCCTGCGCCCGTATTGGTGCGGCTGCTCTGGTAAAACGAATCGAAGATCAGTTCCTTCTCTTCTTCGGGGATGCCCACGCCTTCATCGCGCACGGTAAGCGACACATGCCCCGCTTCCGCGCGCAGGCGCAACGCAACGCTTTTGCCCGCAGGCGTAAATTTAACGGCGTTTCCAAGCAGATTGGTGAGCACCTGTATCATCTTGTCACCGTCGCAGAATACAGGGAAAAACTCTTTCTCAAGGTCGAGCGTGAAGCTGATATGCTTCTGCTTCATAAGCGGCATCACCGATTCCGCCACCTGCCGGCATAGTTCGCCCAGATCGGTATTGCGCTTGGTAAACATATGCGTGCCGCGTTCAAGGCTTGCCAGGTCAAGTACCTCGTTGACCAGCCTTCCCATGCGCTCACCGGCCTTCATCACCTGCTCGAAATACTGCTTCAGCTCCGTGCGCTGCGCCGTTTTCGCCTCATTCACGCCATACGAGGAAAAGATAACGATGGCATGCAGCGGCGTGCGGAACTCATGCGACATATTACGCAGGAATTCGGTCTTGGCCTCGTTGGCGTCTTGCGCGCGCTTCAGCGCCTCTTTGATTTCCTGCGTGCGCATCGCTACTTTTTCTTCCAGCGTCTCGTTAGCGTTGACCAGTTCCTCGTCACGCGCGCGCACTTCCTTAAGCATGTCGTTGAAAGCACGGGCAAGTATCCCCGTTTCATCGGAATAATGCGTACGCGCTTCCAGCGTGTAATCGCGGCTGGTAGTGATGGTCTGCGCCATCCGGGTCAGTTCGCTGATAGGCTCGCAGATAGCGCGGCGGAAATAGACTATCGCTGGAAAAATAGCCGCCGACACCACCGACACGGCCAGCAGGCTCAGGTAAATGATCTTCTCTATATAATCCCGTATCTCGGCCATATCGCGGCTGAGGGAGATATACCCCACCGTTTCACCGTCTTTGATAATGGGCTTGAACACGCCCAGCAGGCTGGCGGCAGGCGCTGCAACTTCATTGGCGATTTCAGGGCACTGCGACAGGGACGCTTCAGGCTGGTACTCCGCGAACAGGCTTTTCTGCGCGTTATAAAGACAGGCGGATTGTATTGAGCTGTTCTGCGCATAAATGGCAAGGTTCTGCTGCGCCTGCGCTTTATCCATGAATATGAGCGCGGCGCTGTTGCGGTCGCCCGCGATGGCAACATCCAGCGCCAGTGCGTGCTCGGCATTCTGGCGCATATCATAGATAACATAGGCGGCAATGGCACCTGCGGTCAGCAGAATGGCGCCGACACTGATCCCAAGCGTCAACAGCGTTAATTTGTGTTTTATCGTCAATTCTTTGCGGCGAAAGAAAAAATTCCGGGACATCTGAAAATTCTAACTTTGCCTGCTTAAACGTGTCTTAAGTTTGCGTAAAATGAACGCTAAACTTAGCTAAAATGCAGTATAAATGTTATTATATATCAGTGCATTAGAAAACATAGCCAACGACGGGTAGATAAAAAACCACCCCAAATAATAGTATAGGTAGAACGATTACACAGGCAACCGTACCCGCACCCTTAACCCACCCAGCGGCGAATCTTCCAGCATCACCTTGCCGCCATGGCGCAGCGCGATATCCTGCACGATGGAAAGGCCAAGCCCCGCACCGCCCGTATTGGGATCGCGCGCCGCATCCAGCCTGCGGAAAGGCTGCATGGCCATGTCGCGCTTGTCCGCTGGAATACCCGGGCCGTCATCGTCTATCAGTATCTCTATATTCCTGCCCGCCTGCACGGCCTGCACTTCCGCCCGCGTGCCGTAACGCAGCGCGTTCTCCATCACATTGGAAAGGCAGCGGCGCATGGCGTTGGGGAAGAGCACCACATCAATATCGGGCACAGCCGTCACCACGATATCATGCCCCTGCTGCGCATAGCTGTTCACATGGCTGGAAAGGTACGTGGAAAGGCGCACCTGCTTTTGCTTCTCTCCCCCCTCGCCGCGTGCGAAATCCAGATATTCCTGGATCATCTTTTCCATTTCCTTCACGTCGGCCAGCAGCGGCGCGGTATGCTTGGAATCGGGGAACATGGCCAGCGCCAGATGCATGCGGGTGAGCGGCGTGCGCAGATCGTGCGAGATGGCGGCCAGCATATCCGTACGTGCCGAGATCATACGCTTGAGGCGTTCGCGCATCGCGATGAAGGAGCGCCCTGCCTTGCGCACCTCCGTCGCCCCCTGCGGGCGGAAAGCTTCGTCTTCCTTGCCACGGCCAAACTGCTCCGCCGCGTCGGCAAGGCGATGGATGGGGCGAATCTGGTTACGCAGGAACATGGTGGCGATAATGAGCAGCAGCCCGGCCGAGCCTACCATCCACCAGATGAATATTTCCGCCGTTACGCTGGCAAGGCGCTTGATGGAAAAGCGCATTCGCAGCACGCCGCCTTCGTCCAGCTTCACGTAAAGTATCACCGACTCCGCTCCCGCCGGGCGCTCCACGCTGAAAGGCTCACGGATAATCGCATGCAACTGGCGTGAAAAATATGCCAGCAGTTTATCGTCGCTGGCACTGGGAAACGATTTTGGCATCTCCGCCTTATCGGTGACCGGGCGTATCTCAATATCCATGAAATTGCGCGAGAGCTTAGCCAGAACCACTTCACGCTTGTCGTCGGCACGTTCCAGCTCATAGACGAGGAACGCCACTTCCCCCGCCAGCCAGCGCGAGAAGTTGCGCTGCATATTGTCCCAATGGCGCTCATAGAAGAAAAACAATGCCGCAGCCTGCATGATGACCATAGGCAGCACGAGAATCAGCAACGCGCGGCCAAACAGGCTCGCAGGCAGGTAACGCTTGATCCACACGGTCTGGGTGCCTGCCCTCATGTTTTTCCCCCTGCGTCCGCATAGAGCATATAGCCCGAACCACGCACGGTCTGTATGAACAGCGGCCTGCTGCTGTCGTCCTCTATCTTTTTACGCAGGCGCGTTATCTGCACGTCCACGCTGCGTTCGTTAGCGCCGCTGCCCAGTATCTGCGCAAGCGCCGCGCGCGTCACCGCCTGCCCGGCATTATCCACCAACGCCTTGAGCAACTGGCCTTCGCCGGTGGTAAGCGCCACGGGTTCGCCGTTGCGGGTGAGGCGCCCTTGCGCCACATCGTAACGGTATTCACCGAAATGGATGCGGTCCTGCTGCTTTTCCGCCGTGCGCGTGCGGCGCAATATGGACTGTATGCGCAATACCAGCTCGCGCGGGTCGAAGGGCTTGGCGAGGTAATCGTCCGCGCCCGCCTCAAGGCCCGCAATGCGGTCCTGCGTCTGGGCCATTGCGGTCAGCAGCAGAATGGGTGGCGCGTCGTCGGGTAGCGTTCCCGCGAATTCGATACCGGTCATGCCGGGCATCATCACGTCGAGCACGATCAGGTCAAAAATAAATAGCTGCATCTTGCGCGCGGCGTCGGCGGCGTCGGATGCGGTGGTCACCGACAGGTTCTGCTCCTGCAAAAAGGTTTTGAGCAGGTCGCGCAGCCTTGCGTCGTCATCGACCACAAGGATATGGGGTTTTGCTACAGTCTCGTTCATTTTGGCATCGCGTTGCGTTTGCGGATTTTGATATACCATGCGCCTTCGCCGCCGTGGGAGTCACCTGCGGTGCAATAGCCGCTCACCTGAAGCGACAGCGGGGGAATTTCCAGCCAGCGCGGCAACTGCGCGCGCAATATACCGCTCTGCGGTGCGCGCCCCTTGCCGGTGATGACCAGCACGATGCGCGAATGGGTGCCCTGCATCAGCGCGATAAAGCGCATCAATTGCTGGTAGGCGGTTTCTACCGTGCAACCATGCAGGTCGAGCACGGAATGGATGTCGGTCTTGCCTTTATAGATGTTGGTGCGTGTGGGATTATCCAGAAGCTGTGGCGGCGGATTAGGCCTGGGGTTTTTTACGGGCCTGGCCGCCTTGGCATCATGTTTGGTCTTGGGAAGGTTTATCTGCGGCACGTGCGGCGGCAGGGCTTTACCCTCCATCACCTGATGCCATAATTCCGATTCCTGAGCGGACAATACCCGCCTGCGGGGAACAGGCGGGTCGAGATTGGGAATCCTGCGTTTCATGCTACTTCACCAGCGCCTGTGCCAGCGGGCGCGGCACCAGAACGTAGCTATCGCCACCGGAGCGCATCATACCGGCGCGCTGTTCGGCGGCGGGGCCAAAGCCGAAGAAAATATCCGCACGTATCGGGCCTTTAATAGCCCCGCCCGTATCCTGCGCGATCATGAGCTTGCGGTGGAAAGCAAGCGGCGAGCCTTCAATGGCTGGCAGCACCGTATCCACGAACACCGGCATGCCCAGCGGAATATGATCCGCATCCACCGCCAGCGAACGCAGCGCGGTCAGCGGCACCTGCTGCGTGCCTACGGGGTCGCCCTGTATCTGGCGGAAGAACACATAAGAGGTGTTTTCCCACATCGCCTGCCACATGTCTGCCGGGTGGTCATAGAGCCACTGCTTGATGCTCTGCATCGAGGCTTCTTCCTTAGTGAGGACGCCTTTCTTCACCATCTGCCTGCCAATGGAAACATAGGGCAGGCCATTGCTGCCCGCATAACCCACGCGCAACGTGCTGCCGTTATCGAGCTGGACACGGCCCGACCCCTGCACATGCAGGAAGAAAAGCTGCACGGGATCATCCACATAGGCCAGCACCGGCGCAACATTGTTCAGCGAGTTGAAATCGATCTGCGCACGGGTGAATTGCGGTGTGCCAGCGGGCGGAAGGCCGTAGAGCGGATAGACATACGGGCGCTGGCGGGTAAGCGAGCCTTTCAGCAGCGGCTCATAATAGCCTGTATAAAAGCCCGCCGGATTGCTGCCGTCATAGGCCTTGAACGCCACGAACTGCGTTTCAAAGAAGATGCGCGCCTGCCCGGCATCTCCCGCCGGGACCGAAGCAGCCTTGCGGCATATCTCTTTCCATACCTTCACGGGAGCCAGCAACTGCCCCTTGCCTACCGCCGCCGTTTCCGCCTGCGCATTGAACGCGATGCAGGATTTGCTGAACGCGTCCAGCGCTTCGGACTGGTCGTCGCTCCCCCATCCGCGCAGGGCGTCATAGTCTACCTGCTGCAATTCCAGCTTGCCGGTTGCGCCGTTGCCCGAACCGCCCAGCCATGAGCAGCCCGAGAGCAGGAACAGGGCAGAGCAAGCACAGAAAACAAAGCGTTTGTTCAGCATTTCGATATTCCTGGTAACTTGGCTAGGCTGTAGACAAAAAGCGAAGTTTTCGAGAACCGCAGCGCAGCGTACGTTTGAGGTACGTGAGCAGCGGAAGCGCAGAAAACAAAGCGTTTGTCCAGCATAGTCAAGTTACGTTAAGGTGATTTTCCAGTTGGGATCGCGGGAGTTGGTATCGCGTTCAAACGTCCAGGTATCCACTACGTTCTCGATCGCGCTGGCGTCCCCGCTGATGATATTTCCGTCCTTATCGCGGATCACGCTGATCTGCTCGGTGACGAACTGCACGGTGATCTGGGCTTTGCCGCCCACCAGCGCGGCTTCCAGAATGTCTGCCTCCGTGATGGCCACAAGCGTGGTTTCCTGCTGTTTGCCCGCCTGCATGTTGGTGTCTATCTCGCGCGTGAATTCCTTATAACGCTCGTCGGAAAGCAGCATGCGCAGTTTGTCACGGTCGCCCTTGGAAAAGGCCGAAACCACCCACTCGAACGCCATCTTCGCACCGGCGATGAATTCGGTGGGGCTGAACTGTGCGTCCGACTGTTTAATGGCCCTCAGCCCGTCGGAAACGGACGTGTTGCTTTTCAGCTTTTCGAGGATGCTTTCCTCTTCCTGCTTCTGCGCCTTGCTGATGCGATCGGGTATCTGGATCACCTTTTCCTGCGGCTGGCCGTCGCGGGTCGCCTGCTTCCACGCTTCGCGCGGATCGAACCCCGTTTGCTTGCCCAGCATGGCGCGCAGGCGGAAACCTATGAATAGCGCCACCAAAGCCAGAAAAATCAGATCGCCGTATTGAAAACCTTCACCCATAAAACCTCAGCAAATACTTGTAGCGTAAAGCGGAATGCTGTTATACAGGTTTTTCGTATTATTTCCACAGGGAACCCTTACATCATGGCAAACGATCCTCAAAACTCTAAAAACGCCCCGCGTTTCTTTATTAAAGGGCAGTATATCAAGGATTTATCTTTTGAAAATCCGCATGCCCCGCACAGCCTGCTGGCGTTGCAGGAAAAACCGAAGATCGATCTTAGCGTTACGCTGAAAAGCCAGAAGCTGGAAGAACAGCATTACGAGCTCACGCTGCATTTCGCCATGCGCTCCACGGGCGGTGATAAAACCCTGTTCCTCATGGAGCTGGATTACGCCGCTCTGGTGCAGGTGGTGAACATCCCCGAAGACAAGACCGAAATGATCCTGTTCATCGACTGCGCGTTCGCGGTATTCCCCTTCGCCCGCCGCGTCGTTTCCGACATCACGCGCGATGGCGGCTTCCCCGCGCTCATGCTGGAACCGATCGACTTCCATGCGCTTTACCTGCATAATAAGCAGCAAAGGGCATGATTATGAAAAGGGCTGCATGGTCCGCAGTCGTTCTGCTCGGATCTTCTGCAGCTCATGCGGTTACGCTTGCGGATACACAGCAACGGCACATTGTCGATAATGTATTGTCCTATGTGCATAGTGTTACAGAAACATCCTCGCCTTTTGCACAGTGGGTGCATGATTCAGCACTTTTTTATGCTGCGGCATGCCTGCGTGATGAAGATAAGCCATTAACGCAGAAACTGGCGCAACTAGGGTTCAACAATAATCAGCAGCAACGCCTTATGAGTGCGCCGCTGGGAACAGGCACGTTCAGCCTGGATAATGATGTACAACAAAAGAAAGCGTGCCATCTGCTGGCTGAACAAGGCGTGATGCCGGTATGTACGGAAGCTGCGGTAATTAGTTCCGCACGCACACCGCAGACTACTCTGCCAGCCAATTATGCTGTGGTTTTGTCTGGTGCACCGGTAACCCTAAGCATAACGCTCAATTGCAGCATTTCACACAAGACCACCGCGTCAAGCAATGGCGTGACGAGTGTTGATGCTGTCTATTCGCAGCATTTCACGCTTACAAAAGAACATTCTACAAAAATTGAAGGACAAGGGGTTTCCAGCGGTGAATGGGTGGATCGCTTTTCTTTCCGGCTTATTCCTTCTTTACCAGCTGGAAGCCAGGGCAATCTCATAATTCATACGGATATACGCAAGGAGCCTTTTGTGTGGACGCTTGCAGCACAATAAGCCGCAAAGGGCGTACTCGGTAATTCGTATTCGGTTTTTTCCGAGTACCGTTAACCGAGTACGGCTACTTCCTCTTGTTTACATCACGCTGGTTGGACATCTGCTCGGCCATGCGGCGCAGGCTGGCGCTGCAATTGTCGCGCGGCACCACTACTTCAATGAGCACCATCTCATTACCGGCAAAAGCGTCTTTCAACGCGGTTTCCAGCTCGCCCTTGGTGGTAACACGCACTGCCCTGCCATAATTAAGCAGGTCGCAGATTTTGGTATAATGCCAGGGATGGATGTTGTTAAAGGGGCCGTCAATGATATGGCGCTGCGTGCCGTAACCGTCGTTATTGAGCAGGCACACGATGGGCTTCATGCCTTCCTTTGCAGCGGTGGAAAGCTCAATACCCGTCATCTGGAACGCGCCGTCACCTACAATCGCCACGGTACGCCCCTCCTTATCGGCGGCCATCGCGCCGATAGCGGCAGGCACGGCAAAGCCCATGGAAAGGTAATAGGCGTCGGAAAGGAAGTTGTTACGCTTGCTGGTGCGCAGGCCGATAGCACCGATGAGCGCGTCGCCCGTATCGCTGATGACGTTGCTGCCCTCTTTCATCGTGAGGCCTAGCACGCGGAAGAAGGTTTCCACGTCCAGCTGTTCCTTGCGTTCAGCATCGCTGAGCGGCACAAGCATCGGGCGCGGATTGGGATTGGGCTGTGGCGGCTTTGGCGTGACAGGCGCCGCAAGCAATGATTCCAGAAAATCCTTGAACACCACATCGTCGTAACTGTGCAGCCCGATACGGGTTTTCTCCGTAGTGGCGAGGATGCAGTTTTTGCGGTCAAGCGACGCGGTGAACAGGCCGAGGAACACGTCCGATATGAACGCGCCCAGCAGAATGGCGCAGTCGCTGGTTTCCACATATTGCTGGCAGGCCGCTTCGGAAAGCCCGCCGCTATACACGCCGATATAATTGGGGTTCGTCTCGCTGATGACGCTTTTGGAGAGCAGCGTGGCAGCAATGGGAATATTGAACTTCTCGGCAATGGCCACGGCAAGGTCGGTCAGGCCGTGGCGGTGCAGTTCCACATCCGCCACGATGACCGGCTGCTTCGCCGCATTGATCTTTTCGGCGGCCTCGCGGATGCAGGCTTCGAGGTTCTCTCGGTCGCTTTCGGGCTGCGGGCTGTTGCGCCGCTGCGGCAGGCGCACGGGCATGTCCACCACGTCATAGGGAATTTCGATATAGCCGGGGCGGCAATGGGCCAGCACCGCTTCCACCACGCGGATAATTTCATCCGCTGCCGTGTCAGGGTCCATCAGCACGGTATTGGCGCAGGTCACCTCTTCAAAGATGCGGCGCTGCGTATCGAATGTGCGCACCTTGTGGTGCAGCAGCGGGTCAGTCTTGCGGTCGGTGATGCCGGGGCCGCCGGAAATGACCAGCAGCGGGCTTTTTTCCGCATAGGCGCAGGCAACGGCGTTGAGCATGTTCAGGCCGCCCACGCAATACGTGACACAGGCCACGCCAAGGCCTTTCATGCGCGCATAGCCGTCCGCTGCGAAGCCAACGGAAGGCTCGTGCGTCATGGTGATAAGTTTGATGGGCGAACGGTCCAGCCAGCGGAAGGTGGGCAGCGCAAAGTCCCCCGGGATGCCGAACGCATGGGTTACGCCCCTGGAATGCAGGTACTGGAACAGAAACTCACCTATCGTCTGCGAAGACATATTACCCCTCTTATCCTCATGATTTGAAACTTCCGTAAGGGCATGGTAACGAGATATGGGAATAAATAAAGAAAGAGTTATATGAAGGTAGCGATAGCAGGGTGTGCGGGCCGCATGGGTCAGGCATTAGTTAAAAAAGCCATTGCCACTACAGGCATAACGCTGGTGGGCGGAAGCGTGCGCCCCGGCAACGCGTTTGTGGGCGAACAGGTGGGCGTGTACATCAACGCGCCAACGCCGGGAGCATTGCTTACTGATAACCCCGAGGAGCTTTTCAAGGACGCGGATGCGGTGATCGACTTCACCACGCCGGACTACACACGCGTGCTGGGCGATATTGCCGAGCGCAAAGGCAAGGTGCTGGTATGCGGCACCACGGCACTCAACGCTGACGGGATAGCGGCGCTGCGCAAGAACGCCGAAAAGGCGCGCATCATCTGCGCCCCCAATATGAGCATCGGCGTGAACCTCATCGTAGGGCTGGTGGAAAAAATCGCGTCCATCCTGCCTGCGGAAGAATGCGACATTGAAATCGACGAAATGCATCACCGGTTCAAGCTGGATGCACCATCGGGTACGGCGCTTAATTTAGGCGCAGCCGCCGCGCGTGGACGCAGCGTGCAACTGGCCGATGTGCGCGTGGATAGCCTCCATGCAGGGCTGGAGGCGCGCAAGCAGGGTGCTATCGGATTCTCGGTGCGCCGGGGCGGCGATGTGATCGGCGATCATACCGTCACCTTCGCCTGCGCGGGCGAGCGCATCGAGCTTTCGCATAAATCCTCCAACCGCGACATTTACGCCGCAGGGGCTATGCGCGCCTGCATCTGGGGAACTACCCAGCCCGCCGGGTTTTACACGATGCGGGATGTGCTGGGGGTTTGAGCATTACTTGTCATTCCCGCGAAGGCGGGAATGACAGATAGATTATTTAGACCAAAAAGCTGTAACAGCTGCATTGAAGAAATGATAATATATCGCTTTAACTTCGACAAATATCATTCTGATAAATAATATCTATTCGTAGTACTCGCTCACCAGCTCATTCAATAAACGAACACCGTAAGCCGTGGCACCTTTGGGACAGGTATCAAGGTCTTTCTTGCTCCATGCCACACCGGCGATATCCAGATGCGCCCAGGGGGTTTTTTCGTCCTTGATGAAGCGCTGGAGGAACTGCGCGGCGGTGATGCTGCCCGCCTCGCGGTCGGCACCGATATTCTGCATGTCCGCAATCGGGGAGTTGATCTGCTTGTCATAGACGTCAGCCAGCGGCAGGCGCCATACTTCCTCGCCGGTCGCCTTGCCGGATTTGAACAGCTGGTCGGCAAGTTTATCATTGTTGGAGAACAGGCCTGCGCGGCTGGTGCCCAGCGAAATGATGATCGCGCCGGTCAGTGTGGCAAGGTCGATGACGAATTGCGGGGTGAAGCGATCCTGCGTGTACCACAGCGCATCGGCCAGCACGAGACGGCCTTCCGCGTCGGTGTTGAGCACTTCGATGGTCTGGCCGGACATGCTCGTCACCACGTCACCGGGACGCTGCGCGTTGCCGTCGGGCATATTTTCCACGAGGCCTGCGACACCCACCACATTCACTTTGGCTTTACGGCCTGCGAGCGTCTTCATGAGGCCGATAACGGTGCCTGCGCCGCCCATGTCCCATTTCATTTCGTCCATGCCGCCTGCTGGCTTGATGCTGATGCCGCCCGTGTCGAACGTAACGCCCTTGCCCACGAAGGCCAGCGGCGCGTCGGATTTAGTGCCGCCCTTCCACTGCATCACCACGAGTTTGGACTCACGCACGCTACCCTGCCCTACGCCAAGCAGCGCGCCCATGCCAAGCTTGGTCATTTCTTTCACACCCAGCACTTCTACCGTCACGCCGAGTCTGGTGAGTTCCTTACATTTTTCAGCAAGGCTTTCGGGGTAGATGATATTGGCCGGTTCGCTGACCAGATCGCGCGTGAAGAACACGCCCTGCACGGCTTTATCCAGCACGTCATATAGCTTGATGGCAGCGCCGGAGCCTTTGAGCGCGAATTCCGCCATTGTCAGCGTGGGCAGGTCTTCGGGTTTCTTTTTGGTATGGTATTTGTCGAAACAGTAGCTGCGCAGCACCGCGCCATAGGCCAGCTGTGCGGCGGCTTCCGCTGCGGGCAGCTTCGTGCCCTTGGGTAAATCCACCAGCACCTGCGCCTTCTGCGCGCCAACGCCATTGAGATAGGCCGAGAGCGCGCCGCCTGCCGTCTGCGCGGCGAGCGCGTCGAAATCCTTTTCCTTGCCGATGCCAAACAGCACGAGGCGGGCAACATCCACGCCACTCGCGGCCACCAGCGTAATGCCCTGACCTTTTTTGCCACGGAACTTGCCCGCCGCAACCGCCTTGGCAACCGCACCCTGCGTCTGTTTATCGAGGTCGGCGGCGGCCTGCGAGAGTTTTCCTCCGTCTGCCACCAGCACCACCAGCGTATCATGCAGAGATTTACCGGAAGATTTTGCTTTTGCACTTGCGGCGGCGGTACTATGTTCGGTAAAGGAAACGGAAATCATAATTTTAATCCTATAGGTACTCGGTACACACGATTATGTATCGCTACAATACGTACATCATCAAACACCTTGCTTCAACGGTAGCGGTGGTCACCGTGAGCCTTACCAGCATCATATGGCTGACGCAAGCGCTGCGCTTTATCGATTTCATCGTCAGGCGCGGCATTTCATTCGGCAATTTCCTTGAGCTGACATTGCTGCTGATCCCGTCGCTGATGCTGTTCATCTTGCCTTCGGCCATGCTCTGTTCCGTGCTGTACGTGTATTACAAGCTCACGATGGACAGCGAGCTGCTCGTGCTTTCAGGCGTGGGCCTAAGCCGCATGCAGATCGCCAAACCCGCTATTATCGTGGCTGCGGGAACAAGCCTCGTTTCCTACATCATATCACTGTTCCTGCTGCCGCTGAGTTATCACGAGTTCAAAAGCTCGCAGGCCTTCATGCGCGACAATTACGCGACGCTCCTGCTGCAGGAAGACGTGTTCAACAGCCCGGTGGACGGCCTCACCGTGTATATCCACGATCACGACAAGGACGGCACGATGCGCGGCATCATGGTGCATGACAGCCGCAACCCCAAAGGCCCGCCGGTGACGATGATGGCCGAGCAAGGCAGGCTGGAGGAAACGCCGCAGGGGCCGCGCTTCCTGCTCACTAACGGCAACCGCCAGGAGGTGGAAAAAGGCAGGCTTTCCTTTCTCGATTTCGACCAGTATACGCTGGACCTGAGCTTCTATGTGCCCGGCGGCGTGAACCGTTCGCTGCAGCCCGAAGAAATGTACGTGCATGAGCTGCTCTTCCCCGCCAAGGGCAGCGAAGAGCCCGAACGCCTCATCGCGGAAGGCCATAACCGCCTCACATGGCCGCTCTACCCGCTGGCCGTGACCATGCTGTGCGTTGCGGTGCTGCTCACGGGCGAACTCAACCGCCGCGGCAAATGGCAACGCATCGTGGGCGTGGTGGTGCTGTGCGCGCTGAGCCTTTCAGCTTCCATCGGCCTGCTCAATCTTTCCATCAAGCATCCGTGGATGGTGTGCCTGATGTATGTGAACCTCGCATTGCCCATCCTCGCCGGGTTGTGGCTGCTTCGTGATAACAACATGCTTAGAAAGGTGCCCGCATAATATGCGCCTGCCTTTCACGTTATCGCTCTATATCGGCAAACAGTTCCTCATCGCCATTGCCATCGCGTTTGCAGGCATGCTCAGCATCGTCATGATGGGCGACCTCGTGGAACTCATCCGCCGCGGCGCGGACAATAAAGGCTCGGGAGTGCCGATGTCGGTGACGCTTGAAATGCTGTTCTTCAAGACGCCCTATTCCGGCCAGCGTATATTGCCCTTCGCCGTGCTGATCGGCGCGATGGTGGCGCTCACCCGCCTCACGCGTTCGCATGAGTTGGTGGTGGCGCGCTCGGCAGGCGTTTCCGTATGGCAATTCCTTATGCCTACAGTGATACTCGCCTTTGCCACAGGCGTATTCGTGGTTGCGGTCTATAATCCCGTTTCCGCCGCCATGCTCATGCGCTTTGAGCAGCTTGAGGCAAAGTATATCAGCGGCAAAACCAGCCTGCTCGCGGTTTCATCGTCAGGCCTGTGGATACGTCAGGTGGAAAAAGACAGCGGCGACGTGAAGGAACACATGTTCCACGCGCAACGGGTTTCCAACCACGGCATGGAACTTTATGATGTAATGGTGTTAAGCTTAGGCGACAATAACCGGTTCCTTAGCCGCATGGATGCGCCCAGCGCTATTTTGCAGGACAAGCACCTGCTGCTGCGCGACGTCACCATTACCCAGCCCGGCGCGATCCCTGAGCATAACGACACGGTGGAGCTCAGCACCGATCTCACCACCACGCAGATACAGGACAGCTTCGCCCCGCCGATGACGCTTTCCTTCTGGCAGTTGCCGGGTTTTATCAAGACGCTCGAAAAAGCAGGCTTCTCGGCACTCAGCCATCGCATGTACTGGCACTCAACGCTTTCAAGCCCGTTCCTGCTCTGCGCCATGACGATGATCGCCGCCGTGTTCTCGCTGCGCCTGCCGCGCCGTGGCGGCGTAACGCTGCTGGTGGTGGCGGGGCTTGGCACCGGGTTCCTCTTCCACTTCATGACCAATCTCATCTCGGCGTTCGGCCAGACCGGCGAGATACCCGTTACGCTGGCCGCGTGGGCTCCCGCGATGATCGGCCTTATGATCGGCGGCGGGTTATTATTACATTTGGAAGATGGTTAGAGTTTTAATAAGGGGAAACGCTTTCCCCTCTGCGCTCCGCGCATTCACCCCTTGCGGGGTCGGAGCTCACGCTCCTCCACGCCGATTGCCACGCACTGGAATAGACACCGTTGCCGTATGCGCGGAGGAGTTCTATACGACGATGACTTTAGAGGGGGAGCGGTAGCGGGGGCGGAACGCCCCCCCCATACTATATATAGAAAGCATTTGAAACGCCAAGTTTTGGCAGCTACAACGATACGGTAAATTCCACGTTTCTTTGCAGGTCATGCGTCGTTTCAGGTCTTTGTTGCTAAAAAGCTGTCCCGCCTTGCTTATTGCCGCCATGGTTAGCGGCAATGCCGGTGCGGTTGACCTGAAAAACCGCGTCATCTCCCAGGACGCACCAGCATTGCTGGTGGCGGAACATGTGCATTACGACGACAGGAACGGCATCGCCAGCGCCACGGGCAACGTGGAGATAGTGCAGGACGATAACATCCTGCGCGCCGATTCCGTGGTGTATGACATCAACAGCGACAAGGTTACCGCCGTCGGCCATGTCAGCATCATGCAGCCCAGCGGCGACGTATTCTTCGCCGACCATGTAGTGCTCACCAGCAAAATGCAGCGCGGCGTGGTAAAGGATTTCCAGGCACGCCTGAAAGGCAACTCGCTGTTTGCCGCTCGGCGCGGCGAACGCGTGAGCGAAAGCGTCACCACGCTTGACAAGCTGGTCTATTCACCCTGCAAAGTGTGCAAGGCGGCACCCGGCGAGCAGGGAAAAGCGCCGCTGTGGCAGATACAGGCCAGCAAAGCCAGGATCGACGACGAAGCCAAGCGCGTCACCTATAACGACGCCTACCTCGACGTCTACGGCGTGCCCGTCATCTACACGCCCTATTTCTCCCATCCCACGCCGGACGCACCCAGCCAGTCAGGCGTGCTGACGCCGCAGTTCTTTCGCGCCACCGACCTTGGCAGCGTAGTAAAGCTGCCGGTCTATCTCTCGCTCGCTCCCGATATGGATATGACCCTCACCCCCTGGTATATCAGCGACGAGCACCCGCTGCTGGCTGGTGAGTTTCGCAAGCTGTTTGAACGCGGCGAGCTTAATGTTAACGGCGCCATCACCGACACCTACAACCGCGACGGCGACGGCAATATCATCCCCGGTTCGCAGGTGCGCGGTTATATCAAGGCCAATGGCCGCTACCAGCTTTCCGATACATGGAACGCAGGCATCGACGCCGAGCGCACCACGGACAACACCTTCCTGCAGCGCTACCGCCTCGGCTGGCGCGACGTGCTGACCTCGCGCGCCTATGCGGAACGCATCGAAGACCGCAATTACGCCTCCGTGGAAGCGCTGTCCTTTCAGGGCCTCACCGTGCAGGACGACAGCAGCGTGTCGCCCACCGTGCTGCCCAAAGCCCGCTTCCATTATGAAAGCGCCCCGCAGTTCGCCGGTTCGCGCGCCACGCTCGATGGCGGCCTGCTTGTCACCCAGCGCAATGAGGGCGTGAGTACGCGCCGTTTCTCGGGCACGGCAGGCTGGAAGATCCCTTACATCACGCGTAGCGGACAGGTATTTGAAGCGGGCGCTGCGCTACGCGGCGACGTGTACGACATCAGCGATCAGGTGACGACCGACCCCGCCAATCCCTATAGCGGCACACTGGGCAGGGTGATTCCGCAGGCAACGCTCAACTGGCGTTATCCGTTCGTGCGCAGGATGGGCGATAACAGCAGCCTGATGATAGCGCCCATGGCGGAAGTGGCCGTGAGCCCGCGCAGGACGCCTACGCTCAAAATACCCAACGAGGACAGCCAGGTGGCGGAACTCAACGACACCAACCTCTTCTCCGCCAACCGCTATACCGGCCTTGACCAGGTGGAAAGCGGCGCGCGCTTCACGTACGGCATGCGCGGCCATCTGCAGACGGCGGAGGACGAGTGGATCGAATGGCTGCTGGGCCAGACCTATCAGGAAGACGACGACAGCGCGTTTCCCATCACTAACGACCCCGACCCGCATTTCTCCGACTATATCGGCAGGCTGGGGCTTAAATACCGCTGGTTCGACGTGTCCTACAGCTTCAGGCTTGACCGCGACAGCCTCATCCCGCTCAGCAACAACGTGAACATGGTGTTCGCCATGAACCCGGTGGGGTTCGACGTAACCTACACCGCGCTGCGTAACGACCCCATCTTCGGCAACCGCAAGGAAGTCTTCGGCAACGCCTTCTGGGACATCACGCCCAACTGGCAGTGGAGCATGAACGCACGCCGCGACCTTGGCAGTAACGACCAGGCGCTGGTGCGCTCCGCCTTCCTGCCGCAGAGCAGCAGCGCGCTGGACATCGAGGCCAGCACGGTGGGCATAGGCACGGCGCTGATGTTCCATAATGAGTGCCTGAGGGTCACCGCGTCCATAGGCCGCAGCTTCATCAGCCAGGCAGATGTAAGGCCCTCCACCACCTTTGGCCTGTTGATTGTACTCAATAATTTCGGCGATGGCGAGATCAGCTCCAAACCGACCCTTGACGGGGCCGGAAACCTTAATGAGGTTGAATCCGCGCAGGGAACTGCTATGCCTCTTTCGCAGACCAGTGAATCCAGTTCAGGGAGCCCCCAGTGAAACGCCTAGCATCCTTAATTGCTGCCATCGCCCTTTGCAGCAGCACGGCCCTTGCCTCCAGCATTGATATCGCCGCCGTCGTCAATGACAAGATCATCTCCACGCTCGACCTGGGCGAACGCGTGGATATCGTCATGGCTACCACCGGCATTCCCGATAATGCCGAAAACCGCGCCCGCCTCATGCCGCAGATACTGCGCCAGCTGGTTGACGAACAGCTCCAGCGCGAAGAGGGCGAACGCAACGGCATTACCATCCCGCCGGAAAAACTGAAGGAAGGGTTTTCCCAGATCGAGCAGCAGAGCAACAGGCCACCGGGCAGCCTTGAAGAATTCATCCGCCAGCGCGGCCTTTCCATGAGCTCATTCGAGGATCAGGTGCGCGCGCAGATGACATGGTCTGAGATCGTGCTGAGAAAGGTGCGCCCGCGCATCCGCATCAGTGACGCGGAGATCGCGCGCTACGTGTCGCGCAAGTCGGGCCAGAACAAGGCAGCAGCAGCAAAACCTGCCGTGCAGCAGCCGCTTGCCAAGGAAGTGAAAATCGCCGTGATGCAGCTGCCGGTAGATTCACCCAAGAACGAACCCAAGATACGGGCCATTGCCGTCAAGCTGGCCGACGCCATCCATAACGGCGCGCAGTTCGAAGCGGTGGCCGCGCAGTTCTCCAGTTCCACCGGGGCCGTGCGTGCGGAACCGTTCTGGGTGGAAACCGCCCAGCTTGATCCCATCATCGTCAAAGGCATCACCGGCCTTGCTAAAGGCGGCGTATCCGTCCCGGTACGCACAGCCAGCGGCTACCAGATCGTGAAGCTGGTGGATTTCCGCAAAGTGCCCGCCATGGCCGAGAAGCCCATCGAGAATAAGGTGGCGGATGCGGAAGAACTGGCACCGGAACCGCGCGCCGAGCTTACCTATAAGCAGATCCTCATGAACATGAAGCCCGACGCCAAGGAGCAGGAAGCGGAACTGCTGCTCAAGCTCTCGCGCGAGGTGGCGCGCAAGCCCGGAAAATGCGAGGATAAATCCATGGCGGGCGCAGGCGACCTTGAAGACGTGGATTTCACCGTGACGCTTAACCGCGCCGTATCCGACGAAATGCCGGAGAAGCTGCGCGAACTGCTCATGATCATGAATGTAGGCGGCGTATCGCAGCCGGTGGTGACGCCGCAGGGCATCCGCCTGTTCATGCTGTGCGAACGCATCGAGCTTCCGGCGGATACGTCCGTCGCGCGCACGAATGCCGACACCGGCGCCACCAAGCAGGCTATTTACGCGCAGAAGCTGGAGCTTGAAGCCCAGAAATACATGCGCGACCTGAAACGCTCCGCCTTCATCGAAACAAGGATACAATGACGCAACTGCTCGCAGCGTTGGTGCCCTTTGCCCTTATCGCCGCGCTGAGTCTGTATTACTCCTACAGGGCCGGGTTCGACCGGGTAACGTTGCTGCTGTTTGGCGCGGTGCTGGCGCTCATCCAGTTCCACATATGCGCGACCGGATGGGAGGATTTCACCGTCGATTCCATCTCGCACATGACCTATGTGGAGTTCCTGCTGGACAATCACAGGCTGCCCACGCCTGAGGACGGCATCGGAGCCGCAGCGCGCCACCCGCCGCTGTATTACGTGCTCTGCGCCGCCCTGCTTGGCAGCGCGCGCGCTCTGGAGCTGCCGGAACCCGAACAGCTCGCGCGTTACCTTTCCTTCGGCATTTATGCCCTGTTCCTTATCAACGGCATGCACATACTGCGCCTGCTGCTGCAACCGGGGTCAGGCAGCTATTATTTTGCGCTGCTGTTATTCTTCTTCTGGCCTGTGGGCATCACCATGGCTGGCAGGCTATCGTGCGATGTCATGCTGTTCGCCGGACAGGCGGGTGCTTTCTACGGCCTCATACGCTGGATAAAGACACGCGAAGCAGGCAGCCTTTCCATCGCCTTCTGGTGGGCGGGGCTGGCGGTGCTGGGCAAGAACAGCGGCGTGGTGATGGTCTGGCTTGCAACCCTTGCGCTGGCATTCACACTATGGCAGCAACGCCGTAACATAGGCAAGCTCTTGCGGCCCGGGCTTATCATTTCCGGCGCTTTCGCATGGCTGTGCAACTCGCACACCACCCGTCACGGCTGGATCATGACCCACATTACTGAAGAGTCTTACGCGTGGGAGTATGTATGGAGCCGCATCAGCAGCTTCAACCCGTTCCTGTTCCTTTACGATACGCAGCTCGGCCTCGGGCAGGAATCGTTCTGGAATGTGTGGCTGCACACGCTGCTGCTTGGCAACAGTTCACTGAACTGGCCCTGCCCTGACCTCATCATCGTGCAGAAAGTGGTATGGCTGGCCATGCTCGTCTACGGCGTGGCGTCCGTGTTGCGCGCATGGAAAAAGCTGGAGATGCCGGAGCGTCTAACCCTCCTGCTGCTCGCCGGTTTCGCTGGCTTCATGATATGCGCCGCGCTTTACCTGCTGCTGCGCACCACCAACAGCAACTATGCCGACGCGCGCTATGCCTATCCGGTGGTGATATTATTCGCGCTCATGCACGGGCTGGCGGTGAAGTATCAGCAACAGGCGGGTAATATCAGCATCTACAGGGTAGGAATTTCGCTCAGCGCGGCGTTCAGCTTCATCGCCATCGCGCTGTTGCTCACGCAGCCTTTATGACGACGGGTTTTCTTTCCTGTTCATCACATAGTGCAGCTTGCGCACGGCAAGGTCGGACATATCTTTCTGTGACGTGCTGGCAGGCACGATAACGCTCGCTTCGATGCCCGTGTCCGGGTCGCAGGCCGTCACCTTCACCTGCGCGCCTATGCGCGTATATTCGATGAGATAGGGTTTCCCGCTCATTTCACCACTTCGGCCAGCAGGGCTTCAAGCTCCTGCCGTGTAACATCGTGGTAGATATCCGTCTTGCCCAGTTGCTGCGCCAGCACAAAGGTGAGGCTGCCGTCGCGCGCTTTCTTATCCTGATAGCAATGCCCGATAAGGGCCGCCTTATCCCATGCAGGAGCGATATCCAGCGGCGACACCGGCAGGCCCGCCACCTTCAGGTGCGCTTTCACCTGCTCATAGTCTTGCGCCTTGCACAGCCCGCGCATGACCGAAAGGCGCAGCGCCAGCACCATACCGACAGCCACCGCTTCACCGTGCAGCAATGTATCGCTGAAACCCGCTTCCGCTTCCAGCGCATGGCCGAGCGTATGGCCGAAATTGAGCAGCGCGCGCAGGCCGGACTCGCGTTCGTCCCTGCCCACGATGTCGGCCTTCGCCTTGCAGCTTTCATAAACGATATGCGCCAGCACTATTTCATCACCCGCTATCGCCGAAGTTCCATTCTCCTGTAGCCACGCGAAGAACGGCGCATTGGAAATAACGCCGTATTTTACTACTTCCGCATAGCCCGCCAGCATCTGCCTGCGCGGCAGGGTTTTGAGCGAGCCGATATCGGCCAGCACCAGTTTTGGCTGGTAGAAACTGCCGATGAGGTTCTTGCCGAACGCGTTGTTGATGCCGGTCTTGCCGCCGACGGCGCTGTCCACCTGCGAGAGCAGCGTGGTGGGAATCTGGATGAAATCAATGCCGCGCAGCACGATGCTGGCGGCGAATCCGGTAATATCGCCTATGACACCGCCGCCCAGCGCCACCAATGTGGTGTTGCGGTCGGGCTTAAGCTCGAACAAGGCATCGGTGAGCGATTCCAGCCCCCTCATGCTTTTGGTTGCTTCGCCTGCGGGCAGCACTACGCGCTGCGAAGCGATGCCGCTTTGCGCGAGCGATGCTTCCAGCGGCGCGGCATAGTGCGGTGCAACATTCGTATCCGTCACGATAATGACGCGCGGGCGGCGAAGCAGCGGTTTCATCAGCTCGCCCGCGTTTGCCAGCAAGCCGCTGCCTGCCAGAATATCATAACTGCGGTCGCCGAGGTCTACGCGCAGGGTCTTGCTCATGGTTTTTCCTTATCAAGGTGCGCGGCCAGCAGGTTTGCTATCTGGTCTACGATCAGTTCATGCGCGCCGCTGCCGCTGTTAATGTGCAGGTCTGCTTCCGCGTAAACAGGGTAGCGCTCGTCCATCAGGCGGGCAAGTATGGCGCGCTTGTCGCCCTGTTCCAGCAGCGGGCGCGTATTGCGGCGGGAGACGCGGTCTTCCAGCGTATCGAGGTCGGCGCGCAGCCACAGCGAATAGGCATTGCTTTTAATGAGCTGGCGCACTTCGGTATTAATGAACGCACCGCCCCCGGTAGCGATGATGGCAGGCTCAGACGCAATAAGCCGCTGCATCACACGCTTTTCAAGATCGCGGAAAACAGGCTCGCCGTATATGGCAAAAATATCGGAAATACTGCAGCCTGCTGCTTCGGTTATCTCCACGTCGGAATCGTAGAAATCGAGCCCGATCTCCTTGGCCAGCCTGCGGCCGATCGTGGTCTTGCCTGCGCCCATGAGACCCACCAGCACCAGCGGGCGCGCGAGTCCTAGCCGATTGCGGATTGGGGAAACTGTGCTATGCTCTGCCATACGTACCGTCTAACCTAATACCGATAAAGAGTGAAGCTAATCATGATGAAAGTGCTGGTTGTCGCGTTATTGCTGGCCGTTGCCGCCGGGGGAGCATTTCTCTCCATGCATGAGATTGCTCCGCAAATCCAGACGGTTGAGAAAGTGCTGCCCAATGACAGGTTTGTTAAGTAAGCGTTCACAGCTGGCATTGCTCACGGCAGTGCTATCAGGGCAGGTTCTTGCCGCTGAAACGGGGCCGGAGGCTCCCACGGGGACGGCTGCGCCACTGGCACAATACACGCCCGCGCAGCCACAGGCCTTAACCACACCCGGCCCGCGCGAAACACTGGCGATACCGCAGACGCCTCCTGCCCTTTCCACGGCGGCAAAGCCAGCCGTTACCATTGACGTAAGCGCGATCGAAGCACCTTCCATCGACGGGCTGGGCACTTTGCAGGAAAATAACGGCGGCCTGCCCGCCACCATCTGGAAAGGCAGCGATTATGCTTCCGCATCGGCGCTGCTCTCGTGGATTAAATCAGGCATCGGCAATGCAGCGCTGCGCACACAGGTGAGCAGCCTGCTGCTGACAAGCGCCACGGCGCCTGAGGGCAGCAAGGGCGAGTGGCTGGCCAAACGCGCCGAAGCTTTGGTGG
The DNA here is from genome assembly GCA_035906055.1 of Alphaproteobacteria bacterium. Taxonomy (GTDB): domain Bacteria; phylum Pseudomonadota; class Alphaproteobacteria; order Rickettsiales; family JABCZZ01; genus JAMIFV01. Next base: position 18,066 of record JAMIFV010000076.1, on the reverse strand, counting down.
CGCTGGGCGAAGAAGACAGGGCGCTGCAACTGCTTGGCGCGGTGCCGCCCAAGCTTGCCACCCCTTCGGTCAAAAAACTGCAGGCACAACTCCTCTTGCTGAAGGATGATACCACCTCCGCCTGCCAGATGGCGCAGGCACAGGCGATCAACGACGAAACCGACCTCGCGTTCTGGCAGAAGCTCAGCATCATCTGCAAGGCGGCTGCGGGAAAATACGAAGAAGCCAACCTCGCGCTGGACCTGCTGCGCGAATCGCGCGCGAAGGACGATCCCTTCCTGCAGGACATCGTGCACGCGTTTTCCGACAAGAAATTCCAGATCAAGAACCTGCCCGCATCCATTTCGCTTCTGGACTTCGCCGCCATCAAACTGGCAGGCGAACTCGACCGTATCAGGGACAAACTCGACAGCCTGCCGCCCGTGACGCTGAAATACATCCTCGCCGTGCCCAAGCTGGAGCAGAAATTCTTCGAGAAGGTGCAGAGCAAGGCGCTGGCCACCGGCATGATCGCGCCCAATGCCGCCACTAAAACCCCGCCCATGCCTTTTGCGACACCGCTCGCCAGCGACGTAACCAGCCTCGTGGGCGCGCTGGGCGCAGGCAACCCACCCAGCGAAGCGGATAATACCGTTATAGCCCGCCTCGCGGTGGATTCTGCGGCCGCCACGCAGGATACGCGCCGAGCCACGCGCCTGCTGTCCATTATGGAAGTGTTCGGCTATCAGGTGCCTGCGTCCGTCTGGGATAAACTCTTCGACCGCAAAGGCCGCTATGACGGCAACATCCCCCCCGCAGCGCTCATGGACAGGCTCAGCGTGGCGGCACATGCCGGGCGCAAGGGCGAAGTGCTCATGCTTGCGGCGCTGATACTGGAAAGCGAAGACATCGAGAAAGTGCACGAAGTGGTGCTGGTGCCCGTGATCAAGGCACTCAATGGCACCGGATTCACCAAAGAAGCCAGAAGCATCGCGTATGACGCAATACAAAGCTACCGCGCTCCTTGATTCCTTTTTAGAGATGATGGCCGCCGAGCGCGGTGCGTCGGAGAACACGCTGCAATCCTACCGGCGCGACCTTGAAGACGCGTGCATGTTCCTCACCGCGAAGAAAGCGCCGCTGGAAACCGCCGAACGCCGTGATCTTGAAACGTATCTTGCAAGCCTCGCCAGGCGAGGGCTTGCGCCCAGCAGCATATCGCGCCGTGTCAGCAGCCTGCGCCAGTTCTATCATTTCCTGTTCACGGAAAACATCCGCAAGGACGACCCCGCCTCCACACTGGAAACGCCGAAGCAGAAACGCCGCCTGCCTAAGAGCCTCTCGCAGGAAGACATTGAAAAACTCCTCACGCAGGCGCATTCCGAAGACGATCTGCGCCTCACCGCCATGCTTGAGCTGCTTTATGCCAGCGGCCTGCGCGTATCCGAACTGGTGACGCTTCCCGCTTCCACCCTGCGCAAGACGGCGAACAATGCGACACCTTTTCTCATCATACGCGGCAAGGGTAACAAAGAGCGCATGGTGCCGCTGCATGACAGCGCCATAGAGGCCGTCAACCAGTATGCTGCAACGCAACAGAACGAATCACCGTTCCTGTTTCCCTCCGGTGCCAAGGAAGGCCACCTCACGCGGCAGCGCTTCGCACAACTGCTCAAGGCGCTTGCCGTGCGTGCAGGCCTTGACCCGGAACTGATCTCCCCGCACACGCTGCGCCATTCCTTTGCCAGCCACCTGCTTTCCGGCGGGGCCGACCTCAGGGTGATACAGGAACTGCTCGGGCACTCCGACATCTCCACCACGCAGATATACACGCATGTGGAACCGGACCGCTTAAGCAGGCTTGTGCATACTCATCATCCACTGGCCAGAAAGTAAGATATAGTTGATTTACTTAAGAATTCCCATCTTACTTTCCGTTGGCCTTGCTTGCCGATGTTATGTTACAGTAAACGGGACTGATCTTTGATAATGGATTACCGTGGGTTCTTTCACCGTTTGGGGTATTCGCTAAAACATATGCTTACCAATATATCAGCCCCCCCCCCTCATTTCACGGAAATACAACAGGTTAGAAGGTTTCACCCTCATTGAAATCAGCATAGTGCTGGTCATCGTCGGCCTCATCGTCGGCGGGGTGCTGGTCGGGCGTGACCTCATCAGCGCAGCAGCGGTGCGGGCGCAGATCAGTCAGATCGAGAAATATCAGCAGGCCGTTAATACCTTCCGGGGGAAATACGGCTATTTACCGGGGGATATTCCTGAACCGGAGGCCAGCCGCTTCGGCTTTGCAGCACGCGGTTCGCTTGCCGGTCAGGGCGATGGTAACGGCTATCTTGAAGGGATAAATAGTGTAAGCATTACAAGCGCCCATCTCTTCGGTGCGGGAGAAACCGTCATGTTCTGGGTGGATCTAAGCGCGGCTCGCCTTATTGACGGCAGTTTTACTGCTGCCAGCAGCACCGTAGTAACCCAGAACATCACGGCCACCAATATTCCCAACTATTTTCCTGTCGCGGCTATTGGACAGGGAAATCATATTTATGCCTTCGGCGGTGAAGCTGGTGGTAGTAACGGGATTGTTACAGGCCTCAATTATTTTGGCCTTTCCGCAATAAGCAATACCAGCGCTTCCTACATCTATTCAGTGCCTGCCCTTTCCGTCAGGCAGGCTTCTTCAATAGACAGCAAGCTTGATGACGGACTTCCCAATACAGGACATGTTACTATCAGCTACCTCAACAGAACACTCGCAGTAGACGCGAGATGGGCTTATGGCGGCGGCACCATTGTAGGCTCGATCCTCACGCCTATAGCAGGCTCCTCCCTGACCTGCGCTGACAATAACAACGGAGCATCTGCACCGCGTTATTCCCTGCTGGTGGACAATGGAAATAACCTAAACTGCGCGCTGAGTTTCAAGTTCCAGTAGCGATCAGCCAGTGCATGGCGCAACTACACTATGAACGGTGCAGTATCGACAAGCTGTAAGGATGGAACCCTTCTGAACTCTCCATAATTCAGGGTGGCGAGCTGGTGGTTATGCTCAAGCGCCGTTGCTGCAATCATCAGGTCGTACGGCCCTATCATAGACCCGCTTTGTTCCAAACCCGCCCAGATGCTGGCATGCCTTCTGGCAACCGGCAGATCAAAATCCAGCACCTCAAGATTGGCAAGAAACTGCTCAACGAGCGCAGAGCGGGTAATTTTTCGTTCTGGCGGGATCGCACGTTCCACACCATGAAGCGGTAATGGAGGTATCAAGGATCAGTCCCATTGGCCCCTTGGTGAGGGAAGGCTCTTACGGGCATTCTCGATGTCATGGCCAAAATCCTCTGCCTCACCGGGGGAGAGATGCTCCAGCTTTGTCCAGACCGAGGCAAGATCATAACCTGTTTTGGCTGTTTCCTCTACGGGGACGATTTTGGCAACGGCTTTTCCTCCCCGGATAAGCAACGCGCTTTCACGTCGATACAGAACACGGTTAATGACATCGGCAAAGCCGCGTGCGGCTTCGGCAACTGAAATAGTTCTCATCATTTCAATACCATACCATATTATTATCTGATTATCAAATAATATGATTAATCCTGGATCCCTCCAGGTACATTCCCCGCCGCTTACGGCGTGGAGGAGCCGAAGGCGACGACCCCTTTAGAGAGGGTAAGCGTTAGCGAAGGGGGATGTCTTCATCCCCCTTACACTTAACACCCCGCTGCTTGCGGCGGGGTTGTTTATTAGTAGAGAGTATGAACAGGTTCTAAGGCGCTTTCGCGCGCTTCTGGCGCACGAAGACAGACGCATAGGGAGGCTGCGGCCTTACCCTGCGCGTGCCCAGCGCGGCCGCCCAGCTTACCATCACATACCGTATGCCGGAAGTGGTGGGCAGCGCCGCATGCAGGAAGCGGTGGTCGGACGGGAACGCCAGCAGCATACCGGGTCTGGGCTTCATCTTGAAGTTCTGATGCACGAAGTGGATCTCCCCGCCCTCATACTCGTCATTCAGGTATAACAGCACGCTGTAATCGCGGTCCTGCACGCGCACCCATTCGTTCTTTTCGGGCAGCCAGTGGTCGGCATCGGCGTGTTGGTTATATTTGCCGCCTGCCGGATAACGCAGAATCTGCGGGCGTTCGTACCACTCGAAATTCACGTTGTAGAACGGCGCCATGCGGTTGCAGTAAATATCGTTGAAGATGGAAAGCACATCGCCCGCCATGCCGTCGATCTCCACATGGTTGGTGATGCGGCCTTCGTTCTTGACGGTCACCACCTTGTCCTTGGTGGTCTGGTTATAGTCCACCACGGTCAGGTCGGTGAAGGTCTGCGAGTCCGCGTAGCGCGCCAGCGACTGGCACAGCTCCTTCTCGATGTAATCATAAATCAGCAGCACGTCCTTGGGCGCGGACGTATCCACGTTCAGCTGGCGCTGGTCGCCATTGGCAAGCTGCATGAAGTTATAGGGCAGCGCGCAGGCCTGCGCCGGATCGGGAAACGCGGTCACTTTCGCGCCGCCGCCCTGCGGATTCGGCTTCACCAGCATGGGAGCGGATTCGCGCATGTAGCTGGTCATCTCATCGGTAATGCCGTAATTGAGCGCCTTGTCGCTGGCAACGCGTTTTTTGAAATCGATACCGGCGAACTCTTCAAACTGCGCCAGCGTGCGCACATCGCCAAGCCCGTAGAGCATAAGGTCGCGCAGCACCTGCGGGTCGTCGGTGGGAGTGTGGTCAAGCAGGTGGTCGAAACGCTGCTTGGCAGTCTTCTGCAGCTTGCTCCATGCCTCGTTATCCGTCCAGTGCAGCGGGCGCTTCTTGGCATGCTCGCCCACGTTATAGCAGTGATAGGCCAGCACCTCGTTGGGCGAGTACACGTCCCATCCGTGCGTGAACAGGCGCGCGGAAAGCGACATTTCTTCCTGGTTGAAATACATATACGGGTCGTAGGGCACATCACGGATGATGCTGCCCCCGGCGAAGATGAAACCGCCCGCCACGAATGCGCCGAGCAAGGGGTAAGGCGGCTTGCGGCGCATGAACCCGCCGCTGACGCGGATATCGCCCGTATCGGTGAAGGGCAGCACGCATAACGCGGTGGGGCCGGGATTATGTTCAAGCTCGTGCGGCGGCATGTAGGATGCGGGATGATTGCTCAGCACGGGCTTGGGCGATTTGCACAGCGCCAGCTGCCCGATGAGTTTTTCGTCCCAGCCGAACACGAAGCGCATGTGGCTGTCGATCATGAGCACATAATCCTCGTTGCCATACAATTGCTGCGCCTGATGTCGCGCCCAGCACACGCCCTGACTTTCGCTCCAGTGGAACGGCGCGATCCTCACCTGATCCGGCCTTACGCTCACCTTGAAGCAGTCCTGATCCTCGTCAGGGTCATACTGCCAGCAGATGCCGATGACGATGCGGTCGGGATGCGCGGCCTTCTCAAAGATGTCTTTCACCGTCCACTGGCATTCGGCATCACGGTAGCTGGCGATCTGCACAAAGATGGTGGGTTGTTTGGGCGCGGGTCTGGCGTAGTGCTTCATCACCTGCAGGAAGGTATCGTCCCACATGCCCCTGCCTGCAAAATCGGGGATATACGGGCGCTGGGGATGAATGCCGGAAAATGTCCAGAAATCCTCTATGCGCCGTGCATTACCCAGCCCGTAACGCTCGATCTCGGAGATGACGGCGGAACGGTCCGCCAGTTCGAGCCTGAGCAGATGCTTAAGACGCATGAGGCTGTCGGCATGGCGCGGATTGTGGATATCGCGGTAAGGCCGGGGCGTGGCATAGGTGCGGCCATACCAGTGATAGACCGCGTAAGCGTCCGGTTGCACAATGTCGTAGCCGTGCGTCCACAGGCGCGCCGAATAGGCCAGTTCGGAATTGTAGTAATACAAATGCGGATCGAACGGCACTTCGAGCATCATCTCGCTGCGCGCGAACATGAAGCTGCCGACCGCAAAGGGGGAATGCATCTGGTAGGGGATATTCGTATCCTTATGTATCAGCTTTCCGGCAACGCCCAGTATCTGCGGGTCGGAAGGGTCCACCTTATACACCGTGGCAAACGAAGCCTTGGTCTCGTCGCGGTAGGGAAATTCATCGGGCGCCACATAACCCGGCGGGCAGGTGGAAAGCACCGGCTTGCGGCCTGGCGCACGTTTGAGCTGCGAGATGAGGATCTCGTCCCACCCCTTTTCAAAGCGCATATGGGCGTGGATGCAGAGGATGTAGTCTTCCCCCTGCCACAGCGTTTGCGCCTGCTGGCGCGCCCAGTTGATGCCAAGTTCTTCTTCCGCGCTGAAATAGACATTCCTCACCTGACCGGGAAATCCGTGGATTTCCTTGCGGCAGTCCCCATCTTCCCTTTCATTGAGCACCCAGCACACGCCTGCGAACACGCGCGCGGGGTGTGACGCTTTCTCGAACATGTCCTTGAGCGTCTGCTGGCATTCGGGGTCACGGTAACAGGGGATTTGAACGAATATCTTTTCCATAATCTTACGGGGCATCCTTAATGCGGCCAGAAATAGAACAGTTCGGCGATCAGGATGACCACCGAAACCCAGCGAAATATTACATAACTCTTTGCACGTAATGAAGGAAGATATTTCCTGAACTTGATACGGGCTTCTTCGGCGGGTATCTCTTTGGGCAGGCGTATACCCCGGTAAGGCTTCAGCACGGGATAATCGGCAAAGGGTATGTTGCGGGCCACCCATTGCACAGGCCACACATGCCTGCCCTCCTGTACCCCTTCCTTCTCAAAGCGGTAGGCTTCCTTCACCACGCCGAGCGAGAATTCCGTGTCACCGGCAGGCACGATCACATAGTCTTCCACATGCAGCTCGCTGTAGGTGCGCCACAGGCGGTCGGTTTCGTCGTCAATGGATTCCGGGGCGGCATCCTGCCGCATCTGTTTTACCCAGCCGCGCAGGTGATCGCGCGACAGCGCCCTGGAAAGGCTGGGCATGCCCGCAGCCGGAAAATAGATCGCGGTGTTACCTTCCTGCTCCTGCTGCAGGCAGCCTGTGATGTACCAGAACGCCATAGCCTGTACTTTACTGCAAACCTAGTATAATGTCACCCAATCACCACGATTATACTTAATATTCAAGCAAATAAAGATGCGGTTCAGGCTTCTTAATTCCACCACGTTCAGGATCGCGCTGTTCTACGGCATTTTTTTCTGCCTTACGGTTTGCGGCTTGCTGGCGTTCGTCTATTTCGCCACCGTGCGCGAGATGGAAGACCAGATACGCCACCGCATCGCCGCGCAGATGAACGCCGCCGTGCATGTGTATAAGACGCGCGGCATCGAAGAGCTGAAATCACAGCTGGCCGAATATATTGACGAAGAGGTGGAAGGCCTTGCCATCAACCTGCTGGAAGACGAGCACGGTGACCCCATTGCGGGCAACCTTGAGACATGGCCGGAAGAAATAGCCCATTCGGGCGAATGGATCATGTTCGACATCGAGTCCAACCGCGGGCTCGACTATGTGAACATCCTCGCGCAGGAATATGTTTTCCCCAACAAATACCGCATGCTCATGGGCTACAGCCTGCGCGGGCCCAGCCGGGCCAAGCAGACCGTGCTGGATGTGGTCAAGCTCAGCGTGCTGCTGTCACTGTTCTTCACGCTGCTGGGAAGCGCCCTGCTCTCTTCGGCCATCCGGCGCAAGCTGGGCAAGGTAAACGATATCTGCAAGCAGGTGATCTCCGGCAATCTTGACGTATCGGTGCCGCAGGCGCACAGCGCCGACGAATTCGACAAGCTGGCCGACAACGTCAATTCCATGCTGCAACGCATTGCGGAACTGGTGAAAGGCCTGCAACAGACGTCTGACAACATCGCCCATGACCTGCGCACCCCGCTCAACCGCCACCGCATCACCCTGGAAAAGCTGCTGACGCACCCCAAACAGCATGCGCTGGACGAACAGATACGCCACAGCATGGAAGAGATCGACTCCATCGTGGACACGCTCAATTCGCTGCTGCGCATCTCGCAGGCGCAATCCGGCGTGGCAAGCGGGCATTTCAGCCTGTTCAACCTTGCCGATTCCCTCGGCGACGTCATCGATTTCTATGCCGCTTTCGCGGAAGAGAAATCCATCACGTTGTACCAGCATATCCCCGCCAGCCTCAACGTGAGCGCCGACAAGCCCATGCTCACGCAGTCCATCGCCAACCTGCTGGACAACGCCATCAAATACACTCCCAACGGGGGCACAGTCAGCATTACCCTCTCGTCGGACGGTAACAGGATCATCTGCTGCATTGCCGATAACGGCATGGGCGTTCCTGTGGAATTCCACGAAAAAATCAAGGAACGGTTCTTCCGCATGGAGGCCAGCCGCACGTCTAAAGGCACGGGGCTGGGCCTCAGCCTTGTGGAAGCGGTGGCCACACTGCATCGCGGCGCATTGCTGCTGGAAGACAACAACCCCGGCCTGAAGGCCACGCTGAGCCTGCCTATTGCGGCCTGACCAGGCGCCGCTCCACACGCAGCATCAGTAGCGGCACGATGATGGACATGCAGGACGCGATCACGGCGATGGTGTCCATGCCGATAAGCACACTGCCTTCGCCTTCCTGCAGAATCGCCGAGGAGAGGAAAGCGCCCGTCGCCATGCCCACGGCCTGCATGCAGCTGAATACCGACATAAAACCCGCACGCTCCTGCGGTACAGGTATCTTGGTGGCGAGCGTCGTGGAGCTCACATTGCGCATGCCGAGCGCAAACATGAACAGCACGAAGAACAGCGTCACCGAAAGATGCAGGCTGCTTATGAACGCAATCCACAGCACCGCGATGTAGGTGATATTGCTCACCACGCTTACCTGCGTGGCGCTGAAACGGTCGATCATCTTTCCGGTAACGCGCATCGTGAAGAAGCTGGCAAGACCGCCCGCAAAATAGAGCCAGCCCATGCCGTCACGCGGGTAATGCAGGTTATACTGCACGTAGGCGGCAAGGTTAGGCACGATCATGAAGCTCGCCATCATCGCAAGGGTTATATACAGATAGGTCATCACGTATTGCGGGTTCCTGAACATCGCCAGCAGGTAGCGAAACGACATCGCCTGCCGGTTCTGCGCGCTCAGATGCAGGGTAAGCGAAGGCATGCGGATATACACCAGCACCCACACGAGAAGCCCCAGTGCGCCGGTGACAAAAAACGGAGTGCGCCAGTCGTTGAGTTTGGCCATTTCAAGCCCGAACGGCACTCCCACGATGGAAGCAATGGAGAATGCGGCCATCACCTTGCCCATGGCCTGCCCCCGGCGGCTGGGTTCCACCACGTCAGCCACGATGGACCATGCCAGCGACGTTGCCGGGCCGCCGAACATGCCCGCCACGATGCGCGCGCTGATAAGAGTGCCGAAATCCCATGCAAAACCGCCCAGTACCGTGGCGACGGACAGGCCGCCAAGGCAGTAAAGCAATGCTTTCTTGCGGTCGAGGCTGTCGATGAAAAGGGAGGCGAGAATGCCCGCCAGCGCCGCTGCCGCCGTATAACTTCCTCCTACCCAGCCCAGATGCGAGCTCGTAATGCCGAGCTTATGGGCGTAATCGGGCCCGAGCGGCATTACCATCATGAAGTCAAGGATATTGACGAACTGCACCGCGCCGACAAGAAATAGTATCGAACGCTCGTCGCTTAAGGAGAATGAGGTCTTCTGCATGTGGTTTGATACGGTGCAACTCATAATAAGTCTATGCTTTTCAATGCATCACAGACTTTAATTTTATTTAATTCTGTGCTATTATTTATTTCCTGATATTGAAGGAGTTCAACAAGGAGCTCATATGCGCCCATATCTTCATGCACTTGTATTATCCGTAAGCCTCATCGCTACCGACGCATTTGCGCAGATGAGCCCGACATATCCTGCGCAGCCCCGCAAGCTTTCCTCAGGCCTTCCGCCCCTGAACTTTACGCCCCGCGGATATGTGAATATCGAACTGCAGCAAGCCAACGAAGAAATACAGCATGAAGTGCTGAAACTGGTCAGTTCAGGCAAGCTAATTAATGAAACCAACCAATATAGGACGGGGAAGAAAACAACGTTCACTGACAAGGTCCAGGAAGGGGATCTCGACAATCTCAACAGAGTATCGCAGCGCATTGCCAATGGTGCGGTCGTCGATACACAGTTACAGAAACGCTTACCGTATAACGAAAAGAAAACAGAAGAAACGCCCGAACCCATTACAAAGCTTAGCCCCAGCATGCGTAAATCCGGCAATGACGATACCGCCATCACCGCCGAGCTTTACGACGGCCAGCATGTCGTGTTCCGCGATAACGGGTCCGTTATGATCATGGACGAGCGCGGCCGCGCCAAGCTTCCGCCGGACGGACTGCTGACGCTGAAGGACGGCACCACCTTTAAGGTTAAACGCGGCATGCGCACCGAGTAGGTACGCCTGCACGGCGTAATACGCGAAAACGCCCCAGTCATTGTGCTCCGAATTTTTCTCCGCTCGCAGTGCAGGCGGGCTGCGCCAGCTTCACAAATACATCCGTAATGGCGCAAGGCGGCGTCAGCGTTTGCGGGTCTTCGCCGGGCATGGCGCTGGCGCGCATGTCGGTGCGCACGACGCCGGGATCGACCAGATTGGCGCGCACATTCGTATCCTTTATTTCCGCCGCATAGGTGTTCACCAGCATTTCCAGCGCTGACTTGCTCACTGAATATGCCCCCCAGAACGGGAAAGCGGCCCCGGTTACACCGCTGGTAACGAACATGGCGCGCCCGGCATCCGAACGGCGAAGCAGCGGGTCGCAGATACGCAAAAGCCGCCAGTTGGCGGTGAGGTTGACAGCCATTATCCTGTCCCAGAATTTGGTATCCATGTGCGCCAGCGGAATCAGGCTTCCCAGCATCGCGGCATTGCCCACGAGTATGTCCAGCTTGCCGTAACGCTCGGCTATCTGCGCACCCAGCTGGTCGATCTTGTTGCCATCGCCGAGGTCCATCGGCACCAGTGTCGCCATGCCGCCCGCTTTCTGTATGGCGTCATCCACCGCTTCCAGCCCGCCAACGGTGCGCGCCACCAGGATCACATGCGCGCCCTCCCTGGCGAAACGCTGCGCCACAGCCGCGCCGATGCCGCGCGATGCGCCGGTGATGAGCGCTATACGCCCGGTTAATGTTCCACTCATACCTGTTTCCTATTTTGGTTTATCATATTTTTCAAACCGTTGGGGATCAATCGCGCGCGCTTTTTCATAATAGGCCTGCGCCTTTGTTCTATCACCGGATATTTCGTACGCGAGCCCCATATTGAGCATGTTATCAAAATTTCCTTTATCATACAGCAATGCCTGTTCACACCAGCGCATGGCATCCGCTTTCCTGTTACCTTTAAGCGCGTGGTAGCACCAGTATTGCTCATAGCGGTAGGCTTCCTTGGTGATATTGATATAAGGACGCGCATAAACGCTGGCCACCACACCGCCCGTGCACACACTGACTGCCAGCACCCATGCCAGCGGCCGGACGACGCCCTTTCCGGCCAGCGCGGCCCCTGTAAGGAGGCCGAGCAGCAACCCTGCCCCGTGCGCCACATTGGCGATATTTAACCCGTCATTCATCATGGCGCTGACCGCCAGTATGAAGAGTATATTCAGCGCCGTGCCATAACGTTTATAAAGCCCGGGGAAGGCATTGATCGCGCCAATCAGCGCCACCACGAACACCCCCAGCACATACTGGTTGCCGCTGGTCTTGATCAGGCCGGAACCCAAGATAATGCAGGCGATAAACCAGCCGGTGAACAAGGCTACCGTGCCTTTATCCAGCGCGTGGATGAAGCGGTCATCGTCCTTGAGCAACAGCAGCATGCCAAAAAAGGCATACACCACGCCGGAGACGCCAATGCCGCCGGAAGCAAGCGCATAGTCCCATGCGGAGCTGCCGACGGCAAAGAACAGGAAAAGCGCAATGAACCTTATACTGCCATAGGCCTTTTCCAGCAGGGAGCCGAACAGCCATACCCAGTAGAGGTTAAAGGCTATATGCAATATATCGCCGTGAACGAATACCGCGCTCACCAGCCGCCACAATTCGCCGCGACGGATATTGCCGTTGGCGAACAGGCCGCTGATATCCACATCCGACCACCACAGGAATGTGAAGAAAAACGACAGTAAACACACCAGCAGGGTTACAGGAAACTGCCTGCTTTCCCTGAGCTTGGGTAAAGCCTCCATCATGGGCTAGATTTCAGCGAGGCCTGCGAAGAGGTCCTTGCTGTGCACCCTGTTCTGCTTTTCTTCCATATCGGTAAGCGAGATGGGATATTCCCCGGTGAAGCAGGCATCGCAGAATTTGGGATTGGCGCTGTCGCGCGCGGCTTCGCCCATCGCACGGTAAAGGCCGTCGATGGAGATAAAGGCGAGGCTGTCCACCCCGATGAGGCGCGCCATCGCTTCCACATCATGCTGGGCGGCCAGCAGCTGCGCGCGTTCGGGCGTATCCACGCCATAATAGCAGGAATGCGTGGTGGGCGGGCTGGCGATACGCATATGCACTTCGCGCGCGCCTGCGTCGCGCACCATGCTCACGATCTTTTTAGAGGTGGTGCCACGCACGATACTGTCATCCACGAGGATCACGCTTTTGCCCTTCAGGATCGCCTGATTGGCGTTATGCTTGAGCTTCACGCCCAGATGGCGCACATGGTCGCTCGGCTCGATGAACGTGCGGCCCACATAATGGTTGCGGATGATGCCCAGCTCGAACGGGATGCCGGAAACCGCCGCATAGCCGATGCTGGCAGGCACGCCGGAGTCCGGCACCGGCACGACGAGGTCTGCCGTCACGGGTTTCTCCTTGGCCAGCTCCTGCCCGATGCGCTTGCGCGCTTCATATACGCCGCGGCCTTCGAGCACGCTGTCGGGACGTGCAAAGTAGATATATTCGAACACGCAGAAGCGCTTTTTCTGTTCCTTGAACGGACGATGGCTGCGGATGCCTTCATTGCTGATTACCACCATCTCCCCCGCTTCGATATCGCGCACATAATCCGCGCCGATGATGTCGAGCGCGCAGGTTTCTGAAGCAAGGATGAACGCCTCGCCGAGCTTGCCCAGCACCAGCGGGCGCACGCCGAGCGGATCACGCACGCCGAGCAGCGAGTCCTTGGTGAGGCAGATGAGCGAATAGGCGCCTTCCACCTGCATGAGCGCTTCTACTAGGCGCTCTTCCAGCGAGCGCACACTGCTGCTGCGCGCCATAAGGTGGATGATCACTTCCGTGTCGGAGGTCGCCTGGAAGATGCTGCCCTGTTCTATCAGGTCGCGGCGCAGCTTCATGGCGTTGGTGAGGTTGCCGTTATGCGCCACCGCGAAACCGCCGAAATTGAGTTCCGCGAACAAGGGCTGCACGTTGCGCAGCAGCGTTTCGCCGGTGGTGGAATAGCGCGTATGGCCGACCGCGCAGTAGCCTTTCAAACGGTCAATGACGCTTGCGGAGCTGAAATTGTCGCTGATATGGCCGAGCGCGCGGTGGGTGTAGAACTGCCTGCCGTCAAAGCTGACAATGCCCGCCGCTTCCTGCCCGCGATGCTGCAACGCATGCAGGCCGAGCGCGGCCTTGGCTGCGGCGTCCTGCCCGCCATATACGCCGAACACGCCGCACTCTTCGCGCAGCTTGTCGTCGTCAAAAGGGCTGGTGGTAACATTAACGGCGGTCATTCCCTGTATCTTCCTATTTCTCGCCCGAATTGATGATGCGGTCCAGCGCCCTGCGGGTCGTGCTTTTCGAGCCTTCCACCGCTTCGCCTGCTCCCTGCCTTGCATCCTCAAGGCCTTCTTCCGCCGCGTCCCGCAGATGGCGGGTATTATCGTTGTCCTGTTGCTTCTTCACGATCTCTTCAAGATTGCTCAGATACTGCGGCGACATTTTCGCCAGCACCTGCGCACCTTCCTGCAGATAGGGCTTGGTAATGGCGGTTTTAAGCCATTTAGGCTGTTTCTCCGGTTCCTTGGGGATGACCGCAGACATGATGAGATAGGCCAGCGACACGATGAACGCGCCGCGTATCGCGCCGAAGCCCATGCCCAGCGCGTTGTCGATGATGCCGACCTCCGAACCGGTTTTCACATATTTGATGATCACGGCATTGATAAGCGACAGCGTTATCAGCGCGCAGAGATACGTGCCAAGCGCCGCAGCGCCTGCGGCCACATGGTCGCTCTTCACATAGCCCTTCATGAGCTGGGTGGACTGGGGAAAAAGGTAAATGGTGATGAGGCCCGCACCGACCCATGCGCCAAGCGAGAGTATTTCGCGCACGAACCCGCGGAAAAACGCAATAATGGTGGAAAGCGCCAGCACACCTAAGATGACGGCATCAAAAATGTTCATGCTTAATTGGGCGTCTTCAACGTTCATACGGCCTGTTTTCGTGCTGTTTCGGGTTTTCGGAAGTAAGACAGGAGTTCTTGTACATGATGCAGCCCTTCATTGCCAATAGCCAATTTATTCTTTGTAAGCATAGGTGTTATGGCATGGGCGAATCCCAGTTTTTCGGACTCTTTGAGCCTCGCGTCTGCCCGCCCTACCTGCCGCACCTCGCCGGAAAGGCCGATTTCGCCGAAAAACACGGTCTGGTCGGGCACGGGGGTGTCGGCCAATGCCGAAAGCAGGGCGGCGGCCACGGCCAGATCCGCCGCCGGTTCATTGATGCGTAACCCCCCGGCAACGTTGAGGTAAACCTCCTTATCATGCATCACCACGCCGCAGCGCGTTTCCAGCACGGCCAGCACCATGGCGAGCCTTGCGCTATCCCACCCCACCACGGCGCGGCGGGGGGTGGCCAGCGGACTTGAGGCCACCAGCGCCTGAATTTCCACCAGCAACGGCCTTGAGCCTTCCATGCCAGCAAACACAGCGGCTCCGCTCACCCTGCCCTGCCGCTGCGAAAGGAACAATGCGGAAGGGTTGGCCACTTCCTCCAGCCCCTTATCAGTCATGGCGAACACGCCGATCTCGTCGGTGCCGCCGAAACGGTTCTTCACCCCGCGCAATATGCGGAACTGGTGGCCGCGCTCGCCTTCAAAATAGAGCACCGTATCCACCATATGCTCCAGCACGCGGGGGCCCGCTATCTGGCCGTCTTTGGTTACATGCCCCACAAGGAAAAGCGCCATGCCCTTGCGTTTGGCGAGCTTGATGAGCTCCAGCGACGCCGCCCGCACCTGCGCCACCGTGCCGGGGGCGGATTCGATGTTGTCGAGGAACATGGTCTGCACGGAATCGATGATCACCACGTCGGGAATATCGGCACCTTCCAAACTTGCGATGATGTCGCGCACGTTGGTGGCGGCAGCAAGCTGCACGCCTTTCTGCACAAGGCCCAACCGGCTTGCGCGCAGGCGCACCTGCGCCACGGATTCCTCGCCGGAAATATACACGGCCTGTCGCCCGGCCTTGCCGAGCGCCGCCACCACCTGCAACAGCAGCGTGGATTTACCGATGCCGGGATCACCGCCGATGAGTATGGCGGAACCCGCCACCAGCCCGCCGCCCAGAACCCTGTCCAGCTCAGCGATGCCGGTCAGGGTGCGCGGCGCTTCCTCGCTCTTTCCTTCCAGCCCTTCAAAGGTGATCTTGCGGCCTTTGCCGGAGCCTAAGCCTTTCGGCGTATGCTCGGCCATCTCTTCGACGATCGTATTCCATTCATTGCAGGAATCGCATTTGCCCGCCCATTTATTGGTGACGGCGCCGCAGGACTGACAGACGAATTGTGAAGAGGATTTTACCATGCGGACAATATATGCCTTACGCGCCAGAATACAACGGTTGCTTAACGTAATGGCATGGAGCGGGTGAAGGGAATCGAACCCTCGTATGCAGCTTGGGAAGCTGCCGTTCTACCATTGAACTACACCCGCGCACCTTAGCCTTACCCTATTTGTCATTCCGGCGGAAGCCGGAATCCAGCAAGGCAGCAAGGCTGGCCCCCGGCCTGCGCCGGGGCGGCGGCTTTCTTAAAGCTCACTATGTTCGCCAACGAAAGCCAGCCGATTGAACTACACCCGCACGAAGGCCGTTATAACTACGGCCCGCGCTTTGCGCAAGCGGGCGCTCTGTGCGGATTGCATAAACCGCAAGGAAGCGCTAAGGAAAATAAACTCGTTTTTCCCTGCCCCCATGAAGCATTACGCCCGTTATCCGATTGCCATTGCCATCTGCCTTTCGGCGCTGGCAGGTTATATTGACGCCATCGGGTTCCTTGAACTCGGCGGGTTTTTCATCTCTTTCATGAGCGGCAATTCCACGCGGCTTGCCGTCGGGCTTGCGCAGCAGAACGAGGCTACCATCATCATGATTGGCAGTCTTATCTTTAGTTTTGTGCTGGGAGTGGCCGCAGGCACGGCATTAGGCAGGAAAAGCGGCAGGCAGCACCAGCCCTCCACGGTGCTGGCGCTTGTTACGTCCGTGCTTTGCGCAGCGCTCATCGGCCATACAACCGGGCACTCATGGTTTGCCGTGCTCGCCATGGCGTTTGCGATGGGGGCGGAGAATACGGTGTTCCAGCGCGACGGCGAAATCGCCTTCGGCCTCACCTATATGACAGGCACGCTGGTCAAGCTCGGCCAGCGTATCGCCCATGCGTTTTTCGGTGAACCGGTGCTGGCGGGCCTGCCTTACCTGCTGCTCTGGCTGGGGCTGCTGTGTGGCGGTGTCTCAGGCGTGCTGCTCTATCAGGCGTATGGCCTGCAGTGTTTGTGGCTTGCCGTGTTATGCGCTGCAATACTGACGCTCACCGTCAACAGGAAACCGCTGCATTAACGCACCCATGCCGCACCACTAACAGGATGAAGAAATCGTGATATGGGCATTTTACATGAAACCATCACGTTGCATGGATTACATATCTGTTATATAAAGCTCCGGACCGTCGTCTCTGAGTGATATTGTGAGGAGATGAAAAGATACAAACGGTCAGAAGTTTCATTGCACTGGCATTGAAAAAAAGTCACATCAAAAACCAAGTTGAGGAATATCATGCGTTTATCCGTTGTTACCGCCGTCACCGTCGCCCTTTTTTCCACCAGCGCCCTTGCCAAAGGCACCTGCGCCGACCTGCCCGATCACGCCGCGCTCAAATCCGCGCTGACCAAGGCCGTTGCTGAAAAGAACGGCGGCTTCTCACTGCCGATGTGGGGCACGATCGTTGACCGCAGCGGCATCGTGTGCGCGGTTGCCTATAGCGGCGACACGGTAGACGCGCAATGGCCGGGCAGCCGCGTGATTTCGGCGCAGAAAGCCAATACCGCCAACGCATTCAGCCTTGCGGGCCTGTCGCTTTCCACCGCCAACCTCTATTCCGCGGTGCAGCCGGGCGGCAGCCTGTTCGGCCTGCAGGAAAGCAACCCGGTCAACACCACCGTGGCTTATGCCGGTAAAGCGGAAGATTTCGGCGGCAATGCCGACCCCATGAACGGTAACCGCATCGGCGGGGTAAACGTGTTCGGCGGCGGCCTTGCCCTGTATAATGATAAAGGCGAGATCGCAGGCGGCCTCGGCGTTAGCGGCGACAGTTCCTGCGCCGACCACAATATCGCATGGCGCGCGCGCAGCACGCTGAAGCTTGATTATGTTCCGGGCGGCGTAGCTGCGGACAAGACCGACCAGATCATCTACGATGTGACCGGTGGCAAAAGCGCCGGCGGTTTCGGCCATGCTGCCTGTGCAGGCACAGAAAAGGATGTAGTGGCCACCCTGCCCGCCGTGGCAAAAGTTTCGAAGTGATTCTTTGCCATTGCCGATAAAAGCCGCCCCGTGAATGTTCGTAAGAATCGGGGCGGCTTTTTTACGCCTGCTATTATTAAAATAGCTATGGGGCTGTACCAGATAACGCAATAAAGTGTTATCAAGGACAGTATGAGGAAGAGCAGATTAAGTAACGTTATTCAGGCTAAGTTACTGGAGCATTTTGTAGCCGGTGCAACTGCCCGCTGTGCTGCCAGTCTGGTTGGCGTAAACTTCAAGACGGCCTGCTACTATTTTCAACGGCTTCGTGAGGTCATTGCTGACCGGC
>JAMIFV010000075.1:0-33555 GCA_035906055.1 Alphaproteobacteria bacterium | reverse complement strand
CACCTTCTTGCGGTACTTCGGAATGAAGACTATATGGTATTTGCACTCCCACAGGGTGTGCTGTGAATGTTCGTAGACTTTCATAGTGACTTTCCTCTGGTGAGCCTTGGGCGGCTAGCAGAGGGAAGTCACATACTTCCGAAGTCGTCAAACGATGATCAGTCCCCCGGCAGAGCCGGGGGTTTACCGAAGATAATTAGTGAACTCCCTGCTGTTAAACGCGCTGTTATTGTCTTTCATATCGCCAACGGCCACCTGCAGCAAAAGGCGTGGTTGCGATACCTGCATGCTGACAGACATGTCCTGCACATATTTCTTCAGCGCATTATAGCGGCCCGTGATCTGCTCTGCATGCTCCGGGCTCAAAGCATCCTTATGCCACGCATCTATCATAGTATCGGCAGCTATATATGCATAGTTACTCAGTACTATCGGGTTATCGACAGACGAATTACTGAGCTGTTTATCGGAAGGGTATGGTATAGTAAGCATGCCGAGCAAGCGCGATGCAAAAGATAGCTTCCCGCCCGTATCTTTGTGTTCTTCTGCCATGCGTTTTATTATCAGCGTGTTATGTTTTTCCGATTATTGTAACATCATACTGATTTCTGGTTACAGTTTTATTACAACCCGGAAGAATTTCTATAAATTTATCTTATTGATATTTATTGATAATAATCCTTCTTAACAACTCCATGCATGCCTTGCGCGCGCTGGTCTTGCGCCACACCAGCCCTATCCTGCGTGAAGGAGCGTCCTTGGCAAAGGGGATATAGACCAGCCCATCGCCCTCGCGCTTTGCCATGTGCGGTATAAGCGTGATGCCCACGCCCGCCACCACCATCTGGCGCAGTGTCTCAAGACTGGTGGCGCGGAACTCCTGCTGCTCGCCCAGCCCCATGATGCTGCATACTTCCAGCGCCTGTTCACGCAGGCAGTGGCCGTCTTCCAGCAGCAATAACTGTTCATTGCGTATATCGGCAGCGGTAACGGCCTTGCGGCCTGCAAGGTCGTGGCGCGGCGATACGGCAAGCAGGAAGGGGTCTTCCGCCAGCGCCGCCGATTCCAGCATTTCGTCATGCACCGGCAGCGCGATGAGTGCCGCATCCAGCGCGCCGCTTTTTAACTGCTCCACCAACGTGGCGGTCTTTTCTTCCACTAGCAATAACTTTAGCTCCGGCAATCCCGCGTGAATAGCGGGCACAATCTGCGGCAGGAAATAAGGCGCAAGCGTGGGGAACGCCCCTAAACGGAATTCGCCTGCATAGGGGGAACTGGCCGCCCTGGCAACCTCACGGATCTCTTTCACGCCCTGCAGCACATGCCTTGCACGCTGGGCTATCTCCTGCCCGGCCTGCGTTACCATCACCTGCTTGTTGGTGCGCTCGAACAGCGCCACGCCCAGATATTCTTCCAGCTTCTTCAGCTGCATGCTGAGTGTTGGCTGGCTGATATTGCACGCTTGCGCCGCCCGCCCGAAATGTTTCAGGTCGGCTACGGCGACGAGGTAGTGCAGGTCTTTGATGTTCATATTTTATTCTCTTACTTGTCATCCTGAGCGTAAGCGAAGGACCTCCTTGCTATCATCGTAAAGTTTCAAACTAGTAGATTCTTCAGTCGCTTTGCTCCCTCAGAATGACAATATTATAATAGTTAAAATCTATCAATATCATAAAATCATTCGATTGTACACATCACTGATAGCCCGGTAGATTGCCTCCACTCAGACCAGATCAAGGATAAAAGCCATGCATCAAGACAATCCCGCTTTCATCTCCTGCGCCATGGATTCCTTCGAAGAGGGCATCCGCGCGGAGGATATTAAAGAGGAATGCGCATGCAGGCTTGGGCTGGATCTGGCGTCTGACAATGTAACAACCAACTAAAGTTAAGGATATAAATTATGTTAGGTGTAGGCGATAAACTCCCGTCTTTTAAAGTAAAAGCAACCGCAAGCCTTCCGATGAAGGACATCACGATCGACAACGTGTTCATCGACGTGACCGACAAGAGCTACCCCAATAAGTGGCTGGTGCTTTTCTTCTACCCGAAGGATTTCACCTTCGTCTGCCCCACCGAGATCGCCGCGTTCGGCGACCTCAACCAGGAATTCAGGGACCGCGACACCCAGTTGCTCGGCGGCAGCACGGACAGCGAATTCGTACACTGGGCATGGCGCCGCCATCAGGCGGAACTGACCGACCTTCCCTTCCCCCTGCTGGCGGACGTGAAGCGCGAACTTACCGAAGCGCTCGGCATCCTCGATAAGAGCGAAGGCGTTGCGCAGCGTGCAACCTACATCATCGACCCCGAAGGCGTTATCCGCTTCTCCATGGTGACCGACCTGAACGTAGGCCGCAACCCGAAGGAAGTGCTGCGCGTGCTCGACGCGCTGCAGACCGATGAACTCTGCCCCTGCAACTGGAAGAAGGGCGACGAGACCATCGACCTGAAAAACGCCACCAGCGACAAACCCAGGAAGAAAGCTGCTTAATCTCGCCCCGTCATTCCCTGACTTTGCGCAAGCAAAGTCTAGGGGAATCCATCCTTCCACTGGCAGTATGGATGGCCCTAGAGTTAGCTCACGCAACTCAGGCCATGACGGGAGTTAACCTAACTCATGGAGTTTTTATGAATATCCAGACCCTGAAGAACCAGCTTGGCGATTATGCCAAGGACACCAAACTCAACCTCAGCGCCGTGCTCAGCGAAGAAGGCGCGCCTGACCTGAAGCTCAACCAGATCTTCGGCATTGCGCTCGCTTCCGCCTATTCCACCAAAAGCGAAGCGGTTATTGCCGCTGTTGCCGGTGAAGCCGCTTCGGTACTTTCCGAAGCGGAAGTTGCCGCCGCCAAGGCAGCCGCCACCATCATGGGCATGAACAATGTCTACTATCGCTTCCTGCACCTCGTAGGTGACAAGGACTATAGCAAGATGCCCGCCAAACTGCGCATGAACATTATCGGCGCTCCGGGCATTGATAAAGTGGATTTTGAACTTTATTCGCTCGCCGTTTCCG
The DNA here is from genome assembly GCA_035906055.1 of Alphaproteobacteria bacterium. GTDB lineage: Bacteria > Pseudomonadota > Alphaproteobacteria > Rickettsiales > JABCZZ01 > JAMIFV01. The sequence goes on along the minus strand of JAMIFV010000075.1, from coordinate 30,536 downwards.
CCATCAATGGCTGCGGCATGTGCATGGAAGCCCATGTGCATGAAGTGACCAAGGGCGGTGTAAGCAAGACCGGCGTGCAATCCGCCATCCGCATCGCTGCGGTCATCAATGCCGCTGCGCAGGCAGTGAGTATCGGTGCATTGGAAGAATCCCTTCGCGCTGCAGCTTAAACCACTTATCTTTGAGGGGGCACACTGCCCCCTCTTCACTCCGTGAATTCACCCCTTCGTGGGTCTTCGTGAAGAACTCATCCGCGCATACTGCCAAATTTTATCGGCGTTGCTGCGATGGCTCTTCCTGCACAGGCGCAGGCGGCGCAACAGGCTTGGACGCTTTATCTGCTTCGCTCATCGGCAGTTTGCCCATGCCCTCCACCTGCCGTGGCATGTCACTGGGAAAATTGGCAAAACCTACTTAAATACCACGGTCTTGTTGCCGTTTATCAGCACGCGATGCTCAATGTGGTATTTCAGCGCGCGGGCAAGCACAGCGCACTCAATATCGCGTCCCATCGCCTCAAGATCGTCCGGTTTGCAGGTATGGTCCACACGCGCGGTTTCCTGCTCGATGATCGGGCCCTCGTCAAGGTCGGTCGTCACATAATGCGCCGTAGCGCCGATGATTTTCACGCCACGGTCGAACGCCTGCGTATAGGGTTTCGCCCCCTTGAAGCTGGGCAGGAACGAATGGTGGATGTTGATCGCCTTGCCGGTGAGCTTGGCGCACAAGTCGGGTGAAAGTATCTGCATGTAACGCGCCAGCACCACCACGTCTATGCGGTGGCGCTCCACCACTTCCCACACACTGGCTTCCTGCTCGGCTTTCTTGTCCTTCTCAAGCGGCAGGTAGTAATACGGGATATGGTGCCACTCAATAAGTTCCTTGAAATCCGGGTGGTTGGAAACCACCGCAGGCACTTCCACCTGCAGGCTTTTGGTGGTGTAACGGTGCAGTAAATCGTTCAGGCAGTGGCCGTATCTGGAGACCATGATCAGCACGCGGGGCTTGCGCGCCTTGTTATAGAGGTTCCAGTGCATGTCAAACCTGGTAGCCACCATATCATGGAAGCGTTTCTTGAATTCGTCTTCCGCCGGACTGCGCTCACCCGTGGAAAATTCGATGCGCAGGAAGAACCTTGCCGTCGAGGCGTCGCCGAACTGGGCAGACTCGATGATGAAGCCGTAATGCTCAGCCAGAAACCCGGTGACGGACGCCACGATGCCGCGCACGTCCTTGCAGGAAAGGGTGAGGATATAGGTATTGCTGTTCATGCCGCAGGCTTAGTCCTTTCAGATTGCTCAAGCAAGCGCGTATTGTAGCGCGGCAGGTAGCAGGTTACCTTGGTTCCCTTGCCGGGATTCGATTCCAGCGCCACCCTGCCCCCATGCAGTTCCATGAAACTTTTCACCATGGAAAGGCCGAGGCCGGTGCCCGATTTGGGCGCGGCGGTGGTGCCGCCCTTGTAGAATTTGCCGAACACCGCCTGCTGCTCTTCGGGGCTGATGCCCACGCCCGTATCCTCCACGGTGAAGATGATGTCCTGCTGATCCGCACGGTTCTTATTGGTCACCGCCGCCACCGACAGGCTCACCTTGCCGCCCTTGTTGGTATATTTGATAGCGTTGGCCAGCAGGTTGAAGATTACCTGCTTCATGCGGGTTTCGTCGCCCAGCATCGTGCCGATCGTATCCGGGCAGTTGAATGTCAATTGCAGCTCATGTTCGCGCACGCGCTCCTGCACCAGCACCACCACCGATTGCAGCATGTCGTGGATATCGAACTCGCCGGAATCAAGGCGCATATACCCCGCCTCGATGCTGGCGATGTCGAGGATATCGTTGATCAGGTGCATGAGATTCTGCGAAGCGTTGTAAATTTCGCCTACATACTCGCGCTGCTTGGGCTGTAGTTCGCCAAAATAATTCTGGTTGAGCATTTCCGAGAACCCGCTGATAGACGTCAGCGGCGAGCGCAGCTCATACGATACGTTGGCGAGAAACTCGGTCTTGAGCCTGTCCGCTTCCTGAAGCGCCTTGTTGCGCTCGGTCAGCGAGCGTTCCACCAGCGTGGAATCGGTCACGTCCTGGAAGGTGATGAGCGTGGCGCCGTCGGGCAATGGCACCACTACGGAGTCCACCACCGACGCGTCCGAGCGCTCAAGCCTGCGCTGCTTTACCTCGCGCGCCATGAGGCTGGCGATGAACTTCTGTTTATAATCCTGCCAGTCGTCGCCGTAATTATGCAGCTCGCGCGTTTTTTCCACGAGGTCGGCCACGTGAGTCTCCTGCGAGAGCACGGCTTTCTCCAGCATCCATATCTGCAGGAAGCGCGGGTTATACAGGCGGATGCGGCCATCCTCGCCGAACACGATCACGCCTTCATGCAGATTGTCGAGCGTGGCGCGCTGCACGGCGATGAGCGTGTTATAGGAGCGCTCAAGCGCCAGCCGGTCGGTCACATCTTCATACGCGAACAATATGCCGCCCAGCGCATGCGGGATGGAAAGCACGCGCAGCGTGCGTCCGTCGGGCAGGTAGAATATCTCCTCCTGCGATTCCAGCAGGTCGGTGAACAGCTTCAGGTGGCGCTGCTTGAACATGGGGAAGTTGGCCTGTTCGGGCAACCTGCGCTTTTCACGCAGTATCTCGAGGAATTCGCCGTAACTGGGCTGCGTATCCAGCCAGGGCTCGTCCACGCCCCAGAGACGCACGAACGCGGCATTGAAGAATTTGAGGCGCTGGTCGGAACCGAACACCGCCATGGCGCTTGTCACGCTCTCCAGCAGTTCCGACTGCGCGTTGATATGCCGCTGAAGCTCTTCCTGCACATTCTCCAGCTCCGTCACATCCTGCGCGATGCCCACCATGATATTCTCAGACCTGAGCGGAATTTCGGTGAATTCATAAAGCTTGCGCGCGCCGCCCACGATGATGTGCTTGCGCTGCGAATGGGGCTTGTCAAGCGCACTGGCCGACTGCGCCAGCGAGCGCGCCTGCGGGTAAAGTTCCATTGACTCCTGCGCCGGGGCATGCTGCGGATCTTCTTCCGCCGCCTCGCTGTAGGCAAGGTTGCAGTAGCGTATGCCAAGGTCCTGCCCGCGCAGCCAGATGGGCGTGGTCAGCACGTTGAGGATGTTGGAATACTGACGAACTTCGCGCTTAAGCTGCTCGTTTTCCTTGGCATAGCGCGCCTGCTGCTTCACTTGCGCCGTAATATCGCGAAAGAGCACCAGCGCCCCTTCCGGCTCGTGCCCCGGCCTGGCGGAAGCGACAAACATGCATTCGAGCTGGCGCTTGCCCTGCTCCATATGCACGGTGACAAAAATGGGGTCTTCCTTGCTACGGCATTCCATCAGCGCGTGGTTGAGTTCGTCGCGCTGCGGTTCGGGGATGGTTGCCAGCACATCGGCCCATGACCAGAGGTCGCTCTCGGGTGACAACATGCGTTGCAGCCTCGAAGTGACGCTTTCCTGCCCGGTGACGAGGTCGCGACGGAAGCAGGCTATGCTGAGCTCGGCATTGGTGGCGGAAGGCGCAGGCGTTTTGCCCCCACGCTTTATCAGCCATGTGGCCCCGGCTCCCAGTGCCGCACCTGCGGCAGCTGCTATTAAAATAGCTTCCATGCCAGGAAGATGTAGCAAAATCAGCGGTAAGTTACAAATGCTACCTCACGACGGGTGCAAGAAATCCCGCGACGAGTGGTTTGCTGATCGATAATGGATACGTTATAATTCCTTCGGGCATCTGCTCGCTATAGTCTTCCCTGAATTTGCGCAGCGAATTCTGGAGCGTGTCCTCAATTACGCTAACGCAATATTATACGTGTTGATTGCAGTATCAGAAGAGGTACTAGGGCGGATAGACCGCAGGTGCCAGAAGCTGCCGTGGGGTGCCGCCGCCACCAATAGATGATGGTGAATTATTCTCAATGACATGTAATGCCTTAAGCATGCGCATCACATCACGTATCCAAGCCGTGTTGCCCCTGATACGCTTGTTTCCCCATCCGCCAGTTGACGCCCCCCAGTCACGATCAAACTGTTCCGTGAATACGCCATGCGGGCCGTCCTCGGCACCAAACAGGTAACCGCCGATTCCATTCGGGCTGTCGCCGGTCGCAGGGCCGTGATTGGATTCATCGACAAGGTACACACCATAGTTCTGCAATGTCCATAACAGCATGCGGCCCGGTTCGGTTTCCAGTCCCAGCGATACCGGAGTCTCTTCTGGCTTAATAGCCAGTAATGCACCCATAACCAGACCAGGTGGCTTGGGCGAAACGGCATATGTGCCGTAGCCCGGCGGTGAACCGCCAGGCCCGTCAAGCGCTGTACGGTCACATCCCGCTGCCGGCCAGCGATAGCAGCCTCCGGAGGTGCCTGGATACATAGCACGAACAGAGGGATTGTATCCGTTCAAGGCAAGATCCCATGTCAGCTTCAGTGCATGGCGGGGAGGATCCTGCCCGGGGCGCATCTCCCCTACACGCAACGAACCGCCAAACGCACTCATGCCCGAACCGCCATGCGCACCACGGATACCGTCACCATAAATATCGGTACGGCCAAAACTGGCCAGAGACGTTACCGGGCCGTTTGCCGTGCAGCGCGTTAAAGGCTGCAGATTGATGACCCATCTCCTGTCTGCTGCCAGAACCGCCGATGACCCGTTCTGGTTATCGCTTGGCCTAATCCAGCCGACAGGAAGAGGCAGGTTTCTTTCAACAATCTCCGAGGAAGTAGGTGTGCAGCGTTGGCCGTTTCCACCGGGCCACGGCCCCTTTACCGCATTGACCTGAGGTGAATCAGGAGATATTACGATGATCTCAGGATCCACCCAGATCGTGGTATAGTCGCGTGTATTTCCGGGTTCAACCATCGTAAAATTAATAGGAACATACTGGGCCGCCGAGCCAATGGGCATATTCCAGATACTGGTGCTGGCAAACGGTTGTTTAAAAACATCACGCTCACCCGGCGCCACTGGCACGTCAAGCGGGGGAAGGTTGGCACCACCGCCGGGATCAGTCGCCCCCCCCCCAACCGAACAGGCAGCGTTTCCTGCAGCGGGCATACCCAGAAGCACGAAAAAGACGCCCAAAAACAGAATGAGTGATCGGTGCGAAGAGTGCATACATACCCATCGCACATTTTCATCAAAAAATCAAGCGAAATTAGATGGCCCTGCATTAGGAAGCGGTAAAAAATTTGCACCGGCACTATACGACTCAAATATGTATGGTTGATTCTGATGCAGGGGGAGTATTTTCTGATGGTGCGCCTGAGGGAAGTAACCTCGAACGCGCTTTTTGAAGTTCTACACCAGTGGAACCGAATACTCAACAGTCTCAGCTTGCATTCGCCTGAGCCAATCTTTGAATGAACTCAGCCGTTTAATCGCGGCCAAGGCTCCGCCGCGTCCTGCTCCATAAGAAGCAGCCCTTATTCGGGGCCAATCACAGCAATGGCCTGATGCGCCCCGTTTCCCAAGAAAACAGGCAAGGTCAGCTATTGTCTGCATGGAGGACATATGACTACAAAATCACCCAAAGACCAGACATTCGCTCCCTTTTGCTTGCGCCTTTCCTTTGAGGAACGAGCAAAGCTGGAACAGGAGGCGGCGGGCAAACCGCTAGGGCCATATATTCGCACCCGCTTATTTAATCAGCCTTCACCCCGCAAGCGGAGGTACAAGCGCAAGCCGCGCACCGATCAAAAGCTGCTGGCGCAAATCTTGAGCGCCATAGGCGCATCACGCATGGCCAGCAATCTTAACCAACTGGCCAAAGCCATTAACAGCGGCTCCCTGATCGTATCACCGGAGACAGAATCCGCCCTTCGCGCCGCCTGCCGGGACATTGATTTCCTACGGCGGGAGTTGATCCGGGCGCTGGGCCTTGCCCCGCGAGACTCAATAAGAGACGACAATGATACTTGAAGGCAACCAGCGCGGCGGCGCAAAGCAGATGGCCAGACACCTTCTGAATGTTGAGGAAAACGAGCATGTAGAGGTATATGAGGTACGCGGCTTCATGGCCTCTCACCTTCATGGCGCGTTGCAGGAGATACAAGCCTTAAGTCAGGGAACGCAATGCAGGCAGTTCATGTTTTCTTTGAGCCTCAATCCACCTCGCACGGAAACTGTGCCGGTGGAGTATTTTGAGAAAGCTATAGAAGACGCGGAAAAGAAGCTCGGCCTTTCGGGTCAGCCCCGCGTGGTGGTGTTCCATGAAAAAGAAGGCAGGCGTCATGCCCATTGCATCTGGTCGCGTATCAATGCCGATGAAATGAAGGCCATAAACCTGCCCCACTATAAGCTGAAACTTCAGGACATCTCAAAACAGATTTACCTGCAATACGGCTGGGATTTACCGAAAGGATTTATTGATAAGCAATACCGTGATCCGACAAATTTTAGCCGGGAAGAATGGCAACAGGCTAAAAGGGCGCAGGAAGCACCGGAAATCGTTAAAGCCCTGTTCAAGAAGGCATGGGAGGTATCGGACAGCTCCAATGCCTTCGCGCAAGCCATACGGGAGTATGGCTTCACTCTCGCCCGTGGAGATCGGCGCGGCTATGTGGCGGTGGATTACAAGGGCGAGGTTTATCCCTTGAGCCGGTGGGCAGACGTGAAGCCCAAGCAGCTTAAAGAGCGTCTGGGCGAACTGGAAAGACTGCCCTCCGTCGATCAGGCCAAGGCTGAAATCGCCAAGCGCATGACGAATGTACTGCAAACCTATATCGCGGACATAAAACAGCAGTCACAGCAGAAATTCCAGCCGCTCAAACACGCCGTCAAATCCCTGCGGGATCAGCACCGGGAGGAACGCGAGCGCCTGAAACAGGAGCAAGAGGAACGCTGGAAGATAGAGGAACAAAAGCGCATGGCGCGAGTGCCGCGTGGTTTCTCAGGTATTTGGCATAGGATTACCGGGACGTATCAGAAAGTCCGCGACCGCAATGAGCGGGAAACGGCGCGGTTCATCATCCGTGACCGCGATGAAAAGCAGGTACTTATCACCCGCCAGCTACAGGAGCGCGGGATAATTCAGGAGAAAGTCCAAGTCCTGAAACGCGAACACCGCGAAGCCATGCTGAATATCCGGCTGGATATTGGGCGGTATATGGAGATGCAGGGCAAAACCCCGGAACTTACCGATACCTTCAACCGACACAGTCGCCAGAAAGAACGCTCCGTGCCGGATTTCGGGCCGGAGATATAGTTTTACTGCATACAGATGTATTCATGACTATGCCTCCTCCGGCTGCAATGACGCCAGATAATCCACGGCTTTCTGCGCCTGCGAGGCAGCGGAGAAGATAAACCGCTTGTCGTCTTTCAGGGCTTTCAACCAGCCGTCAATATACTGTGCGTGGTCGGCGCGGGTGCTGGATGTAATACCCAGCGCGGCGCACAGCATGGCGGAACCGACTTCGGCAACCAGTTCCTCGAACGCATAATTGCTATCACCGAACCGCTTGCCTTTTTCTCGCTCCAGCCGGTGATCGGCTCCCGTCCAGTGGGTAAGCTCATGCAAGAGAGTGCTATAATAGGCTTCGGTGGCACTGCTGGTCTTGGTATCGTGGAAACGGCTCATATCGGGAATGCCGATATAATCTTCCGTCTTGTGATAAAAGGCTCCGTCCTGTCCGGGCTTTATAACGGCTCCACTATTCATGACAAATTGATCCGCCGCCGCAATGCTGGCTGCTTCGCCTTCGTGTGTGGCTTCTGGAATGGTAAAGCCGTCCACCTGATCGGCGTTAAAGACAACTGACCAGCGGGCGAACATACGGGTTTCTGCTTCCTCGTTATCGTCTTTCGCCGCTATATCCAGCGTCTTCCAGAAAACAATATAACTGCCTTTTTCGCCTTTGCGGACTTGAGCGCCTTTTTCTGCCCATTGTTTATAGGTTCCCCACAGGCCGGATTTGAAACCGCCCTTCATCTGGTGAACCCACAGCACCGGGATATTGACGCCGCGATAGGTTTTGCCTGAAACGGCATTCATGGGAATGGAGTTATACCCCGCCCACGGCATTTGATATTTATCTGCTGTTTGTCCTGCCTCGATGGCTTCAATAATCGCGTTGGTTACGGTCTGGTAAATATCTTCTTTCATTTTCCTACTCCTTGGAACTGGGTTGCACATGCAACCGTTGCCTCCCGGCGAGGGTGGGGTAGCAACCGCAAGGGCGGCGCAAGCTGAGGGGCATCACCCGGCTGCACAAGCGAAGCGCGGAAGCTGGGGATACGGCTTGCGCTGTTCATCGCAAGACCCTTGCGGGCGTGAGGGCGACTGCCCTTAGAGAAGAAATTACATCACTGCTGATATGCGGCTGGGAAACTCACTTCGCCGCTCTCCGATGGCTTTGCTATCGGCGTATCGACTGCGCGGCCATGCCGTTCGCGGTCATTTTTTGTTCTGACAGATTTCTTCCATTTCTTTGCGTTTCCGCCGTGTTTCCTCCGGCCCGTCTGCCGTTGCCTTTGCCCTTGATTGTGTCGGTTCGGGGTCTAAAGGCTCCGATGGTCGGGGTCTTCGGAAAAACGGAGGAAACGACGATGAAAATCATCACCCGTCATGAACTATCAAAACTGACACTGACTGAACTGCGTGGCCTGTACCGCCATGTCTTCAACGCACTGGCACAAAGCCAGCCTGAGAGCCACCAGCGCCGTAACGCGCTGGCTTCGCTGGAAACGATCGGCTGCGAACTGAACCAGCGTTACGAAAAGAAAGACCCGTGAGGGTATTTCCTCTATTCCGCTTTGCCTTCGCCGCTGATACCGGCGAAGGCAAACAGCGGGCCGTAATCGCCTCTGTCTGCTGCCCTGAGCGCCTGTATATATTCCCTGCGGCGGTCATTCATGGTGCCGAGATCATGCCCGCCCGCCCAGTCTATCGGCGGATGCTCATAGAGTTTCAGCAGCAAAGCATCGGCCATGATCCGGGCATGTCGCCCGTTTCCGTTGGGGAACGGATGAATGAACACCAGCCGGTGATGAAAGCGTATGGTGGCTTCCGGCGCCGGATAGGTTTCATGTTCTATCCAGTAGCGCATATCGTCCAGCAGAGTTCGCAACTCCACGCCGATATAGAGCGGGTCGATGCCAATGTTCTTACCCGTGCGGCGGAAATCACCAGCCCAATTCCAGACTTCCCCGAACAGGCGGGTATGCAAGTCGCGGACATAGGCTTCCGTCAGCAGATCGGCGCGCCTGCTTTTACGCATCCACGCCATGCCGCTCTGGATATTGGCCTGCTCCAGATGGTCAAGCTCGCCCCGTGTTGTGATGTGCCTGAATTTCAGGCCCGCCATTTCATCGGGGTCAAGCGGCGTTGCGCCATCTGGGTTTTCCATCATCATGGTTTACACCTCGTCGTTCCAGAAATCGGCGGGCATGTCTTTCAGCATATCCGCCGCCAGCCGTTCTATCTCAAAAGCTATCTGCTTTTGGGAAAGGGACTGCTGCTCCAGTGCCATGTGCTTGCTGCCCGCCTCCACCAGCTTGCGGGCTTTCTCATAGGCACGGGATTTCAAGGTAGCATCCACGCTGTCATTCGGCACGATGGCATAGACGAACCGGCAGTTCATGGCTTCGGCCATAGACTGCATGGTTTTGAGTGTCAGCCCGCCTTTAAGTTCGGCCTTTTCAGCAGCGGACACCTGAGCGCGGGTTCTGCCAAGCCGACGTGCCAACCCTGCCGCCGACATGCCCAGTGCATTGCGGACGGTGCAAATCCAGCCTTCGGGCGGCATAGTAACTGTCTGAAGCTGGTCGGAAGCCTTGTTGACCTTGTCCCGATACTGGCTGACGATGATGGTCTTGACGCTCATAATGTATAGCCCTTTATTGACATGAATGCCTTTAATGTATAGTTATATATATACACAATCACTAGCAATGTCAATAAATTTATATACGCTACCTATTATCTCGTATACATATTTATATACAGAACAATCAGTGTATTCCTGAATTCGTAACCGTACAGGTATGATTAAGGAAATATTTTGAGGGATATGGCGAACCCGTGCGTACTAAAGTATGAGTAAAAACGAGGTGGCTATGAATCATGATCTTGATAAACTATTGGCTGGCTTTAAAAAAGCCGAGCCTGACAACACACATTTGAGCACTCTGGAAAGCGATGTCTGGCAGCGTATTGCCTTTCAAAAGGCAGAGCAGCCTACCGGCTTGTTTGAAAGCTGGCTGGCAGTTCTTTTTCCGGCGCAGCATCGTTTTGCGCCGATCATGTGCGCGGCGGTGCTTGGTATCATGCTAGGGTACGGGACATTGCCGTTTAATCAACCATCCCCCGATGCAGCGGAAATGCTGAACTTTAAGGTTTTTAAGCCAAAGGTGATTACTTTGGCCTCCATTATTCCAAACAGTGAGCCGCTATGAAACGCTTTTACCGTGATTTTCGTCTGGCCGTCATTGTCGCTATTCTGGCTTTCGGCTCGTGCTGGCTGGTTGGAAAATCATTCATGGGGCATCACGAGCATACCCATGATCCGCACCAATGGCTGCATGAACAACTGAATCTGACGAGTGAGCAGGATCAAAAACTGCTGCCGATTGAAAAGAAATTCGTGGTCAAGAAACAGGAAATGGAAACCCTTATTCATGAGGCTAATCATGAACTGGCGACGGCCATCAATGAAGACGGGAACTATTCCGACCGCGTAAAGCAGGCCGTGGATAAAATCCACATAGCCCAAGGGGAACTGCAAAAAGCGACACTGGAGCACTTGTTTGAAATGCATACGGTGCTTAACCCGGAGCAGAGGAAAAAGCTGAACGCGCTGACGACCGACGCGCTGACCCATAACCCGTAAAGCGCGGCGGCATGAAAGAATGTAGCGATCAGGAACTCATAGGCAGGCTTACACGCGGCGAACACCCTGCCTTAAATGAAATCATGGCACGGTATAAGCACCGCCTGTTCGCCTTCATTCGACGTTATGTCGGTGATGAGGATGCTGCCTACGATTTGCTACAGGAAACCTTCACCAAACTCTATTTTTCTTCCAGCACCTATAAACCGGAATACAAATTCTCGACGTGGCTTTTTCAGATTGCACTCAATCTTTGCCGCGATCATGGGCGCAAGAAAAAACTGGTGCAATTTTTCTCGATGGATGACGAAGATTCAGGCTTTGTTTTTGCTGATGCCGCGCCAGACCCTGAAGCTATCGCGCAATCGAATCAGACGGTACGGCATATTAACCAATCTATTGAATCTTTGCCCCATAAACTTAAGAGCGCGTTAATACTTTTTGCATTGGAAGATCGTACCCAAGAGGAATGTGCGGAATTGCTGGGGGTAACAGCAAAAACCGTTGAAACCCGTGTTTATCGTGCCCGCAAGCTACTGGAAGAAAAAATTTTCAAAAACCGTTGATATTTTTTGAGGGATGGCTGGTTTTGCTTCGTAGTACCTCTGAATATTAGCGGAGGATGGCATGAAGCGATTATTACTTATAGCGACACTGGCGATACTGCCTGCTCAGGCAATGGCCGAATCCATTACGCTCAATCAGGTTATTAAAGACAGTTTACAGAAAAACACCAGCCTGTTTCGTGTGCAGCGCGAATATGAAGACAAGCTGGCAAGCGCCACGGAAACCAAGCTGCTTGATAATCCAGAAATGAGTATCGACGCAACCCGCGTCAGTGGTGAGAATGGCACAGGCGCAGATATTGAACTCACACAGCCCCTAAAATTCTCTCAGTTTTCCGGTGCAAGGTATGGTTATGCCGAAGCATTATCCAATATGGCCAGCACCGAGCAAAAATATGAAATCCTGAAAGTTATCAACGAAACCACCACACTATACACGCAGGTCTGGCTGCTTTCCGAGCGTAAAAAGCTCTATGAGAATTATGCCGATGATGCAGAGAAAATGAAGAAACTGGTAGGCGCATCCGCTGGGCAAGGCCAAACAAGCCCCGCCGCCTCGCACCTCTTTTCCTCGGATGCTGCTAAACTTCGCGCCGATTCCAATGCTGTGGAAGCAGAATTACGGCAGGTGCGTACCGATCTGGCGCGACTGACGGGGCGCAGCTACCAGATGGCAGAATTGCAACGCCCGTCTTTTGTTGACGTGCCGCAGGATACCGAGAAGTTACTGGCCTTCGCTAAAGAGCAATCCAACCTCCGTAACGTAGTAAAAAGCCGTATTGATGCCGCGCAGCGCCGCTTAAGCGTTGCGGAGCAGGATGGCGCCCTGCCAGAAATCGGGCCTCGCCTGCTTTACTCGCGTTCACCGGATGGGGACGAAAAATCCTATGGCGTGGGCATTGCCCTCCGTATTCCCCTCTGGGATCAGAACGATGCCGAACGCAAACGCGCAAATGCAGAACTGCGCCAAGCCAAATCCGAGGCGGATTTATTCGTAACCCTGCCACAGAAAGACATGATTGGCGAATTGCAGCAAAGTGCTACCGCGCTGCAAGGCCGTGCGGATAGCTATTTTGAAAGCATACTTCCCGGATACCGCAAATCGTATGAACTCACCCGCAGCATGTTTCGCCAAGGTCAAGCCGATGCGCTTGAAGTCTGGCAAGTGCGTGAAAAATTACTGACCAGCGAAAATGAAGCCCTTGATGCACTGGCGCAAGCCGTGAATGCACGCGGGCAACTGGAACTGGAACTAGGCGGAAAGCTGGAGGAAATTAAATGAAGAAGCTGTTTATCGCACTAGCATTGCTGGGCAGTATCGGGCTTGCTGGGCAAGTCTTTGCTCATGAAGGGGAAGATCACGCCGCCGCACCCGGCACGGAGGCATCAACAGGTGTTGTATCAACCATCACCTTGTCAGATACGGCCATCAATAACCTTGGAATCCAGACAGTAAAAGCGGTCATCGCTCCACGCGCTGCATCGGTGGATGTAAACGGCCTTGTTGAATTTCTGCCTGAGCGTCAGGCAATTATTACCTCCCGCGCCGCTGGCCGCGTATCGGAGATTCACGTTAAGGTGGGTGAAAAAGTAACCAAAGGCCAGAGCTTGCTCACCATCCAACCTATATTTGTTGGAAGCTCCCCCGTTACCATCCCATCGCCGCTAACTGGCTTTGTTACCAAACAGAGTGTGGTGCTGGGGCAATCCGTCACGCCGGAAGCTGCGCTGATGGAAGTGGGTGATCCCACGGAAATACTGGTGCGCGGCGTAATGTATGAGACGCCGGATGTCACCAAGATTCAGGTTGGCCAGACCGTGCGCGTAACAAGTAGCCTGATTGGAAGTGATGCGCTGACTGGCAAAGTGCAGCGTATGGATGGAGCGTATGATCGTGGAAGCCGCACGTTCAATGTCTATGCGCTGGTAATCAACCCTGACCGCCGCTTGTTGGCGAATATGCAGGTGGTACTGTCGATTGAGATTACCACACCCGCCGATATTCTAACCGTGCCGGTGAAAGCGATTCTGGGCGATAGCGGTGAACAATTTGTGTTTGTCCGCAACGGAAACGATTTTGAGCGGCGCAGCGTGAAGCTGGGCGCAAAGTTCGGCAATGACCGCGAAGTGCTGGAAGGCGTGTTCCCTGATGAAGAAGTGGTGACGGTGGGTAATTACCAACTGCAATTTGCCAAGTCATCCGAGCCTAAAAAAGATGGTGAGAAAGCAGATGATGGTCACGGCCATGAACATTAAGGAATAAGACATGCTCAACGCGATCATCCAATTCTCACTAAAAAACAGGCTTCTGGTAGTTGCCGCTTCTGCCATGCTGCTGGTGTACGGCGTTTTCGTCATCAGCAAGCTGCCGGTGGATGTGTTTCCCGACTTAAACCGCCCTACCGTAACCATTTTCACAGAAGCCGAAGGGCTTGCGCCGGAGGAAGTGGAGGCTCTGGTAACATGGCCGATTGAAACGGTGGTAAACGGCTCAACGGGTGTGGAGCGCGTGCGCTCGGCATCGGCTATTGGACTTTCGATTGTATGGGTAGAATTCGGTTGGGATACCGATATTTACACCGCACGTCAGATTATCGCGGAAAAACTGCAACAGGCGCAGGAAACACTGCCACAGGACGCACGCCCTGTCATGGGGCCGATTTCTTCCATTATGGGTGAAATCATGCTGGTGGGACTAACTTCGGAAAACCCTGAAATTAGTGGCATGGATTTACGCACGATTGCGGAGTGGGATATTCGCAACCGCTTGCTTTCCATTTCCGGTATTTCGCAAGTCGCGGTTATTGGCGGCGATCTGAAGCAATATCAGGTGTTGGTTGACCCGCTGAAACTTAAGAATTACGGCGTATCACTGCATGACGTGGAAGCGACCATCGCCGGTTCCAACATCAACGCTACAGGCGGCTTTCTGCTTTCTGATTATCAGGAAGGCTTAATCCGCAATATCGCCAGAGTAAAAACGCTTGATGATCTGGCAAAATCGCCGTTACCGAAAGACAATAGCAGTCCGACACCGCTGACGCTCGATCAGGTGGCGGATATTAAACTTGGCGGCCCTCTGGCAAAGCGCGGCGATGCAAGCGTCAATGGTAGCCCTGCCGTGATTTTTTCGGTTCAGAAACAACCCGGCGCAGACACCATCAAGCTCACCAAGGCGATTGAAGCCGAGCTTGCCAGCATTCAAAAAAACCTGCCCGAAGGCGTAAAAATTCACGGTGAAATTTTCAAACAAGGAAGTTTCATCGAGCGGGCTATCAAGAATGTAGAGAAAGCCTTAGTCGATGGCGCGATACTGGTTGCTATCGTGCTGTTCTTGTTCCTGCTTAACTTCCGCACCACCTTTATCACGCTGACCGCCATTCCGCTTTCATTCGTATTGACCGCTATCGTGTTCAAGTTTTTTGGTCTGAGCATCAACACCATGACGCTGGGCGGTTTGGCCGTGGCGATTGGTGAACTGGTAGATGATGCGATTGTGGATGTAGAAAACGTCTTCCGCCGCTTGCGTGAAAACCGCCATGCGGAAAAACCGCGCAACCCGCTGCAAGTGATTTATGAAGCATCAAGCGAAGTGCGGAACTCTATCGTATTCGCCACCATCATTGTGGTGCTGGTATTCATTCCGCTTTTTGCAATGGACGGTATAGAAGGCAAAATCTTCCTGCCGCTGGGTATTGCCTATATCACCTCTATCATTGCTTCGCTGTTCGTATCGCTTACGCTCACTCCAGCCCTTTGCTCTTACCTGTTGCCGAACATGAAGCGCATGAGCGCGGAGCATGACGGCTGGCTTTTGAGGAAAATTAAAGCACTTCAAACCCGCGTACTCAATTTTGCCTTCCCACATAGCAAAACGGTGCTTACGGCAGTTGCGGTGCTGACATTTGGGGTGCTGGCAATGGTGCCGTTCTTTGGTAAGGAATTTCTGCCGCAATTCAATGAAGGTTCAGTGACGATTAACATCCTGACACCACCCGGAACCAGTCTTGCTGAATCCAACCGCATCGGCACGATTGCAGAAAACCTTATCCACCAAGTGCCGGAAGCTACCGAAACGGGAAGGCGTACAGGCCGTGCTGAACGCGATGACCACGCAGAAGGTGTGCATTCCAGTGAGATCGAGGTGGAATTGAAAGAATCCGAGCGTTCCCGCGCTGTCATTCTGGCGGATATACGCAATCGCCTAGATGAAGTTCCCGGAATCGCGGTGAATATCGGCCAGCCTATTTCTCACCGCATTGACCACATGATGAGTGGCGTGCGGGCGCAGATCGCCATCAAACTGTTCGGCACGGATTTGGATGTGCTTCGCGCTAAAGCCGAGGAAATTCGCCAAGCCATGAGCGAAGTGGAAGGCGTGGTGGATCTGTCGGTGGAAAAGCAGGTGCTTATCCCACAGGTGCATGTGCTGTTTGATCGTGAGAAAGCCGCCACCTATGGCCTTCTTTCCGGCGAAGCGGCGGAATATGCCGAGCTTGCCATGCAGGGCAAAGCCGTGGGGCAAGTGCTGGATGGCCAGCGCACCTATGACATCGTGATGCGCCTTTCCGATGCCTCGCGTAGTGACATTGAAGCCATTAAGCAAATTCCTGTCGATACCAAAGACGGCAATGTTGTGCCACTGCAAGCCATTGCCAATGTGCAGGATGCCAAAGGGCCGAACATCATCAACCGTGAAAATGCTCAACGCCGTATTGTGATTCAGGCCAACGTAGCCGAGCGTGATCTGGTGGGCGTGGTGAAGAAGGTGCAGGCGGCGATTGATAGCAAAGTGCAACTGCCACAGGGCTATTACATTACCTATGGTGGGCAATTTGAAAGCCAAGCCAGTGCCTCGCGTTTGATTGCGGTGTTAAGCCTGTTTTCTCTTGCTGGCATGTTCATGGTGCTGTTCGTGCATTTCAAGAGTGCAAACCTTGCGCTTCAGGTGATGGTATCCATCCCGTTGGCCTTTATCGGTGCAGTGATTGGCGTGTGGCTCTCCGGCGGCGTGTTCTCGATTGCAACAATGGTGGGTTTCGTCACGCTCACTGGTATTGCCGCCCGTAATGGCATTATGATGATCGCGCATTACATGCACCTGATGGAACATGAAGGTGAACGCTTCAACCTTGCCATGATTTATCGCGGCACGTCCGAGCGGATTATCCCAGTGTTGATGACCGCGCTCACCGCATCCCTTGCCCTCATTCCGCTGATTATTGCCGCCGATGAACCGGGTCGTGAAATCCTGCACCCTGTAGCGGTGGTGATTTTCTGCGGGCTGTTTTCCAGCACGCTGCTCGATCTCACCGTGCGCCCACTGGTATTCTGGAAATTCGGCAAGAAACCCGTCGCTACTTTGCTACCAGCGGCAATTACCCATTAACCAAAGGAGAATGACATGAAAAAACTACTTCTCACTACCGCGATACTGGCCTTTGCAGGCTTCCAGCAACCCGCACTGGCGCATGGCGATGAAAAACACGAAGGGCAACATGCCGAAGCCCCTGCCGCTTATTCAAAAGCTGCTGCTACCGCAACAGATGCACAGAGCGCGTTAGCAGAGATTCAGGCTGGCATGAAAACGATCAGCACGCAGATCAGCGAAAACAAGCACGATGCCATGCACAATGAAATTGAAAAGATTGAAGCCAGCA
This sequence comes from Alphaproteobacteria bacterium, assembly GCA_035906055.1. Classification (GTDB taxonomy): domain Bacteria; phylum Pseudomonadota; class Alphaproteobacteria; order Rickettsiales; family JABCZZ01; genus JAMIFV01. The sequence continues at coordinate 13,464 of JAMIFV010000075.1, read as the reverse complement.
TCAATGCGCTGAAAGAAAAAGCAGGATTGGAAGGCGATAAGAAAACCCGTCTTGAGGCTTCACTTAAGCAACTCAGCACTCAGCTAGGTAAAGTTCATAGTGCTGCTGATGCTAAAGATGCGGAGAAAACCAAAGCCGAATTCAAAAAGGCTGAAGGCGCACTTCAACTCTTAGAATCCAACATAAAATAAAGGTATTACCATGAAACTCTTTCACGCATTGCTTATCAGCACCATATTAACCACTGGCACCATTGCCTATGCCGCTGGCGATCATGCCGGTCACGGCCAAGCCCAGCCAGCCGCAACTTCGCATGAAGCAATGGAGCATGGTGGCGGCGCACATGATGAAATGGCCGCTAAAAACACTGTTAAACTTGCCTTGGAGCCAGTAACGCCGCTGCAAGCAAGGAAGACTTCGCAGGTGGTGGTGAAGCTCAACACTGTGGCAGACGGCAAGCCACTATCATTCGATGGCCTTAAAGAGGCGCATACCAAGAAACTTCATCTGCTGATTGTTGACCCAGCCCTTACTGATTACCACCACATCCACCCTGTTGCTGGCAAGAATGCAGGTGAATTCGTGTTCGATTTCACGCCGAAGAAGAACGACAGCTACCGCGTATGGGCGGACGTAATTCCCGTTGCCACCGGCAAGCAAGAATATGTGATGGCCGATATGGGGAGCGCGTCTAAGGATAAGTCCACGATCAACAAAGCCACCAGCATGACCAGCACGGTGGACGGATACACGTTCACTCTTGCACTGGATAGCGAACCGAAAGCCGGTAGCGCGGTGATGGGCAATATCACTGTCACCAAGGACGGAAAACCATTCACGCAACTAGAGCCGGTGATGGGCGCGTTCGCGCATGTGGTGGGGTTCACCGAGGATTATAATTCGGTGATGCACATCCACCCAATGGGTAAAGAACCCACCACCGATACCGAGCGTGGTGGCCCAAAACTGGAATTTCACATTGAACCGGAAAAAGCCGGTTTTGTTAAGTTGTTCGCGCAAGTGAAAATCGGCGGAAAGGATGTGTTCGCGCCGTTTGGCCTATTGGTAAAATAACTTCTTGACCTTGGAGTATGCTCCAAGGTGTAGATTCAAATGTATGAGTATAAGAACCAATGAAAATCTGACGATTGGCAAATTAGCGGAGCGTAGCGGTATCAGCACCGATACGATCCGTTATTACGAGAAAATGGGGTTGATTAAGGCGGCCAGCCGTTCAAGCGCGGGCTATCGCATTTATGGTGATGAAGCATGGCGTATCATCCAGTTTATCCGGGGCGCAAAAACACTGAATTTTACACTTGAAGAAATCCGCCAATTACTAACGCTGAACCGCTCAGATAAAGCGACCTGTGCCGAGGTGCTGCGTCATACCACGGGTAAAATAGCGGAAGCCGAACAAAAAATACGCGAACTCAAGGAAGTCAAAAAAGCACTTATCCTGCTGACAAAGGAGTGTCCGGGCGACGATACATCAAGTGCCGACTGCCCGATTCTTGATTACATCACCCGTGGCGGAGGAAAAAGCTGCTGTGACCAATAAAGCCTATCAAATCGACGGGATGCACTGCCAATCCTGCGTACAAAAAATCACTGATGCGCTGCAAGGCTTTGCCGAGAGTGTGCAAGTAACACTGAATCCGCCGCGTGCCGTTTTGCAAAATCCCAGCACCGATTCACTGGCTGATCTTAATCAGGCTGTTGCAAAGGCGGGTAATTATCGCCTTACGCCACATACAGACGCTATCTCCGCACTCGACAATGAAGAAAAGAAAAGCTGGCTTGCCACCTATTACCCGCTTCTTCTGATCGTCGGCATGATTTCTATCGTGTCATTGAAAGGAGCTTCCGGCCTACATGAATGGATGCTGCATTTTATGGCGGGGTTCTTCATTGTATTTTCATTCTTCAAATTACTGGATTTGACCGGCTTTCGTGACGCATACGCTACCTATGATTTGCTGGCCAAACGCTGGAACGGTTACGGATATGTTTATCCCTTCCTTGAGCTTGGCCTCGGACTGGCATTGTTATTCCAATACGAGCTGCTTCTCGCGCTTTATTTCTCCATCGCGCTGATGGGTTTTAGCAGCTTGGGCGTTATTCAAGCCCTGCGCGAAAAACGCAAAATTCGCTGCGCCTGCCTTGGCACGGTGCTGAACCTCCCCATGTCCACAATAACACTGGTGGAAGATTTAGGGATGGTTGGCATGTCCGTGCTGATGCTGGCCGCGATGTATTCCACTTAACCCCTAGAAATGAGGCCACTATGTTTAAGAAAATAATCCCTGTTATATTCTTGGTTTTCCTTGCCGCCTGCGCCAGCCCTCAGGGTGGGTCACAATCCGGCATGGGCATGAAAATGCCGTGTTGTGAGAAATGCGAGTGCTGCAAGGATGGAAAATGTGGTGAATGCTGCAAATCTGGCGAATGCAAATGCTGTAAAGACGGCATGTGCAAGATGTGCATGGGTAAAATGGAAGGTATGTCTTCCATGAAGCAAGGCGATGAATGTGAAATCTGCGCCAAGGCTGAAAAAGAGGCCATGCAGAAAAACCATGAGAACATGAAGCATTAAAGCTAATTTTTGGGCTTTAAGCTATGCCCCTTATAAATTGGCGGCATCCAATCCATGCTGGGTTGGTCGTTATCCAAGGGCGAGACCAATGGCGCGTATCCAATCGGCGAACGGTTGGTGCTGGTTAATCGGGCAGCCGATTATGCATGGTTCGGCTCCGGTGGAGAGGCATATCTCCAAGTCCGGGCGGCATCCAAACTGCGGAAGGTTGGTCGAGGGTTCCAAGGGGCGCAGAATGCCCTTTGGTCATGGGGGTGTCGGGGGGAGCAGGAACGCTCCCCTGACTGGTGATGCAACGGCCAGACGTTTGCGAGTGGTCTAACCGGCGATACGGTTGATGGCACTGGCGTGGGTTCAATACCCCAAAGTGCCATATAAGCCCTTACGGAACGGATACGCCAAAAGCGTCTTCGTGAGGTTAGGGCTTTCCGGGAGGGATAGAACGGGAGGGCGGAGCAGCCTCCCTTCTCAAGCTCGGTATTTATTAGAAAATTCGCAGAATTTGATAATACAATACACAGCTTGCGGTCTTTCTTAAGCCGCTTTTGCGCCTTCTGACTGACTGGATGTATGGACGTTTCAAAGAAAACGGAGCCAGCCAAAACCGCAGGCTCTTTTTATCGTACTGGAATGAGGGAAGCAAAGAAAAAAGCCCGCTGCCGGTGAAGACAGCGGGCTTGATGGTGAAGCTCTGGAGATCAGGCTTCGGTTTTTTCCGTTTTGGCCGGAAAGAGATAAATGGGGCGGTCGATGACCTGCTTGCCGTAGGGCTTGAAGTAGATCGAACCGTCTTCCCGTGTCCATGCCACTCCTACCGTATCGAAGGTAGCATGTTTGCCGTGCTGCTCCTTGGTCTTGGCAATCAGGTCTGGTTTCGGGTTGCCGTTGGTGGTGTTTTCCTGAGTCGTCATTTGTCTTTCTCCTTATGAAGCGGCTGACTATTCAGCCGTGCAGAACGTCCGACGGATACGAACAAGGGGCGTTGCAACAGCGTTTTCTGGGGCGTCCGTTAGAGGGGCTTGGCCGCTTGCGGCCCTAGCCCTCTCTTACGGGGAAAAACCTGTTGCGGCGCACCGCGTATCCGGCAGTCTGCACGTCAAGGCTGAATGGTCTGGAGCGGTTCATAGGTCGGGAGAAAGCCGGACGCTGGAAACAGCGCGTTACTGGCAATCAATCGAAGACAGGCAAGCCATAAGCAAGGCAGGCAAGGATACTGCATAGCAGCAGGCGGAGCGTAGACGCGCCGGGGTAGTGAATAGCTCACGAACGCAGGCGCAGGTAGATACTCCGATCATTCTTCATCCGTCAGGTTCTTGAAACATATTCTGATGCCAACCCAGATCATGAGAAAGGTCGCGGCAGCCCACTGAGGCAGGGGAATATGGAGGTAATATGGCACACTGAAAATCCCCAGCCAGATAATCCATATCGCCAGAAACTCAAATCCGCCTGTCTCATTCTCCGGCAGGGCGACAATATGCTTGCCGCGTGAGAGCTGGCTGGCGGCGCGGAGCTTTTCATTGCTCAAGGTTCGCCATTTCCAAGCCTTGCGCCATGCGATGAACCCGCCGATGATTGTCACCCACGGCGCTGCATTCATCAGGAACCAGTGGCTGTAATAGTTGAAAGTCGGCCAGTGCCGTCCGTAATGTTCGGCAATGATCGCCGCGCTGCCATAGGCGCTGAAGATAAGCAGAAAAACAAAAATCCACGAACGAAGTTTCATAAATTACCCCACTTTGATGTGATGATCGAGAAGCGCCCCAACATTGAGCTTGGGGCTGGTGAAGTCGTAGGAAGAAAGCGGCTTGGCGGTTTGATATTCCGGCAAGACACTGTAGAGAGGCCGATCCCGGCGATCCCGGTACACACGGTCGAGAAAATAAGCCGTTTTGTAAGCCATGACGGGATTAGCACCGGCAAGGATCAGAAGCTGCACACCGGGGTGCAACGTCATGATTTCTTCGGGGGTAATAAGAGGACGGCCTTCCAGCCTGTCCATTTCCCCGAAATATTTTGGATCACCGAAAAGTGAAGCACGTTTATCCGCTGTCTCGGCGCTGATCTGCTCAATGCTGGCGCGTCCGCACATTTTGGAGAGATAGTCCGCCGTGAAGGCGTCCCGCGTCCCGAACGCCTGGATGCAGGCGGAGTTAGCGATGAAGGTCTGCCATGAATTCGGGTAGAGATTTTTTGCCTGCGATAAATCCTGCCATAACCCGTGGAGTTGCAGGCCGAACCCGGCCATGAGTCCATAGCTAGACTCCACGATTTCAAGCCGCCCCAGCGCCGCCATTTCTTCGATCACGAAATAAACCGGCGGGTTGGGTCTGAATGGCAGACGTGCCACTGTCATAAGCGTTTTGGAAAGCAGCGCCCGGATCAAGCGGCCTGATGTAGGAAGCCGGTCAGCCGGAAGAATGATATAAAGATCGGTCTTGCCGTTCCCCAGTTCCTTTAGATCAAACGTGGAATCCGAGAGGCTGCGGCGTATCAGCGGGCTTTCGAGAAAATGCGTGTTTTTTTGCGCGGTGGAGATAACGCCGGAAAGTTCTTTTTCCGCTTTATTGCTCAATCTTCCTGCCGCTGCCCGCACGAACGGGTTGTGGCTTTGCATCATGCCTCTGGCGAGTATTTTTCCGTCATCGGCGAACGTGCCGTTGATATAGCGGAAAAATTCTGAGGCATTCATATTCAGAATGGCGCGAACATCGCCGATGTCCCCGTTTGATATGCCAAGATCACTTTTGGAGATGATCGTTTCTTCATCCCTGCATTTTACCGCAATGGAAAGACCGGCAACAAGCGCCTGTGCTTCAACGCTCCAGTGAGATTCGCCCTGTCTTTCAGGTATAATGAGCGCATCGGCCAGCAGAAACGCATCGTCGAACGCATGATCGCTATTCGGTTCAATATCATCCAGCAGGTTAATCCGCACAGATTTCATGCCAAGCCGCGAGGCCACCGCATCATAGGGGTCGTATAGCGCGACGTTATGGCCGATGCTCTGGCGGTATCTGGCCGTAATCATGGCCAGTTCGCCGGATTTAACATCGAGAATGACGCTGGAACCGGGCGCTCGCATGATATTGGGAACGAGCGCCGATACGCTCTTGCCGGAACGTGTAGGCGCTATCGTGGTAAAATGCCGCGCTCCGCCGTAGGTGATGGGGAAATGCGGCTGTCCGGCGCGTTCGGGCAGTCCGTATCCCAAGAAATGATGTCCATTCTGGCCATAGCCGCGCTCTTTGAGGTGTTTTCGTGTCGCCCATTGTGCGGAGCCATGAAGGTGCGGATCGTATTTGGAATAATGCTGCGGTCTGGCGTCATTATTTTTCATGCGCTCCTCCACAGTCCCGAATGGTCAGCACTTTCTGCTTTTTGTATGCCTGTCCGATTGCGCTGAAATACCCGGCGAGCTTGCCTGCTACATCGCCACTGCCGGAAACGTAGTCGTCTGCCAGTTCCGCCAGATGCCGTTCGTCCGTGGAGCCAATCCAGAAAATGAAGGTAAGCGTGTCGCCTTTGAGGTTCAGCAATTCCGCCTTGCGTATCGCCGCCTGTTCCGGCGCATCGGAAATCACCCCATCCGTCACGATGATGACGGCCTTCTGGTAATTTGCGTAGGCCGCATCACTCATCTGGCGGTAAGTCATCTGAAGGGGGGTGTAAATATCCGTCAGCCCGTCTATCTTCACGCCGTCCAGATCGAAATTCGACGGAGCGCATCCGGCGCGTCCCTGTAGCGCAAAAGTATGGTCGATAACGGTTTCGCTGAAGCTCCAGACCCGGCACTGCGCCGTGTCCGGGATTATATCCAAAAACTGCGCCGCTACGCGCTTTACGTCCTCAATGACACCGGACATGCTGCCGGAACGATCCAGCAGCAGCGTGAATATCATCGGCGGCGCGGCGTTCTGAATTTCCTCATAGGCGAAGCATTTTTTCCGTCCGCCGAGATCGTAAACGGCCAACATGGATTCCGGCGGCTCCACGAAATTGCCGTTTGCATCCTTAAAAGACGCGATAAGTTGCAATCCATTGGCTGTCTGCTGCACCCTAACAATCTCCGCACTGCCGCCGCTCCAGCCCAGCACGATGTCATGGTCTTTCAGCGCATCCCAGCCGGAGCGCACCGCCACGCCTTGTCCGTCCGTCATGCCGAGGGCATTGACGACTTCCATCAACTGCTCGGTCGGAATACGGGCGGGATCGAGCCGTACCCGCAACGAAATTTTCCGCTCGAAATCATAGCGGCTCTGCACGCTGATCTTTACCTGTGGCGCTTGCGTCTGCGCCTGTGAACGGATGCTGATTGTCTGCGCCATGCCCGTTGAGGCTACCGCCGATAAAAGGGCGGCGGCGCTGACACCCATAAGAAGCCGGTTTGCCTTCATGCTATTTCCCTCCTACAGCAGCTTGTCCAGATTGGCTTCGGTCTGCGCCGGATCCATCAGGATGAACCCCATCCGCCCTGCGCGGGCGCGTTCCATGACGCCCTGCGCGTCGAAGTAATGCAGGTAGATTTCATCCTGATCCGGGTGGATGTTATAGGCTTTGAAAACCTCGCTACCCTGCGCCAGCGTACCGGCCAGCAGCGCCGGGTCGATCTCCTGCGGCACTTTGATTTGCAGTTCTTCTGTTGCCTCCTGAAACGGCACATGAATGCCGGGGCCGATCCAGTAAAGGTGGTAACTATCCGGCATGGAGAGCTTGAGGGTGGTGTCAATCTGTTTCCATGCCATGACCAGATCGGAAAATGTCGGCTTGAAGGTGATAAGATCAAGCACCTTCTGGCCTTGCATCCTTAATTGTTCGGGCGTTCCGCTCCATGTCACCTTGTTGGGTGATGCCGAAAGCACAATGGATATTTGTGCGTCGCGGGTGGCGCGGCGGCGCTGGAGCGTCGTCAACTGCCCCAGCAGATGTGTAACCGTTTTGATCTGATGTTCCTGATCCTCGACCGTGCCGCCATTTTCCACCAGCACGATGATGGCAGGGCCGCGCATGTCCTTTGCCGTGGCCGGTGCGGCGGTGGTAATGGCTACCGCCGCGATGCCAACTGCGATAAACCTTGATAAACGTGTCATGATTGATCTCCTTTCTATTCCCAACTGCTTTTGAAGCTGTGGATCGCCTTGACGGTCAGCATGGCGATAACCGTGTTGATGATCGCTACCAGCGCCGAGACGAAAATTCCAAGACCGGCGTTATCGGCGAGATAGGAAAGCATTTCGCCGTCATCTCCGGTCGGCAGCGGGCCTGCGTTTTTATGCTGGGCAATCAGCGTGTAGAGGTTTGTCACCTCCAGCGCGAAAACCAGAATGAAGATAAACAGCATAAAGCCCGCCTTGATCTGGTTCAGCGGCTTCGAGAGCCATGCGCGTGGCTCCTCGTAAATCTTCTCGTTCAGGATGACGCTCCAGATATAGATCGGCACAGCGCAGCTAAAGAATGCGAGCATCGCCGCCAGCAGGTGTGATACCGTCATTTCCTCGTCGATCAGTCCGAAAAGCTGGCCGATACCGGGAAGCTCCGACAGATACACATTCGACATGAGGCCGATAGTATCCGTGTAGATGCCGTAAAACAGTGTCCCCATAGCCAGTTCGAGACACCCTCCCATAAAAGCTAGAAGTCTCTTTGGCTGGCCGCCTCCATCCCCGCTGGGTAAACGTAATTGAGCCATAAAATCTCCTTTCTCAGGGTTACGCCCCTGAGTATAAATCCGTTGAATATCGAGTTTGGGAAACGACAGGGGTGCGCGTTATCGCACCCCTCCGGCACTGGTCAGGTGATCCAGTGCTGCTGTTCTGCCCAGATTTGAGAGGCAAGCGTATATTCGCTATCGCCCTTATGTTTGAGCGCCCCGTCCAGAAGTCTGATTAACTCCACCTGATAGGAAATTCGACGGTTTCCCTTGGCATTGACGTAGCCCTCGCTCTGGAAAAGATTGAACCAGCGCCTATCAGACAGGGGCACAATGTCAGTGAAAGGCGGAGTGTAAATCAGGCTTATGTCCCTATGATCTATATCCATGATAAAATCGGCGATGAAATCTCCCCACTTTGCACCTGACAAATTTGCGCGTTGCATGGCACGGCGCAGAGATGCCTGATGGATCGGGCAAATAGCCTGATCGTATTGCAGCAGGGTAATGGATGAACCTGCCGCTTTTGTAAATTCTTGCTTCATATTCAACCTCCTTTTCTTTTTAGAAGAACTCGTTAGTAGATTTTTTCGTTTCGTTGAGTATCTTCAGTGCAGATTGAAGCATGTTTTCAAATTCAAAACCTGACGAACGAACGGAAAGTTTGAATGACAAGAAAAAAAGCTGGAACTCGCCCGGCGTTTGAAACTTACGGGACGACATTTCGTGAAATCGTTAGATGGAAACTTATTGTTTATGCCCGCAGAACTAATAAGGGCAGCGTAGCTATCGAAACCGAAATGAATAAAATTCTCGGAGATGAGAATCTGGATTTGGAGAATCTAGGACAGTTATGTGTCAATGAACGAAAAATCCGTCAATTTTGGAGTTTTCCGGCAAAACAGGCGGAACCCCCAGCTATAAAAAATAGTCCTTATGATCCTACAGATAAGGAGATAGAGCTTCTCAACCAATATCTGAACGTAGTACTGGCTGAATATGCAAGCATTACAAATATTGTGGATTTAGCGCGAGAGTATGGTGATACAGCTACACGTTTTCTATACGGATGCATTCCCGATGAAGATCAATGTAAAAAACAACTTATGCATGCGGATAATCTACAAATCAGAACATTTCTTTCAGTATTAGAGGACGGATGCTTTATTTTACTCAACTATAGAAAAATACCGGGGACAAGCTATCTGTTGATTTATTTGCTATCAACCAATCGCATGCACTCCTTATTAAATTTGCCTGAAGAATCAGAAGTAGAGAAGTATGATATATCTAATATCAATTCAGACCTTAGTGTAATTATAGACAGGTTTGATGTCGATAATTGCATACGCACAAAATACTCAGGATTGCTAATACCAAATCTTCATGCCAATAGAGCGGCACCCAAAATATCTACAGACGCACATGGTTTTAGCAGCATGGGATATGATAAGGATTCAGAAGGAATTGAGTACTTTGGAAAATTACGAAGCTTAAACAATGAGTATTTAGATATTGCTTTAGTCAGCGGAAATTATGCACACGGCCATTTCCGCATGAATGAATCTAAAGAAAAAACTCCTTTCTCAAGCGTGGCGATAAAATTTCGCGCTCATGGGACAAATCATTACGATTTTTACCCTGCAAATCCGTATTTCACCTATGATAATAGAAATAGAAGATACGGAGGCAAATTTGATTTTACGTTCTTTTTTGAGGCATCTGATAGGCGGGCATTAGAGTTTTTTGACAACCATTTCGTTTATGTGTCACTATGAAACATAGTAAAAACAAAAAGTTATTACCAAAGCAAGGTGATGAATTGGAATACAGGCCGCCCGACCTTATTCAAGCTGTCATAGACGGAAAAATAGAGAAAGTTAGGGAAGCTCTAACTTTTGACCCAACTTCTATTCTAAAACTTGATCGCAGTCAGATGTCAGCTTTGCATTGGGCTGCTGCTACAGGTAAGTATGAAATAGCAGAAATACTTTTCTCTCAGGCGCTTGTAAAACGAATTCAATTCTTAAAAGATAATAGAGGTCTTGAACCTATGCAGCATGCTTTAAGCTCTGCAAGTGATAGAACTATTAGTATGTTTCGCCGTAATTTATACCCTGAATTTATAGGACATGAAACAGACCCCTATGGAAAAACTCCAAGAGTAACCTCGCTTCACCCGTCTGACCCAGAGAATAATTAAATCAAACTAACCACAGCTTCCTAAACCTCTTAGCCAGCACTTCTTTGAGCAGCCCAGTTTATCTGCCATGCGGGGGAGTGTTTCCATACCCGTGGCGATTGCAGTATGAGCGGAACGCAGAGCGTCACTCTTAATCCTGTTGCTTGTAAATCTTAACCCCTCCTTAAGCCTCAAAATCGTATACTGAAAGAGTATACTATGGAAAGATTACGGGTCAATTTCCGGCCATATCAGCGCAAAGCCTGACGCTCCTTTCCCAAGTCTCTCTCATACCGGTGCTACAGTGACTTCGTTCCATGCTTGGAACGGAGACTTCAATCTGTTGTCACGGGGTTGCCTGCAATGGCTTTCGACGTTGAAAAATATATGCACCATCTGGATAATTTTGCTTTGAACAGAGAGCAAAAGGTTGATTGCATTGAGATTGTTCGGCTGTTTCTACAAAACGAAATCGACATTGCTCATGGCAAGCATCCGATCCAACTTGCCGGTGGAATGTATGCGAAGAACAATTTACAGAGTCAAGACATACGGTTACAATCCAGAGATAAGAAATTATCCAATCAGTTTAACGATGTGGCCGCGCCATCTGCGCGAATGCCGCATGAAGATGGGGCGTAACCATGAAGACCAAAAATATTCCCACGAAAGCTGTTATTTACTGCCGCGTTTCCAGTGCCAAGCAGGTAACGGAAGGCCACGGGCTGTCGTCGCAGGAAACACGGTGTCGTGAATATGCGCGTCACAAGCAGTATGACGTGATGGAGTCCTTCCTTGAGGAAGGCATATCTGGCGGCCTGCTGGATCGCCCCAAGATGCAGGCCATGCTTAAATTCCTCAAAGCCCATAAATCGGAATCCTGCGTTGTTATCATCGACGACATCAGCAGGCTGGCGAGAGGAATAGAAACACATATCCGCCTGCGGGCGGCGATTGCCGGTGCAGGCGGCAAACTGGAAAGCCCTTCCATCGAATTTGGTGAGGATTCAGACAGCCGCCTTGTCGAGCATCTTCTGGCATCTGTGGCCGCGCACCAGCGCGAAAAGAATGCGGAACAATCCAAGAACCGTATGCGGGCGCGTGCCATGAACGGGTACTGGGTTTTTCATCCCCCCGTCGGCTATCGCTTTGCGGACAAACCCGGCCACGGCAAGATAATGGTGCCGGATGAAATCACCGGGCCGATTATCACTGAGGCATTGGAGGGATTCGCCTGCGGACGCTTTGCGACGCAGGGCGAATTCAAACTGTTTCTGGATTCCTTCCCGCATTTCCCGAACACCAGCAAAAAAGGCGGTGTATCGTTCCAGACCGTCAGGGACATTCTGGAGCGCCCCATCTATGCGGGCTATCTGGACATCCCGAAATGGGGAATCACGCTCCAGCCGGGCAAGCATTCGCCACTGGTGAGCTATGAGACATACGTCAAGGTACAACAGCGCCTTAAGCAGGAAACCAGAATTCCCAATCGCAAGGACATTCATCTGGATTTCCCGCTGCGAGGGTATGTCACCTGCGGCTGCTGCGGCAAGCCCATGACCTCCTGCTGGTCGCGGGGTGATGGTGGCCGCTATGCCTATTACCTCTGTCAGGGGCAGTCGGATGGCGTAAAATGCAGCCAGTATGGTAAATCAATCCGCGCCGACAAAATGGAACGGGAGTTTGAAAAGCTGCTCGGCGAACTGCGCCCCAGACCAGAACTGTTTTTTATGATTAAAGAGATTTTTGTCGATCTCTGGGAAGAACAAAGAGCAAGCGCCGGTCGTGAGAATGATGAAATCCGGGTCAGGCTTTCTGCTATCGAACGCAAGACGGAGCAGTTTCTGGAGCGTGTCGTTGAAACCGACTCTCGCGAAATGATTGTGAACTATGAGAACATGATACGAAAACTGGCTCAGGAAAAGGTTGAGTTGAAGGAAAAGATCAGCCAATGCGGTCGTCCGCTCAAATCCTTCGATGAAACTTTTAGAACTTCTATGGAGTTCTTCGCAAACCCTCAGAAACTCTGGCATTCTGACGATATTGAGCACAAGCGTTCAGTGCTTCGGCTCGTTTTTGCCGATAAACTGGCTTATGACCGAAACGAGGGTTTTAGAACTCCCGCAAAGGCGCTGCCATTCACGCTTTTAGAGGGGTTTTCTACCCCTCAGTCAGATGTGGTGCGGGTGGAGGGAATCGAACCCCCACTCCTTACGGAACAGGAACCTAAATCCTGCGCGTCTACCAATTCCGCCACACCCGCAAACCAGCGTGGTTATAGCTATCAACAACGCTTTAGCCAAGCATTATACTTGCTGCTGCAAACAATGCCGAACACCGCCATGCTCCAGAGATGACTTTACCGCTGGATAAATTCAACGGCTTTTCTTACAATGCCTGCAAATAAAACAGGGGGATACGCAGGCCATGATATTTATCCGCGAGAACTTCATGATAGTGTTCGTCTGGGTGTTCGCCATTCTCGTTTCCACCGTTTCTTTCGTCGCCCTCACCAATACCATTCCCCCCATCGGGGAGTTCCTGCTTGGCCATACGCTTTATTCCGTCCTCGCCCTGCCCAACTCGTTCCTCAACATGGTAGGGCTTTACTCCAGCAACAGCCCGCAGACGAATGCGTTCTTTTATATTCTGGTGCTCATGTACTGGGGCGTGGTATGCGCCGCTCATTACTGGTATTTCGAGGAACGTGAGCCGCAATATGTACTGGCCATCGCTTTCCTGCTACTTACAGCGTCGGTGAAGTGGCTGTATTTCTCCGTGATAATGATACGTTCCTACGTCCCGAATTAGGATTTTCATAGGGGGAAGCGTTCCCCTTAGACACTGTTAGTTAATTATTAAGATTTAGGTGATAGTGCTCCCAAGATAGGAGTGTATCATATGAACCCACGCTTTTACCCTGTATCCGAGTCGTTTTTTGATGCGCATATATTACCATTGATTGCCGCGCATTACTCCCGCGCTGGCCGTCCGCGCAATGTCAGCCATTATCAGGTATTTTCTGCTCTGTTATAT
>JAMIFV010000074.1:0-24513 GCA_035906055.1 Alphaproteobacteria bacterium | reverse complement strand
ATATAACAGAGCAGAAAATACCTGATAATGGCTGACATTGCGCGGACGGCCAGCGCGGGAGTAATGCGCGGCAATCAATGGTAATATATGCGCATCAAAAAACGACTCGGATACAGGGTAAAAGCGTGGGTTCATATGATACACTCCTATCTTGGGAGCACTATCACCTAAATCTTAATAATTAACTAACAGTGTCTAATGATTAGATAGTTCGTACCCTCACGCGATGGAACAACCGCAGCCGGTGAATTAATATCCCCAACCCGAAGCTCGGGAGTAATTATCCCCATCTTTTGCGCCTGAGTCGTTACATATTCATTTAAATTGTCAAATCGTGTCTGCATACCAGCAAGCAGGGCACTAGCCTCAGGAGCATCCTGCCCAGACTGTTTCTCAAAAAGAGCTTTGTAATTGTCAAATACCTGATCTTTATCAGTCAGCCCGGCTCTTAACTGCTTATCACTAAGAAGCAATCGTTCCTTAACATACTGCTCAGTCCATACGTGATGTGCCTCGTTAATGAGGATGAAGGGTTTTCCCTGATCATCTTTGACTTCGTAAGCTGCCGGCGAAGCACCGACTTCCTGATTCAGGCCCACAGACACATACACAGGCAAAAATTCTCCGGATGCATCTTTTTTCTGCAACAGTGGCTCTGCAGCAGCCGAAGGCATGAGCCTGTCCCGTTCGACCCTGACCATATCTCCCTTTTTTATCTGGGCATCCAGATTGATCCTAATTTCTTCCGGCGCAGGGGTTGCTACCGGAGATTCATGAATAGGGGCATCCATAATGGGCAATCACGTTATCAAATGTATAATATCACGCCGATTGTAACCTTTAATTGTTACATATTAATGACAAACCCAACTTTAATAATGCACCCCCAAACAATAGATCAGAATCCGACCCCATTTGGATAAAATAAGAAATTCAATGGCTTTTTGGTTATTCTTGAGGTAGGTGAAGGAAATATATCCAGAGGGCGGTTCGCCCGCTCCGCTAACGATGCAAACGGAAAGACTATGACACTGCCTGCCAAACATGTTGACCTGACCTTGCCGGACGGCGCGAAATCCGTGCTGATGCATAGTTGCTGCGCGCCCTGCGCCGGGGAGCTGATGGAGCAGATACTGGCCAACGGCATCGGGCTTACGATCTTTTTCTATAACCCCAATATCCATCCCAAAAAAGAATATGATATCCGCAAGGAAGAGAATATCCGTTTTGCGGAAAAGATGGGCATTCCCTTTATCGATGCGGATTACGACGTGCAGGATTGGTTCGCACGCGCCAAAGGCATGGAGAAGGAGCCTGAGCGCGGCGTACGCTGCACGATGTGCTTCGACATGCGCTTCGAGCGCACGGCGCTTTACGCCTATGAACACGGGTTTTCCGTGATCACCAGCTCGCTTGGCATTTCACGCTGGAAGAACATGGAGCAGATCAACGATTGCGGCCATCGCGCGGCGGGGCATTATGAGGGCGTCACCTACTGGGACTATAACTGGCGCAAGGAAGGCGGCGCATCGCGCATGTATGAGATTGCCAAGCGCGAAGAGTTTTATGCCCAGCAATATTGCGGCTGCATTTACTCCCTACGTGATTCCAACGCGTGGCGTGAGTCCCAAGGGCGCGAAAAGATCGAGATCGGGGAAACCTGGTACGCACAGAAGCTTGCCGAGAAATAACACAACCATCTGTATAATAACAACTCTTGTTGTTATTCATGCTTTTACGGCATACTTGTCACCAAATCTTAACACTCATAAAAGCCCTGATATAGTATAACTGAAACAAGGGTATTAACCATTTAGAGACATTGATATGCCAAAGAGCCTTGCACAATTAAAAGAAGAAGCAAACGCTTTTAGAGACTGGAAGGTTGGTGGCGAGGAACCCGCCAAGCCACAGGCGCAGCCGCAAGCACAAACGCAGCCACAGCCGGAGCAGCCTGCCGCACCCAAACAGCAAAGCGCCCCACTATCCGACTCTCAGAGGATGGAAATGGCCAGAATAGCTGAAGAGCAGGAAATGGACCGCCTTAAAGCCAAAGAAGCTGCTGAAAAGGCAAAAGTTGATAGAATTCGCGGGGGAAACGGCGCAATCACCCGAACAGAAAACGGCGTAAAGATAACCACATATGCTCCTGTGCCCGCCCCTGCTCCCAGCCAATACACCTTCGACCACATCTCTCCTGATAAAGTCCCCGACGAAGAGAAAAGATGGGGAAGGAAAAACGGGTTTGATGATCCCGCAGCGCCTGAAGATCCTGCTATGAAAACTGTTAGAAATATAGCGCGTAGGGCATCTGGCGCGGTTAGCAGGGCTTTCGACATCGCCGCCACATCATTGAGAGTACTGGAAGGAGATAAACTGCTGTCTGAAGTGTCAGCAGAGCATGGCCTGAATTTATCCTTTGCTGCAAAGAGGAAATATGAAGCGATCTACACTATCACCAGGGTGTCAGAGGGAATGACAGGTGGTGACCTGAGCCTAATAGACTCACAATCCATGCTTGCCAAATGGGGCAAGGAAAATAATATCCCGGCGAATGTCCTGATCAAACTGCAGATGACTGACACAAAGCTCAATCGGGATGAAATGGAAGCATTGATGCATGGCCAGCCACTGGCCAGTGCGGATTCGTTAAAAAACCTGAACGTGGCTCAAGCGGCTGCCAGCCAGTTACCCCGCCCCACCGAGATCACCCGGATGGCCAGCGCAAGCGAGACGGAACTCGCATCGCCCGCTCATGCCGGCTCCGCTGCAGCGTTAAAAGGCGTAGACAGCAGGGCAGTATAAATTATCCCCCCAGCATCCTCTGCTGCAACCACAGTATGGAAGGATAGGCCGCAAGCCATATCCAGAAGAAGCGGTTGAGGCCGAACAGGCAGGCATTGGCACAATGGAACATGGCGGCCAGCGCCAGCGCGGCAATGAGCGTTGCGCGTGTAAGCAGACTGAAGGGAAACAGCAGCTCAAGCAGCATCACCGCCCATGAGGCCAGCCATAACAGCGTTGGCCGGTCGGCCAGCTTGCGCCATTGCTCACTGGCGGGATACGCCGAGAACAGGAATACATCCTGCAACGCCCGCCCCGTGCGCCACTCCGGGTTGGCGACCTTCACCCACCCCGCGATAAAGTACGAAAGCAGCAGCTGCGCGGCCAGATAGCCAATCGCCACTTCCTGCCAGCGCGAGGCGGGCATGAGCTCCGCCGCGCACAGACAGCAGAGTATCAAAAGCCCCATGCGGTCGCTGCCGCCGTTATAAGGCCCCTGAAAGCGTTTGAGGATAAACAGACTGTTTACCAGCAGCGCAAGGCAGGCAAACTGCACCGCGAAGCCTGCCAGCAGCAGCGCGCTCAACCCCGCACGCGCGAGAAACAAACGCCGTTCGTCCGGGGCGGCGGCGCGCATATGCTCCGCACTTTGCTGGAGGAAGGCCACCGCGAGCAATATCCCGGTGAGGCGGATAGCATACTCAAGCGGCATGGCCAGCCCCTTTGCACGCATATACCGGGGATACGAACTCCACATGCTTTTCCAGTTGCGCGCCGTTGCGGCTGACGAAGGCAAGCCGGAACTGCATATAAGGCGCGTGCGCATCCGTCTGCGCCAGAATGCGGCGCACTATCTCGCGGCAGGCATGTTCAGCGGGAGCGTTGGAAAGCCGCTCGGCGCAACTCACCAGAAAAAGGGTTTCATTCCAGTGCGGATTATGGAACATGCGCGCGAACACCTGCCATGCAGAAAGCGACAGCGGCCTGCGTTCAAGCTCCTGCCATTGCGGCATGCCGTCCGCATGCGCAAGCAATGCAAACTCAATGCGCGGTGACGGGGTGATCTCATCGAAGAAGCGCCACGAGGGAATGAGCGCAGGCAGCAACAGTTTTATCATCCGTACTGCTTACAGCATCCGCCATCGCGCGCCACATCCTTTTCATGATCCCCGCACCGTATAAACCTGACGGATATCTGCCCTTACGGGTTTACGATGGCAGGCTCAGGGAGCTTGCTTTTATCCAGCGAGCCCATCGTCTGCGATATGGGCGCGGACGGATACTCACGGGGTTCCCTGCCGTAATAAGATGAGTAAGAGGCATAAACAAGTACCGCCACCACGATGACGGCAATGAATGCCCAGAATGAAGTATAGTCCTTCATTTCATCCTGGTTGTCGTTAATATTCTGATTAACCGGCCTGTTGCTGACGTTGGTAACCATAAAATCTCCTTTGCAGGGAAAAATTGAAAAAACCCCAGCCAGCGCCTGCCAATGCAAGGCGTGAGATGCACCAGGCAGGTGCGGACTCAATAATGGTGGGAACAACTAGCATGCAACTTTAACAGGGCCATCATAAGTTTGCATGATGCCCCCTGCCCGCAACAAGTAAAGAACGCATCAAGGGTGATAAATACGCTGTGGCGGACGTGCCACACGGCCTAATAAGGAACATCCGAAATAGCATTTTATTAATCTATTTCAAGTATGAATTAATAACAACGCCAAACCAATCTTTGTTATAAATTCACTATAACAATATGTTTTGTATATATTATTAAAAAATACCGCGCCTTCACTAATCAACGTTTTGTTAATTATTAAAAACATAAAAAATGAATGATAAAGTGACTTTAACCCTTCTCGCCACGGTCAGGATATAGCGATGAAAAGATTCGCCTGCCTGATAATAAGCGCCACGTTTGTGCATGCTGGAATGCCCTGCGTTGCCCTTGCCGCCCCATCGCAAAAAGAGCAGGCGAAACCTGTTTCATGGGCAGCGGAGCATACCGAAGCCGTGCGCCTCGCTCGCGCCGGTGATGTGAAGAAGGCGCTTGGCATGCTGGGCAGGCTTTTCGGCAAACACCCGCAGGATGCGAAGATCGCGCAGGATTATATGGTGGTAGCCAGCTGGGCAGGCCATTACAGCGACGCGCTGATGATCTACTCCACCCTGTCCGGCGGCAACCAGCCGGATTACGTGTTGCTGGCCGCCGCGCGCTCGCATCGCAGCATGAAGCAGCCGGATGAAGCGCTTGCCCTGTTCGACAAAGGCCTCGCCCGTTCGCCCGCCGACGCAGGTTTTGCGGAAGGCAGGATACTCACCCTCGTAGATATGGCGCAACCCGGTAATGCGCTGGAGCTGGGGCGGAAGAATCTAAAGACCTATGGCGACCGTGTGGACATATTGCTGGCCACCGCCCATGCCGCACGCAAAGCCCGGCTGCCGGTGGAGGCTTTGCGCTACTCGCAGAGGGCCGTGAAGATCGCCCCTGAAAACCACGCCGTGAAGCGTGACCTCGTGGAATCGCTGGGCTATGTGGGTGCGCCCGAAGTGGCGCTCTTGGTATCAGACAACACGCCTGACCTGCTCACACCTGAAGAAGTGCGCCAATTGCAGGGGGACGCCAGTGCGTCCATAGTGCGCGTGGAGACGCTCGACCCCTTGCGCGAACCGGAGCGCTTCAGCCATACCGACCGCGCCATAGCGGATTATGATAAAAAGATAGCACAGTGGAGCACCAAGGGCGATGCCGCACGCAATGACGTGCTGCGCGTGCGCTTTGACCGCATGGTGGCGCTGCGCGACCGCGTGCGCATGAAGGACGTGCTCGCCGAGTACGACGATCTGCGCAGGCAGGGCGTTGTCATACCCATCTATGCGCTCAACACCGCGGGCGATGCATACCTCTATACCCGCCAGCCGGAAAAGGCGCTGGAGATATACACACAGGTGCTCGACGCAAGCCCCGGGGATTTCAACGCCCGCATGGCAATATTCTATACCTATATCGAGCTGGACAGGTACGAGGATGCCTACAGGCAGATCGACGAACTGGTGAAGCACGAACCTAAATGGATCAACCTCAAAGGCCTCAAGGACCCGCGCCCCAACCCTGAGCGCGCCGCAGCGGAACTTGCCGCAGGCCTTGCGCGCATGTATGGCAACCAGCATGAAGAAGCCGAAAAACGCCTCACCCCGCTGGTTGAAGCGGCCCCCGCCAACTCGCACCATAAGGCGGCGCTGGGAGCTATCTACGAGAACCGTGGCCTGCCGCGCAAGGCACAGGAAGAATATCAGTTGGGCAAAGCCCTCATGCGCGGACAGGATCTCCAGAACGAAGCAGGCGAAGCCCGCACCGACCTCAGTTTACAGAATTTCCGCACGTCGGAAAAAGAAACCGCCGATCTCTATCAGCGCTTCCCCGAGAATCTTGAGATACAGAAGCTGAAGCGCGACTGGGATATCCACAACATGAACGAGATCAACGTGCGCGTGGGGCGGGGCCTGCATTCCACCGGCAACGCCACGGGCGGTCGCGGCATCAATGTGGATACGCAGTTCTATTCACGCCCTGTTGACTATAACTGGCGCATCATGGCCGGGCATTATTACGCCCATGAGACGGAGCCCAACGACGAAGGCAAGATCACCTATAACCGCGCAGCCGTGGGAGCGGAATATCGCGGGCATGGCGTCACCGCCAGCCTCACCCCCACCTATAACACCTATAAAGGCAATAACCGCGCAGGCGTGCGCGCCGATGCCAGCTATTCTAAGAATGACACCTGGACGTATGGCAGCTCCGCTGAAATCTTCTCACGCGATACGCCACTGCGCGCACTTAATTCCGGCGTGCGCGCCAATAATGTGGAAATAAACGCCACCTACCAGAAGAACGAATCGCAGCAGGCAGGTGTTGGCGCAGGGTATATGGCCTTCTCCGACGGCAATCGCCGCCTGAACCTTTCCGCCATGGTGTCACAGCGCCTTTATACCTCACCCACCCTCAAGATCGACGGCGTGGCGGATACGGGTTTCTCGTCCAACTCCAAAGACCAGAACCGGCTCTATTACAACCCCGAACGCGACGTGATGACGCATCTGGGCATAAGCGCCACGCACACCCTCTACCGTCGCTATGAATTTCTCTACCAGCATAACTTGAAGCTCCTGCCCGGCTATTACTGGGAAAAGAATTACGGCTCAAGCCCTGCTCTCACCGCGCATTACGAACATATGCTGACGCTGAGCGACGTGCTGCGGCTCAGCTTCGGCCTGCATTATGTGCGGCAGGATTACGACGGCGAAACCGAAAACAATCTAAGCCTTCTGGGCAATCTTAATTACAGGTTCTGATATGATGTTTCTCAGGCTTATAACATTGCTGCTGATGCTGTCGCTGGCGGTGCCCGTGCATGCTGCGGCAACGGCTATCGACGAGGCCTTCGCAGCAGGCGCGAAAGACGAAGTATTCGCCGACCTCACGCCACTGGTGCAAAAGATACGCCTGCGCGGGCCCAACTCGTTGCAGCAGCCTGTTCCCGGCACCACGTTCATCTCCATCTGCTATCATAATGTGGAAGACAACGAGCCCGACCAGACCTTCATGGGCGTAAGCACCGCGCGCATGATAGCGCAGATCAACTGGTTCAAGCAGAACGGCTACCACCCTGTTTCCCTCGATGAGATACTTGCCGCGAAGAACGGCGCAAAACCGCTGCCGGATAAAGCCCTGCTGCTCACCTTCGACGACGGCTATTCCAGCTTCTACACCCATGTTTACCCTGTGCTTAAAGCGCACAACTTCCCCTCGGTGTTCGCGGTGGTGGGCAAGTGGCTGGAAAAAGGCCGTCCGGACGACCTTGTGGAATACGGCGACAGGCAATTGCCGCGCTCGGCGTTCGTGACCGCCGCGCAACTGCGCGAAATGGCGGACTCCGGCCTTGTGGAAATCGCCTCGCATTCCAACAACCTGCATCGCGGCATACTCGCCAATCCGCAGGGCAATATGGAGCCCGCCGCCATCACGCGAGAATACGACCCCAAAACAGGCACGTATGAATCCGACACGGCGTATATGAAGCGCATCGACGACGACGCCAGGGCCATTGCCAGCAAGATACGCCAGTATACCGGCAAGAAACCGCGCGTGATGGTGTGGCCCTACGGCGCCTATAACCAGATGGCGGCGGATATTTATGCGAAGAACGGCATGGATATCGCGATGACGCTGGAAGACGGTTACGGCACGGTCAACAACCTCACCGCCATACCGCGCTACCTTGTCAGCGCCAACCCCGACATGAGCGAGTTCGCCCGCGACCTGAACGACTCGCAGCGCACCAGCCATACGCGCATCGTGCAGGTGGACCTTGATTACGTTTACGACCCCGACCCCGCGCAGCAGGCACGCAATATCGATAAGCTGATCTCGCGCATCTATAACATGCAGATAAGCGCCGTGTACCTGCAGGCCTTTGCCGACCCCACCGGCTCCGGCCTTGCCAAAGAGCTCTATTTCCCCAACCGCCACCTGCCTGTGCGGCACGACCTGTTCAATCGCGTGGCATGGCAGCTTGCCACCCGCGCGCATGTGAAGGTGTATGCGTGGATGCCGGTGCTCGCCTATGATTTCGGCAACAGCGTAGCCACTGTTACCGCATGGAACCCCAAAACCGATACCGTTGCACCCGATGTAAAGGCTTACGCCCGCGTTTCACCGTTCGACCCCGTTGCGCGCCGCAAGATCATCGACCTTTACGAAGACCTCGCGCGCAGTTCGCCCATCAACGGCATACTCTTCCATGACGATGCCCTGCTGTCTGATTTTGAAGATGCCAGCGCCCCTGCGCTAGCCGCCTATGCCGCCGCAGGCCTGCCAGCCTCCATCCGCGAGATACGGGCCAGTCCTGAGGCCATGAAGCGATGGACGCGCTTTAAAACCGATACGCTCATCGCCTTCACGCAGGAACTGGCCCAGCATGCCCGCATCTACCGCACGCCGGTGGCAACCGTGCGCAATATCTATGCCCCGCTGATGACCGACCCGAACAGCGAGGAATGGTTTGCGCAGGATTATGACCGTTTCCTCGAATCTTACGATTACACCGCCATCATGGCCATGCCGTACATGGAGAATGTGGACGAGGGCGATGCTGAAGAATGGTTCAGCACAATGGTGGAAAAAGTGGCTTCCCGCCCCGAAGGCTTACGCCGTACGGTGTTTGAGTTGCAGGCGGTCGACTGGCGCAAGATGCAGGACGGCAAAGACCGCGCCATCCCTACCGGCACGCTGGGCAGGCACATCCGCCTGCTGCAACGCAAGGGCGCGCTGAACATCGGCTATTACCCGGACGATTTTGTCGCCAACCACCCCGATGCCAAAGAACTGCATAAGGATTTCTCACTGCAAAACTACCCTTACAACCCATGAAAATAGTCATCACACGCATACTGGGCGCATTGCTCATCGGCTGTTTCGTGTTCACGCTTCTGGTGAGCAAGGTGCTGCTTGATTTCATTTTCTTCTACCCGCTGTTCATGTCGTTCATCTGGATGGTGGGCGGCTCCTATTTCTACCTGCACTGGGAACGCAAGAACAAAGGCCCTACCGAACCGCCTCCTTTGGAAAACATGCCGGGCGTTTCCATCATCATCCCCTGCTTCAATGAAGGCCAGAACGTGCAGGAGACCATCGCTGCCGCCGCCGCGCAGAATTACCCGGATTTCGAGATCGTGGCGGTAAATGACGGCTCCAGCGACAATACCGGCGCCATCCTTGATGAACTGACCGCGCAATACCCCATGCTGCGCGTAGTGCATCTGGCCAAAAACCAGGGCAAGGCCATGGGGCTGCGCATGGGCGCGCTCGCGGCAAAGCATGAATATCTCGTCTGCATCGACGGCGACGCGCTGCTGGACGTAAACGCCACCGCCTTCATCGTGCAGCCGCTCATCGCCAACCCGCGCGTGGGCGCGGTCACGGGCAATCCGCGCATCCGCACGCGTTCCACTATCATCGGCCGCCTGCAGGTGGGCGAGTTCTCCTCCATCATCGGCCTCATCAAGCGTGCGCAGCGCATCTATGGCAATATCTTCACCGTGTCGGGCGTTATCGTGTCGTTCCGCCGCAGCGCGCTGCACGATGCAGGCTACTGGAGCCTGAACATGATCACCGAGGATATCGACGTGAGCTGGATGCTGGAAATGCGCCACTGGCAGATACAATACGAACCGCGCGCCATGTGCTGGATACTGATGCCCGAAACCGTGCCCGGCCTCTGGCGCCAGCGCCTGCGCTGGGCGCAGGGCGGTGCGGAAGTATACCTAAAATACCTTGGCCGCGTATGGCAGTGGCGCCACCGCCGCATGTGGGTGCTGGTGGTGGATTACTGCCTCAGCGCCACATGGGCCTATGCGTTCGTCATGTCGCTGCTGCTGTTCTGCCTGGGCCAGCTCATCCCCATGCCCGAAGGCCTGAACGTGCCGACCATCTACCCGCCTGCGTTCTGGGGTACGATACTTGCCACCGTGTGCATATTGCAGTTCGTGGTGGCGCTGCTTATCGAGTCACGCTACGAGCGCAACCTCGCCAGGACCATCGGCTGGATCATCTGGTACCCGCTATTGTTCTGGATCATGATGATGAGCACTACCTGCGTAGGCTTTGTAAAAGCGTTCTTCAAGCATATCGACAAGCGCGGCATCTGGCGCACAGCGGACAGGGGATTTAAGTGACCAGAGTCCCCCACCCGCACATCATCGAAGCCAGCGATAGCCAGCCGCTTTACATCCGCGCGCGCGATATTGTCTTTACCGCCATCCTGTGGGGCGCTTACTTCTACCTGCTGCAGGACTTCTTCGTGTTCGCCAGCGCCCTGTATGACTGGAAGTTCATGGGGATCGTGGGCGACAGGCTGGAAAAAGCCTTCGAGATCATCAGCACGATGGAGGTGTACCTCCATGTCATCCTCGTCAACAGTATGCTGCTGATATGCTGGGCGCTTTATAATCAGGTGCGCTTCCGTGGCAGGGACCGCCGCAGACCGTCTTGCGCCATAGGCGCGCAAGATCTGGCCATACTATATGGCATAACGAAGGAAGACGTCACCGCCTGGCAAAGTGCCCGCATCCTCACCATCCACCACGACAGCGCCGGAACGATCGAGAAAGTGGCAACCCGGCTCAGTAAAACTGAGTCACCGACTTTGTGGATACTGCCTCGGCTTCGGTAAGATAGCGCGGCTCATGGAAAGGTATCTGCATCATGAGGGTGTAAAGCTCGTCGCTTTCGGTCATTTCCACTATGTAGTCTTTCAGTCCCATCAGCACTTTATACATGCCCTGTGAGGGGTCTTTCAGGTAGTATTCCGCCAGCTTAGGGCGGTGCACATAGAGCCCCACCTTACCGTTGTGCATACTGAAACGCTGCACCCCGCCCAGATAGGCGAACACGCAGGAATACGCGCAATTGCCGTTATAGGTAATGCCGCCATGGCGGCGGATGGACCTGCCCATCATCATGGATATATCCACATCGCCTCCGCGTGCGCTCAGCACAAGAACAGGCGTGTTACCCGCCGCCACGGTTTCAGACAAAAGCCGTTCCAGCTGCATTTCGTCGCCGGGGCCGATGACGTCCTCCACGTAAAGATACTGGTATTTCTGCCCCTCAGGGGCATTCTCTTTCCTGAATGTGGCGGCATCCGCCGGAGCGGCCAGCATGGTAAGCAGCAATGTCATGGCAGCAGCGTATCTTTTCATACAAGGTAACGTGCTTTCAGATGGTCTTTATAATAGTTCGTATTGAGTCCCTCGCCCGTGGCCTGTTTGAGCAGGTCGGGAGAGGAAAGCCTTGAACCCTGAGCGTGCACGCGCGTGTTCAGCCAGCCACCCAGCGCTGCGAAATCCCCCTTGCGGATAAGGCCGGGAAGGTCGTTTATCTGCCTGTCCGCCGCGCGGAACAACTGCGCCGCGATCATCGCACCCAACGTATAGGTGGGAAAATAGCCGAACGTGCCATCCGGCCAGTGTATGTCCTGCATACAGCCATTGGCGTCGCTGTCCGGCACCACGCCCAGCAGTAATTGCATCTGCTCACGCCACGCTTCAGGCAAATCCTTTACTGAAAGCGTGCCGTCGATCAGGCGGCGTTCGAGGCGGTAGCGTAGTATCACATGCGCGGGGTAGGTAACTTCATCGGCATCCACGCGGATGAGGCTTGGCTGCACGCGCGTCATCAGGCGATAGATGTTCTGCGGCGTCCATGCCGCACCCGACACGCCCAGCGTATCGCATATCACCGGCACGGCATAGTCGAGGAATTCGCGGCGGATGCAGAGCTGCATCTCGTTGAGCAAAGACTGGCTCTCATGGAATGCCATGCCCCTCGCCTGCCCCACGGGCTGCGTGCGCCAGGCCTGCGGCAGGTGCATCTCATAGAGCGCGTGGCCGGTCTCATGCATCACGGCAAAGAAACCGGAGAGGAAATCCTTCTCGTCATAGCGTGCGGTCAGGCGCACATCGCCCGGAACGCCGCCGCAGAACGGGTGCACGCTTTCATCGAGGCGGCCCCGGGTAAAATCAAACCCCAGCTTGCGCATGAATTCCATGCCCAGCTTCTTCTGCGCCTGCAGGGGAATATTTACCGTCACTTCAATGGGTTCTGGCTGCGCGCGCTGGCGCTCCATCACATCGGCAATGAATCCGGGCAGGAACGCGGCGAGATCGTCAAATACCGTATCAATAGTAGCGGCGCGCGTGCCGGGGTCATACTGATCCAGCAGGGCATCATAAGGGGAAAGCCCCAGCGCCGTTGCCTTAGCCTGCGCCGACTCCCGCACCAGACCCAGCACGCGCTGCTGGTGCGGGGCGAAGGCCTTAAAGTCGTTATCCTTGCGCGCCGCGCGCCAGAACAACTCGGATTCAAGGCACGCCCTGGTGAGTGCCGCTACGAGGTCAGTGGGCATCGCGCAGGCATGCTGCCATGTACGCTTCATCTCATGCAGGTTGGCGTCCTGCCAGTCATCCAGCCCGCCCTGTATCTCGGTGTTGCTTATAAGATCGCCCAGCTCTGGATTGGTAATGATCTCATGCGCCAGTTCGGCCAACACGGTGAGCTGCCCGGCACGCGTGGGACCGGAACCTGCGGGCATCATGGTGGCATTGTCCCACTGCAATATGCTGGCGGCATCGCGTAACGCACTCCAGCGGGCAAAACGTTTTTCAAGGGTTTGATAAGCTTTCATGGGGCTTTCATAACATCATATATCACTCTTGTCATGCCGTGCGGGCATAACAATTCGCACTAAAAGTGGGTTATTAAAGTACCCAGTCAGGCCTTATAAAATGGCAGGTATAGCCATCAGGGTGTTTTTGGAGATAGTTTTGATGATAGTCCTCACCATTATAGAACACCGCAGCCGGTTCCAGCGTAGTGGCCACCTTGCCCGGCCATTTGCCCGATGCATCCACCGCCGCTATCACTTCTTCCGCCACCTTCTTTTCTTCTGCATCGGCATAAAAGATGGCGGAGCGGTATTGCGTGCCACGGTCATTCCCCTGCCGGTTCGGCGTGCTGGGGTCGTGGATCTGGAAGAAAAACTCAAGGATACGTTTCAGGCTCGTCTTGGCGGGGTCGTAGGTTATCTCCACGGCCTCGGCATGGCCGCTTTTGCTGTCATGCGTATCGTCGTAGGTCGGGTTTGCCAGATGCCCGCCCGTATAGCCCACACGCGTGCCGGTGACGCCCGGCACTTTACACAACAAGTCCTCCATGCCCCAGAAACACCCGCCTGCCAATATGATTTTGTTCATAACTTCTTTTAACCTTCTATTGTTACCTTGTCACCCCGGCGAATGCCGGGTCCGGCCCAACCACGAACTCGTTGCATGGCTGGATGCCGCCCTTCGACAGCATGACAAAAGTTGCAAGTTATGGCTATATTGGTATCAAATGCGAACATTCAAAAGCAATCATTATGTAATAACATCCCATGCTCCGCCTCACTGAAATAAAGCTGCCGCTAGCTGAACATGCACCCGAGATGCTGCGGCAGGCAGCTATTGACGCTTTGCAGATAAAGCCCGACGAGCTGCTTGCCTGCAACGTGTTCAAGCGCGCGCATGACGCCCGCAAGAAGGCCAACATTATCTATGTGTTCACGCTGGATGTAGAGGTGAAGGGCGAGGAAGCGCTGCTCAAGCGCCATGCGCGCAACCCGCATATCCAGCGCACACCGGATATGGAATACAAGTTCGTGGCGAAGGCGCCAGAAAACTTACCCAGCCGCCCCATTGTGATAGGTGCGGGGCCGTGCGGGCTGTTCGCAGGGCTTATCCTCGCGCAGATGGGTTTCAAGCCTATTATATTAGAGCGCGGCAAGGTAGTGCGCGAACGCACGAAGGACACATGGGGTCTGTGGCGCAAATCCGTGCTGACGCCGGAATCCAACGTGCAGTTCGGTGAAGGCGGCGCGGGCACCTTCTCGGACGGCAAGCTCTACAGCCAGATTAAAGACCCGCGCTTCCTCGGGCGCAAGGTGCTGCATGAGTTCGTGAAGGCGGAAGCGCCGGAAGAAATCCTCACTGAAGCGCATCCGCATATCGGCACATTCCGCCTTGTGAAGATGGTGGAGAACATGCGCGCCACCATTGAATCGCTCGGCGGGGAATACCGCTTCAGCAGCCGCGTTACGGACTTTGATATTGAGACACGCGCCGACGGCACACGCCATATGCGTGGCATTGTACTGGCGGACGGCGCACATCTGAGCGCAAGCCACGTGGTGCTGGCCATTGGTCATAGTTCGCGCGATACGTTCCAGACGCTCCATGACCGTGGTGTATATGTAGAGGCGAAACCCTTCTCCATCGGCTTCCGCATCGAGCATCCGCAGACCATCGTGAACGAGGCGCGCTTCGGCCCTTTTGCCACCAACAAGCTGCTGGGCGCGGCGGATTACAAACTCGTGCACCATGCCAGGAACGGGCGCGGCGTCTATAGTTTCTGCATGTGCCCGGGTGGGCAAGTGGTGGCCGCAGCGTCCGAACCCGGGCGCGTGGTGACCAACGGTATGAGCCAGTATTCCCGCGCCGAACGCAACGCCAATGCGGGCATCGTGGTGGGCATCACGCCGGAAGAGGACTATCCCGGCCATCCGCTGGCGGGCATAGAACTGCAACGAAAATGGGAGGAAGCGGCCTTTGCGGCAGGTGGCGGAACCTACGCCGCACCCGCCCAGCGCGTGGGAGATTTCCTTGCCGGAAGGCCTTCCAGATCGCTCGGCAACGTAGTTCCATCCTACAAACCCGGCGTGACTCCGACCGACCTTTCCGGCTGCCTGCCAACCTACGCCATTGAAGCGATACGCGAGGCATTGCCTGCCTTTGCACGGCAGATCAAGGGTTTTGACATGGAAGACGCCGTGCTGACCGGCGTGGAGACGCGCACATCGTCTCCCATTCGCATCAAGCGCGACGAACATTTCCAGAGCATCAACACGCGCGGCCTCTTCCCTGCCGGTGAGGGCGCGGGGTATGCGGGCGGCATCTTCTCGGCAGGCGTGGACGGCATCAAAGTCGCCGAAGCGCTGGCGCTCGATATGCTTGCGTAACTTATCTGTTACCAAGCCTTTCCACACAAAGTCTGCTGAAAAAAACGCGCCCTTTTGACGGGGGCGCGTTTTTAAATTCACCTGACTCTTCAGGTTATCGCAATGCCCTGAGACTGAGACTGACCAAAACCAACCGCTGAAGGCGAAACAGCCATGCCATCAGGCATAGTTACCATCTGAGATGCTAAAACCTGTGCATTATTCATTGCAACTGCTTGCACTCCGGGATGTTCCTTAACATGTTCCGGCACATGCTGTGGAGGAGAGTCAATTTGCAACTGCTTTGAACGAGCCAGACTTGGCTCCTGTCCCTCTGATTTTGCTCCGGGGAAAGCATTAAAGCTTTTATCTGCCATATCTCTAACGCTGCTTGCTGCTGCAGCAACGTTTTTGCATCCATTAGCTACGGCTCTACCACAAGCTCTCGTTCCAGCTTCCAGCCATTGCGCAAAAGCTTCGATAAGAAAGTCGCCCATTTTATCAACTTGTTCTTTTAAACCTGCGCCCCACTGCACAGCATTATTAACGTCTGCATGCTGAATCTGCGCAGGCTGCAGCGCAGGAGGGGTTGTTGTGGGAAGATTGCTCATCACGACCTAACTTTCCAGCGCCTTTGCGCCAAAAAAGAATTATTAAGTT
This sequence comes from Alphaproteobacteria bacterium, assembly GCA_035906055.1. Classification (GTDB taxonomy): domain Bacteria; phylum Pseudomonadota; class Alphaproteobacteria; order Rickettsiales; family JABCZZ01; genus JAMIFV01. The sequence continues at coordinate 8,471 of JAMIFV010000074.1, read as the reverse complement.
ACACTCATTTTAACATGTTATACGCAATTTGACATGAATTATTTGTGACAATTTAGACTCCCTCTAAATGCTCAACAAAAATACTGTCATGCCCGTGAAAACGGGCATCCAGTGCTTTTTTAACAGCTGGATTCCCGACTTTGCGGGAATGACAGGCAGGCATACCATCCAACAGCAACAATATAATAATATTGTTCAAATGGTTATCAGGCTTTTGTGGACATCACCTTAATATCAAGATTATCCCCTTGCGCGCTTACCACTATCGTATCCCCCTCAAGCACGCGTCCCTCCAGTATAATCTGCGCCAGCCGGTTTTCAAGCTGGCGCTGGATGACGCGCTTTAACGGCCTTGCGCCGTAAACCGGATCATACCCCACTTCCGCCAACCAGTTGCGGGCGTTGTCTTCCAACGTTAGCGTTATGCGCTTCTCGTCCAAACGCGCGGCAAGCCTTGCCACCTGAATATCAACGATACTGCCCATGTGCGTACGGCCAAGCCTGTTAAAAAGCAATATCTCGTCAAGGCGGTTGAGGAATTCAGGGCGGAATGCCTTGCGCACGATATTCATCACCTGATCGCGCATCGGCCCGGTGATCTCCTCCTCTTCCTTATGTCCCACCAGTATTTCGGAACCGAGATTGGAGGTGAGCGCGATAATGGTATTGCGGAAATCCACCGTGCGCCCCTGCCCGTCGGTAAGCCTGCCTTCGTCGAGCACCTGCAGCAGCACGTTGAACACGTCCGGGTGCGCTTTTTCCACCTCGTCGAACAATATCACCTGATACGGCCTGCGGCGCACGGACTCGGTGAGCGAGCCGCCTTCCTCATAGCCCACATAGCCCGGAGGCGCGCCCAGCAGGCGCGCCACGGCATGCTTTTCCATATATTCCGACATATCTATGCGCAAGAGTGCCGTGGTATCGTCGAACAGGAAGCCCGCAAGCGCCTTGCAGAGTTCTGTTTTGCCGACGCCCGTGGGGCCAAGGAACAGGAACGATCCGATCGGCCTCGCGCCATCGCCCAGCCCTGCGCGCGCGCGGCGCACCGCATTGGAAACCGCGATCACCGCTTCGTCCTGCCCTACCACGGTGTTATGCAGCGAGGCTTCCATATGCAGCAGTTTTTCGCGTTCGCCTTCGAGCATCTTATCCACGGGGATGCCCGTCCAGCGCGAGACAACGGCGGCGATATCCTGATCGGTCACCGCCTCGCGCGTCATCTGGTTCTGCGTCACGGTTTCCGCATCCTGCAGTTGCCTGGTGAGCTTGGGAATGAGTCCATACACGATCTCACCTGCTTTGGTCAGGTCACCGGCACGCTGCGCCATATCGCGCTGGCGCTGCGCTTCCTCTATCTGCTCCTTGATAAGGTTGATGTTCTGCATCAGCGCTTTTTCCGAAAGCCACGTAGAGGTGAGGTCCTCATTGCGCTTTTCCAGCACATGCAGTTCTTCATTGAGCTTGGCGAACCGCGCCTGCGACGCCTTGTCATGTTCCTTCTTCAGCGCTTCGCGCTCTATCTTGAGCTGTAATATCTTGCGGTCGAGTTCATCCACTTCCTCCGGCTTGCTGTCGGCCTCCATGCGCAGGCGGCTGGACGCTTCGTCCACAAGGTCGATAGCCTTGTCCGGCAGGAAACGGTCGGAAATATAGCGGTTGGAAAGCGTGGCCGCAGCCACGATAGCGCCGTCCGTAATGCGTATGCCGTGATGCAGCTCATACTTCTCTTTCAGGCCGCGCAATATGGAGATGGTATCCTCCACGGTCGGCTCGGATACGAACACCGACTGGAAGCGGCGGGCAAGCGCTGCGTCCTTTTCAATGTATTTGCGGTATTCATCCAGCGTGGTGGCTCCCACGCAGTGCAGGTCGCCGCGCGCAAGCGCGGGTTTGAGCAGGTTGGAAGCGTCCATCGCGCCGTCCGTGCGCCCGGCACCCACCAGCACATGCAATTCGTCAATGAACAGCACCACTCCGCCTTCACTGGCGGAAATTTCCGACAATACGGATTTGAGGCGCTCCTCAAATTCGCCGCGAAACTTGGCACCCGCGATCAGCGCGCCAAGGTCGAGCGCCAGCAGCTTTTTATTGCGCAAGCTTTCAGGCACGTCACCCGCCACGATGCGCGAAGCAAGCCCTTCCACGATTGCGGTCTTGCCCACGCCCGGCTCGCCGATCAGCACGGGATTGTTCTTGGTGCGGCGCGCCAGCACCTGGATGGTGCGGCGTATCTCTTCGTCGCGCCCGATAACCGGATCAAGCTTTCCCTGCCGCGCCAGATCAGTGAGGTCTTTGGTAAAACGGCGCAGCGCGTCGAAGCCTTCTTCCGCATTGGCGGTATCGGCGGAGCGCCCTTTACGCATCGTATCCACCGCGTCATTGATCTTGACTGACGTTGCTCCCGACTGCGCAAGGATGCCGGAAGCCGGGCATTTGGTCATGGCGATGGCCTGCAGCATGCGCTCCTGCGTGATGAATTCATCATTCGCTTTCCTGGCAAGCTGCTGGGCGGATTCGAACACACGCGCCGTTTCCGGCGTCATGTGCAGTTGACCTGCACCGCCGCCTTCCACGCGCGGGATGCGGCTAAGCTCTTTTTCAAGCAGCTTGGCCACTTCCGGCACGGTGCCGCCTGCCGCCTGCACGATGCGCGGGGCGATGTCGTCCCAGCGCTCCAGCAATGCATAGAGCAGGTGCTCCGGCGTAAAACGCTGATGCCCCCGCGCCAGCGCATTGGTCTGCGCGGTTTGCACGGTGCTGCGGGCCTTATCGGTAAATTGTTCGAAATTCATTGCTTCAGCTTTCCTTTTTAATCTCTCTTAGGTAAAAGATATGGTTACTATGCGGAAGTTTTACAAGATAGCCATATTGATTAGTTTGCTGCAACCGGGTGCTGGCAGCGCAGCAGCGCAAACGCCGGTGCAAGCCTCTGCCCTGCCGGGGCCTGTCACGTTTTACGGGCAATACTCCTTCAGCTGGGCGGGCCTGCGCCTTGGCAAGCTGGCGCTGGGCATCGACGAGAAGAAAGACAGCTACAGGCTTTACCTGTCCGTGACCTCGGCAGGCATCGTCAACCTGTTTACCCACCACACCAACTCCACCGAAGCGCGCGGCAAACGCGGCACCGCCGCCTACCACCCGGAATTCTACGAGAGCTTCTACAAGACCAAAAAGAAACCGCGCCAGATCCGCCTGCAGTATGACGCTGAAGGCAACGCCACCGAAGTGTTCAACGAACCGCCCGAAGACCGCGCCAAACGCCCGGAAGTGCCTGCCGATATGAGCAAGGGTTCTTACGACCCCCTTACCGGCATGATGGCGATACGCGCGGGCGTGCATTCGCTGAAAGCCTTCGACGTGAAGCGCCTTTATGAGGTGACCGCTGAAAGCGGCGGCATGGAAACCGTAAGCACGCAGGGTAAGGACGTGGAAGCGGAAAAACTTATACTGAGCCGCAAACCCATCGCGGGCATGACGGCAAAGGAAACCAAGGAATACGAAGCGGGCGAGCCGCCGCTGAGCTTTTATTTCAGCAACGATGCCCGCCGCGTGCCGGTGCTGATGACCATGCCGGTCATGCTGGGCACGGTGAAGGGCCTGCTCACCAGGGAATGCGCCACGTGGGACGAATGCAAGGTAAACTGAAGTTCCCCCTTGCGGTTGCCGCCGTCATCGCCTGCGGTTTTGCCGTGAAGTTCCTTACGCCGGGCACGCAGGCGCAGGAGAATACCGAACCAGCCAGCCAGCATAAGGATTTTGTGCGCGAGGTGCTGCCCTACCCGCTCGATTTCACCCGCGCGCGCATCCTCACCCAGTTCAGCAGCGACGACCGCAGCTACTACGAGGACTATAATCGCCACATCTACGACCTCCCACCGGAAAAAGTATTGAGTTATAAAGAACTTTCTCCCAAAGCGTATGCGGAATTCATGGCGCTGCCGAGGGTGAAGCCAGACAAGTTCTATGTGTTCTTCGGCGCCTATGCGGTGAAGCAATACCGGCTCGATGAGATTACGCCGCTTTCCGTCACCGGCATCAACAACCCTGCGCTGGTGCGGTATGCGCAACTCAAGCCAGAAGCCCGCATGAACGACATTTATCTCTACAGCCCCGACACACCCTACTGGTATTCCGAATACGAACTGAAAGGAAAAAAGCTGCCCTTCCGCAGCTATTTCATCGTGCATCTCTCGGCAGTAGGCGAAAACGCCACGCAGGTGGAGATCATTCAGGACAAACCCGTGGTGCGCATAGCGGGTGCTTCAAGCCTTGACGAAAACGGCAAGCTGCAGGATTTTGGCCTGCGCGACGTAGCCCCCACCACGCGCGACCGCGCATTCCTGCTTTCCTGCATAAAGCAGTTCATCGAGCGCAACGTGCCGCTGCGCAAACAGTTCAGTTGCAGGAACCAAACGGAAATCAGGCGTTGAACGAGCGCTGCCTGCGTAATAGACTGCGCCCAGTAACTTAGGCCGCAGCACGCATGGCAGAAGAGCAGGACGATTCCCAGAAAACAGAAGAACCTACCCGAAAGCGGCTGGAAGAGGCCGCCGAGCGCGGCCAGGTGGCCACCTCGCGCGAAGCCACCAACTTCATGCTGCTGCTGGCGTTCACCTTTATCATCAGCTGGATGGGCCCCTATCTTTTTGGCCGCGCCGAACTCTCGCTGGCAAAGTTCATCGAACGTCCCGACTCCATCCCCGTGAGCGAGTCCGGGCTTGGGATACTGTTCACCGATATCATCATCAACGCAGCGGGCATCCTCGTCATTCCCTTTCTCATCTTCATCGTGGCGGTGTTCGCCTCCAGCTTCATCCAGAACAACTTCGTGTTCTCGTTCGAGCCGGTAGTGCCCAAGCTCGAAAAAATATCGCCGATGAAAGGCCTGTCGCGTCTGTTCTCCATGCGCTCGCTGGCCGAATTCATTAAAAGCCTCATCAAGATCGTGATCACCGGCATCGTGGCCTATTACGCGGTGAAGCCCTACTTCACCCAGATGGAGAAGCTGCCGCAATCCACTATTTACGGCACGCTCGCCTATCTCATGGTGACCGCAAAACGCATGCTGATCGGCATCTGCATCGTCATGTTCCTGCTCGCCATACTCGACTTTCTCTACCAGCGTTTCCAGTACATGAAGAGCCTGCGCATGACCAAGCAGGAAATCAAAGACGAATACCGCCAGCAGGAAGGCGACCCCCACGTCAAGCAACGCCTGCGCCAGATCCGCATGGAACGCGCGCGCAAGCGCATGATGGCGGCGGTGCCCACGGCGGACGTGATCGTCACCAACCCGACCCACTATTCCATCGCGCTGAAATATGACGGCGCGTCCATGCGCGCCCCCAGGGTAGTGGCCAAGGGCCTGGATAATATAGCGCTGCGCATCAGGGAGGTCGCCAAGGAACATGACATCCCCCTGTTTGAGAACCCGCCGCTGGCGCAGGCGCTCTATGCCACCGTGGATATTGACGAAGAGATAAAGGCCGAGCATTACAAGGCGGTGGCAGAGGTTATCACCTATGTCTACCGCCTGAAGGGCAAGGCTCGCTAATAGTTTGTTAACCAATTGGCACTATGTAAAATCTATGGAAATACGATTCACGGACGATATCGACGAAAATACCGACGGCAGCGATTTTATCGTGCGCAAGCGCCGTCCCTTCGCGATGCAGATACTCATGGTATTCATCATGGTATGCATCAGCATCTACCTCGCCGCCGTGTTCATGGACGGCGCAGACGGCGGCATGCTGTTCTCCGCCGTATTGGTATTCACCATCGGCATGCTCGGCTGGTTCACCATTTACCTGACGCAGCGCAACCGCGACCTGGTCATGGCCACCGAATTCCAGAACGCCATGCTGGCTTCCGCCGCCCAGCTTTCCACACGTTTCTGCGTTATCACCAAGCGCGACGGCACGATCGTCTATATCGACCCCGGCTTCCAGAAGACCTTCCCGCATTTCATCCAGACCGGCAGCCACACGATAGACGGCCTGCTGATGTCGGCGGAAGTGCCGGATGACATTTACAAGCAGATATCCAAGACGCTTGAGAAGCAGGCCCCGCTCAACATCACCATTCCCTTCAAGTCCCCCACCGGCAAACCCATGCCGATGGTGGTATCTATCGACCTGTTGCCCCGCCCACGCGGCTATTTCCTGTTCCGTGGCCGCGACTATGTGGAAAAAAGGCATGCGGCGGAAGGCACCATGGCGCTGGCCGAACCGCCGCAGCAGACCTCGCTGTTCACCGCCGCCATGCGCTCGCTGCCGGGCGCTGCGGTGCTGTTCAACGCCAATTACGAAGTGGTGTATGCCAGCCCCGTGTTTGAAGAACTGCTCGGTTTCGGTAAAGGCGAACTGCAGGCCGCCCAACTGCGTTACGAACATCTGTGCTACCAGTATGAAGGCCATCCGGCTGCAAAGATCGTTGGCGGCGACTTTGACGGCGCCATCACCCTGCACCGCAAGGACCGCTCCCTCATCGCGCTTTACGGCGTGCAGAAACGGTTGCAGGGGAATGAGAACGGTATCTTCCTCCTGGTAGAGCCCCTCGAAGGGGCAAAAAAAAAAACTAGCTGAATCTGACGTACCGGCGCAGCTTTCTGTTGCAGTTGACGAACTTATCGCCTCCTCCCCCATCGCGGTGGCCCGCATCAGCGCCACAGGCGAAGTGACCGGATGCAACGACGCGCTTCGCCACCTCACCAAAGACAAAGTGAACCAATCCGGCTGGAAATTCATTGAGCTGGTGCGTGAGGACGGCCGCGCGGAAGTCTCCACCCAGATTGCGCGCATCCTGAGCGGACAGGCTCCTGCCAAAAAGCCGCTCGACCTCGTGCTGGCAAGCGATGAATCCGTTACCGTGTCACTGTACTTAAGCCGCATGGGCGAGAACCCGGCGCAGGTCATCGCGCAGCTTATCGACACCAGCGAACAGAAAAACCTCGAACAGCGTTTTGCCCATTCGCAGAAGATGCAGGCCGTGGGCCAGCTCGCAGGCGGCGTAGCGCATGACTTCAACAACCTGCTCACCGCCATGATCGGCTTCTGCGACCTGCTGCTGATGCGCCATCCGGCGGGCGACCAGTCCTTCGCCGACATCATGCAGGTGAAACAGAACGCCAACCGAGCCGCCAACCTTGTGCGCCAGTTGCTGGCCTTCTCCCGCCGCCAGACGCTGCAGCCCAAGATGCTTGATATCACCGACGTGCTGGCGGAGCTTTCCAACCTGGTGCGCCGCCTCATCGGTGAGAATATCGAGCTCAGGATGGTGCACGGGCGCGACCTGGGCGTGGTAAAAGCCGATCAGGGCCAGCTGGAGCAGGTGTTCATCAACCTCGCCGTCAACGCGCGCGACGCCATGCAGAAAGGCGGCAAGCTCACCATCCAGACCAGTCACGTCACCATTGACCGCACCAACCCCATCGGCAGGGGCCTTATGCCGCCGCTGGAAGAAGACGCGATCGTGGACGGCGATTATGTACTCGTGGAAGTGATCGACACCGGCACCGGCATCCCCCGCGCATTGCTGCAAAAAATATTCGAGCCCTTCTTCTCCACGAAGGAAGTGGGTTCCGGCACCGGCCTCGGCCTTGCCACGGTATACGGCATCGTCAAGCAGACCGGCGGATACATCTATGTGAGCAGCACCGAGGGAAAAGGCACCAATTTCAGCCTGTTCTTTAAACGCTTCAAGCATGATGAAAACACGGCTGCCGTGGAGCAGGAACAGACGCAAGCCCCCGCCAGCGACGACCTGACCGGCAAGGGAACCATATTGCTGGTGGAAGACGAAACGCCCGTGCGCACCTTCGCAGCCCGCGCGCTGCGCAACAAGGGTTATACCGTGCTCGAAGCCGACTGCGGCGAGAACGCCGTGGAAGTGATGGAAGCGCAAGGATCGGAAGTGGATGTAATCATCAGCGACGTGATCATGCCCGGCATGAACGGCCCCACCATGATCGAGACCATTGCGCCCAAATTCCCCCGCGTGAAGGTGATATTCATTTCCGGCTATGCGGAAGACATCTTTGTGCAGAATTACGGCTCGGAACGCGAATTCAACTTCCTGCCAAAACCCTTCACCCTCAAGCAGCTCGCCAGCAAGGTGAAGGAAGTGATGTCCAAATAAGCCCATGCGCCTGCAATCATGAAAATTACGGCCAGCAGCGCGCGGAGGGCCCAGAATGCTGATAGGGAAGCAAAATCTCCTTGCCTGATAAAACATAAGACCATTATAATCCACAATTATGCAGGTAATATAGTCATTTCAATTTACAATTACTCATAACAATCTCCGCGATTGTCTGATTTTGCGCAAACATTCGTCTTTTTTTGATGATGGCGAAGGATTGTTCGATGGGGTTGAAGTCGGGACTGTATTTTGGGAGTGGCAAGATGGTGTGCCCTGCTTTTTCAAGGATGGCTTTCATCTGTTCCTTGTTGTGGAATCGTGCATTA
>JAMIFV010000073.1:0-33551 GCA_035906055.1 Alphaproteobacteria bacterium | reverse complement strand
ATATAACAGAGCAGAAAATACCTGATAATGGCTGACATTGCGCGGACGGCCAGCGCGGGAGTAATGCGCGGCAATCAATGGTAATATATGCGCATCAAAAAACGACTCGGATACAGGGTAAAAGCGTGGGTTCATATGATACACTCCTATCTTGGGAGCACTATCACCTAAATCTTAATAATTAACTAACAGTGTCTAATGCAGGATCAACGAAATTTTCTATTTCTTTATAAAACTCCGCAAATGGAAAGAATGTCCATCCTTGAACTTTGCTCTGGCTCAGCAGGTCTTCGACAATTTTCTGTGAAACGACAAAATCGCCTTTTCTAATAGCCTCTGTGAATATTTCTGCTTTTTCAAAATACCCTTCTTTCCGGGGTTGGTTGCCAACTAGCTTGGCGACTTCCATATCCATATCTATTTTAAGTGGTGTAGGAATTTCTTCCACCAAATATGTGTTTTGATTTATCTTCAGCTTTGCTACGAGAACAATACATATGAAAATCAGTAGAAGTATTATTATTCTGAAAGCATTCTGATTTTTATCCATTGTTCTTTACTCCATTATAGCCGTGAAGATTGGTTCATATCTTTGCGCATTTTTATCATAAGCTGTTTAACCTGCACGGCGCTTCGTGCTTTACCAAGGCCTGTATCTATAACAATGTCAGAGCGTCTGCGCTTTTCACGGTCAGGCATCTGGCGCGCAATGATATTCTGGAATTTTTCTTCCGTCATGCGCGGCCTGGCCATCACCCTCTGGCGCTGGATGAACGCAGGCGCGCTCACCACCACCACGCTATGGCAGCGTTTTTCTGCGCCGGTTTCAAACAGAAGCGGAATATCCAGCAGCACGATCTTTTTGCCGAGCCTTTTGGCGCGCAGGATAAATACACGCTGTTCCTGCTGCACCAAAGGATGCAATATCGCTTCGAGCTTCGCCAGCTTCACTTTATTGCCGAATACTTCCTTGCCGAGCGCCTGCCTGTCTATGGCATTATCTTTAAGCGTTGCCGGAAATAATTTGGCAATGGCCACAACGGCTTTTCCGTTCTTTCCCATTAACGCATGCACTATCGCATCGGAATCACATGTTGCCACGCCTTGCCGCATGAACATGCGCGTAACCGTCGTCTTTCCCATGCCGATGGAGCCGGTAAGGCCGATAACATATGGCGATGATTTCTTTTTACGCAGGCGCATTTTGCTCTATCAATCCTTCCAGCACATGCGAACGCAAAGCGCGGGTAACTTCCGGCATCACGCCATACCACATCTCAAACCCCGCCTGCGCCTGATACAGGAGCATGCCCAGCCCGTCGATCACCGCATTGCCGTTCTCCGTCGCGCGCGCGAGGAAATCGGTGACGGTAGGGTTGGAATAACGCCGTGTGCGCTCGGTCCGCTCTGGGTTATATACAATATCCGCTACATAAGCCGCTTCATGCAGGCCGTGGAGTTTTATATCCAGCTCGCCCTGCCCCTTCATGCCCAGCACCGTTGTGTTGACCACCAGTGAAGCGTCTTTCATATGTTTTTCAGCGTCTTTCCATTCGCACGTACGGATACGAGTGGTTTTCAAATGTTCTTTTATCGCGTCCGCCTTATGCAGCGAGCGGTTGGCGAGCACGATCTCAAACCCTTCATCGAGCAGGCCGACACACACCGCGCGCGCCGCACCGCCTGCGCCCAGCACCAGCGCTATGCCGTCTTTCCAGACATCGCTGTTATTGCGCAGGCTTTGTATGAATCCGTAAGCGTCCGTATTGGTGCCGCGCCATTTTCCGTTATCATTCATGATGGTATTCACCGCGCCGATACGCTTTGCCACCTGATCGGTTTCGCTCAGCAGCCGGAGCATCTCTTCCTTATGCGGAACGGTGATATTAGCGCCTTTGAAGCCTTTTTCATCCAGTATGCCCAGAATTTTCGGAAATTCTTCCGGAGTTACCGGCAAAGCCTCATAACTGCCGGGAATGTTATGTTTTTTCAGCCAGTACCCATGCAGGCGCGGCGAAAGGCTATGCGATACCGGCCAGCCGATGACACCGGCGCGTATGATATTATCCCCTTGCGCCAAGCTGCTTCTCCATACGGTCATGAAAATGCTGGATGATCTGGGCTGCCGTTTCTTCCACGGAGCGTCGCGTCACGTCGATCACCGGCCATTTATGCTTGGCATACAGCTTGCGTGATTCCAGTATCTCCGCTTCCACCTTTTCAATATCCACGTAATTCGTATCCTCTTCCTGTTTCAGCGACTGCAGCCTGCTTTTGCGTATCTGGATAAGCCGGTCGGTGCCGATGGTAAGCCCTACGATCAATGGCTTGGTGAGCTTATCCAGATCCGGCGGCAGCGGGCAGCCGCTGACAAAAGGAATATTGGCCGCCTTGAACCCGCGATGCGCAAGGTAAACACAGGTAGGCGATTTTGACGTGCGCGACACGCCGATGATAATGATATCCGCCTCCTGCAACTCCCATGTCATCTGCCCGTCATCATGCGATAATGTATAATTGACCGCATCCACGCGGGAAAAATATTTTTCATCCAGCTCGTGCTGCCTGCCGGGCAGTTGCGAACTTTCAATGCCCAGATACGTCGTCAGTTCCGCAATGATCTGTGCCAGCACCGGAATGCAGGGCACTGCTAGTTTGAGGCATTCCGCTTTCAGTATATCCCTCAGGTCTTTATCCACCAGCGTATACATCACCACGCCGGGATTTGCCTTTATGCCTGCTATCACCTTATCAAGCTGCCCCTTGGTGCGCACGAGCGACCAGATATGTTCACGCGGCTCAATATTGTCAAATTGCACGGTAGCGGCACGCGCCACGCTGCTGACGGTTTCACCGGTGGAGTCGGAAACGAGATGGAGTTCGAACTGTTTCATAGATGCGTATGTGTATAACTAGTATGGGAATGGGGATAACCACGTCTTTTTGTCGCAAGGCTGATTTTCATACACGTTTTCCATTAATACATCTTCCATCTTGTACCCCTGTGGAAAATAAAACCGCTTCTCCCACGAAAACAGGATAATTATTTTTGTTACCATGTTTCACATGCGCATATCATTATAAAAATTTATAGTATTTATAGCATTAGCGAAGTTATCCACATTTTATTCCACTACCGGCTTTTTACTTTGCCTGTTGGCTCCTTAGTGGATAAAACCCGTATAAAAACTTATCCCCGTTATTGCACCAGATAATCTATTACTACCCTTAAATATTTATCTTATATATATTATTTATATGAATATACTTTTGCATGAAACCCTTCAGGGAAAGAAAACCAGACGACCTCCCTTCTGGTTCATGAGACAGGCAGGAAGGTATCTCCCGGAATACCGTGAACTGAGAAAGAAAGCCGGTGGCTTCCTGGAGATGTGTTACAATCCGCAAATGGCGGCGGAAGTAACCATCCAGCCTATCCGGCGTTTTGACATGGACGCGGCTATCGTATTTTCCGACATTCTCGTTGTCCCCCATGCGATGGGACAGAATGTCTGGTTCGAGCAGGGGGAAGGGCCAAGGCTCGACGTGCTGAGGGACAGGAACTCCATCGATGCCCTTACGACGCAAATAGAAGCCCGCCTGAACACGATTGGCGATACTCTGAGGCTAACCCGTAGCCAACTGCCCAAACACACTTCCCTGATAGGGTTCTGTGGCGCTCCGTGGACAGTGGCCTGCTACATGGTGGAAGGTAAAACCAAACGTGATTACGAAGAGGCAAGAAATTTTGCCATCAGGGAAAAGGAATCCTTTGATATCCTTATCGATAAACTCACCGAAGCGTCTTTTCGTTACCTTTGCCTGCAGGCAGAGGCGGGCGCGGACGTGCTGCAGATATTCGATTCCTGGGCGGGTGTGGTCTCGGAGCGTGAATACATGCTCTACGTTGCAGAGCCGACAAAAAAGCTGGTGCAGAAACTGAAAGCGAAATATCCGCATGTTCCGGTCATTGGTTTTCCGCGCGGCATCGGTACTAAACTGCCTCACTATGAAACATACACGGGAGTGGATGCTACCGGCATCGACACGCAAAGCTCATTCAGATGGGCGACCCACACCATGAAAAAAACCATACAGGGCAACCTTGATCCGCTGGTGCTGGCAGAAGATAAAAACATCCTGTTGCAGGAAGTGAAAAATATACTAGCGTGGGGGGCGGAAAAGCCGTTCATTTTCAACCTTGGGCATGGAATCGTAAAAACCACGCCTATTGAGCATGTTGAGCTTGTCTGCGACCTGATAAGGAATCCCCAGTGAGAACAGCAGTTGTATTATTCAATCTCGGCGGCCCTGATTCACCGGAAGCGGTGAAACCTTTTCTGAAAAACCTGTTCAGCGACCCCTTCATCATAAGCATGCCGCAGCCGTTCCGCTCGATGCTGGCGTCGATGCTTTCGAGCAGGCGCGCGGCAAAAGCCATGGAAATTTATGAACATATGGGAGGAAAATCTCCCATCCTTGAAAATACCATGGCGCAGGCGCAGGCTCTTGAAAAAGACCTTTCCACCAAAGGTGAGTACAAGGTGTTCGTGGCGATGCGTTACTGGCATCCCCTGATCGGTGATGTGGTGGAACAGGTGAAATCCTACGCACCGGCCAAGGTGATATTGCTGCCGCTTTACCCGCAATATTCCTCTACCACGACAAAAAGCGCTTTCAATGAATGGTATGAGGAAGCGCAGAAGCGCAAACTCGTTACCATGCACCATCCGGTCTGCTGCTATCCCTTTGATAATCATTTCGTTGAAGCGCATGTGGAATTGCTGAAGGAAGCTTACGAAAAAGCAAAACAGCATGGAAAGCCGAGGATATTATTTTCAGCGCATGGATTACCTGAAAAGGTCATCGATAAAGGCGACCCCTACCAGTGGCAGGTGGAACGCACCGTTTCCAGCATCATTCGCAATTTCGGCCCGGCTGATCATGTTATCTGCTTCCAGAGTCGCGTCGGCCCGCTCAAATGGATAGGCCCTTCCACCGAAGAAGAGATAGAACGGGCAGGTGCAGACAAAGTGCCGGTGGTGATCGTTCCGGTATCGTTTGTTTCCGAACATTCCGAAACGCTGGTGGAACTCGATATCGAATATCTGGAACTCGCACGTAAGAACGATGTTCCTATGTACATACGCGTGCCAGCGCTCAGCCTGCATGAAAAATTCATCGAATCACTATCCTGGCTGTGCCAGGCGACCGTATTCTATCCCGGTTGTTCCAACGTACTTGGCAGGCAGTGTCCGAAAGAGTTCGGCATGTGCGGCTACAAGGAGTGGAAAGTCTGAATGGACACATATTCCATCGTTAAGGCGTTGCATATCATCTCCGTCATCAGCTGGATGGCAGGAATGTTATATCTTCCAAGGCTTTACGTGTATCACTGCGGCAGCAAGCCGGGCAGTGAAGCGTCGGAAATGCTCAAAATAATGGAACGTAAACTACTGAAAGTCATTATTAATCCCGCCATGATATCCACATGGATTTTTGGTATCTGGCTGGTTATCATACTGGGCTGGGAAAACCTGAAATCGGCAGGCTGGTTCCACATGAAATTTACCATGCTCATAGCTATGCAGATATGTCACGGTAAATTTTCAAAATGGCGCAAGGCATTCGAGCAGGACCGCAATATCCACAGCGCGAAGTTTTATCGCATCGTCAACGAAGTGCCTGCCGTGCTGATGGTCGTGATAGTACTGATGGTGGTGATAAAACCGTTCTGAATCTTATGAAACATAAGAAATATCATTTTGAACAACATGAGCGCCTGATTAACCGTGAGCTTTCTTGGCTGGCGTTCAACGAGCGCGTGCTGGCGGAAGCGTCCAACAAGCGTCATCCCCTGCTGGAGAGGATGCATTTTCTTTCCATCTCTTCCAGCAACCTTGATGAATTCATCATGGTGCGGGTGGCGGGCCTGCTCGATAACGTGCGCATGGGGTCCACCCTTCGCAGTGACGACGGCCTCACCGCGCAGCAACAGCTGGAAAAAATAACCGTACGCACCCGCGCTATTGTGGAACAGCAGCAGAAAACATGGGTTAAGCTGCGTGCGGAACTGGCTGAAAACGATATTACCATCGTGGATAAAAAGGACATCTCCCATCACGATGAAAAATGGCTGGAGCATTACTTCAACGAAAGCATATTCCCTATTCTCACGCCTATTGCCGTTGACCCGGCGCACCCCTTCCCGTTCCTGCCCAACCTTGGCATTGCCAAACTCTTTTTGCTGACCAGGGGCGCTAAAAAGCAGGAGCAGGTGGCGATCATCCCCTTCCCCCAGAAGCAGCAGCGCCTGATAGAACTGCCTGCATCGGGCAAGAAAAAAGGCGGGCACCGCTTTGTATTGCTGGAAGATGTAATAGAACTGAACTGGAAAATCCTGTTCCCGCATTACGACAAGAAAGACAGCATCACGATCAGGATCATCCGCGATTCCGATCTTGATATCGAAGAAGAAGCCGAAGACCTTGTGCGCCATTTCGAGCGTGCGGTGAAAAGCCGCAGGCGCGGGCGCGTTATCCGCATCAAAGCTACCAAATCCGCTTCGCCGCAGCTGTTGCAGTTCATTATCGAGCAGTTGCATGTGGAGTCGCAGGATATCATCCATGTGCAGGGCATTGTAGGGTTGACGGGGCTTAAGGAACTTTACGATATAGCAAGGCCGGACCTCAGATTTACGCCCTATAACGTGCGTTTTCCCGAGCGCATCAACGATTTCGGCGGCGATTGTTTTGCCGCCATAGAGGCCAAGGATATTGTTGTGCATCATCCGTTTGAGAGTTTTGACGTGGTGGTGCAGTTCCTGCGGCAGGCAGCGCGCGACAAGGACGTGATTTCCATCAAGCAGACACTGTACCGCACCAGCGATAACTCCCCTATCATTCAGGCGCTTATTGAAGCGGCGGAAGCGGGTAAATCCGTAACTGCCGTGGTGGAACTCAAAGCCCGCTTTGATGAAGAGGCCAATATCCGCTGGGCGCGCGATCTTGAACGCGCAGGGGCGCAGGTGGTGTTTGGTTTCGTGCATCTGAAGACTCACACCAAAGTGTCGCTCATCACGCGGCGTGTGGATAAAAAGCTGCGCTCCTATGTGCATTTCGGCACCGGCAATTACCACCCGGCCACTGCGAAGGTCTATACCGACCTTTCCTTTTTTACCTGCGATCCCGCCTTCTGCAAGGACGTGGCGCACCTGTTCAATTTCCTGACCGGCTATACCACGCCAAAATCCCTTTCCAAGCTGGTGCTGGCCCCGCGCGACCTGCGAGAGACCCTGCTAAAACTTATCCACCACGAGATAGAAGTGGCTAAATCCGGTGGAAAAGGCGCTGTCTGGGCCAAGATGAACGCGCTGGTGGATCCGGTTATCATTGAGGCGCTCTATGAAGCCTCAAAGGCTGGGGTGCAGATAGACCTTATCGTGCGCGGCGTCTGCTGTCTGCGTCCGGGCGTGCCGGGCATGTCCGAAAACATCCGCGTGCGCAGCCTTGTGGGGCGGTTCCTTGAGCATGCGCGCATTTTCTGCTTTGGCGCCGGGCACGGGCTGCCTTCACCCAACGCCAAAGTGTATCTGTCTTCCGCCGACTGGATGCCGCGTAATTTCGACTGGCGCGTGGAAGCGATGATGCTGGTGGAAAACCCCACCGTGCATGCGCAGGTGATGAGCCAGATCATGATGGCCAACATCAAGGACGAAAAAAATGCGTGGCTGCTTCAGCCCGACGGTAGCTATGTGCATGTTCCGGCCAATGAAAAATCCTTCTCGGCGCATGAATATTTCATGCATAACCCGTCGCTTTCGGGCCGTGGCAAGGCGCTCAAGAAAGCCCGGCCCGCGAAGAAGGATATTTTTAAACTGCATAAAAAGTGAGGATACTGCCATGCCAGCTGCCCATTTTCCCCCTTTCCAGCGTTCCGGCGGCGACGTGCAGCATGAAGGCCGCATCGGCGTTATCGATATCGGCTCCAACTCCATCCGTCTGGTGGTGTATGACGGCGTAAGACGCGCGCCCCTTCCCCTGTTCAACGAAAAGATATTCTGCGGTTTGGGAAAGAACCTTGCCAGCACCGGAAAGCTGAACCCTGAAGGCGTCAAACAGGCGGAAGCCTGCATGAAGCGCTTTCTGGCGCTGGTGCGCGTAATGGACGTGGTGGAGTTGCAGATCATGGCCACCGCTGCCGTGCGTGACGCGCAGGATGGCGCGGCCTTTGTGGAAAAGCTGGAGCGCGCCCACCGCGTTAGCATAAACGTCATTTCCGGTAAGAAGGAAGCGCGCCTTGCCGCGGCGGGCATATTCTCCTCCGTCTATAAGCCGCAGGGGCTCGCAGGCGATATGGGCGGCGGCAGCATAGAGCTTATCTCGCTCGAAAAAGGCGCTACACAGGATCAGACCACCCTGCCAATCGGCCCTTTGCGCATCATGGACCTTTCGCGCGGCGACAGGGATAAAATGCGCAGGCTCATTACCGAAGGCATGGCAGGCGAAAAATGGCTGGAAGACCTTCACCCTGAGCATTTCTATGCTATTGGCGGCAGCTTCCGCGCCCTTGCCCATATCCACATGCAGACGGAAAAATACCCGCTCGATATCGTGCACCACTACACGATCAAGACCAGCCCGGCGCGCAAGTTCCTGAAGGAAATCCTGGGCATGAGCGCGCAGGAGATAGCCAGACTCCCCGGCGCCCCTGCCAAGCGCATGGAAGCGCTCATCCCTGCGGCTTATGTACTGGAGCATATTCTCGACATTACCGAGCCGACAGACATTATTTTCAGCGCCAGCGGCATCCGCGAAGGCTACCTGTTCGAAAAACTCTCTCCCGCCGTCGCCGCCGAAGATCCGCTTATCGCATCCTGCACCGACCTTGCCAGCCAGAATGGCAGGCTGCCCGGTTACCCGCGCGAGCTGTTTAGCTGGATGTCGCCGCTGTTCGACGGCGAGGACGAGCAATTCCGCCGCCTGCGCTTTGCCGCCTGCATCATCAGTGAAATCGCCTGGCGCATCCATCCGGACGCGCGTGCCGACTGGGCGTTTTTCCGCGTTATCCAGTCCACCCTCACCGGGCTTTTGCACAACGAACGCGTGGCGCTGGCGCTGGCCGTGTATTATCGCTACCGCCCCAGGCGCAAGGACGAGGTGCCGGGCTGGCCGATGCTCAGCCTTATCCGCGAGAAAGACAAAGCCTGGGCGCGCACGGTGGGGGCGGCCACCAACCTTGCCTTCCTGCTTTCCGGCGGCAATGCGGGCAACTTAAGCGGTATTACGCTGGATGTTTCCAGGCAGAAAGTGGAACTGGGATTCTCCAGGGATACTCAGGATTTACTCGCTGAAGCGGTCAGGAAAAGGCTGGACGGGTTGGGCGATGCGTTCAGGGCGTATTCAAGGCTTTCTAAATAGTCTGATCGCGGCACTTCCAGCACGCCGAACTGGCGCAGATGGTCGTTCACATATTGCGTATCGAGCAATAAATACCTTGCCGCGCGCAGCCGTTCCACCAGATGCACCAGCGCCACTTTGCTGGCATGGGCAGAGTGACTGAACATGCTTTCACCGAAGAACGCCCCGCCGATGGAAACGCCGTATAGCCCGCCTGCCAGCCTGCCTTCATGCCATGTTTCCACGCTATGCGCATGCCCCCCGGCGGCAAGCTTCTCATAGAGGTCGATGATCATGCTGTTGATCCATGTGTCTGTGCGCTTGTCTGACCGCGCATCGGCACAGGCGCGGATCACCTCGCCAAAGGCGGTATCCACACGCAGCTCATAAGGGCAGTCTTTCATGAATTTGCGCAAGGAACGCGGCACATGGAAACGCCCGTCCAGAGGCAACACTCCGCGCCGCATGGGTGAATACCAGTGCAGTTCGTCCCCCTCGCGGCTGTCCGCCATGGGAAAATAACCTCGCCTGTAGGCGGCCAGCAATGTTTCGGGCGTCAGCATAGACTTAACAGGCATTAGGCGTTAGGGAAGAAAAGCAACTATAATGCCCAATCCCCGAACCCAGAAGCCTTTACTTCTATGCAAACGATAATCCTCCTCACCCTCTCCAATGTTTTCATGACCTTTGCGTGGTACGGGCACCTTAAATTCAAGGAATCACCGCTCTGGATCGTCATCCTCATCAGCTGGGGCATTGCCTTCTTTGAATATTGCCTGCAGGTGCCCGCCAACCGCTACGGGCATGGCCAGTTCAGCGCCGCACAGCTAAAAACCATTCAGGAAGTGCTTTCGCTCGGCGTATTCGCCATATTTTCCATCTGGTATCTTGGCGAGCCGCTCAAATGGAATGTGCTGTTGGGCTTTGCGCTTATCGTGCTCGCCGTGTGGATAATTTTTAAATGGTAAGAGACTATGGAATCGATCCCGCATCTATCGTTACGGACGGACGCATAATTGTAAGCAAAATAATACCCGCTCTATGTGGCGGGTTTGTTTACTGCACTGCGTCACTAGTTTGGAATCACTTCTCGACGCAGTGGCCTCTTTCGAGGTCTTGAGGCTTAACACCTTGCGGCGAAGCTAACGATATTAAGTATCTAACATTATTAGTGAATAGTCAATAATTACCTTGAAATACTTAATGAAGGCCAACTGCGTGCATAATTGCTTTTCTAATATTAAACAAGCTTTCTCCAGTAAATCTATCAGTATAATAGGCTCTTTTCCCTGTGTGTTTATCCCTTCCCATGCGATAAAAATTAAGTCTGGAAGTGCACAAAGAATATACCATATCTCCCTTAAGCCAGCACTCTCTGGAAAGACCCTCAGGAAGCTCTGTGCCTGGCAAAGTGACTTTCATATGATAATTGTGACGAGTGCTAGGCTCTTTGGTGCTTAATGCTACAATCAAAAGTGTCGTTCTAATATGGTTTTTAACCTTAGGTGAAAGCACAATTACAGGACGTGCTTTTGTCATTTCTGGCTCTTTGAATGTATGAAAGTCGCACCTTAGAATTGTGCCGGGTAACGGTGGGTATAATAGAGCCATAGAGGGAAAAGCTTTATTTCTTGCCGAGTATACCCGCCAGCGCCTGCAGTGCCAGCATATAGCCGTGGCTCTTGAAGCCGCAGATAACCCCCTGCACGGCATGCGATAAATAGGTGTGATGGCGGAACTCTTCGCGCTTGTGGATATTGGAGAGATGCACCTCGATGGCGGGAATCTTGATGCCCAGCACCGCGTCCATCAGTGCAATGGAGGTATGGCCGTAAGCGCCGGGGTTGATGATGACGCCGTCCGCCTCTGCGCCTGCCTGCTGCACCCAGTCGATAAGCTGGCCTTCGTCATTGGTTTGGCGGAAATCTATGTTCAGGTTCAGGGCCTTACCCTGATCCGTGCACAAGGTTTCCACGTCTTTGAGTGTTTCCTTGCCATAAATTTCCGGCTCACGCGTGCCAAGCATGTTGAGGTTGGGGCCGTTTAGGATTATGACGTTTGGCACAGAAAACCTCGTTACAGTGTGTTTGAAAAGGTTATAGCACCCTATGCAGGTCTATATCAACGACGAAGCAAAAACCTTTGAAAGCGGAATCACCCTCGCTGGCCTTGCCGGGCAGCTGGGGCTGGATATGCGCAAGGTGGCGATGGAAGTGAACCTCACCATCATTCCGCGCTCTGAGTACGCAGATACGGCGCTCTCTGAAGGTGACAGGATCGAGATCGTACAGTTCATCGGGGGCGGCTGATGAATCTCGCAAGGTACATATCTCGCTGTTTATGGCGTGGAGGAGCTGGAAGCGACGACCCCTTCAGAGGGGGTAAGCATCAGCGCAGGGGGATGACTTCATCCCCCTTACAAGATAATGACCCGCTCATAATCGCAGGCCGCACATTCTCCTCCCGCCTGCTGGTGGGCAGCGGCAAATACGCGAACAACAAACAGATGATGGCCTCCATCGAAACTTCCGGTGCCGAAATAGTCACCGTGTCGCTGCGCCGCGCGGCTTTGGCCGGTGGCGAGTCGATTCAGGATGCGCTCGACCCCAAACGTTATACCTACCTGCCCAACACGGCGGGCTGCTACACGGCGGACGAAGCTATCCGCACCTTGCGCCTCGCGCGCGAAGCGGGCGGCTGGACGCTGGTGAAGCTGGAAGTGATCGGCGATAAAGTGACCCTTTACCCGGACGTGCAGGAAACGCTGAAAGCCGCCGCCATTCTGGTGAAGGAAGGTTTTGAGGTGATGGCCTATACCAGCGACGACCATGTGATGGCTAAGAAGCTTGAAGACGCAGGCTGCGTAGCGGTGATGCCTCTTGCCGCCCCTATCGGCTCCGGCCTCGGCATCCAGAACCCTCTTGCCATTGAGCAGATCGTGAAGAATGCCCGCGTGCCCATTCTGGTGGATGCGGGCGTCGGCACCGCGTCGGATGCCTCCATCGCCATGGAACTGGGCTGCGACGGCGTGCTGATGAACACCGCCATTGCCGAAGCCAAAGACCCCGTGCAGATGGCCGAAGCGATGAAACATGCGGTGATAGCGGGCAGGCTGGCCTATAAGGCAGGCAGGATGCCAAAGCGCGAAACCGCGTCACCCTCCAGCCCCATTAGCGGATTGATTACCCAGAAGACAAAATAGCATTATTTTTCCGAATTTTGCCACCTCGCAATACAGGTCTGACTTTGTCACGGAATCTTAATATTATGATGATTTTAAATCATTATATTGTTCCCATATGAAAACCAATACGCAGAATCTCTACAGAATCGTCGGTGAAGAAGGCGCGTCGCTAGAGCGTCTCAAAGAAGCTGTGGCGTGGCTGCTTTCACCTAAGGCGGAAGGTATTGGACAGAAGTTGCTCGAAGATGCGTATGCCCTGCATGGTAAGCCGGTTACCATAAATGTATCCCAAATAGCGGATGACGCATATGATCATGTTACCCACGCAATTGATATAAATCCCGACAATTTACAAAAAATGTCTTTTGGGGCATCCCAGCATGTATCTGTAGAAGGAACATTGGCACACGAATTAACGCATTCGGGGCAAACAAGGATAAAAGAAGGCCTTGCAAAGGTAGAAAAATTAAAAGGGGAAATACTTGATTCCCACTTGCAACAGTTTCCGGATGCTTTGAAGCCGCAGGATGAATTGATGAAAAAAGTAACCGAAGCAACAGATGCTAAGTCCGCCAGTGCTTATAGCCAGCAGTATTTAGAAGAGGTTGCACGCTTCAATGAAGAGCTTGAACGAAAATTACATGCTCATCCTAAATATATTGAATTTATAAGGGAGTTTGAAGATCCTGCAGTAGCGGTTCAAAATAACGTGGCAAGGCTCAGGGGCGAGCCGCTGCGAACAAATTATTTGAACGCACCTGATATTGATGCTGCAGACTTGCATCACATGACAATGAAGCAGTTGTCAGGAATGTTTAATCCTAATGAATGGGTACAAAAAGCAAAAGGGGTGAAAAAAAACCACCCTCTTGTGGCGCGGTATCCGGCTGATGGGAGGCAACCTTAGATCGGATATGCAATGGCAACTCGTTGTACAAAAATAAAACTCAAGGAAGGAAAACAAGCACAAGCACTTGAGTGGGCGGCGGAGCTAAATCGTCGTGCGGATGAAGTATATGCTGCATTAAAAGTGGAGGGAGTAAGGTGTGAAGCCGCTTTTATTGATGAACAGGCAGACGGATTCTATCTTATTTACATAATGCAGGCAGATGACTTCGAGAAATCACAATCGATTACACAGCAATCTCTGGCTCCGATAGAGGCTTATCATCACGCTTTTAAGAAATCATGCTGGGAAAGCGCAGCTCCACTAAAGCTGCTTATAGACTTCGACGCGAATTAGGCTTCTAAACCGTCAAAACCGTAGCGCCTTCCGTTTTGGCGGATTCCAGCGCCCTGTGAGCATCTGCGGCATCCTTCAGCGCCACGCGGCTGCCGATGGTGGGCGTGAGCAGGCCGCTTGCCACCAGTGCGAACATCTCGGTTGCCGCATCCTGATATTGCTGGGGGTCTGCCACATAATCCATGAGCGTGGGGCGGGTGAAGAACAGCGAGCCGCGCCGTGAAAGCTCCTGCGATTCCAGTGGCGGCATGGGGCCGGAAGCCTGCCCGTAACTCACGAACATGCCGAGCCTTGCCAGCGAATCGAGCGAGGCGGTATAGGTGTCCCTGCCGATGCCGTCATAGACCACCTGCACGCCTTGCCCGCCGGTAAATGCGCGCACGCGGCTCTGCACGTCCTCCTTACGGTATAATATTACCTCGTCACAACCCGCCTCATAGGCGCGCTGGGCTTTTTCCTCTGAGCCTACCGTGCCGATGATGCGCGCGCCCAGATGCTTGCCCCACTGGCAGAGCAACAGCCCTACCCCGCCCGCAGCGGCATGTACAAGGATGGCGTCGTCCTTTTTCACGTGATAGGTGCGCCTCAGCAGGTACTGCGCGGTGAGGCCTTTGAGCATGATGGCGGCGGCGGCTTCCGCTTTCACGTCCGGCGGCAGCTTCACCAGCCTGTTTTCGGGCATGATGCGGTATTCGGCATAGGCGCCCACGGGGCCTGCGCCATACGCTACGTAATCGCCCTTTTTAAGCGTGTTTACTCCCTCGCCCACGTCTTCCACCTCCCCGGCTGCTTCCATGCCTATAATGGCCGGATATGCAGGCAGGGGATAAAACCCGGTGCGGTGGTAGATATCGATAAAGTTCAGCCCCACCGCCTTCTGGCGCAACAGCACTTCGCCCCTGGCCGGAGTGGGCATGGTAAATTCGTCCCAGGAAAGATTTTCCGCTCCGCCGGGAGCTTTAAGCATGATGGCATGGGGCATGTGATAGTCCTCCTCAAGTTAAATCTGGCACCAGATGGTTTCACCGGGGTGCTGTTCCTGCAACACATGGATGGCCGCCTCGACGGCTATCTTGTCCTTGCGGTTGATGTGATGGATAAACCGCGATATTCTGACGCCGGAAGCGACAATCTCGTTATAGTCCTCTGCCGGGAGCATCTCTGCGGGTATCCATATGGTGCCGCCGTTTTGCCTTACGATTGCAATGGCTTCATGCATCGCTTCTTCGGTTAATGCGAAATAGACGCTCATGCGGTTACCTCCCGTAGGCCGGTTTATACTTGCCATAATGGCATATTTCACTACGTCTAAGTCAATGACAAATCCTTCATCGCCTACAATTTACGCCCTTTCCACCCCGCCGGGCAAGTCCGGCGTAGCGATAATCCGCGTAAGCGGCATGAAAACGCAAACAGCATTGCAGGCGCTGGGGGTATCCCCCCTGCCCGCACCCCGCATGGCGAAGCTCGCGGCGCTGCACGCGCCCGGCGGCGCGCTCATTGACCGCGCGCTGGTGTTGTATTTTCCCGGCCCCAGCAGCTTTACGGGCGAGGACGTGGCGGAATTTCATGTACATGGCGGGCGCAGCGTCATCCGCGCGATGCTGGACAGCCTCGCCGCCCTGCCCGGCCTCAGGCTGGCCGAACCCGGCGAGTTCATGCGCCGCGCGTTCCTCAATGGCAAGATGGATCTCACCGCCGCCGAAGGGCTGGCCGACCTAATCGACGCCGAAACGGAGTCCCAGCGCAGGCAGGCCCTGCGGCTCATGCAGGGTGAGGCTGCAAAGTTCTTTGACGGGCTTCGCTCCGGCATCCTGCATGCGCTGGCCTACCTTGAGGCCTATATCGACTTCCCCGATGAGGACATCCCCGCCCATGTGCTGGGCGAAATAGACGCCGAACTCAATGGCCTCAAGGAATCCATCACCCGGCAGCTTGCCATGGCGAAGCTGGGCAGCACGATACGCGAGGGCGTGCGCGTGGCCATCATAGGCCCCCCTAACGCTGGCAAGTCGAGCCTGCTGAACCTGCTCGCCCAACGCGATGTGGCCATTGTTTCCCCCCTTGCTGGCACCACGCGTGACGTGCTGGAAGCGCATCTGGATATCCGTGGCTATAGCGTCACCTTTGTCGATACGGCAGGCATACGCGAACATCAGGACGAAATAGAGGCCGAGGGCATTCGCCGCAGTCTTCGTGAGGCCGATAACGCCGATGTGCGTATCCTCCTGCGTGACGCCTCTGCTGCAACCGCGAAGGACGAATTCAGCCGCTTTGAGGACGAACGAACGCTTTCGGTTTATAACAAAAGCGACCTTGCCAAGGCCGCCCCTTCCCTTGCCATTTCCGTGGAACAGGCAACCGGGATAGACCGGCTCCTGGCGGAACTGGAAAAAAAGATAGAAACCTTCTTTCCGGCGGAGTCGGTTTATGTGACACGTGAGAGGCATCGCCATCACTTGTCTAACGGATTAATTTATATAAATAATTACCTTGATTCCCCTTCCCTTCCCCTTGAGCTCAAGTGCGAAGAGCTAAGAAGCGCCGCCTACGAGATCGGCAAAATCACTGGAAGAATCTCCGTAGATGAGTTATTGGGGCACATCTTCAGCTCCTTCTGTATTGGAAAATGATATAGCGAAGTAGCTGGAACAACCCCTACCCGTTCCACGTGAAACATTTATGACCCGACGCGAATATGATGTGATCGTCATTGGCGGTGGCCATGCTGGCACCGAAGCCGCCGCCGCGTCCGCGCGTATGGGAGCCTCTACCCTCCTCATCACCCATAAACGCGCCACCCTCGGCGAAATGTCCTGCAATCCAGCCATCGGCGGCATCGCCAAAGGCACGCTGGTTCGTGAGATCGACGCGCTGGACGGCGTCATGGCCCGAGCCATAGACCGCGCCGGAATCCATTATAAGATACTCAACGCCAGTAAAGGCCCGGCGGTTCACGGCCCCCGCGCCCAGGCCGACCGCAAGCTTTACCGTCAAGCCGTCCAGTCCATCCTTTCCGAATACGAACACCTTACTGTCCATGAGGCCGAAGCCGACGATTTCATTATCGAAGATGGTGCTATCCGTGGCGTGACCACCAGGGACGGCGAAATCTTCTCTACCAGCCGCGTGGTGCTCACCACCGGAACTTTCCTTTCCGGGTTGATTCATATCGGTGACAAAAAAATACCGGCTGGCCGTGTGGGCGAACAACCGGCTCTCGGGCTTTCCAGAACGTTGCGCCGCGAAGGCTTTGCCGTTGGCCGTCTCAAGACCGGCACGCCCGCAAGGCTCGATGGTCGAACCATTGACTGGACATCGCTTACGCCGCAGCCCGGCGATAACCCGCCGAAGCCGTTTTCTTACCTCACAGACAAGGTAACGGTGCCTCAGATAAGCTGTTACATAACCGAAACTACACAGGCTACCCATCAGATTATTCGTGATAATTTGCATCGCTCGGCCATGTATTCCGGTCAGATCGAGGGCAGGGGGCCGCGCTATTGTCCCTCTATTGAAGATAAAGTGGTGCGTTTTGCAGAGCGCGCGCGTCACCAGCTTTTCCTTGAACCGGAAGGGCTGGACGATCACACCGTATATCCCAATGGTATTTCAACCTCTTTGCCGGAAGACGTACAGCTCGACTTTATCAAGACCATTCCGGGTCTGGAGAAGGCCACGGTAATACGCGTAGGTTACGCCATAGAATATGATTACATTGATCCGAGGGAGTTGGGGCCGACATTAGAAACAAAGCGCGTAAAAGGGCTTTATTTCGCGGGGCAGATCAATGGCACCACAGGGTATGAAGAAGCAGGTGGGCAGGGCATCATTGCCGGTATCAATGCGGCCTGCGCGCTCGTGGATAAAAGGCGATTTATATTAGATAGATCAGATGCTTATATTGGGGTGATGATCGACGACCTTATCACGCACGGCACATCTGAGCCATATCGTATGTTCACGTCGCGTTCCGAATATCGTCTGACGGTCAGGGCGGATAACGCCGATTTACGACTGACGGGCAGGGGGATCGAGATAGGTGTTGTGAACGAAAAACGTAGAGACATGTTTCACATGAAACAGAAAAAACTTCAAAACGCGACGTCTGTTTTAGGTGGATTGTCTATTACGCCCAATAAAGCATCGGAATACGGATTCAATTTGAATAAAGACGGGGTAAGAAGAACCGCGATCGACCTTCTTCGTCTCTCCGAGTTTTCTTCCGACAAGATAAAAGCCATCTGGCCGGAGTTAAATGCGATTGATGAAGTGATGTTTGAACAGATCTCCATAAATGCTTTATATAGTGGGTATATTGAGAGGCAGCAGAGCGATATCGCGTCCTTTAAACAGGAAGAAAATCTCGTATTTTCCGATGCGATAAACTACGCGAAGATCGCATCGCTTTCCAATGAAATACGTGAAAAGCTCACTTATCATAAGCCCGCAACCCTAGGGGCAGCGCGTCGTATTCCGGGGATGACGCCAGCTGCTTTGGCTATCCTTATCAGTCATGTAAGGGACAAGGCTCATGTGATGCCGTCTGAATAACAGGCCGTAGATTATCCCTCCGATTTCTGTTTTCAGAAAATATTTCTTTTGTTATACACGTCATATGAACGCCGAGCTTTTTTCATATGAACGATTTTGTTCCCATTTTCCGGTTTCACGTGAAACCTACCAGAAGCTCGAAACGTATGTTGCGCTTCTTTGCAAATGGCAGAATTCGGTAAACCTTATCAGCAATTCAACTCTGCCCTTTATATGGACGCGGCATATTCTTGACTCCTATCAGTTGGTTGGGCTTATGCCCTCAGGTAATCTACTAATAGATGTTGGGTCGGGTGGGGGCCTACCAGCTATAGTGTTATCTATCGCAGGACACGATGTTTCACTGGTGGAAAGCGATGGTAAGAAGGTGGCTTTCCTGCGTGAAGTTTCGCGCGTGTTGGGGCTTAATAATACGATTCATCATCAGCGTGTTGAAGCCGTCTCTTTACGTAATGTATCCATTGTCACGGCGCGTGCCTTCGCGCCTGTGGCGGCAATGCTTCTGATGTTACAAAAAGAACTAACATCGTCCCACAAACTGTTTTTGCTTAAGGGAAAAAACTGGCGCGAAGAAATCAGCGATGCTGAGAAGTCATTTGCGTTTTCCTATGAAACGCATGTAAGCATCACCGATCCTTCGGGCGTAATTCTCATACTATCCAATATTCAACGGCGAGGAGTTACATCACTATGAACACTTCACAGACGCGCATTCTTTCCATCGTGAACCAGAAGGGCGGGGTAGGCAAGACCACCACCGCCGTGAACCTTGCCACCGCGCTGGCGGCCGTAGGCCGCTGCGTATTGCTCATCGACCTTGACCCCCAGGGTAATGCCAGCACCGGGCTTGGCATCACCAACGCCCAGCGCAAGCTCACCTCCTACCAGCTCGTCATAGGCGAGACTGACGTGGCCTCTTCCGCTTTGAAGACGTCGATCCCGCGTTTATCCATCATCCCCGCCAATATCGATCTTTCCGGTGCCGAAATCGAACTCGTTTCCATGTCCCGCCGTGAATTCCGCCTCAAGGACGCCCTCACCGGCAAACCCGTGCCGTATGAATATGTGCTGATCGACTGTCCGCCGTCGCTCGGCCTCGTCACGCTCAATGCGCTCGCCGTATCGCAGGGGGTGCTCATTCCGCTGCAATGTGAATTCTATGCATTGGAAGGTTTGAGCCATCTGCTCAAGACCATTGAGCTGGTGCGCAGCAAGATGAACCCGGAACTCGCTATTCAGGGCATCCTGCTCACCATGTATGACAAGCGCAACAAGCTGACCGAGCAGATCGAACAGGATGTGCGTGAGTTTCTCGGCGAGCAGGTCTACAAAACCGTTATCCCGCGTAACGTGCGCATGTCGGAAGCGCCCTCGCACGGCAAACCGGCGCTCATCTACGACCTGCAATGCAGCGGGTCGCAGGCCTACCTGAAACTTGCAAAAGAATTGCTAAAACGCGAAGCCAGGCGTAAAGAACGTGCTGCGGCGTAATCCACGTAAAAAATTAAGGAAAAACTATGGCGAAAAGCAAAGCGAAACCGTCTCCTAAGGCTAAGGGGCTTGGCAAAGGCCTTTCGGCGCTGATGTCCGAAAGCTACAGCCAGATCGAGGTGGATGAAGACGTTCTGGTGATCGACGAGGAAGAAGAGGAGGGGGATGAAGAAGTAGTCCATGAAGCCGTTTCCGGGAAAGGCAAGCCCGTTGCCGCCGCCGCCCCGGGGCCCAAAATGACCTTGCCGCTTTCGTCCCTCAGGCCCGGAAAATTCCAGCCGCGCCGTCATTTCGATTCCACCGCGCTTTCCGAACTTTCCGAATCCATCCGCAAGAACGGCGTGATGCAGCCTATCCTCGTACGCCCGGTCGGTGAGGATAAATACGAGATTATCGCTGGCGAACGCCGCTGGCGGGCGTCTCAGATGGCGGGTGCGGATTCCATCCCCGTCGTCATCCGCGAAATGAAGGACGAACTGGCGCTCGAGCTGGCGCTGGTGGAAAACATCCAGCGTAAGGATCTCAACCCGCTGGAAGAGGCCATCGGCTATCAGCGCCTGATGGACGAATTCGGCTATACGCAGGAAATGCTGGCCACCACCGTGCATAAAAGCCGCAGCCATATCGCCAACCTGCTGCGCATGCTGGCATTGCCCGACGACGTGCGCCAGTTGCTGGAAGAAGATAAGATCACCATGGGCCATGCGCGCGCGTTGCTGGGTACCGCCAACCCGGCGGATCTCGCGCAGGAGGTCATCCGCAAAGGCCTGAACGTGCGCCAGACCGAAAAACTGGCCAATGCCGAAAAGAACCCCGGCCAGACGCCCGCGCGCCGCCCGCGTGCAGGCAGCGATGTTGCGCAGGCAGCGCCTGCTGCTGCTCCGCTTGCGCATCAGAGGCCCAAAGACCCCGACATCATGGCGCTGGAAGCGACTCTCTCGGAGAACCTTGGCCTCAAGGTGAGTATTGATGATCGCGGCCAGTCCGGCGAGATCATGATTGCCTACGAATCGCTGGAACAGCTGGATGAGATTCTGCGTCGCCTTGGCGGCAGCATTTGATTTTATGCGGGGGCGGAACGCCCCCGCTCGTGCTCTGCACTCGCGCCCCCTCTAAAGTCATCGTCGTATAGAACTCCTGCGCATACGGCACGGAAGTTTATTCCAGTGCTTGGCAATAGGCTTGGAGGAGCACTTCGCGACGACCCCGCAGGGGAGATTTCGTGGAACGAAATCGGGGGCAGCGTGCCCCCCTGAATATTTTAAAAAATAAAAAGCCCCGGAGAAATTCTCCGGGGCTTTGTGCAATTACTTTCAGGAAAAGTAATTAAGCTGCCTTCTTTTTGGAAGAAGTGCTTGCGGTGGAAGAAGCGGCGTCGGAGAGCTCCTTCATCTGTTCGGCTACGCGCTTGCTGACAACATCAAACGCTTCCTGTGCGGATTTGGTGCTCATTTCCATGAGCTCGCGCACGGAGTTAACGTTGTAGTCCAGCCAGGTCTTGGCGAAGTCAGCCTGCTTGGAAGCGGCGCTTTCCGGGGAAGCATTGTTCATCAGCTCCTTGGAAGCCTTGAGCGCATGTTCAGCGTTGGAACGCAGGATTTCAGCCTGACGGCGGGCCAGAGCCTGAGCGTTCTCCGTTGCGATCTGTATAACCGTGGAACCGGTTTCAGCATTGCGGCGGAACTGGCCGATGATCTGGTTCAGATCAACAGCGGGATTCTTGAAGTCACCAAACAGCTTGGTTACATCTGCGAAAGGGTTGTTTGACATAATATTCTCCTAAAGAGGCGTGATTACTGGCAAAAACGGGGAGCAGCATTGTGGCTACGCGGGCATAATAGCAGGTAATTTCCGGGGGGCAACGAAAAATTGTGCGTTGCAACAAATCACAAGATAAGCGACTATTTTCGCTTACTCTTTTTTTGTTTCTCCACGCCTGCCTTAAATTTATCCATCTCGTCGCGCAGGCGGGCGGCCTCTTCAAAATTGAGGTCAGCCGCAGCGGAAAGCATGCGTCCACGCAGGCTTTCGATATGGTCTTCCACATCGCCGCCCTTGAACTCAGGGATGCCGGAATTATGCCCGATATCCACCGTGTAATGGTCGTGTTCATAAACGCTCTGCAGGGCCTCGTGGATATGTTTCTTGACCGAAGTGGGGGTTATGCCATGCTCCTCGTTATATTGGCTCTGTATGGCCCTCCTGCGCGCCGTTTCGTCGAGGGCGGCTTTCATCGAGCGCGTCACCTTGTCGGCGTACAGGATGGCCTTGCTGTCCACATTGCGCGCCGCGCGCCCGATCGTCTGGATAAGCGAGGTTTCCGAGCGCAGGAAGCCTTCTTTATCCGCATCGAGGATGGCCACCAGCCCGCATTCGGGGATGTCCAGCCCCTCGCGCAGCAGGTTCACGCCCACCAGCACGTCATATGTGCCAAGGCGCAGGTCGCGGATGATGTCGATACGCTCAAGCGTTTCCACGTCGGAATGCAGGTAGGCCACCTTGATGCCGGTTTCCTGCATATATTCAGTGAGTTCCTCGGCCATGCGCTTGGTAAGGGTGGTAACCAGCACGCGCTGCTTTTTAGCCACCTGCTGTTTGCATTCTTCCAGCAGATCGTCCACCTGCGTCGCCACGGGGCGGATCTCACAGGGCGGGTCGATGAGGCCGGTGGGACGGATGACCTGCTGCGTCACCACGCCGCCCGTGCGCTCTAGTTCATATTTACCCGGCGTGGCGGAAACATACACGGTCTGCGGGCGCATCCGGTCCCACTCCTCGAACATCAGCGGGCGGTTGTCCATGCAGGAGGGCAGGCGGAAGCCATGCTCGGAAAGCACCGTCTTGCGCGCCCTGTCGCCGTTATACATGCCGCCGATCTGCGGGATGGTCACATGACTCTCGTCGATGAAGAGCAGCGCGTTGCTGGGCAGGTACTGGAACAGGGTGGGCGGCGGCTCACCGGGGGTGCTGCCGGTCAGGTGGCGGGAGTAATTCTCGATCCCCCTGCAGGCGCCGGTCTCCATGATCATCTCAAGGTCGAACATGGTGCGTTGCTCAAGACGCTGCGCTTCCAGCACGCGTCCGATGGAATGATAATATTCAAGCCGCCCTTTAAGTTCTTCTTTTATCGTCTTTACCGCGCGTTCCAGCGTCGGGCGCGGGGTCACATAGTGACTGTTGGCATACACCGTCACTTCGTCAAATGCCTGCTTGCGCGCGCCGGTAAGCGGATCGAACGCATGGATGGATTCCACATCATCGCCAAACAGCGTGATGCGCCATGCTTCGTCCTCCAGATGCGCCGGGAAGATGTCCAGCGAGTCGCCGCGCACGCGGAACGTGCCGCGCTTGAAATCGATGTCGTTGCGGTCGTAATGCAGGTCCACAAGGGTCTTGATCAGCGAACTGCGGGCGATAACGTCACCGCTTTTGATGGTCAGCGTCATCGCCGAATAGGTTTCCACCGAGCCGATGCCGTAGATGCAGGAGACCGACGCCACCACGATCACGTTCTGCGGCGTTTCCAGCAGCGCGCGTGTGGCGGAATGGCGCATGCGGTCGATCTGTTCATTGATCGAGGAATCCTTTTCAATGAACGTGTCGGTCTTGGCGATATAGGCCTCCGGCTGGTAGTAATCGTAATAAGAGACGAAATATTCCACTTTGCTGTCAGGGAAGAACGATTTCATTTCGCTGTATATCTGCGCAGCCAGCGTCTTATTATGCGCCATGATGAGGGCTGGACGGCCTGTCTGCTCGATCACATGCGCCATGGTGAAGGTCTTGCCCGAGCCGGTAACGCCCAGCAACACCTGGTCGCGCTCGTCACGTTTAAGCCCTTCCACAAGCGACTTTATCGCCGCAGGCTGGTCGCCGGAGGGGGTAAAGTCGGACACTATTCTGGGCTGGAAAGACATAAACGTTATATGGCCGCCGTAAGGAAAAATTCAAGCAACGGCAGGCATTCTGCCGTAAACAGCGCCGCAGTGCAAATAGTATGGGGCCTAACCGCCGCTGCCTGAGCTCACTGCCAGTGCGCGGATGATGGTGGGGCCAAGGATGATGAGGAACAAAGCGGGCATCATCATGGTGATAAGGGGCACGGTCATGAGCACCGGCAGCCTTCCGGCCTTTTCCTCTGCGAGCATGAGGCGGGTATTGCGGTAATCTTCCGAGAGCACGCGCAGCGTGTCGGTGAGGCTGGTGCCGAATTTTTCCGACTGTAACAGGGTGCTGGTGAGTGCGCGGAAGGAGATCATGTCCGTGCGCTCCGCAAGGTTGTTGAGCGCCTGTGCGCGGTCGTTGAGCAGGGTGAGTTCTAGCCTCGTGCGGTTGAGTTCTTCGGTTATTTCAGGATAGGCTTTGCCGAGTTCGCGGCATACGCGGTTCAGCGCGCCGTCAAGCGCAAGGCCGGATTCAACGCATACCAGCAACAGGTCGAGCGCGTCGGGGAAGGAGCGTTGCAGCGTTTTCTTGCGCTTCTGTTCGTTGTTGGAAAGGTAAAGGTTCGGGCCGAACAGGCCGATGATGATCATGAGCAGCGCTATTAAATAATGCGCCATTTTCATGGCGCCCGTCTCGGGAATCGATATGAAAAAATAGGCCAGCAGAAGGAAGAAGATAAATCCTATCCGTTTGAAGAACAAATAATATACGACGGCATTGGGCGAAGTGATCCCGGCACGGTAGAACTTCATCTGCGACTCCTTGCGGAACTTTTCCACATTAGTGCCGGTCAGCTTCAGCATCATTTCCATGAAATTGGCCATGGCGCTGGGGCGTTCTTCATTATAGATGGAATCCATCATCGGATCGCTGGGCATGTCATCAGACGGCGTGGCAATGCGGCGCACGCGCTCCTGAACGCCCTTGTTCTTCTCAAGCGCGGAAGTGGCGAATATCACGATCAGGAATATCAGTGCGGCAGCGAGGCCGGGAAGCATAAGGGATTCTAGCATTGTAACCGTCTCAAATATCTATGTTTGCCATGCGCCGTACAATAAGAATAGCGCCAATGATCAGGCTCATTGCCGCTCCGAAGATAACATAACCCAGCAGTTCCCCGGTAAAGAACGGATCCATGTAGCGCGGAGTGATGAATTTCAGCGCCCCGATCTCAACGAACGGGATCGCGCCGAGAATGTAGGACGTGGCGCGGCCTTCAGATGTAAGCGCACGAATCTTAAGGCGAAGCTGCCTGCGTTTGCGGATGATGGTGGAGAGGTTGGTAAGCACTTCGGCAAGGCTGCCGCCGGTTTCCTGCTGTACGGAAAGCACCACCACAAAGAAATGGATATCCTGTTCGCCAATGCGCTGCGCGAGACGCTGCAGGGCTTCGGGCAGGGTGCGGCCATAGGATATTTCGTCAACCACCTGCCTGAATTCTTCGCGCAGGGGATCTTCCATGTTTTCTGAGATCATGCGCAGTGCGGTGTTAAGCGGGTGGCCGGAGCGTACGCTGCGCACGATCATATCCACCGCATCCGGGAACAGCAGGATAAATTTTTCATTGCGCTTGCGGATTCGTCCTTTCAAATGCTTGCGCACAAGCAGGAAGGAGCCGATAAGTGGAAGCAGGAACAACAATAGGGGGTTCTGCACGCCCATGAAATAGCAGCCGATGATCATCACCAGGAACACGATATAGGCTATCAGCATGAAAGAACCGATGCTGCTGCCCAGGCCGGACTGCATCAGCAGCTGATGCGTCGAGCGCACGCCGGGGAGGCTGCACAGCATGCCTATGATGCCGGTGGTGGGCAGCGCCTGCGCCTCATTCTTGAAGATGCTGATACTGGCTTTGGGGCCGCTGGTCTGTGCCGCGCTTTCACGCGTGACCCTGTCGAGCAGGCTCTTTTTGCGTTTATCCGTCTCGCTCGCTATCTGGCTGGTAAGCAGCAGCAGGAAACCGAGGAACACGACCGCAGCGATAGCCGCCGGGGCTACAAGCGCTATCATACATTACTCTCCCTCATGCCCATGGTGGTAAGGCCGAGGCACTCCATAACCTCTTTCTCGCGCCCGAAATACTGTGCCTGCGCATAGAATTTGGGGCGTATCTTGGAGGAAACGTATTTGCCGGTAAGCTTGCCGTCTTCGCCCATGGGGCCGGGCTGGAAGGTGAAAAGGCTTTGCGTGGTGATGATTTCGCCTTCCATGCCCACGATTTCTTCGATGTGGGTAATGCGGCGGCCGCCGTCACGCATACGCGCCACCTGAACGATGAGGTTAATAGCGCTGGATATCTGCTGGCGCATGGCGCCCAGCGGTATCTGGATGCCCGACAGCGCCACAAGGTTCTCCACGCGCGAGAGGCAGTCCCTTGGGTTATTGGCGTGAATGGTCGCCATGGAGCCGTCATGGCCCGTGTTCATGGCCGCAAGCACGTCGAGCACCTCTTCACCACGAATTTCGCCGAGGATAATGCGGTCAGGGCGCATACGCAGCGCGTTCTTCACAAGCTGTCTCTGGCTGATTTCGCCCGTGCCTTCCGTGTTCATCGGGCGCGTTTCAAGGCGCAGCACGTGCGGCTGGTGCATCTGCAATTCCGCCGCGTCTTCGATGGTGATAACGCGTTCGCCCACGTCGATATGACCGGAAAGCGCGTTGAGCAGCGTGGTCTTGCCTGAACCCGTACCGCCGGAGACAAGGATATTGAGGCGGATATTGCCGCAGATTTCCAGCAGGCGCACCATTTCGGGGCTCATGGAACCGTAATCCACATATTTGGACAGCGGCATCTTGTTCTTTTTGAATTTACGGATGGAGACAAGGCTGCCGTCGAGCGCCAGCGGCGGGATGATGGCGTTGAAACGCGAGCCGTCAGGCATGCGCGCGTCCACCATGGGGCTGGTTTCGTCCACGCGGCGGCCTACCTGCGAAACGATCTTCTGCACGGTATCCAGCAAGTGCTTTTCGCTGGTGAAGGTGATGTCGGTCAGGTAGATCTTACCCGATTTTTCCACGTAAATGGATTTGGCCGTATTGACCATGATATCGGAGATGTCGGGGTCGCTGAGCAAGGTTTCCAGCGGGCCAAACCCAAGCACTTCGTTGATGAGATCGTCTTTAAGCACCACGATCTGCGGCGCGGTAAGCGGGATATTGAGGCCGTTGATCAGCGTGCCTATGGACTCTGCGATACGCGGCCTGCGCGCTTCCTTGGGAATCTTCTCCAGTGCCTGGAAGCTGATTTTGTCGAGCAGGTTCTCCACCAGCTGCTTTTTGGCGCTTATGAAGTCCGGCGTGATGAGTTTTGAGTCGGTCAGCGTTATAGTCTGCACATCGCCATGCGAGGCGGATTTAGGCGGTTTGGTTGGCGCAGGTGTCGCGGCGGGCCGCGCTTCGCCGGCGTCGGCGGTAGATTCCGTCACGGGCGTGGTGGAGCCGGAAAGCTCATTGCCTGAAGGCGACGGCTTTTTTATGAAGGCTGCCGTTATATTGCTCTTTTTACCAAACATTTTGCCCACACGAATAAATAAAACCAGATATAGTAATATCCTGAAAATGAGGAGAATTCAATCTATGCTGTGCTTCGGTGCGCATTATTCTGCATTTAGTTGTCCGGCAAATTCAACAATCTGCTTGGACAGGGCGGAACTTCCGCCCTCCAGAATGGTTTTACCCTGATTCTCCGCACTGATCGTTGTGCGTATATCATTGATAAAATAGGATTTTATGGGGAGTGAGCAGACGCGTTCAAAATCACGGGCGCTGATCGCCTCTTTGAACTTGGCCCCGCTGCGGTTGATGACCAGGGAGATGCGGTTGTTGGATACTCCGCTATTGCGCCAGACGGTCAGCAGCCTCGCCGAATGGGTAACCGAGCGCAGCCAGAGCTGGGCGACCAGCGTCACGCGGGTAGCCAGCGACAGGATGGTGGCGATCCACGGGTTCCAGATATGCGGCAGGTCGATGACCACCACATCATATTCGTTCTTCAGCGTGAGGATCAGCTCGCGGATCGCTTCGGCCTGCAGTTCAGGAATGACGCGCAGCTCATTGGGGGCGGAGATGATGTGCAGCTTGCTGTTGCCGTAATTGATCAGCATTCGCTTGACCAGCGTGGCGTCGATGCCGCGGTCAGGGTGGTCAAAAAGCTCTTTTATGCCGAAGCTCGCCGTAAGGTCGAGGTTCTTGGCCACCATGCCGAACTGATAGTCCATATCCACCAGCACCACCGATTTGTTATATTCGGTGGCCAGCGCATAGGCGGTGTTAAGCGCGAGCGTGCTTGCGCCGTCGCCCGATGCCGCGCTCATGAAAGGGATGACCTTGCCGCCCTTGTCGGTGTTGGCAGCAGTGCCTGCGAGAAACGCTTTCTGCAGCTCGGCCGCGGTAACGCCGCCTGCGAAATATTCCAGCACGCCGCGTGCGCGCAGTTCGCGGTAAAAAGAGATGTCGTTGACCTTGCCGACGACAATGACGTTCGTGCCTTCTTCGCAATGTTCTGCGAGCGCGTCGATTTCCGGCAGGATCTCACGTTCCTTATCGCCGATATCGATAAGGATATAGCGTGGCGGGGTGGCGCGGCCTGCAAATGCGGCAACCGCGTTCTGAGGCGTGCCGATAACGATATCGGCAAAGCCATACCCCAGAAGCTTGGCGGCCTGGTGCAGCAGCTCCTGATCCGTGCCCTGCGGCACGATAGCCATGAATAGACTTGAATTGCTCATACCAGACTATGCCTTTCTAGCGCGATATCATGCAGAAACCGTGCAGTGCCCAGAGCGCGCAGAATTACCTTCCCGATCCGCTGCTCGTAGCAAGGGTCTCAGCGGTGCTAAGCGGGGAGAATTCAGTGGTCTGCTTGCTCGGGCTGTTGTAATTATCTGTTGCCTGCACAGCTTTGCGGGCATCGGTTTTGTCCGAAAGGGCGGGATCGGTGAACTGGCGCTTATCCGTAACCATTTGCGCAATATTGGTGGATATCGTGCAGCCGAAGGTCGGATGGTTCAGATGGTACGGATTGATAGGGTTGTCGATATAGCGGTTCTCGCACTTACGCACCGAGTGGCGCTCGAAAGCAAACGTCACTTCGTTACGCGACGCGCCTTCGGTATAGCCCACGGCAATACCTTCCTTGGTGAGCATTTTTTCCAGTTTGCCGCAGAGCTTGCTCTTCGGGCGGCAGCGCAGCGTCGCTTCGGTGGGATTAGCCTTGCGCGCCCAGGCCAGAATGTCCTTCAGCGCGTCCTTGGAGTCGATCTCGAAAGTGGCGAGGTGTTCCTGCGATTCCAGCAGCAGTTCTGGTTCGCCGCGATGAAAATAGGCCTCCTTGGGAATCTCGGAGCAGGCAAACAAGGCGGCCAGCGAAGAAAGGGTAAGTGCAGTTACACGGAGTTTTTTCATGTGCTTAATCCACCATAAATCCAACAGGGCCTTCCAGGCTCGGAGTCTGGGAAGCGCGATATACATTGCCAGACATGGAGCTAAGCGCTCCATAGAAGAACTGCTCCATAATGCTGGCGGGACGGAAATCGTCCGTGGGCAGTTTCAGGTCGCCTGACCTGAGCGGGTCGACAAGATAGGGCGTCACCGCGATCACCAGTTCGGTCTCCTTGCGCTGGTAGGAATTGCTGCGCAGCAGTGCACCGAGGATGGGGATTTCGGATGCGCCGGGGATCTGGCTGATATTGGCGTTCATGCGATCGCTGATGAGGCCTGCGATCATGAAGCTTTCGCCGGGGGCCAGTTCCACCGTGGTCTTGGCGCGGCGGGTGCTGATGCCCGGAATGGTAACGCCGTTGGCGGTGGTGGACTGCGAGGTGTCGATTTCCGAAACTTCCGGCGACACGGCGATGCGGATCTTCTTTTCGCTCAGCACGTAGGGAATGAACTGCACGGCAACGCCGAAATTCTTGAACTGCACCGTGTTTACAGTGGTGGTGCCGCCGCTTTGCGCTACGGGGATCGGGAACTCGCCGCCAGCAAGGAACTCGGCCTTTTCGCCGGAAATGGCAACCAGATTGGGTTCAGCGAGCAGTTTGAACAGGCCCTGCGTTTCCAGCGCTTCCAGTATCATGCCGATCTGGGTGCTGCCGATATTGAAGAAGGACGCGAATACGCCGGTGCTGTTTGAGTCGAAATTCAGGGAGAGGGGCGAACCGGGAGTTGCGCCGTTGATAGACGCGACGCCACCCTGTGAGCCTGCGACAATGCCTACCGCGCCACCTTTGGAGGCGTTAAAGCCGACGCCGAGGCTTTTCAGGGCGTTGCGCTGGATTTCACCGACGCGCACGCGCAGCATAACCTGCTGGCCGGTGGACACTTTCAACAGATTAAGGATGGTCGAGCTGTCTGCCGTCACAAGTGCAGGAATGGGGCCGGAGGGGAACGTGAACTGGTTGGCGATTTCCACGGCCTTGCGGGCGGCGGCGGCATCGCTTACTTCACCGGTGAGCGCGATATTGGTGTTCACCAGTTCCACCTTGATGCGCTCGTTGGGCAGGAAGGTATGCAGTGCCTGGCGGATGGCGGGCAGGTCGTAGCCCACGATGATATCGAACTGGCGGATAAGGTTGTTGGACTTGTCGAACAGTTTGGCGTTGGTGCGGCCCATCGTTTTGCCGAGGAAGGCCACGCGCTTGCTGCCCACAACATGTACGTCGGAGATTTCGGGGTTGGCGATCAGCACCTGCGCCACATCCTGCTGCAGTATCACCAGTTCCGAGCGATTCATCGGAATATAAACCGCTCCGGAATCAACGGGGACCGGTTTTTCTGCGGCGAACGCTGCGGAAGAAACGAGAAGTGCCGCGGCCACCATGATGTTGGACGCTTTGCGCTTGAAGGAATCCATAGACATAAAAGACCAGATATTCTGCATTAGGGTTGTGAGACCTCCACCGGTTCTGCTTTAACGCCCCTTACGACGTTCACCACCGATTTCATCGGCGTTTCCGCGCCGGTTGCTGCCGGTTCGGTATTGCTTGCTTTTTCGGTCGTGTCATAGAGCACGGGGAAATAGGCGGGCGGAGTGAGCCTTGAAAGGTCGCTCAGGCCCGTGGGGCGGGCGAGTTCGTTCTCTTCGCGGTCCTTCAGTGAACGCAGGGCCAGCGAGAGGCGGCCATTGCCATTCTCGGTCAGGCGCAGTTTCTGCGCGTCTACGGAACTCACTTCCAGTGAAACATTGGTCAGCGGGGTGGGGGGCTCGTTGCCCTGGATGATGGGCTTCTGGTTGACCGCCAGCACCTTTACGTTGGGAAGCAGCACCTCCGTGATGGGATCTTTCTTCTTGTTAGCGTTGACAGCGGGGGAAGCGCCGTCGTTATCGAGGCCAACATCATGCGTGATGAGGATATCCACGCGGTCGCCGGGATATACGAAATTGCCGACGCCGGAAATGTTATCCACTGCGATGGTTACGGCGCGGAAGCCCTTGGGGAGCGCTGCCGCAAGGAAGCCGGGGTCTTTGTCGTTGCCGAGTTTATTCATGAACAGGGGTTCGCCCTTGAGGAACGGCGTACGCGCCACCATCCGTACGATGGAGGTAGAGGGATTGTTGGGGTCTGCCTGAACCATGCCTTCAAGCAGCAGGTTTTTAGGATAAGGCTGAATATCAAGCATTTCCGGCTTGATGATGGTGCCGATGGGAATCTCCTGCTTGGCGATGTAAATATCGGCGGTCGGCACATCCTTGATGATGGTCTGCGGCTGCGCAATAAGCGCGGATGGATCGGAGGGCTGCACGGTAAGGCGTGACGTGAGTACGAAAGCTCCTGCGGCTAGCGCGATGGCGACAAAGAAAATAATAAGGCGCATTTCAATTACCCACTGAACAAATTACGCAAACGAGACAAAATCCATTTTTTGGTGGCGTATTTATAAATCATTATTAATTCAAAAGAAAGCACGAAAATTCGATTATTAGTCATCTGAA
This sequence comes from Alphaproteobacteria bacterium, assembly GCA_035906055.1. GTDB lineage: Bacteria > Pseudomonadota > Alphaproteobacteria > Rickettsiales > JABCZZ01 > JAMIFV01. The sequence continues at coordinate 1,800 of JAMIFV010000073.1, read as the reverse complement.
ATAAAAACGCACACTACATGTTGTAGTGTGCGTTTATTACTATTTCGTTAATGCTAACGGTTATGCAGCAACTTTAAGATTTACCGCAGACGTCTTGCCCTTTTCGGTAGCGAGTTCGAACTCAACCTTCTGGCCTTCCGTCAGCGTGCGCAGGCCAGCTTTCTGAACGGCGGAAATATGCACAAATACGTCCTTGGAGCCATCTTCAGGCTGGATGAAACCATAACCCTTGATCGTGTTGAACCACTTAACTGTACCTACAGCCATAACAAACCTCTTTATAAAATTATCGAAAACAAACAAAAGCTGTGCGTTTGTCGTCAATGCTAGAAAGAGGTTAGCGAGTTACCCATTCTTCCGGCACGTCGAGAAAGCAACGGCAATCATTACCTCCGCCCGCCGAATAAAAAGCCCATTCAGACAGACAAAGGTGGCAAAAATTAGCAGAAAATTAGGAATATGGGAAGCAAAATGAGGCTGTGCCTACATAAACTGCTCTTTAATAATACGTTCTTCGAGGTTATGCTCGGGGTCGAACAGTACTTTTATGACCATTTTCTGGTGCTCATGCACCGCCACGGACACTACGTCACGTATTTCCGTGAAGTCGGCCACGGCGCTTACCGGGCGCTTTTTGGGGTCGAGCACCTCGAACGTGACGCTGGAGCGGTGGTTCAGCAGCGCGCCGCGCCAGTGGCGGGGGCGGAAGGATGAGAGTGGCGTTAGCGCGATAATGTTGGAATCCAGCGGAATGATGGGGCCACCGGCCGAGCTGTTATACGCCGTGCTGCCCGCAGGCGTGGCCACCAGTACGCCGTCCGAGGTCATTTCGGGAATGCGCACGACGTGGTCCACGGTGATGCGTAATTTGGCTGCCTGTCGCGTCTGGCGGAAGAGCGACACTTCGTTGATGGCGATAAGCTCGTAGTCCTTGCCGTGCAGGTTGCGTGCATACATGCGCAACGGATGCAGCATATGCGAGCGCGCTTCAGTGATGCGCTCCAGCAGCCGCTTGGGCGAATAGCTGTTCATCAGGAAGCCCACCGTGCCGCAATTCATGCCGTAGAAAGGGATGTTACGCGCCATATACTGGTGCATGGTCTGCAGCATGAAGCCGTCGCCGCCCAGCACCACGATAACATCGGCGGAGGTCTCGCCCTTGCCCACGCGGCGCTTCTGCGTCACATCCACCAGCGAATAACTCCTGGCGATCTCTTTATAGGCGGCTTGCGCTATTTTAGAGGTGTCGGCGATGCAGGCGATCTGAAGCGATTGGCTCATAATTGTATATACTATACCGATAAGACCAGACTTAACAGCTGTATTTCATTGGAATTTAAATGACAATGCACAATTGAGCCTGCCTGCCGGCTGATCGACGGAATACTGGTTAGTTGTATTCTGAAAACAGGAACTTGACGTAGAAGTGGAGGCATAACTGGCCCAGATGGCACCGGCGCTTCCCGCCGAAACATAGTCCAGATAGCGTGCAACGACATTACCGCGGTTGGGAATGCCGTCATCAATTTTTTTGTCGATAATGCTTGCCTGAGCGGTAGTCAGGCCGGGATTGGAAGAAAGGCACATGCCGCAGCTGTTGCTTAGGCACTGTTAGCTAATTTTCCAGTTATAGAGGATTTTAGTTGCGGCGAGTGCCACGAAGCTGAGGAAAACTTTGTCTTCCTTGTCGAAACGCAGACAGAGGCGTTTATTTTCCTTGAGCTTTCCGAAGTAACGCTCAATGCCGCCACGCAGCTTATACACCGCCTTGTCGTAGAGGATTTTAACTTTACGGTTTTT
>JAMIFV010000072.1:0-2827 GCA_035906055.1 Alphaproteobacteria bacterium | reverse complement strand
ATCGCTTCGGGTTTTTCATTCTCGCGTTCGGCAATCTCCAGAATCGTTTCTAAGGCTGATTGTGTGATTGCCCACGGTTCACTGGTCGCTTTGTTCCATGCTCGCATTGTCATCCTCCTGATTTTCAGTGTTGTCTTTGCCTTGACCGGGTAGTGATTTAACGGTGATGCTGGGCGTAAGATCACCCAAACCCAGCTCCTGCATCTTGGCTTTTTCACGCGCGCGTTGCTCCAGCACTTCTTCCCAATCCAGCCCCTGCATGGCGCATTCATCTTCGAGCGTGGAAAGTCCTGCCTCCATGCGAATCTGCGAGGCTTGCGCCTCTTTGACGGGATCAACCCAACCACGACCAGGGCCGATCCATTTGCAGCGCGACCATGCAGCGCGGTTCGTGTAAAAATCGGGTGCCTCAATCTTGCCGCTGTTAATCGCTTCTTCCAGCCACAGCTCGTAGACGGGCTTTGCCCAATAGGTGGCGAGCCACTGCCTGCGCCCTGAGAAGAACCGCCATGCTTCGAGCAATGCGGCACGCGCCGAGGAATAATTGGTCTTCGAGAAATCCTTCATTAACAGTTCAAAGGGCAGGTTTAGCCCTGTGCCAATATGACGCAGGATATTTTCGACAAACGCACCGTAAGCAGAATTCGGGCGGCTTGGTGTGAAGGGCGAGAGCTTGTCGCCGGGGAATGTGGTGATGATCGAACCGCCTGCGAGCTTGGCGCGCCATTCCCGGCGTTTGCTGTCATAATCCTCAAAGCTGCCGCCAAACATTTCGACGACCGTTTCGGCATCCAGCGGCGTTTCAATGAATGCCGCAATCATGGCATTCACCACCGCTGCCTGCAGTTCCGAGCGCTCGTAGTGATCGAGCATTTTAAACATCGGCATGATGGAAGTGAGCGCAGGCTTGCCACGGTTCTGGCCGGTGCGTTCCTTATCATGGATATGCAACACGCGCCTGCGGCCAAACGGGGTGCGCGATGGAATGCGCTGCCATTCATCCGCTGAGGATGCGAAAGGTAAAAACACATCGCCTGGATGGGTTCTGCGAATATGGTACGCGAGCGGCGCACCGTAATCATCAATCTCAATGCCACCACGCAGTGTTTTATCATCCGGCTTGCCGCTGGGGTTGCTCAAACGATCCGGCTCCACCAGCTGGATGGTGGTGGCGAATGCACTGCCGCGCTCAGGAAGCCACAGCGGCAATGCCAACGCTTCGCCGTTAATGAAACCGGAGCGAAATACCTGCGTGGTCAGCCCCGCGAAATTAAGCGACAGCGCAGCATCGCACTCAAACCCCTCCGCCCAGCCGCGCCAGAGGGATTCTACATCACGCGCCCAATCATCCGCCCATTCTTTCGTGCGCCCCAGCGCGCGGTAATCGGGCAAGGCAGAGAGCCGGAGGCCTGTGCCGACGACATTATCCACCATCGTCTGCGCTGCACCCGACGCCACACCGTGATTGCGCGTAAGATCACGCGAACGCCCCACGAGTGTCGGCAATTCACCCAGCAGATCGCCATCTGCCGAGCCGTTTCCGGGCAGCCAGCTGGAGAGCTCACGGGCAGTAAGCGATGCGGCGCGGTGCGAGGTATCACTCATCGAACACCACCTTGATCACGCCACGGCGCGCACCACCGCTTAGGCGATTGATCTCAATTTTGAGTTTCTGGATATATTGTTCGAGCCTGCCGCTGTCCGCCTGTGCGTAGGTAGTGGCACCGTAACCACCGATGGACACGCTCACTTCTTTCGCGCCCGTCATAAGCTGGTGGTACGCCGTCTCCGCCTCGGTAAGGCGGGTCTGCAGGGTGGCTAAATCGGTCATGTTTTAATCCTCAAAGATAGGGGTCGTCAGCAGCGATGACGTTGCGCTGGCTGATCGTGCTGCTGCGTGGTTGCGATGTTGATGCTGAGGTCTGCGGTTCTTGAGTTGCGGCGTAAGTATCGGCGTAAGGAATGCTGCGCTGCTTGCCCAGCGCGGCTTCCATCTGCTGCCATTGCCGGTCGGTGAAACGATCCAGCCCGTAAATGCTTGCAGCGGCGCGCGCATAGACACGGCAATCGAGTGCTTCGTTATTACGAGACGGGTCTTTCTCCCACGAAGCGCGGGGGAAGCCTTTATGCAGCTTGATCACACGTTTTTCAGCGGTGAGCTGCTTAAAATACTCCTCGGCATATTCGGGAAAATGGCATGTCCCTGGCGGAAACGGTTCATCTTCCTTGGTTGGGCGGTCGAGCTTCAGCCAGCGATACAGCTCCATTTTGGCAACTGGCCCGCTAACATTCCATACACGGAGGCCACGCTTTTTGCTGCCCACATCTGCCTTGGAGACGCTGAGTATCAGCGCGGTTTCCGTGTCGCGGCCTTTGACTGCGACCACCGTGCGCGGGGACGATGCACGTGCACCCGAACCACCCCAGCTTGCCTGTGGATGGGTTTTTACCCACCCATACACATCCTGCGTGGCATAGCCACTATCCACCGCCAGCACGCGAATGGGCAACGTGCCGCCACCCGCATGATGAAAATCCCTCTGCAGCAAGGCTTCGAGTTTTTCCCACACCTCCGGCATGGCCGTATCGCCCATCAGCACATGATAATCGACCGACCAGCTTTCTTTTTGCCGCCCCCATGCCACCACTTCGCATTCGATGCGGTCTTTCTGCACGTCCGCACCGGCGGTGAGGAATAAGCCGCCCTCCGGCACCACACCCATTGGGTAAGGCTCGCGGCGTTCATAGAGCCGCTTCCATTCTGGCGCTTCGTATTCTTCCTCATACGGCTCGCCCAGCACCGTATTGACAAAACCCTTCATCAGCT
>JAMIFV010000071.1:0-12541 GCA_035906055.1 Alphaproteobacteria bacterium | reverse complement strand
CGGTCAGCAATGACCTCACGAAGCCGTTGAAAATAGTAGCAGGCCGTCTTGAAGTTTACGCCAACCAGACTGGCAGCACAGCGGGCAGTTGCACCGGCTACAAAATGCTCCAGTAACTTAGCCTGAATAACGTTACTTAATCTGCTCTTCCTCATACTGTCCTTGATAACACTTTATTGCGTTATCTGGTACAGCCCCTTTAATTTTTTACAGGCGAAAGCTGGTGATCCACCGCTTCGCGGTCGTCGAACACAAAACATTCGCCCTGCCAGAGGCTTTGCTGTTTGGGCGTTTCCTCGATATATTTAAGGATACCGCCTTTGAGGTGGTAGACATTTTCGTAGCCTTGGTCGGCCAGCCATGAGGTGAATTTCTCACAGCGTATCCCCCCCGTGCAGAAGGTGGCGATCTTCCTGGCCTTATCTTCCGCGTGGTTGGCGCGCACGAATGCGGGAAGCTCCTTGAACGTGCGGATATTGGGGTTGATGGCATTCTTGAACGTGCCCATCTCCACTTCATACATATTGCGCGTATCAATGATGAGCGTATCGGGGTCAGAGATCAGCGCGTTCCATTCGGCGCAATCCAGATAGTGACCGCGCCCGGCAAGCGGTGCCGGTTCACCGATGGAGATGGTTTCTTTCTTGAGCTTGACCTTGGTGCGCAGGAAAGGCTGGTAATCACACAGGCTTTCCTTTACCTCAAACTTCGTGCCTGCCACATCTTTTTCAAGGTAGGCAAGCGTCGCATCCATGCCTTCCCGGCTGCCCGATATGGTGCCGTTGACGCCTTCAGGCGTCAGCAGGATGGTGCCCTTGACGCCGTTGCTGAGGAATTCATCTTTAATGGCCGCGCGCAGGCTTGCGAAATGCGGAAAATCAAAGAAATGATAAAAGGCGGCGACCACGTATTTCATGAGCGCTGATTAGCCCCGGAAGTGGCTAAAGTCAACGCTTCTAGCTTAGTTTACGGGTGATACGGATGCTGTTAGCCGTGGAAATAAGGGCGCCTGTGCCTTTCGCCGGGATACTGGCGGCATTGGCCTCGTCCGTATCAATATGCATTTCCGTGACAAAATTGGGGTCCACGCGTATCTCCACATCGCGGAAGATAAGGTCGCGCCCCTCGGAGTCTATCTCCACTTCCACGATATCGCCCGTCCTGAGTTTCAGCTGTTGCGCGTCTTTACTGTTGAGGTGAATATGGCGCTTGGCCACGATAAGCCCGTCCGTATGGAGCGTGCCCTTGGGCCCGCGCAGCGTTACGAAAGGCGTGTCCTTTACGTCACCGGAGATACGCACCGGCACATGGATGCCCAGCGTGAAGGTTTCCGTCTCCGCCACCTCTATCTGGTTGCGCCCCCGGCACGGCCCCAGCACGCGCACGTTTTTGATCTCGCCGCGCGGGCCGACAATGTCCAGACGGTCGGTGGATGCCCAGAAGCCGGGCTGGCTGAGTTCCTTATGCTTGGTAAGCGTGTAGCCCTTGCCGAACAGCGTTTCCACCGCTTCCTGCGTCAGGTGTATATGGCGCGCCGATACGGCCACCGGTATGGGGCCATTGATAACGCCGCCAGCCTTATCCTCAAAGAGGCGTTTTACTTCCTGCGCGATCATCCACTGCTCGCGTGTCTGGGTCACCATCACCTTCACGCGTGAGTTGGGCTGGTGCGCTTGCACCATTTCGCTGCCTTTAAGCTTTATCTGGCTGTTCCTGTCCTCGTCCATATACAACCCGATGAACTCCAGCCTGTCGCACACGCGGCGGCGCATGGACGCGGAATGCTCACCGATGCCGCCGGTGAATACCAGCACGTCCACCCCGCCCATGCTGGCCGAATAAGCGCCGATATATTTACGCACGCGGTAGGCATAGACCTGTATGGCCAGCATCGCGTTTTCATTGCCTTGCGCCGCTTTGGCCTCGATATCGCGCATATCATTGCCAAGGCCGGAGAGGGCTTTGAGGCCGCTGTGGTTATAGAGCGCCTCTTCCACTTTATCAGGCGTCAGCCCCAGTTCGCGGTGAAGGAACGCGAACATGCCGGGGTCGACATCACCCGAGCGTGACCCCATCACCAGCCCTTCCAGCGCCGTCAGCCCCATGGAATTATCCACCGACATGCCGCGGTCGATAGCGCAGACGCTCGCGCCATTGCCCAGATGGCAACTGATGATGCGCAGCTCTTCCGGCCTGCATTTCAGCGTTTCGGCGGCTTTGAGCATCACGTATTTATGCGACGTGCCGTGGAATCCGTAACGGCGCACGCCCTTCTGCCTCCATTCCAGCGCAATGGCGTAGGTATGCGCATAGGGGGGCATATGCTGGTGGAAGGCGGTGTCGAACACCGCCACCTGCGGCACGTCCGGCCATGCGGCCTGCGCCGTGCGGATGCCAGCCAGCCCCGGCGGGTTATGCAGCGGCGCCAGCGGCACAAAGCCCTCGATAACTTGCAGCACTTCGGGGGTAATAATCGTCGCATCTTTAAAGTGATCACCACCATGGGCGATGCGGTGGCCGACAGCGTCGAACGTATCGAAGCCTCTTTCCTTCAGCAGGCTTGCCACCTGTTTCATGCCTTCTTCCACATTGCCGAGCCGCTCCAGCTCATGCTTGAAAAGCTGCGTGTCGGAACCGGTATCCAGCACGCTGAGCTTGATGGAGGAGCTTCCCGCATTGATGACCAGTATCCGCAACGTCCTACCCCCCGATGATATGATAGCCAGCGTCGATATATTCGACATTGCCGGTGATATAACGCGCATCGTCGCTCACTAAAAAGCGTGCCAGCGCGCCCACGGCTTCTATGGTGACGATATCGCGCTGCGGCGAACGCGCGCGCGCTTCTTCCAGCAATGTATCAAAGTTCGCGATGCCGCTGGCTGCGCGGGTCATCAGCGGCCCCGGCGACAGCGCATTGACGCGGATGCCGCACGCCCCGAGTTCCGCCGCCAGGTATTTGACCGAAGCTTCCAGCGCCGCCTTCACCGGGCCCATGATGCCGTAATGCTCCACCACCTTCTCGCTGCCGTAATAGCTGGTGGTAAGCAAGGTTCCGCCCTCTTTCATCAGCGGTTCGGCGAGCTTCGCCATGCGGATGAAGGAGTGGCAGGAAATATCCATGGCGCTCAGGAATCCGTCACGTGAGGAATCCGTTACACGGCCATGCAGGTCATCACGCGGCGCGAAAGCGATGGAATGAAGTACAAAATCCAGCCTGCCCCACTGGCTTGCGATAGCGGCGAACACGTCCTGCGCTTGCGTGTCGTCCTGCACATCCATCTGGCGGATGATACTGGCGCCCAGTTGCTCAGCCAGTGGCCGCACGAACGGTTCCGCCTTCCGGGTCTGGAAAGTTATGGCCAGCTCCGCGCCCGCATCGCTAAACGCACGGGCACAGCCCCAAGCAATGGATTTATCGTTGGCAATGCCAACCACCAGCCCTTTTTTACCTGATAACGGCTTTGTCATGATGCACCTGTATAATTACTTATGCCGTTATAGGGCAGTCTGATGCGAATTCACAATACAGATTAGCCGATCTGGGGCTGGGTGGCGGCAGCGCGGCCCTTTTCAAGGGCGGCAAGATGGTTCTCGGATTTCTCCATGGCGTCCGCAACGACCTTTTTCACTTTGTCGTCCGCCCATTTGCGGGTATCGGCGGGAGCTTCGGGTACAGCAGGAGCAGCCTCCGCAGCAGCATAAGGCTTATAGACCCTGGTCGTGGTTATTTTCACATGCCCGTCACGGTCGGTATGCACCACCACGCCTGCCGGGATGATGCCCTCTTCACGCATCCTGGCAACGGCCTTGAGCTCCTGTTTGTGGATACGCTGGCTCTGGAACCGCTTGGTCAGGTTTTCTATGATGCCCGAGAGGATATACGTCCAGCCGATCTCCTTGCCCAGCAGGCGCGTCTGGTCGGCGATCATCATGCGGTCATCGCGCACGGCATCGCTCACCGGCCCTTTCTGGCCCAGCATTTTCTGGTTGAAATCGTCATGGAACTCTTCCGATTTAAGCAGACGTTCATAAAGCTTGGGGTTGTTCTGTTTAACGTCTTCAATACCTGCTTTGTGCTTCTTGAAGAAGTTACCCATTTTTTCGATCGCGCCTGCGGGCAGCACTTTGTCATAAAGATGCTGACCGGCTTTCCAGCTTATGGTGTCGATGCTCCACTTGCCATGTGGCGTAGCTGGACTTACATCCGCTTCACGCTTGGCGTTCCATTTACCCATTCCCATATCACCAAACACCGGTATCCAGATGCCCGTCCAGCGCGCTTTCCAGAGGTCGCCGGAGGTCTGGCAGTAATTCACACGGTTCCTGAGTTCCAGCTCTATCTTGTCTTCCAGCGTGGTGGGGTTGCCGTATTTCCTCTCGTTCTCAGGCAATACGTCCTTGTCCTTGCCGAACATCTGGTTGATCTTGTAAGCGATCTGCTCACGGCGGTTGACCAGCGGCGCCATGACGGCGGTGAGTATTGTGCCCGCGATAAGCATGAAGCCGATATCCACACCGTTGCCGATAGCTTCATGCGGCAGGAAATCCTTGAAAACCTTTTGCGCCTTGTCATGCGCGCCTTTGCGGAATTTTTCAACACCCGGCCTTGGATTAAGGCCATAGGTAACGCCTACGGAAACGGACGAGTTACCGACAAATCCCAGCCCCTGATAAATGATAAAATCGGTGATCTTACCGCCGAACGTCTTGCTCATGTCCTTCTGCGGCAGGTTACAGACAGGATAATCCGGCACTTCCCTGCGCAGCGGCAGACGGCCAGGTACGGCCAACGATTGCGGCGCGGACGGCAGGTCGTCCTGCTCGGTAGGTTTATCCGTGTAGGGCATCGTATGCATAGGTCTTTTCCAGTCTCCATACTAGCAACATATCCTGCGGAATAGTATGACAATTTCATGAAATTTTGTGAAAAAAACCTGTTAAATCAGGCTGGGACGTGACAAAGCCGCTAAAGAAAGCTATAGCCATCCTACTGAAAAACACACTTTATTGTCATACCCGTGAAAACGGGCATCCAGCGCGTTGCGTGAGCAACGTAATTAAAAAACTGGATTCCCGCTTCCGCAGGAATGACACGTAGAAGAAGGATATTCATGAAACGTATATTTTCCGGCGTTCAGCCCACCGGCAACCTGCATCTGGGCAACTATCTGGGCGCCATCCGCAACTGGGTGAGCATGCAGCAGGACTATGAATGCATCTTCTGCGTGGTGGACCTGCATGCCATCACCGTACCGCAGAAACCCGAAGAACTGCGCCAGTCCATCCGCGAACTGACCGCCGCCTATATCGCCTGCGGCATCGACCCCAAGAAAAGCATCATCTTCCCGCAATCCGCCGTTTCCGGCCACGCGGAACTGGGCTGGATACTGGGCTGCCACACCCCGCTGGGCTGGCTCAACCGCATGACGCAGTTCAAGGAGAAATCCGGCAAGCACCGCGAGAACGCGTCGCTGGGGCTTTACGGCTACCCTGCCCTCATGGCCGCCGACGTGCTGCTTTATAAAGCCACGCATGTGCCCGTGGGCGAGGACCAGAAACAGCATCTTGAGCTGATGCGCGACATCGCTGGCGCATACAACCGTTTCTACGGCGTTGAATACTTCCCGCTGCCCGAGCCGATGATACAGGGCCCGGCCACGCGCATCATGTCCCTGCGCGACGGCACCAGGAAAATGAGCAAATCGGATGAATCCGACTATGCGCGCATCAACCTGACCGACGACGCGGAAGCGATCGACCTCAAATTCCGCAAGGCGAAGTCAGACATGATAGAGGGCATCTCCTACGACGAGGAAAACAGGCCGGAAGCCTCCAACCTTATCAGCATTTACGCCGCGCTCGCAAATACCACGCGCGAGGCGGTGGCTGCGGAATTCGCCAGCAGGAACTTCTCGGATTTCAAGAAGGCGCTCTCGGCGCTGGCCATCGAGCAGCTTTCCCCCATCACCGCGCTGATGCGTGAATTGCTCAGGGAGCCCGACCATATCGACCGCATTCTGGCCGACGGCGCGGAACGTGCGAACAGGATCGCCGCGAAACACATGAAGCAGATCAAGGAAACCGTGGGATTCCTTACATTGTAAGCGCTGGACTTTTGCCAAACCCGCCATGCCGCCCGCGAGAACTGCGTTTTTCGAGCACCGCAGCGCAGGAAATAGCCGTTTGCAGCAAGGCATGGCAGAGTTTAGATGTAACCTAATTACCACTCACTGCTGCCTTGCCATTGTGTTATACGCTTGATATCAGCACTTAACCCCGTTTAACTATGGCAGATGCCGAACAGAAAAACCCGGTAAAGCCCGAAGACCTTCAGGCGTTCCTGAGGACCTACCGGTCACAGCAGGCGCTGCAGCGCGAACGCGACATGATCTCGGGGCGCTACCGCATCATCACCAGCGATCCGCTGCACCCGTTCTCCACCGGCATGGCAAAAGCGTTCTCGGTGCAGGACAGCGAAGACCCCGCAGCGCGCCTCTACGCGCTGGTGTTCGACAACAACGCCCTGCCGCGCAAGAAACACATCACCGTGCTGAAGGAATTCCGCCACCCCAACCTCGTCTCGGTGGTGGATGAAGGAACCTGCGATATCAGTATCTATTCGGAAAGCCGTTACGTGGTGATATTGCAGCGCCCGAACGGCCAGCCCCTTTCCGAGCTGCTGTTAAGCGCGCAGAAAAGCCCCATATCCGAGGGCACGCTCATCAATTACCTTTTCAGGCCGTTCACCGAGATACTCAAGGCGTTCAGCGGCATGGGCATCAGCCATGGCCGCATCAACCTGCACAACGTTTACCTGAGCGGCGCCACCATCCAGCTTGGTGAATGCATTTCCGAGCCTGGCGGGTACTCGCAGGATTTCCTGTTTGAATCGCTCGACCGCCTGCTCTGCTCACCGTACGGAAAGAATGAATACGCCATAGAGGCAGACTGCTACGCGCTGGGCGTGCTGGCGCTGCACCTGCTGATAGGCTACCAGCCTTATGCGCGCGTAAGCCGTGAGGATTTCCTCACCAGCATGCTGGTCAAGGGGACGTATCACACGCTGGTGATAGAATGGGACATTTCGGAAAACCTTCAGGATCTTCTCCGCGCGCTGCTCAACGACGCCAAGCGCGACCGCTGTGCGCCCGAACATATCGAGAGCTGGCTGGCGGGCCGCCGTTTCAACCTTATCCTTCCCGCCGCCGCTCAGGAAACCAACCGTGGGTTTGAATTCGCCGGGCGCAGCTATTTCAACCGCAAAGCGCTGGCGCACGCGCTTTACCTGAACTGGGCGGAAGGCAGGAGCCTGCTGTCCGATACGCGCCTCGTGCGCTGGCTGGAAACCAGCCTGCACAAAAAGGATCTGGCCGATGCCGTCTCACGCATCTGCAGCAATAACATGGGCGACACCCCCAAGGCAGAACGCCACAATAACGAACTGCTGTCGCGCATCATATTCGCGCTCGACCCTTCCGGCCCCATCCGTTACCGCAATGTCGCGCTATGCCCTGAAGGCGTGGGCGCAATGCTGGCACATGCCTATTTCTCCGGCGACCAGGATACACTCAATGCGGTGGCGCAGGTGGTGGATTCAGACCTGCTGCCGCAATGGATCGAGCAGCACAAGGTGGGCACGGACTATGCGTATTTTAGCCCGCGCCTGCTGAAAGTGAGGAATTTCCTGCGCTCACGCGCGCCGGGTTTCGGCGTGGAGCGCTGCCTGTACGACCTGCACCCCTCGCTGGTATGCCAGAGCCCGCTGGTGAAACGCTTCGCCCCCGGCAGCCTCAAGGAGATACTGATATACCTTGATACCGCTGCCGCCACGGCTAAAGCGGCTGAAACCGATTTCATGGATACGCATATCGCCGCCTTTGTGGCCAGCAGGCTCGACATCGCCAAGGAAGTGCGTATACACGAGCTGGACGCCATGGCGGAACTCGCCGCCAATCCACGGCTGATCTCCATCAAGATACTGGCGCGCGCGCAGGGCTCGGCTGGCAGCATGCCGCTGCCGGGGCTCACGCACTGGATAGCGCTTCGCCTGTTTGCCATGCTTGACTACATCCACCGCCGCAACGTGCGCAGCAACGCGCAGCAGGAATTGCGCAAGGCGGCGGAAAGCGGCATGATCGCTTCCATCGCGGCAATGCTGCTCAACCCGGACGTATTCATCAACGACTTCCACGGCTTCAGGAAAGCCGCCGCCGCCTACACGTTCCGCAAGCATCAGATCGCCAAACTCAAAGACCCGCGCGAGCGCACACGGCATGCGCGCATGGTGGGGCGGGGACTGGCGCAGACACTGGCCTATGGCACCTGCGTATTTACCGTTTATTTTACCCTGCGCTCCTATTATCATTTCTAAGCTATGGCAAAAACTGCAGCAGAATCACCCAAAACCGCAAAGTCAGGAAGCTCGAATTCCAGGCGCTATGTTATCCTTATTGCGCTGGGCATAGCATCGGCGGCTATTTTTAAAATGGGGGTGTTCCTGCTGTTCGTGGGTATGCTGCCTGCCATCGTGGCCTATGAGACCGACCACACGAAATTCAAGTTCCTCTCTTCCACCGTCGCCGCGTTCAACTTCGCGGGCGTGTTCCCCGACATGATGCAGGTGTTCATCGAGGGCGGGACTATAGAGATCCTGAAAATAAAACTGCTCGACCCCTATGTGTGGCTGGTGATGTATGGCTCAGCGGCGCTGGGCTGGTGCATGGTATGGGTAAGCCCGATGATCGCTTCCACGACGCTGGAAGGCATCTATTCCGGCAGGATACTCCATCTCGAGGGCTTACAGAAAAAAGCCGAGGAAGAATGGGGGCAGGAAGTTACGGGCAACGCACCCCCAGAAGAACAATAATCAATAAAATCAGAATATTGGTCGATACACTTAATGCAATCAAAGCCTTCACAAAACTTTAACATTTAGGCATTTGTAAAAAAGCCTGATTAATCTTATCATTAGGATGAATTATCAGGATCAACCCAATGCAGTCGGCCAACCCGCGAAATCCGCACGAACACCACCATCATCACCACGACCATATCGCCCGTGATGCTGAGGCGCAGGCCGCCAAGCGCACGCTGATGAACCGCCTGAAGACCAATACCAGGTTCAGCAGCATAAGCCGCGCCCTGGGTGCCATAGGCGGACCGCTTTTTGCCGTGTCGCTGACGCTTATTACCAACACAGCCATGGGCGTAGGCGGGCTTGCTGCCGTCACAGCGGTCTCGTGGGGTGTTCTGGCTGTTGGCGCTGCGTTCACCGTAGCATCGCTTGCAGCGGATTATGTCGCTGCGCGCTCATGGCAATCCAGTAATATTGATACGCAGGAAGCCACCGCACAAAGCACCGGACGTCACATCGCGCAGGAGCTGAAAAAGGAAGGCCTTTGCATCAGCACCGGCGGCAAAGAAGGCATCGAATGTGAAACCAACCGGCGCACTGACGGCAAAAGCTGGGTACAGGCCGTAGCAGAACAGCAGCAGCAACAGGCTGCTCGTTAGATTATTTAGGGGGACTAGCCGTCCCCATTCATGCTCCGCACGAATTCCCCAGCGTAAATCCCGGTATTAGAGCAAACAGCTTTAGAGCAATCTTCCATGCCGTAGTCGCGGAGAAGTTCTTCACGACGACCCCGCGAAGCGAGGGGGAGCGAGTGCGGAGCACGAGTGGGGGCGGGATGCCCCCCCTTATTATTTCCTAACTATCCAGCCGCCGCCTAATACGCGGTCAGCATCATAGACGACACATGCCTGCCCGGGCGCCACTGCCATGCGCGGGTCGTGCAGGGTTATCTCCACATGTTCAGCATCCACACGTTTTACCGAAGCGGGAACGGGCGCCTGTGCCGAGCGCAGCTTCACCATCGCTTCCAGCCCGCCTGCGAGCGCCGTGTCACCGGCCAGCCAGTTCACATCGCGGATGCGGAAGCTGCGGGTGGAGAGCGCGTCTTTGCTGCCCACGATCACCTGCTTCTTTTCAGCGTCCACGCGGATAACATATAAAGGCTCCGGCAAAGAAAGTTTGAGGCCCTTGCGCTGCCCCACCGTGTAATGGATGATGCCTTCATGCGTGCCCAGCACACGCCCGTCCAGATGCACGATGTCCCCGGGCTGCGAAGAACCGGGGCGCATCTTCTCTATCACCTTGGCATAGTCGCCGCCGGGCACGAAGCAGATATCCTGACTGTCAGGCTTATCGTGCACCACCAGCCCGTATTTTGTGGCGAGCCTGCGCGTATGTTCCTTATTGAACCCGCCCAGCGGAAAGCGCAGGAAGTCGAGCTGATCCTGCGTGGTGGCGAAGAGAAAGTAGCTCTGGTCTTTATCATCGTCGGTCGCGCGGCGAAGTTCTGCGCCACCCTGCCCCATAACACGCTGCACGTAATGCCCCGTGGCCAGCGCGTCGGCATTGAGCTCACGCGCCATTTTAAGCAGGTCATGGAATTTGACCGACTGGTTGCACTTTACGCAAGGGATGGGCGTTTCGCCGTTGAGGTAACTATCGACAAAATCATCCATCACCGAATTTTTAAAGCGGCTTTCGTAATCGAGCACGTAATGCGGGATGCCGAGGCCGGATGCGACAAGGCGCGCATCGTGGATGTCCTGCCCGGCGCAGCATGCGCCCTTCTTGCCGATGGCCGCGCCGTGATCATAAAGCTGCAGCGTGATGCCCACGACATTATAACCTTCCTCGTGCAGCATGGCCGCAACCACAGAGGAATCCACGCCGCCGGACATGGCCACGACTACACGCGTATCGGAGGGTTTTTTATCTATACCGAGAGAGTTCATGGGAGTTTATACAGCTTGCTTTCAAACCAGTCGGCAAGTGCTTCTTGCGTTAAGTTCCCTTCTGCCTGCGAAAGAAACGTAAAGTAGTTTTCTTCCTGCGTGGAGCGCAAAGCATACCCGTTCAGTTCCAGAAATGCGAACGACACAACCAGCGCCGTCCTTTTGTTGCCGTCAATGAACGCATGGTTCTTGGCAATACCAAACGCATAGCAAGCCGCAAGTTTAGCGAGCGACACCACTTTATTATAATGAAACGCATTTTGCGGCCTCGATAATGCGGATTGCAGCAATCCCATATCACGAACACCTGCTCCGCCGCCATGCTCAGAAATTTGTTCGCGATGATAGGAAAGCACAACCTGCTCTTCAACCCACTCGGGTTCGAGCTCAGTAAAACTGGCAGGCATAATATTACTCTGCCAATTTTCTTAAAGCATCGCGGTTTTCACGCATCACTTTACGCCCCGCCTGCATCTGACGGGCGAATTTTTCATTATAAGGGCTGATTTCAAAGCCGTTAGGCGTACGGGTGACATATAGCGTATCGCCTTTGTCGCTGTTGAGAATAGTCAGCATTTCTTTAGGGAAAATAGCGCCGACAGAGTTGCCGATCGACGTAAGCTTAAGCGTAGTCATAACCAATATTCCTTGAATAGTTATTACTAATATTACAACTCAATATATAACATTTGTTATAACAATACAACACCGATTCTACCCGAGTCACACTGTTATGACTCCGACCAACTCCACCGCACAAAAGCCAGCACTCCTCCTGCCCGCTGCTGTCAGCGAAAAGGCGTGCTGGCTTTTATAGTTAACGAAACTACTTTATGTCGCCCAGATCAATGTCTTTCTTGGTGGTCATGGCACCGGTTGCCGCACCCGCCGCACCGCCGATGAGCGCGCCCGCAACGGGATTGGCGTTGAGCAGAACGGCACCTACCGTACCCGCACCGGCACCGATACCGCCGCCGGAAAGGGCGCGCTGGCCTTTAGTGTTGCCGCAGGCGGAAAGCATGGTTACCACAACAAGGGCTGCAACAGCCTTTACTGCATGATGTTTCATATAATTATCTCCTGTCAGGTTAGAATTCCACCATCATAAAAATGCCATAAGAAAACCATAAGGATGTGCGGTTTACTTATATAATGAGTATAAAAATCAGTTAGTTTACTACTTCCCACTGTCCATCGGGCTGCTGGCAGGCCGTGCCATAGGTGGTGCGCACATTGCCGCCGATTTCAACTCTTGAGCGGTACTCACGGCAATATTTACCGTCCTGATAGTAATAATCATAGTCTTGCGGGGCCTGCACTACCGTGGCGGGAGGCTCTTCTTTATCATGCACAATGATCACGGTGTTATTCGCACGGTAGGGCTGCGCATAATAATCAGGCTGGAAATTATACGTCATGTTGCGCTCGTGCGCCCAGGGCGGTGGCACGGCATGTGCAGGCGACACGAAGAAGGATGCGCCAAGCGCGGCAAGTAAAACGGTATATGTGGCGAGTCTGACCATAACGGCCTCCTTAGGCTGCAGTCCTGAATTAACGATTTCATAAGATTGAGATGTTAGCGGTTGCATGGCAAGAAGGAGAAAGCCATGCAGAATGAAACATTACGCGATGATCAATGGGAACGAATCAAAGGCCTGCTGCCCGGCATGAAGGGGCATGTCGGTCGGCGCGCGCAGACGAACACCCGGCTATTTGTGGATGCGCTGCTGTG
>JAMIFV010000070.1:0-20420 GCA_035906055.1 Alphaproteobacteria bacterium | reverse complement strand
TGGTTTGGGTTGATTTTAAATCGTTCTGGCTCTTTTTGCCAGGATTTGATGATGTATTCATAAGGTGTGAGTCCTTGGAGTGTTTTGCGACGTTGTATGCATTCAGGAAGTTAGCGATATGCTCCTTCAATTGAGCATGTGATTGGTAGTGGTATCGCTTGACGGTAGCTTCTTTGAGCGTCCGGTTCATGCGCTCCACCTGTCCATTGGTCCAGGGATGATTGGGTTTGGTCAGCCGGTGCCCGATGCCGTGTTCCAGGCAACGGATATGGAACATGTGCCGCATGAAGCGTGCGGTTGCCCCGTTACGATAACGCGGCTGGATACAGAACCGGGCGCCGTTATCAGTAAGCACGGTATGGATGTTAGGCTTCTAAATCAGAAACTTTTTCTCGCAGTAGATTAATAGATCTTAAATAAGGCTTTTGTTTTAGCATATATAAAAACCTTTAGGGCTGAAGTAGCTAAGACCTAAGAAAAGGTTTAAGAATGGCTACGATGTATGTTCGAAAAAGTCGCTTAAGTTCCCACCAGCAAGCTCGTCTGATAGAGTATTTTGTATCCGGCACGACGGCCCGCGCCGCTGGACAGGTTCTTGGCATTCAGGCGAACACGGCAATACGGTTCTTCATGCGTTTGCGGCAACTGATAGCCAGCAAGCTTCCGAGCTACGAACTCTCCGGCGAAGTGGAGGCGGACGAAAGCTATTTTGGCGGCAAACGTAAGGGTAAGCGTGGCAGGGGCGCTGCTGGAAAAGTGGCGGTATTTGGTCTGTTGAAGCGGGGCGGCAAGGTCTATACCGCCATTATACCGAATGCGAAAACCGAAACACTCCTGCCCATCATTCAGGAGAAGGTCACCCCTGACAGCATCGTTTATACCGACACATTCCGCTCCTATAATGCACTGGATGTATCAGCGTTCCATCATATGCGGATTAACCACTCGAAGCTGTTTGCAGACCGGCAGAATCACATCAACGGCATTGAGAACTTCTGGAACCAGGCCAAGCGTGCTTTGCGCAAATTCAACGGCATCAAACAGGACAATTTCTACTGGTTCCTCAAGGAGTGCGAATGGCGCTTCAACGGAGGCAAACACAATACACTACTAAAGCAGCTCAAATACTGGTATAAACACACCAAGCATTAACTCTTAGCTACTTCAGCCCCCTATTTTTTGCCAGGACGGTTAAAGGGGGTGCTTGCCTACAGTAACAATGCAGACATTATCGCCGATGATTTATGGAGGTTAACAAATCAACATGCCAATGAGCATCGGGAGCTGTTATTAGGCCCGGATTATAGTTTGCCGAAATTTATATCGTTCCACGAATTTATTGTTTCCAACATCTCTACAGCAAAAGCCTATAGAAGAGAGCTGGGCTATCTCAAGCCTGTCATCAGGAAAGAGTTTCTTGAAAAGAACTGCATTAGCTACGATGAGGAATTAAGATTAGGGGAAGATTACATTCTATACGCAAAATGTTTAGCAAGCGGTGCTAAGTTTCTTTTGGTCCCCGCGCAGGGGTATATTTCAGTGTGCAGGGAAAATTCATTGAGTTCAAACCATTCCATTGAGGATTTGCGTAAACTGCGCGACAGTAATAAAGAATTGATGAATTTAACCTCGGTTAGTGAGAAAGACAAAGAAGCCTTAAAAGAGAATTATCAAAGTATAAATTACAAATTACAATGGAGGCTCTTAATTCAGTACATAAAACAGAGGGATTTTACCAATGTGGTAAAATCATTTTTCCATTCTTACCAATTAAATTATTACTTAATACATAAGCTGATAAGTGAAGCACTGCTAGGCAGAATGAAGAATATCCTGAAGAGATTTAATTAAACGATCTTTGGCGGAATCGCTTTGCGTTTTTATATTCTCATGAACCCTGTTTGATATAGCATCATTCCTTAAGAGTTTCGCCAGCCTGCGGCATTCCTTGAGTAATGAAAATGGATTCTTGAGCCTTTCCGAGAATACATAGTATTGTCTGGCACCGTACATTTCATAGAATATTTCTTTCTTTTTATCGCTTAAACTATTGTCAGGATAAGAAGCGCCTTCCCCTATGCAAATAGCGGGAATCCCCATTCTCCATGCGTTGACGCACAGGTGATACGTATCCGTTATTATATATTTATAATTCGTCAGGTCGCTCAGTATTTCTCCCGGGCTATGAAACCCTGGCTGGATGTTGAGCCCAAATGCCCTGGCGAGTAGCCTGAACTTTTTCCTGCTCCAGAACCAGTGAATCCAATTGCATTTAATTTCCAAATGACTGCATAAAAGCTTTGCAAAAAGCATCATTCGCCATTTTGAGTTGGTCCTTCCGAAGAAAACACCAACCCCTTCCTTTGAATCCGCTTGCCTGAAGTCTTTAAGACGTAAAAGGTCGTTTTGTTTAAGCAATAAAGCGCAATCACACCCAAGCGTGCGTTCATCGCCCCTGTAGGATATTATCTTTGCAGCGGAAAGCGCATCCCTGAAATAGACACTGTGTGCGTTTATAAACAAGTGGCTGAATATGTTGTGGTAACTCAAGTCTGTTTCGTCTTCAGCATCGTTAGATATAATTGTGCTGCCAAATATAACGACTTTCTTCAGGCCAAGCCGGCTAAAGTTCGATAAGAAAAATAAAGCCCATTTCTGATCTTCTGGGGGTAATTCTTCTTTGTTTCCCTTCTTCCATTCACCTAAATCATATTTCCAGTATGAATAGCTGTGAAAAAAATCTCCCCAGAATATAAATAGATCTGACTGGAAATATTTTTCCATGTTCTGTGTTAAATTATAGTATTTGAAAGGGAACTCTGTTTCCCTGAAGTTATGTTCATTTACGTTTCCATATATGTATAAAGTAACTTCTGCATCTGGAAATGCATCGCCAATCGTACAGAAACCAGCCAGATCAACCGTAGCCATGCCTGTGTTGCGTTCGTTTGGCACAGCGCAGACTAGAGCGATTTTCTTTTTTTGTGTGGACACACGCACCCCCGAATAAATGAACGTGGAGTATTAAGTGAACAGGCATTCTATGTATTCGCAGATTTTTTTCCAGCAATTACCGCAGATCGTTTCAAACTGAATTTTTGTGTGCATATTTATTCAGGCATCCAGCCGGGCTGATTGAATGCCACATGTTAAAAATGATGGAAGCATTCGGCCTGCCTGCAACTGAAAATACTGTAAAAAATTCTTTGCAAGCAGCGCAGGAAGTTGAAGACATGCCAATATAAGGCTAATATAAGGTGAATATAATATTACCGCCCTGGTTTTTTATTTCTTATGCTATTGTCGCGTGCTTCAGAACCCCGGATTTTTTTATCATCTTGCGGCTTTACGCTGGTGGAGATTTCTATAGTGCTGGTGATTATCGGGCTGATTGTAGGAGGTGTATTGGTCGGGCGGGATCTCATCGCCGCTTCTTCCGTACGGGCGCAAATCAGCCAGTTTCAAGATTACGCAACCGCCGTGAACACGTTCCGGGGAAAATATAGCTGTATTCCGGGTGATTGCGATACAGCCAGCCAGTTCGGGCTGGGAAGCGGAGGCAATGGAAACGGATTACTTGAGCAAAGTTACAGTGATTCTACTGTGGCCACATCGCCTGATCGGAGCTGGGCGCAGGAGTTGCCGAAATTCTTTATTCATCTGGCTGCCTCTGGCCTCATAAAATTTAATTCGGACGGCACATTTGTGCTGGGCAGAGGCTATCCGAGGCTGGCGATTAATAATGCTGCCGGGATGATAGCCGCCGGACAATGGCAGGCTGGAGACACCGGAACCATACCCGGATATCTGCTGGACACGTATAATTTTCCGCAAGGACTCTGGTTGCATGCCATTGTCTGCAATAGCGCCGCCACTTCCCCTGCGATCGCCAATGATGATTGCGGTGTGCTTAGTATTGCCCAGGCAAAAGGCATTGATAATAAAGTGGACGATGGCAAACCGGTTAGCGGAAAGATATGGGCCTATGCTGCCGCTACTTTGGGCACCGTATGCAGCAATGCCAGCAATACTTACCTGACAACGGCCGGGAATGTGTGCCAGCTTTCCTATAAAATGGATTAGGTTTGCAGTTTGGGTGTAAAAGCGATGCCGCTTAAATAAACTGAGTATGTACCTTATGAAACGCACTGCACTTATACCTTTGTTTGTTATCACCGTTGCCGCGTCCGCCAGTGCGGGCAATGACTGGCTGAATATGGGCAAGGAGCTATTGGAATCCTCGCAGCCATCATCAAAAACGAGTAGCAATACAAGCCCGGGGCTTTCGGATCAGAAGATCGTATCGGGCATCAGGGAAGCGCTGCGCGTGGGAACCGAGAAAGCGGTGAAAAAGGTAGGCAGGCCCGGCGGGTTCCTGAATGACAACGCTATCCGCATTCCCTTGCCCAAGCCGCTGGCGAAGGTGAAGTCCGGCCTTGCCATGATAGGCGCGCAGTCGCTTGGAGACGACCTGGAGACGCGTATCAACAAAGCGGCGGAGGCGGCGGCACCAAAGGCTGCTTCCATCTTTGGTAAGGCGGTTGGCAATATGAGCATCGAAGATGCGCGGGGGATACTCAGCGGCCCTTCGGATTCCGCCACGCAGTATTTCCAACGCACTACCAGCCCTGAACTGACGGAGGCGCTGTTGCCGGTAATAAGCAGGAGTCTTGCCGATGTGGGGGCACTCAAATCCTATAACTCGCTGACCGCCAGACTTAAAGACCTGCCGCTGCCTGCGGATGTAAATCTGGACATGAACGACTATGTCGCCCGCAAGACGCTGGATGGCATTTTTTATTATCTGGCGAAGCAGGAGGCTGATATCCGTGCCAATCCCGCAGCGCGCACCACGGACCTGCTGAAGTCGGTGTTCAGGTGATCGTGGCGTTACAAAAAGAGCTTGTATAATACAAATGTAGGCATAATGCTCAAGAGTGTGTGCGTGCTTTTATCGTGCCAGTGCCGCGTCGTTCAGCGGGTTGTTGGCACGGTTTTTCGCGCTGCGCGTATGCGACTTGCCATCCAGGTGCATGAGAGCGCCAAGGGCCACGGCAGCGCCCGCTCCGGCAACCAGCCATTTGGCGCTGCCGCTCATTCTGGTGGCTGCTTTTTCAAGTCCGGCGGCTGTTTGTGCTGCCGCTGATTTCACAGCGGATGCAGTAGACGCGGCAGTGGCAGCGGCATCAGCCGCTTTCTTGGCTGCGATCTCGGGAAGCGTTGCATTCTGTAGAAAATCCGCGATGTCAGTGCCGATATGCTTCTCAAGAGCTTCCTTTACCTCGGGATTAAGCAGTGTGGCTTTGATATGCGGGTGACCGGCAACCATCCTGCCAACAGCAGCGCTTGCTTCGGCATGATAGGCTTTTACGTCGTTCGCGTTCTGAAGGCCTCTGGAAAAGCTGGCTGCAGCTTCCTTATAATGTTCTGCTACCACTCTGTAGTGCCTTTGATCACGCGGGCGCTTGGAATCTTCCAGCAGC
Organism: Alphaproteobacteria bacterium; assembly: GCA_035906055.1. GTDB lineage: Bacteria > Pseudomonadota > Alphaproteobacteria > Rickettsiales > JABCZZ01 > JAMIFV01. Next base: position 14,937 of record JAMIFV010000070.1, on the reverse strand, counting down.
TTTAAATGCGCCGCGTGAGATTCAAGCCCTGCCTTGAGCCTTACGGCGAATTCCTGCGCATGGTCAAGCGCGGGCGTCTCAGCTTCTTTTGCGGCTGTAGCGATGCCGGAACCGATAGCGATCTTGGATACCGGGAAGGCCGCTACATGTATGCAGGCAAACAGCTCGGGGTCCAGTACCCCACCCGAGACCAGCCGTTGCATGTGTTCATTGACCCATGTTCCCTTAACCGCACCCTTCTTGGCGAACTCAGCTCTTAATGCATGAGAAAATTCAGATGCAAACGCGCCTTTATTTGCTTCGTGCGCAACGCCGTGTCGAAAGATATAGTTGATATCGTCGAGCCTTCCGCGGATGCCGGAGTCCATAGCTTCAAGCGCATCGTTCGGTGCGCCGCCGGACGACATGCGGTCGCTAGCTTCCTTAAAGTAAAACACATCAAAGACCTGCCGGGCAAGGTCCTGTGCAGGGGTTAGGAAGACCGGGGTGTGCGTTTTCACGGGAGTATCCTGTAAATAGCTAGCTTAAACTACAGACGAGTATAGCCATTTAGCACACACGCAGTGTGACAATTGTATGAATTTTTACAGGGGGACATTTATTTGGTGTCTGTTAATCAATGGGTTGCTGATCACTCCACCGCCTCGACGGCCAGTACTTCGGGCACGTAGTGCTTGAGCATGTTCTCGATGCCGTTCTTCAGCGTAGCGGTGGAACTGGGGCAGCCGGAGCAGGAGCCATGCAGTTCAAGGCGCACGATGCCTTCCTCAAAACTGTGATAGACGATGTCGCCGCCGTCCATGGCAACGGCCGGGCGCACGCGCGTTTCGATGAGTTCTTTTATCTGCTTCACGATCTCGCTGTCGTTCTCGCTGGGCTCAGAAGCTTGCTTTCTGGCCTGCGCTTTTTTGCCGGAGACGAAATATTCCATGATGGTGGTGAGCAACGCTGGTTTCATAATGTCCCAGCTAACCGCTTCCGCACGGGTGATGGTGACGAAGTCGCCGCCGAGAAACACGGCGTTCACGCCGTTTACGTCAAACAAGGCGAGGGCGAGGGGGGAATGGCTGGCGGCGTCTTTATTGGTGTAGAACGCGGTGCCGTCTTCCATCACGGTGACGCCTGGGATAAATTTGAGCGTGAGGGGGTTCGGTGTGCTTTCGGTCTGGATGAACATGGCAGACTCCTTCTTTCTTACTGGTTTTACTTGAAGCGGAACGAGGCGATGATGGCTTCCACCTCTTCGCGCATGTGGGCAAAATCGCCTACGCTGCCCAGCAGCTTAATGACATCGCCGGTATTGCTGTTTTTGATGAAGCCTTCATAGACGCAGGCGCTTTTCTTGTTGCCTGCCTCGATGCGGTAGCAGAAACGCCCCAGCATGCCGCTGCCGCCGGTGATATTGAGCGGCATCAGTTCCAGTTGCGAAGCACTGCTGATATCAATCTTTGCTTTTTTGAAGCCGTCTTTCAGCCCGTCATAAAGCCCCTGCATGTCGGAGGTGAGCACGGTTTCGAATTCGGCTTCTTTCACATCGCTGGGGTGATATTCCAGCTTGCCGGTGCCGCTATCCTTGATGAGGCCGAGGTCCTTGGCCTTCGCGTTATTGCCGCTCCAGCCGTTGCGCAACCAGCCTTCGCCGGTGATGCTGACGCTGTATTTGCCGGATTCCGCCATGACTTCGTTGCCTTCATTCAGCGGTTTGCTGAGCGCATCCTCAATCAGCATCATGCGCGTGCATTCGGCTTTGCTCTTGTTGCTCAGGCATTCCACGGGGTCGAATGCGGCAAGCGCAGGGCTGCAGAGCAGGGCGGTAAATGCAGCAAAACCGAATATGCGCGAGGTTTGCATAACTGTTCCTATTTCTTGTCCGGCACGCGGCCGTAAATATCGTCAAAGCGCACGATGTCGTCTTCACTGAGGTAATCGCCCGACTGCACTTCGATGATCTGCAAATCTGCCTTGCCGGGGTTGGAAAGGCGGTGCTTGGCGCCGCGCGGAATATAAATGGATTCGTTAGGGTAGACCATTTTCTCCACGCCGTCGCATTCGGTTTTAGCAGTGCCTGCCACCACGATCCAGTGTTCGGCGCGGTGATGGTGCATCTGCAGCGAGAGCGAGCGCCCCGGATAGACCACGATATGCTTCACGAGGAAGTTCTGCCCTTCGGCAACGCCTTCATACGTGCCCCACGGGCGCGGCACCTTTACATGGCTCACCGCCAGATGGGCGTGCGATTCTTCCACGAAATTAAGCAGCGCTTTTACATCCTGCGAGCGTGCGCTGGGCGCGACCAGCACGGCGTCCTTGGTGGCGACGACGGTAACATCTTTCATGCCCATCACGGCCACTGCCGGGCCTTCGGAGCGGATGTAAGACGATTGCACGTCCTTGGTGATGACGGGGCCTATGAGCGCGTTGTCGTTATCGGCCTTGCCGGATATCTCCCACAGCGCCTGCCATGAACCCACATCGCTCCAGCCCATGGAGCAGGGCAGCACGCTGCCATGCCTGGTGCGTTCCATGATGAGCGTGTCGAACGGCTTGCTTTCGATCTCTTTATACGCATCAGCAGCAAGCTCTTTGCACTGTCCGTTGATGCGGGAAGCGTCCAGCGCTGCTTTGCACTGCGCCACATGTTTGGGCGCGAGCGTATCGCATTCTTTAAGTAACGTGGCCGGGGCATAGAGGAACATGCCGCTGTTCCACAGCGCGCCTTCCTTCATGAGCTTCACGGCGTTTTCAAGGTCGGGTTTTTCGCGGAAGGTTTCGATCACGCGCACGCCGTCGCTGATCTCCTTGCCGGGGATGATGTGGCCGAAGCCTGTTTCCGGCCTGTCCGGCGTGATGCCGAACAATACCAGTTTTCCGGTGGAAGCGACTTTGGCGGCGGTGTCCACCGCATCGTTGAAGGCTTTCTCATTGAGGATGATATGGTCGGACGGCATGACGAGATGCAGCACATTATTCTGTTCTTCGGCAATGGCGGCCACGATGGCGGCGGCGGCGGTATTGCGCCCCAGCGGCTCCAGCAGCACGACGGCGTCGGTTATGCCAAGGCGCGCCAGCTCGTCGATGATGAAGAATTTATGTTCGGTATTGCCGATGATGACAGGCGCTGCGTAGCGTTTGCGGTCGTTCACGCGCTTGAGTGTGGCGCCGAACAGCGTGTCGTCGCCCATCAGGTGCGCGAACTGTTTGGGAAACTGCTGGCGTGATACCGGCCACAGCCTCGTGCCTGAACCGCCGGAAAGGATAACGGGACGCACCAGTGTCGTCGCGGAAGAAGCCATGGTTATACTCTCTAGACTTACGTCGGTTTATTGGTCACGCGGCAACTGGCGGCGCTTCCTGTCAGGCCTTATCTTACGACGCTGGCTGAAATCCGCCATGCGGCGTGCGATGTATTCGTCAATGGTGGAGGCGAGCTCGTCCGGGTTGTTGCGGTAATAATGGTCGGCACCGGAGAACAGCCTGTATTCAATGTTGGCGCCTTTCTGGCTGGCCAGCTTGGAAGAGAGCTTGGATACCGCTTCCTCGGATACGATATCGTCCTTGTTACCCATGGTAATGAGGCCTGCGGCGGGGCAGGGAGAAAGGAACGAGAAATCGTAAAGGTTGGCCGGGGGCGAAACGGAGATGAAGCCTTCGATCTCGGGGCGGCGCATGAGGAGCTGCATGCCGATCCACGCGCCGAAAGAGAACCCGCCGATCCAGCAGGTGCTGGCGTCGAGGTTCTGCTGCTGGATCCAGTCCAGCGCGGTGGCGGCGTCCGCCAGTTCCCCGATGCCGTCGTCAAACTTGCCCTGTGACTTGCCCACGCCGCGGAAATTGAAACGCACCGTGGAGAAGCCCGCGCGCACGAAGCACTGGTACAGCATGTAGGCGATCTTGTTGTTCATCGTGCCGCCGTAAAGCGGGTGGGGATGCAACACTACCGCGATGGGTGCGCCCTTATTCTCATTATGGGTATAACGGCCTTCGATACGGCCTTCCGGACCACTGAAAAAAATCTCTGGCATTGAATTACTTACTTCCGCCGGCTGGCAATAGTTGACTAAATTTATAGGTTATAATACCCTTAGGATCAAGCGTTCTAATATATTGTGTAAGGGATTGCAATGTTCAAGCGCATGCTGGAAGAAATCGATGCGGTTTTTGAACGCGATCCTGCTGCCCGGTCGCGTGCGGAGGTGTTTTTCTGCTATCCGGGTTTCCATGCCATGGTATTTCACAGGCTGGCGCATAAGCTCTGGCGTAACAATTTTAAGTTCCTGGCACGCTGTATATCGTATTTATCAAGATTCATCAGCGGCATAGAAATACATCCGGGTGCGAAGATCGGTAAGCGCTTTTTCATTGATCACGGCATGGGCGTGGTCATCGGTGAAACCGCGACGATCGGCGATAACGTTACCATCTATCATCAGGTTACGCTGGGCGGCACCACGTTTGAAAAAGGCGTGCGCCACCCGCAGGTGGGCAATAACGTCATCATCGGTGCAGGTGCCAAGCTGCTTGGGCCTATTAACATCGGTGACGGTGCGCGCATCGGTTCCAACGCGGTGGTGGTGCGCAATGTCGCTGCCCAGACGACCATGATCGGCGTGCCCGCGCATCCTGCGAAAATGCTGGCGGAGGCAGGGGAAGGGTTTCAGGCCTACGCCACTTCCGACGCCGACGATCCCATGCTGCAGACGCTGGAGCAGCTCAAGGCGCAGATTGAAAAACTGGAATCACGTATACAGAAGAAAGAGGAGTATACGATATGATGCTTGGCACCAAAGCCCGCTATGCGGTAATGGCGATGGTGGAACTGGCGAGCTGCGACCAGTCGAAACCCACGCGCCTGAAGGAAATTTCCGAGCGTCAGGAGATACCGCTGGCATACCTTGAGCAGATATTCTCGCTGTTGCGCCAGCATGGCATTGTGTCATCGGTAAAAGGCCCGGGCGGCGGCTATGTGCTGGCGCGCCAGCGTGCGGCTATTTCCGTTGCGGATGTGGTGAACGCATCGGAAGAACCCACCAAGATCACACGCTGCGAGGCGCACTCACAGGAGGGGTGCATGGCCAGCAAGACGCGCTGCCTCACGCATGACCTGTGGGAAGGGCTTGAGCGCCAGATTCAGCATTACCTGAGTAAAATATCGCTGGAAGACGTATGCACCCGCAAGCAGGGCAATAAGGCGATGCAGGAGCTGATGAATTTCTCAGCACATACGACCTAGGCTCCGGCCTCATACATTCCCCTCTGCCTCAAAGGAAAAGTAAGCAAGAGTTTAATGAGTCCCGAGCCTAAGAACTGAGTGGAAGCTCAATGCTGCACGCAGTGCCGCTGCCCTCGGTGCTGGAGATCTTCGCGCTTCCTCCATGCGCCAGGCATATGGAGCGCACGATGGAAAGCCCGAGGCCTGCGCCGCCCATGGCGCGCGAGCGCATCTTGTCGGCGCGGTAGAAGCGCTCGAACACGTGGGGAAGTGCCTCCGCCGGAATGCCGATGCCGGTGTCGGTGACGCGCACTACCGCCAGTGTGTCGGTCTTGTCCGTCTCCACTGTTATGCTGCCGCCCTGCGGCGTATATTTTATCGCGTTGTCGAGTATGTTCACGATCACCTGCTTCAGCCTTGCGCTGTCGCCATTAATCCACAATGGCGAGCGCAGCTTCATTTCCACAGCGATGGATTTGTCTTCGGCGAGCAACAGCATCTGTTCGGCGGTGGACCTCACCAGTTCGGTAAGGTCGATGCGTTCCGTCACCGTGCGCGCCTCGCCGCCGTCCAGCATGGAGATGGAGAACAGGCTTTCCACGATATGCGAAAGCCGCTCGGCTTCTTCCAGCATGCTGGAGATGCGCTCTTCAAGCTCCGTGTCCTTGCATACGGATTGTTCCGTCAGCAGCGATTCCAGCTCCGCTTTCATGATGGTCAGCGGCGTCCTGAGCTCGTGCGAGGCATCCATGGAAAAACGGCTGAGCTGCGTATAGGCCGTTTCCAGCCTTTCAAGCATCTGGTTGAGCGAGAGGGAAAGTTGTTCGATGGAATCGCCTGTGGCCGCCACGGGCAGGCGCTGGCTGAGATTGCCGAACGTGATTTTCATAGCGGTGGAGCGAATATCGTCCACGGGCACAAGCGCCCGCCGCACCAGAAGATAGCCGCCCACGGAAGCCACCAGCACTACGAACGGAAGCCCAAGCAGGAGCGCCGCAAACAGGCCCTTGAGCGTGGAGTTAAGCTCTCCCACCGGCATGCCCACCTCGATAAGGTGATCCTCCCCCTTCACGGTAACTGGTTTTGCCACCATCAGCATGTCATGATGCGAGGGCAGGCGTTCTATCCACCGGTTGTCCTGCGCGGGCGAAAGTTTTATCTCCGCAGGGCTGAAACTGCCGTCTTTGGGGGTACCCGACACATACAACGTTTGTCCGCTCCTGCTGATGCGGATAAGGCGGCTGTTGGAACCCGGCGAATACAGTGCCTCTATCTGCTGGCGCACATCGTCAGCGTCGCGCGCCTGCGAAAGGATGTTATAGGTGATATGCTCAATACGGTTGTAGAAAAGCTGCTCTATTTCCTGATACAGCCCTTCCTGGACGCTGCGGTAAGTGTAGGCCCCGAATGCCACGGATACGGCTATTACCAGCCCGCTATACCATACGGTAAGGCGGAAATAGACCGACCGTGTGTTCATTCCTTCAGGTTCTCTTCTTGTCCGTCGGTGAGCATGTAGCCGGTGCCGCGAATGGTTTTGATAAGCTTCTTATCATGCGCATTATCTATCTTGTTTCGCAACTGCCGAATATACACGTCCACAATGTTAGTGAGCGCGTCGAAGCTCTGGTCCCACACATGTTCGATGATCATCGGGCGCGAAAGCACGCGTTTTTCGTTGAGCATGAGGTATTCAAGCAGGGCATATTCCTTGGCGCTGAGCTCGATGCGTCTGCCGCCGCGGCGCACCTGACGGCTCAGGCGGTCCATCTCAAGGTCGGCTACCGTGATGACGTCGGGGCGCTGCTGGGGAGCACGGCGCAGCAGTGCCTTCACGCGCACCAGCAGTTCGGCGAACGAGAAGGGCTTGGTGAGGTAGTCGTCGGCACCTGCGCGCAGGTGGCTTACTTTTTCAGACACTGAAAACCGCGCGGTCAGCACGATGATGGGCACATGCATATGCTGCTGGCGGATGCGCTCCAGCACTTCCGTGCCGCTGAGCTTGGGCAGCATGAGGTCGAGTATCAGTACGTCGTAGGCGAAGTTGCAGGCCATTTCCAGGCCTTCAAGCCCGTCATGCGCGGTGTCCACCGCGAACCCGTCAGACTTGAATCCGCGGGCGATGATGTCGGCGAGTTTCTTTTCGTCTTCCACAATCAATATACGCATAAAAACCTCTCATTTCGCTCTATCCTAGGCGCTCTACATGAGAAATCCATGAGTATAAAATTAAATATCCTTCATAAAATCGCAATTCTGTAGGCATTTTACGGATTCTGGCGCTTAAATGCTGCTGTTAACCGCTTTATGACAGGATCTATGCGCGTGCTGGTGGAATATAGGAGCGTTCTGGCGCTGGCCGTGCTTGCCATGCTGGCGTTGCTGCCAGATGCGGTGTTTGCGGCTAATGCTATCGACGATACGTTCTGCAATATCATCGGCGCGTTTTCCGGTGGCACCGGCAAGGCCATAGAAACCGTGTGCGTTATCATTCTGGGCATTATGCTGATGCTGGGAAAGTTATCGCTCAGCAGCACGATGTCGGAAGTGCTGGGCGCCGGGCTGGTGGTGGGTGCCGGTTCGGTGGTGATGGCGCTTGGCGCAGGCGACGGCGTTATATGCCCTTGAGTTCATCGCTGCCTGTATTATAACAGTGCTATGAGCACCAACCAGTTTATCCCTGCCCACATAGACGCCTTCGTGGTGGATACCATCAGCCGCGAAACGCCGCTGCAGAAGCGCCTGCGCGCTGAGACGGCGAAGATGCCGATGTTCCAGATGCAGATATCCGCCGATGAGGGGGCGTTCCTTGCCTTCCTTGTGAAGATGACGGGGGCGAAGCGCGTGATCGAGATCGGCACGTTCACCGGTTACAGCGCGCTGGCGATGGCGCTTGCCATGCCGGGTGACGGCAGGATAGTGGCATGCGATGTAAGCGAGGAATGGACTTCCATCGCACGCAGGTACTGGCAGGAAGCAGGCGTGGCGGACAAGATCGACCTGCGCATCGCCCCGGCGCTGGAAACCATGAATCAACTTGCAGGGCAGGGTGCGGCGGGTACGTTTGACCTCGCCTTCATCGATGCCGACAAGGCCAATTATGATGGTTACTACGAATCCTGCCTCGCATTGGTGCGCAGCGGCGGCCTGATCGTGCTGGATAACATGCTCTGGGGCGGTGCGGTTGCCGACGAGAACGATCAGGATAAACAGACACAAGTGCTGCGCGCCCTCAACCTGAAACTGCGCGACGATGCGCGCGTGGATATTTCGCTGCTCACCATTGCCGATGGCGTGATGCTCGCGCGCAAGAAATGAAAATAGCGGTATTGCAGCATGTTCCGTTTGAAACGCCCGGGGCTATTGCCGCCTGCACGCATATGCTGTTGCGCTTGCTGGACAATCTGGTGGCGGCGCAGTAAACCTATCGAATATTTACATTAAGTGCCGTAAAAAACCTTCTGTAATTATTAAAGGAGTCGCTTATGTCTGCACATACGATCAAACCGCTGGTTACCGCCGTGGCAGTTAACACAGGAGGGCGCAACGGCCACTCCGAGACTGACGATAAATCCGTCAGCGTGAACCTCTCCGTGCGCAAGGAAATGGGTGGGCCGGGCCTGCCTGACACCACCACGCCGGAACATCTGTTCGCGGCGGGCTATGCGGCCTGTTTTGGCGGCGCAATTGAGTTTGTGGCCAGCCAGAAAAAGCTGGATGCCAAAGGCACGGTGGTCACCTGCAGCACGTCCGTTGGCCCGCGTGAAGGCGGCGGCTTCGGCATCGCGGTGAAAATGCATGTGAAAGTGCCCAATCTTCCCGCCGGGCAGGCCAGGGCGCTGGTGCAGGAAACCCATGATAATATCTGCCCCTATAGCCACGCCACACGTGGCAACATAGACTTCACGCTCGATGTGGAGGGGAAATAACGTTTTCCTTCAATCCCTCCGGGTAGATTCCCCGCCGCTTGCGGTGTGGAGGAGCCGAAGGCGACGACCCCTTTAGAGGGGGTGAGCGTTAGCGAAGGGGGATGTCTTCATCCCCCTTACACTTAATACCCCGCCGCTTGCGGCGGGGTTGTTTATTTGAATAAAGGCTCCTTTGGGAGCCTTTATTATGTGCTGCGGGATAATCCGCTACCGTAGCTTTATATGATTTTTATCTTTTCAGCCTGATGCCTCACAGAAAATTTATGGCGTCAGTGGTAGTTTGCCTGCTCTCAGGAATAAGCTTTCTAAATTCACTGTTTCTGCGCCGTTATGGCGGCGCGGAAGGAATTCTTTGTGGAATCATGAACGCTTGTCCGCAGTCCGCAGGAATAACCTGCAACTTTTTTCTGGAGGATACGAACGATGGCAAAACAGCAAAAACAGTGGAACTGGGCCAAAGAAGGCAGCGCTACGCAACGTAACATGGAGCGTGGCATGTCCACCGCCCAGCAAGGCGTACAGAATATGATGGAACGTGGCCGGGAACAGCTTTCCTCCGCTTCTTATTTACGCCCGCTCTCCAACTTCTGTCAGGATATGGACCGCCTGTTTGAACAGACCTGGCGCGGATTTGGCATGCCTGCCATGTTTGGTGGCACGGGCAGCCTGCAGGAGACGATGTTCCAGCCGAGCGTGGATATAACCTCCACAGATACGGAATACTCTATCGTTGTAGAAGTGCCGGGTATCGACGAAAAAGACGTTCGCATCGACCTTTCCGCCGATGGCCAGCTGACCATCTGCGGCGAGAAAAAGGCCGACAGCGACGCGCATGAGAAGGATTTCCACCGTATGGAACGTTCCTTCGGCATGTTCCGCCGCACATTATCGCTGCCGGAAGATGTGAACCACGAGAATGTGGAAGCCAGTTTCCGCAACGGCGTGCTCACTATCACCGCGCTGCGCACGGAATCGGCTGAGTCCCGCACGCGCCGGATTGAGGTGAATGCGGGCGACCGCCAGCGTGACAAAAACCGCATGGGGGGCAGGCCACAGGATACGACCGTATCCGGCAGCGCGGTCAATACCGCCCAGCCGGGCAAGCGCGTAGCGTAAGGAAGCAGCCATGTCCGTATCCGGATATATCAGGGAGGTCGCAGGGCTTATGCTCTGCGCCACCCTGGTCGCTTCCCCCGTTATTGCTGAAGAAAAGCCCGCGTCGCAGGGCGTCGGTAACCAGATCGACGGCGCTATCGAATGGGAGTCCGATAACGATTACTGGCGCAAGAATTATCCTTCACGTCCTTATTATAACAGCACGATGGAATATGGCGTCTATGAACCTGCCTATCACTACGGCACAGACGCCTATCGCCGCCATGAAGGCAGGCGTTATGAAGAGGTGGAGGCTGAGCTTAAAGCAGGCTGGGAAAAGCTTAAAGATAAGTCCGGCCTGGCATGGGAGCAGGCAAAAGACGCCATACGCGATGCGTATAACCGTGCCTACGACCGCACGCACCCGAAACAATAACGCAACTGAGATGTTTCTTATTTTCCGGCTATAGCTGCGCACTGCGGTTTTACACGCCAGATGCTAGCGTTTCAATATTTCGGCAAGTTTTAGCATTATTTTTCCGGTCTCACATAGAGAGGGCATATGCAGACGCTTACTTCTTCAACCGGTTATACTACCGTGCAGAAGCTTCCCAGGCACAATCAGGCGTTCCTCAGGGCGCTTAAAACCATCGAGTTCGGCAGGCTCACGCTTATCACGCCGGAAGGCGAACGCATGGCGTTCACGGGCGCGTCCAAAGGGCCGCTGGCGGACTGGCGACTTTCCGACTGGGGCGTGCTGGACGAATTCATGGTGCGCGGCGAGATAGGTATTGCCGATACCTACATTGATGGCCGCTGGAGCACCTCCGGCCTTGAAGAACTAATCACCTTCGGCCTGATGAACGGCGGCAGGCTGGAACGTTTCTTCCACGGCCAGCCATGGCATGTGCTGATGCTGCGCCTTAAGTACCTGTTGCAGGGGAACTCCATGCGCGGCAGCCGCCGCAATGTGGTGGCGCATTATGACCTCGGCAGTAATTTTTATAAACTCTGGCTTGGTAAAAGCATGACCTATTCCTGCGCCCTCTTCGAAGGTGACGAGTCGCGCAGCCTTGAAGACGCCCAGCAGGCTAAATACGAACGCGTGCTGCAACGCCTGGGGGCGCAGCGTGGCCAGCATATACTTGAGATAGGTTGCGGTTGGGGTGGGTTTGCCGAAGCGGCCGCAAGCAAGGGCGTGCGTGTGACCGCGCTTACGCTGGCGCCTGTGCAGGCGGCCTGTGCGCGGGAAAAGCTCGCAAGCGCAGGGCTGGATCATCTTGTGTCCGTGGAAGTCATGGATTACCGAGAAATAAAAGGGCAGTTCGATCATGTCGTTTCTATCGGCATGTTCGAGCATGTGGGCGAATGCCACTGGGCTGAATATTTCGATACTATCCGCAGCCGCCTGAAGCCGGGCGGCAAAGCGATGATCCAGACCGTTATGCTGGGCGACCGTCTATACCGGGATACGGGTAATATAACCGGCGTGATCGAATATTATATTTCACCCGGGGCCATGTTGCCGTGCCGCATGCGCTTCCTTGACGATGTGCATGACGCGGATCTTGCCTGCACCGATATGTATACGTTCGGACAGGATTATGTGACCACGCTCACGCACTGGCTGAAACGGTTTGAGGCCAACCTCGATTCGGTGAGGGCTTATGGTTACGATGAACGCTTCATACGCCTGTGGCGCTTCTACCTTACCAGTTGCATCGCGTCGTTCCGCAGCCGCCGCACCAGCGTAATGCAGGCCGAACTGATGCATGCGTAACTTCATGGCGCGTGGAAGGCCTTATGGATATTTATAGCTATATCAGGAAAGACCATCGCCGCATCAGCCAGCTGATGGAGAAAGTGCTGGTTGCTGAAAGCCCCGGCACGCGGCTTGACATGTTCGAGGAAGTCAAACGCGAGCTCGACCTGCACACACAGGCCGAACAGGCCACTTTCTACAGCGCGCTTGGCCTCGCGCAGCGCACGCGTGAGAATATTGAAGACGCAGAGGACGACCATGCCGAGATCAGGGATTTTATCCTGAGGCTGACGGGCAAGTCTACGCAAAGTGAAAAATGGCTTGAACTGTTTGGCGAGTTCAAGCATGCGGTGGAGCATCATGTGAAGCTGGAGGAAGACCGCATCTTCGAAAAAGCACGTAAAATACTCAACGGCGAAGAAGCCGAAGCGCTGGCCGAAGACATGCAGCGCATGAAGCTGGCTATCCCCATGCGGGAAAGCGCGTAGCAGTTTACGGTTTTCTTACTTCATGGCGCGGCCCTCCGTGGTGAATCTTTAAGCGCAGCATGCGAAGGTGTCTGGGTCGCCACTAAGGCGGTTGGATAAATTAACTTATGGAGTTGATTATGAATAAAGACCAGATCGAAGGCAATTGGCTGCAGTTCAAAGGCAAAGTACAGAAAACCTGGGGCAAGCTCACTGACGACGACGTGGCTCAGCTCAAGGGCGATACCAAACAGTTTTTTGGCAGGTTGCAGGAACTTCACGGCATCAACAAGGAAGAAGCCGAAAGTCAGCTGAAGGAAATGGAAAAGTCCTGCGGCAATTGCTATACCAATAAGAGTGCGGCTTAAGCATTAAAGCTTTAGCGAGCATTCTTACGCCCGGCATTCCATCCTGTGTGCCGGGCGTTTCTTTTCCGGCAGGACATCCTGAAGTCATGACAAAAAAACGCCGGCTTATAAAGCCGGCGTTTTTCGTTGGGTAAGGTGAAGATTAGGCTTGGAACTCATTAACCTCATTCTTTCTGTTCCTCTCCCCTTGAGGGAGAATTTGTGAGTCCTGAGCTTAATTCGTCTTGCTGTCACTTTTCACGATGCGCCCGTTAACGCTCTTCGTGGTGGAAGTGGTGGAGGTCTTGTTGAAAAGGCCTTTGGGGTCCACGGTTTTTTCGGTCTTGGCCGTGGTGGTCACGTTGCCGGAGGAGTCGACATCCACATCGGTCACCGTCTTAAAATAGATGTTGGTGCCGTCGGCGTCCTTATGGCTGCGGGTGGTGGTCTGTTTGTAGCCGCCGCGCGGTTTCTCTTCAATCTCGGACTGTGCATTGTCGGTCGTCTTGTTCATGAAGCCGGAAGGATCCGTGGTCGTTTCGGTCTTGGCTTCGCGTGTCACGTTGCCTTTGGAGTCCACATCCACGTTGACAGAACTGTTCGTGGTGCTGGTGGTTCCTTCGGCGCTGGTCTTCTGCGACGTGCTGGTGGATTCATAACCACCGTTATCATGGTATCTGGTGTTCGATTTTTCCGATGCCTCCTGGGCATAGGCCGCAGTGGCAAGGCTCATGCCCGCGCTTGCCGCCAGAAGGGTAAGTAGTTTCGTTTTCATAACGGTTCCTTTCAGTTTTTTAACAGCATGGCAGAATTGCCACGTCTTCAGGGCGTTTGTAACTCCGCACACATAAGGAAACGAACCGCAGGCAACCAGATACAAGTAAAGAGACGCTAAGCAATAACCAGAATGCTTACCGCATCTTTATCATGGGCTGGTTATACCCGCATCGCATCGTGACGGGGGAGTGTGTAGCGTAACAATGTCCGGCGGAAATACCGCCGCGATGTAACAATCCAATCAAGGAGAAATACTATGTCAAACGCTCAACAGAAGCCGTTCAAGCAGGATGACCGCAATCCCCAGTCCCAGCAGCCTTCTGATCCGACGAAACAGCAGAACCAGAACAGGGATCAGGCCAACAGGGACCAGGCAAGGAACCAGGACAACGATCGCGGTGATATGAAGAATCAGGCGCAGGGTAAGAATCCCGGTGACGATTCCCGGGACCGCGACCGTAACCGCACCGGCCAGTAACGGCCTGCGCAGTTCCTAAAAAAGCCGGGGTTCATGCCCCGGCTTTTTTTGTCCCATAGCCGGACAAAGAAAGCCCGGCGCGGTGGCCGGGCAGAATGGGAGAGAGTGGGGGGTAAGGAAAAAGAGTGCTGCGAACAAAGGCCGCTCAGGCTGCGTAGGCTGCTTCACGTAAGCTTTGCCTTTGCCTGAGTGAATCAATAATCGCAGGCAGCGTAGCCAGATGCGCGGGGGAGAGGCGTTTTCGTGCTTCGGGAAATATCTCGCTCTCAACTATGTTAATATGCTGCTCTACGGTTGCCCTTAACTGGCCAAAGCGCATGAGCCACTTGCCCGACTTGTTGTCGGTAATATCCAGCATATTGAGGCAGTGCTCTATATCGTCGTGCTTTTCTTCGACGTTCCTTGTCTTTTCCTGAAGGTGTTTGCTGCCGCTGTCCCACATCGTCTGGCAGAATACCGCTTCCACTGTACTGGCATGGTGTTTCAGCCCTGCGCGCAGAATAGGATAAAGCATCCTGCGTTCCATTGCCGTATCCGATTCATGTATCTTACCCAATTGCTGTTTAAGTCCGCTATGTTCCTTTTCAAGATAATCAAAGATATTCATGAAATGCCTCCAGACAGTTATAAGGACGGGTGCCGGATTAAGGATTTTTCCCCATATAAAAGCCATGGGGCTGTACCAGATAACTAGATTAGATTTTTTTAACCCATTGTTTCAGTTGTTTTAATTGTGCTTGTGGGTTTGGATTGTTAAAACGCCACTCACATTCCTTCAAAAATAGCGCGAAATTCTGTCGTGGTACACCATTAAATTTCCGCATGTGCCGCTTGGCCTGATTCCAGAAATTCTCGATGCCATTAATGTGGTTT
>JAMIFV010000069.1:0-36450 GCA_035906055.1 Alphaproteobacteria bacterium | reverse complement strand
CGGTCAGCAATGACCTCACGAAGCCGTTGAAAATAGTAGCAGGCCGTCTTGAAGTTTACGCCAACCAGACTGGCAGCACAGCGGGCAGTTGCACCGGCTACAAAATGCTCCAGTAACTTAGCCTGAATAACGTTACTTAATCTGCTCTTCCTCATACTGTCCTTGATAACACTTTATTGCGTTATCTGGTACAGCCCCTTTTGGTAATTTTGCCTTCAACTTCGGAAAGGCTTTTAACGGTGTCTACCTGCGAACTGCCTATGATCTTTTCGATACCAGTGAATGTATCCTCATCCGTTGAGCCAGCCTCAGAACTACCAGAAGTACCTGACGTCAGATTAACGCGAACACCGCCGGAAGTGATATATTCGTAACTGATTGTGTCGGTTCCGCTACCAGCATTAAGAATATCGTTACCGAGACCACCTTCTAAAGTATCGTCATCGTTTCCCCCCAGCAAGAAATCGTTATTCTCACCACCTATTAGTTCATCATTCCCTTTGCCGCCAATTAACACAACTCCGTTGGTAGAGTAATATTCAAGTGTCGGAAACTGGTCAGGTGCAATATCGAATACAAAGTCTCCCAACAAATCATTTCCGTTAGTTCCATACAAAATCGGTCGTTCTTGAGAGTCCAAAAACTTCGAAGTTCCAGAAAGCCAAAAAGAGTTTTCTATCGTAACTACTTCATTATATAACTTTACAAAATCTGGGCCATCCCAAGCCCCTATTGTATAGACTTCTGCTTCATACATATCGCTATCGTAACCATCTATTCGCTCTACATCTCCATCGTAGACTATGTTTACTGTGCGACCAATATTTGAAGGGTCGATGTTAGGCTGCAATAAAACATCATTTGCAAGCTGAGTAACCCAACTTCTAGATACAAAATCGAAATTTTCTTGAACGCTTAGTCTGGGAAGAATGGCAAAATTATCTATGTAATGCTTGCCAGTTGAATCCACAATAAAAACAGCATCATCTGATATTTGATAAGATTGTGAGTTGTAAATATATACGCGCTCTGCGTAATCATCTATTCCGTCTCGATAATTGTATTGTTGCATTTCGAATGCATAAGAAGTCATTCCAAAAATAGAAGCTAACTGAGCTTTAGAGTATGTACCTTGTGCTAGCTGGATTAGAAAAAAATGCTTGCACAAGTTCAAACTGAGCACCAATAGCAAATCGCCCAGCGCCTGTATCCATAAAGTCTTGGAGATTTACATGAAATTCAGGGGGTAAAGTGAGCGGATCACTGGGACGAATTAGCTCATCATCAATAAGGTCTGTAGGAGTCGTTTCTTGCCCATAAAGAAATAGATTAGTAATTTTTTCTAGATCTGTTGGCATAAAATTTCCCTAAATCAAAGTCATTTACTTTAATGGATTCTTTCCGCAGTTTGTTTGAATGCTTGGGAATTTCATGTTAGAAGTTACTTGGTTCCCATTTTCATCAATATAACGCGCAGCAAAACTTACATCCACAACCCCAGAAAATCGCCGTCCCAAAATTCGATCTAAAAACGAGGGTGGGGAGAATTCGTGAGAACCCCCATATTGCCAATCACTAACATTGCAACAATTAGGATTACTTTCTAGAAAAGCATCCACACTATCGTAACGCACGTATTGAGGATTTCTTATTCCATAAGTTGTGTCGCCTTTAACATAAATTGGTATTGTTCTCCGATTGTTTATGCTTGCGATTGATATTCTAATTCTTTCTTCGTTACTGAGCCAACCACCTTTACTCATGCAGAAACCAGAATAATTGAGTCCAGCAGGACCACCTACTAATGCTACGATAATTAGAATGGGCAAATTGCGTATAAGCTTGCTACGCTTTTTTGGTGCGGGGGGCGTGTTTTCTACATTGCTTTGTGTCATTGTTATAGACTCGCCTCACAACGTTACTTCAATCAAAATACTAACGAATTTTTAACAATCAACTGAAAGTCTGGATGGAGTTTAAAATTTACAACCGGGTCGAGTCACAAATTTACACTTACGCGGCGAGGGCAGGGCACACCGTATTATCGTTCGCTGCCACAGTCCCCGTAGTGGTATCGCTGCGCGTGAAGCTTGCCGTGCCGAGTATGCGGTTGCCCGCATTGTCGGTTTCGGTGGTGTTGGTGGCCGCTACATCGATAGAGGTAATGCCTGCTGCCGTAAGCGTCTGTAATTCGCCGGAATCGGAGTTCTTAGCGCGAACATCAGCGGAGAACTGTCATATGAATCACTGGAAAATATCTCTCGAACTGGCTCTACGATTAAGCATGACTGCATGTGCCGCCCACACAGCGCTGGAATGCAGATAATCACAACGCATTGTTGTGTAGCAATGAGTGAAATGGAGGAGGGGATGAGATTCGAACTCACGATACGTTTGACCGTATACACACTTTCCAGGCGTGCGCCTTAAACCACTCGGCCACCCCTCCTCAGTCTGTTCCCGGGTAGTAACCCCGAGAGGTTTAAGATAAGCGCACGCCTATCTTTTAAGGTTAACTTCCCGTTGGAAGTTAAACGGTCGCCTTAAACCACTCGGCCACCCTTATATATAGAGTCCCTGAGCAGGAATCTGATCAGAGGCGTTCAAATGTCAGAGTCAGCAGAAAAAGTCAACTTATCTTGCAAGGAATCATACACCTATGGCAGCGCCGCTGCCCATTTTGGCAGCGAGTGCATCCTGATGGCTGATGGGACGCTGAGGCGCTGTATTTGCAGGTTTTTTCAAATCATCCCGTGCGTAGGTGCGGGCGGGCTGCTGGCCCATGGCAAGTGTTTCTTCCAGAGCTTCAGCGGGGGAGGGCTGCTTATCGGCAGGCATCCAGTCTTTACGCCATTGGGTTGCCAATGCATGATAGGCGTCCTGATCGGCTTTAATTTTGTGGGTAGCGCCCAGTGCATTTCCCACTTTGCCGATTGCGCCATTGAGCCTGGTAAAATCGATTTTCATGGTATCGATACCGCAATCATAGAGCACTTTATCCAGCCCTTTACCCTTGAAATGGGTTTCCATATCTTTAAGTGCGGCTTTTCGCTGCTCACGTGGAATGCCGCCTTCCTGCCAGTATTTATCGCGCACTTCATGCACCTGCTGGACGAAGGACTTAATACATTCAGGGCCAATTTTTGTGTTAGCCGCATGGGCAATGGGAGCGATAACGGTGTAAGCAAGAAACTCCAGCTCCGCAGGATCTTTGGAAGGATTATTCACGGCATATTTACAGATGTAATCCATGCCTTCCCGCAGCCCCAGATAAGACATGGTTTTAGAACCGCTGAGCCATTCGAGGCCCGGTGTCATCACCTTGCGGTCTTGATTAAGTACGGTGTAAGCAGCAATGCTCGCGCCGTAATTTACGCCCGGCACATAAGGCAGCAAATAAAAACCGGAAGCAGAACCGAATACGCCGGAACTTGCCGCCAGCCAGCGCCATTTGTCGCCCTGATGCTGGCCGACACGTGCCGCATAATCTTCCAGCGATTCAGGGTGGGAATTGCGTTGGCGTGAATTGCGATAGGCCACGAATGCACCGGTCATAACGCCCGCGAAGCTTACTGCAGTGAAGGTAAGGAGCGCGCCAACACGCTTCCAGCGATCCGCCACCGCGCTGCTATGAGGGACACTCTCTAAAACGCCATGCAATGGACGCAACAGCTTATTGACTTTGTCTTTGACGATAGGTTCGTCATTAAAAAGGCTTTTGCCGGACATGATGCCAGCCAGTTTGAGTCCTAACATGCCGCCGCCGGTTAATCCTACGGCGCACCAGAAACGGTTCTTGGGAATGACGGCCAGGGCCATATCCCCTACCTTGCGGCAGAACTGCAACAGCCCACCATTGATGAAGCCCTGATGCTGGTTGCCGTAATGCATCTTCACGCTTTCGCTGACATATTGCTCTGCACTCATACCCGGGCGAATGTCGAGCGAGACATGCTGCTTACTGTCCTGTTCATCCTGGGGCTGGGGTTTTACGGGAGCATGCACCATGGATTACGCCCTCTCCATGGCAGGTGCGCGCATCATACGGGAGCGGATCTCATCCACCGTTCTTTTGGCACCCAGCTTTTCCGCGAGCCAGCCAAGCAGGCCGGTTTGTCCCACTTTCATGCCTTCGCCCATGTTCTGCACTTTAGCATTGAGCAGGAGGTCATGGATATGCGCCTTCACTGTATCTTGCACTTGCTGCGTGCTAAGGCCCGATGCCTGATGTTCACGTGCAAGTCCTTCGAAAAGACCTTTCATTTTGTCCACCAATTGGCTTTTTTCATGCGGCTTCATTTTGACAATGAGAGGCATAATTACGCCTTCAACGATATCCTTGCCATACGCTTCCGCTACTTTGCCCTGCTTGGCGGGGTTGGCTGCGTCGCGTAGGGCCATTTCCGTGCCTTCAATGATTTTGGCCAGGGCGCCTTCAGGGCCAACATTGAAGCGGGAAGTGGTATTATTGAGAAGGCGCAGTTTCTGGGATAGCCAGCGCATGGATTTCAGGCCGCTTTCTTCCAGTCCGGTGACAAGGCCGGCTAATGTGCGGTTATTGTTGCCAAGCAGAAATGCTGAATTAAGCGCCGTGCCATACATGGGGCCAGTGGTGCCTGAAGCGGAGGCAGGCCAAGCAAGGGAGCCAGCCAGTTTTCGCCAGCCCTTCAGCCCCTGTGCGAAGACAGCGGCAGTATCGGCCTGCAGGGGGTGCAGTTTTTCTTTCTTCATGAGATCATTGAACGCCTTTTCCTTGCCGTTCTGCTCAATGAAAAAGTATTTGCTGCCGTAAATGGCACCCACTGCGCCGCCAATTGCAGGTGCAAGCTGTTGCGCAACTTTATGCCATTGGCTGGATGGATCATCAGCCATGGGGTTATAGGAAAAGATGCCGTGAAGGAAGTGCAGGGGCTTGGGCACCTGCTCGATAGGAAGTTCTTCACACTGGCTGCCGTTGATCTTGCAGGCGAACATGATGTTGGTCAGGTATTGCGTGGCACTGTAAGCGCCAACCATGCCAAACACATTGAGAAGGCGATGCATGCTGGGAAGGGCCTTGAGGGGATTGTTGTCGCCCTTTTTTGCCTTGGGAATGGCGTGGAAACCATCGGCAAGCAACTCTACGCCTCTCAGCGCTTTAGTGGTAAATGACTTTGCTGCGGGCGGAATATTTTCTGTCCAAGACATGCTTTTGTTCCTTGCCAGCAAATTCTATCACTTTTAGAACCGTAATAACAATCTAAGAGTATGACTCAGCTTTAAAATTCACAGAACTGTCATATTTGAAGTATTGGCGGATTTCAGCCAGAAACCTCTCAACCAAGTGGCTAATTACGAACAGAAATATACAATTTTAATGATTTGATAATAAAATATCTTTTTACATTAACGATTTATCAGGGGTTTTGGCGGTAATTTAGGGTTATTCACCTATAACAGCAGGAATAACGTTATGTCCGATATGCCCGCAAAAAAATCCATCGAAGACTATCAGGAGCTCCCCGCCAATATCCGCACTGCGCTGATGGAGTCCATAAAGGCGCTGGCGGCGAAAGGCCATGCGACTGCCGCCGCGAGGCTTAACGAGGCGATTGCGATGACGGTGAGCAAGAAACGCATGGACCCTTCGATGATCGGTAATATCGGCCTTACCTACATCAAGGGGCTGGAGCTTTATGCCGATGCGGGGCTTGAGAAATACCTGCCGATGTTGCTCGGCGATGAGAAAAAATCCGCGCCGCTGATAAAGAAACTCAAGGATGTAAGCGCGGTGCGCGAGCAGGCGAAGCCTGAATATCC
The DNA here is from genome assembly GCA_035906055.1 of Alphaproteobacteria bacterium. Classification (GTDB taxonomy): domain Bacteria; phylum Pseudomonadota; class Alphaproteobacteria; order Rickettsiales; family JABCZZ01; genus JAMIFV01. The sequence goes on along the minus strand of JAMIFV010000069.1, from coordinate 30,651 downwards.
TGCGCATTTTATGGAGCGCATATTGTTGCCCAACAAAATGGAAGTCAAGGAAACGGCCACGATTCTGAAGAATGATGAAGCGTTCCGCGCAGCTTTGGAAGATATCCGGCGTGTCATCGATATGGCGATAAGCGAAGCGTTCCGCCCTGCTGCGCACGTGGCGGCGCATGCAACGGCAAAGGCCGTAGTGCTCAGGATGCCCACACGCAGGTAGCGGCCTGAGTGTTTCTGTTCCATGCTTTTCTAAGAGAGAATGGAGCGGGCGAAGAGGATCGAACTCTCGACATCCACCTTGGCAAGGTGGCGCTCTACCGCTGAGCTACGCCCGCTTGATTCATAAGGGGTTTTACCCCCGAAGCGAACGCCAATATAGGGATTTACTTTCAGTTTGCAAGTGTTTCATGCTATAGGCATATTTCCTGTGGTTTAGAGAGGAAAAACGCAATGCAACCCAGTCAAAACAAGGCCTTGGATACTTCGGCTTCCGCAGCTGTCGAGGTTACCGCGCAAAATTTTATGCAGGAAGTGATGCAGGCATCCATGCAGCTTCCGGCACTGCTTTATTTCACCGCTTCATGGTGCGGGCCATGCAAGCAGTTCGGCCCCATACTCGAAAAGGTAGTGGGGGAGACCAAGGGACGTATCAGGCTGGCGAAGGTCGACGTAGATAAGAACCCGCAGATCGCGCAGCAGTTTCGCATCCAGTCCGTGCCGATGGTTTACATTTTGTTGCAGGGGCAGCCGCTCGACGCGTTCTCCGGTGCCGTGCCCGAAAGCCAGCTCAGGCAGATGGTGGCGCAACTCCTCAATACCACGCCGGAAGGGCAGGAGGTGCTGCACTCACTGGAAGGCGCCAGGAAACTTTTGCAGGCAGGCCAGCCTGAAGCGGCCTTGCAGCATTTTGAAGCACTGTTACAGGCAGACCAAAATAACATCGAAGCGCTCGCAGGCGCTGCCGCAGCACTGGTGGCGCTCGGCCAGCTCGATGAAGCGGAGGTGCTGGTGAAAGCCGTGCCGGAAGCATCGCAGAATATGGAAGCAGTGCAGTCGGTGAAAGCGGCGCTCAAGCTTGCACGCAGCGCGCCGGGGCGTGACGGCCTCATGCAGCTGAATGCAAAACTCGCCAAAAATGCCAACGATCATGCGTCGCGTCTGGAACTTGCGCAGGCCTTATTCACCAGCGGTAAACAGGAAGAGGCCATTGGCGAGCTGCTATTTATAGTAGGGCGTGATAAGGCGTGGAACGAGGGGGCCGCACGCACCAAGCTGCTCGAATTTTTTGAAGCGCTTGGTCATACGCATCCGCTGACCATGCAGGGACGCCGCAAACTTTCCACACTCATTTTTTCGTGAGGGCATATGACGGTTGTTGATCCCAAACTGCTTGAAATACTGGTGTGCCCGCTCACCAAGACCGGCCTGCGTTATGACGCTCAGGCAGGAGAGCTAATCAGCGATAAGGCAAAGCTTGCCTATCCCATCCGCGACGGCATTCCGATTATGCTGGTGGATGAAGCAAGAAAGCTGGAAGGATAAGGCAAGGGGTGAGATAACGAGAAAGCAAAAAGTAATAGTTAGACTTCTTGCATTCTCATTATCTCGCTTTCTCGTCTTTAATGCACTTTATCCGCCATTTCGTCGGATGAAAGGCGATTGCCGCCGGTGTGACGGGCGATGTAGCGCCGCATGTCGGCAAGCTTAAACAGCCGGGTCGCATCCATTTCACGCCCCATGCGGGAGCTGGCAATGCCAAGCGATGCGGTGCAGCCAAGCGGCTCACTGCCGGTGTAAAAAGTGTGGCGAGCGACTGCATCGCGTATACGGATTGCCAGCTTAACGGCTCCGTCCGGGGAAGTTTCCGGCAGTACGATTCCATATTCAGCGCTGCCTATGCGTGCGGCGAGGTCAAGCTCACGCAGGCCGGAGCTGACGAGTTTTGCCACGCCCGAAATTACATTGCTGAATACTGTTTCACCGTGGGACGATTTGATGCGGTCGGCGTTATCCACCTCGATTAGTAGCAGTGAGAGATCGCTTTGCGTGCGCTTGATGCGCGACACTTCGCTCTCCAGCCTTGTCCAGAAAGCCTGCCGGTTGGCAAGTCCGGTCAGTTCATCGCTGGAACCCGCGCGCACCAGCTCCTGGCGGATCTTTTCTTCCGCCTCTATGCGGTCTGAGATGTCACGCAAGCTGCCGATAGAGCCGATGATAGCGCCTTTTTTGTCGAACCACGGGTAGGAGATATCGGCCACCCAGATGGTCTTGCCGCTCTGGGTCTTCATCATGTAATCGGCCTGCCATTTGCCGACATCGCCGCGTTTGCGCGTTTCCTCAAGGTTGCTGTAAGACTCCACCGATTTCATGCCGTCATTGACGATACGCGTTTCCAGTATCAGCGAGCGCAGCGGCACAATGCTGTTGAGTGCCTGCGCACTGTAGCCCAGCAGTTTCTGCACGGCGGGGCTGATGTAGTCATACTGCATCGTGTCGTACCGCAGGCGATAGATCACATCCGTTGAATAACGGGTGAGCAGATCCACCTCCACTTTCATGCGGTTGAGCGCAGAAAGCTCACTGAAGGCGGAGGTCAGTGCTTTAACGGTCTTTTTGGGCATAAATCACCATATATAGTAGATATATGTGTTAATGTTCTACATTATATAGATAAACAATGCGGTACGACAACTAAAAAACGCGCGTGGGCTCAGGCGGCTTCTTCTTCTTTTTCTTCTTCAAAATCGGGGATCATGCCCAGCGCGCGCTTGTAGGTGTCGAGCAGGTGCTCTTCCTCATCGCGCTCGGCGGCGTCTTTCTTGCGCAGGGAAATAACCTTGCGCAGGGTTTTCACATCGTAGCCGTTGCCCTTGGCTTCGGCGAAGATATCTTTGATATCGGATGCGATGCCGGATTTTTCTTCTTCAAGTCTTTCAATTCGCTCAATAATAGATTTAAGCTGGTCACCGGCGATTCCGCCTGATTTCATCACTTTTGACATATCGCTCCTTGTCATTTTTGTTTTTGGGGGAGGGGTTATGTTTGTAATGTTTTTTGCGGCCGTTTGGCAATGAGAAACTTTTGCTCGACTTAAGGAGCGGAGGTGACTAGAATCCGCGCCTCACCGGAAAGGGGGTATTTTGAGATGGTAGAAGTAGTTGTAAGAGACAACAACGTGGATCAGGCTTTGCGCGCTCTTAAGAAGAAGATGCAGCGCGAAGGTATCTTCCGCGAAATGAAAATGCGCCGTCACTTTGAGAAGCCCTCCGAGGAACGCGTTCGCCGTGCTGCTGAAGCAGTGCGCCGTACCCGCAAACTGGCCCGCAAGAACACCGATAAGAACGACTAATCGTCTGTTTCATTCGGTCATAAAAAAACCCTCCGGAAATTCCGGGGGGTTTTTTGTTTCAGCCTCATCAACGCAGAAGTCAGTCTTTGAAAGTAAAGCAGTTGAGCTGTTTTTCAGACAGGGCTTTGCAGGCGGATTCTGCCTGCTTCTGGCTGATGTTGACCAGGCGCGCGCGATAGAAGGTGTTGCTGGGCGTGCGCTCAGTAATGGAAATGCGTGAAGCGGCAAGCTGGGTGGGGGCATGCTTGAGAGCGTAGGTGGCGGCTTTTACGGCTTCACTCTTTTGCCCGTAAGCGCCTACCTGAATGCCCCATTGCTGGGTAAGCACTTCAGCGGCAGCTTTTGCATCCGGCTGGATTGTGGGGGCTGACAGCGCCTTGAAAGCAGAAGTATCGGATTCGGAGGTCAGGTCACCCTGACCTTCCATGGCTTCCTCTTCTGTAACGGGGGAGGCAGCTTCCGCAGCGGGATTAAGCGAGGCCACATCCATGATTCTGGGGGTAAGAGGGGCGTCACCTTTGGCGATTAGGCGATTAAAGTTCTGATCCAGCAGGGCGATCATCTGGTCGTCGCGCTCGCGCCATGTCCTGCCGCCCAGCACTACGGCCACGAGGTTGTAGCCGTTTTTCTTGGCGGAGCTTACGAGGTTGAAGCCGGATGCCCGGATATAGCCGGTCTTGATGCCGTCCACGCCTTCATAGCGCGTCATCACGCGGTTATGGGTGGTGTAGGTCTTGTCACGGAAAGTGAAGGCTTCGGTCTTGAAGAAGGGATAATATTGCGGAAAGTCACGCTTCAGCGCGAGGCCAAGCACTGCCAGGTCGCGCGCGGTTGTACGCTGGCGGGGGTCGGGCAGACCGGATGCGTTATGGAATACGGTTTTTTTCATGCCCAGCTCACGCGCCTTGGCGGTCATCTTGACGGCAAAGCCTTCTTCGGTACCGCCCAGCGCTTCACTGAGCACTACGGCGGAGTCGTTCGCGGAACGCACAACCAGGCTGAGGATGGCGTCTTTTACGGAAAGCCTGTCACCGGGTTCCAGCGCTATGTTGGTTTGCGGCTGGCCGGAGGCGTGCAGGGAAACCGGCATTTCCTGATCGAGCTTGAGCTTACCTTTCTTGAGCGCTTCAAAGGTGAGGTAGAGCGTCATCATCTTGGTGAGAGACGCGGGATAGCGTGCGGCGTCGGCATTTTCCGCCTGTAACACCTTGCCGGTGTCAGCGTTGATAACGAAAGTGGCGGGCTGCGGACGGGTATACACCACATGCTGCTTCTTGCGCAGGCTGGAGGTTTTCACGCTTTTGCCGCCCATGCAGGCCTTCACGTTCTGCTTGGAAATGTAATTCTTGCAGTTTTTCTTGGTGGAGGCGTCGGCTGAGGACGCGGTGAACACCGTTACGAAGACTATGGTGAGCAGGGTGCTCAAGAAGGTTAGCAGTGTGAACTGGCTACGGTTGGCAGATGAAGAAATATTTTTTTCTCTGAGAGTAGATATCTGCACCACTCAACCTTTCCCTTAAAGTAGAAATAATAGTAGAAAATAGCTTTTCAATCAAGCAATAGCATGATGTTGTGCGTTTTATACAGTATTTAGTAAAACTATGACACAAATAAGTTATAAAAGTGATAAATTTTTTTCCGTTCTTGCAGTGCGGAAAACTTTCGTATGTGAATCGGTTTAATTATGTTAAAGACGCATAGCGTTACGAGCGCCCAGGGAGCATATATAATGTCAGACGAACCCACACAGGATGATGCCGCGACTACCAGATCATGGGCCGGATATGCGGTATTGATACTTGTTATTGCGTTGATTATCCTTACGGCCGGTTTCATTTACTTGTCTAGGCAGCAGGGTGCCGTGCCGGGCATGGCGGGCGAAGCGCTGGGGGTTCTGGACGCCAGACTGGAGAATCTGGATAAGGGCGTGGCACGCTATGAGGAGCGCATTGCCGCGCTTGAAAAAGAGATGAAAGCCGTTACCTCGGAGGTTTCCAGCCTGAAGGCTGCGCCTGTTGAAGGTGTGGCTTCGGCAGTGGCCGGTGATGATGCCCCCACGCCTGAAGGCACTGCGGAACCGGCTCCCCCGGCGGCTGACACCGCCGTGCAACAGGAGCAGGCAAAACGCCTTGAAGCGCTGGAAAAAGAAATCAGCGCATTCAAGGCTTCCACGCCCGCCTTTAACGCCGACCATATCGCGCATTCCATCAAGCTGCTCTCGGCGTTCCATCGCCTGAGCAACAATGTGCTGGCGGGTAAGGCCTATGCCGATTCACTGTCGGATTTTGAAGACCTGATCGGGGACTCTACTTCGCAGAACAAGCCGCTGGCTGATCTTGCTACCTATGCGGACAACGGTGTGCCTACACTGGCGGAGCTGCTTACTTCGTTCGACAATTCCGTGGAGCAGTTTAGTTCCGCGCAGGCCGTGCCGCCGCCGGAAGCCGGGGCGTGGGACAGGTTCGTATTCAACATGAAGAACCTCGTGCGCGTGCGCCGCATCGACGAAGCGCAGACGGGACAGGATGCCGACGCCATCGTTGGCCGCGCCGCTGCCAATCTTGACAAGGGGCAGATCGAAGCCTCCATTGCCGAGATCAACAGGCTGCCCGATGCCGTAAAGAACAGCTTCACAGGCTGGCTTGAGGACGCCCAGATAGCGCTGGATGCCCAGGGTATGATAGACGAGCTTGAAGAACAGGTGATGGGGCAGGTGTTCCAGCCGCAGGAACATAAAGCACCTGAAGCTATCCAGAATCAGGGGCTGAACATCCAATGATACGGCTCATTATCCTGCTGCTGGTTATTGTAACGCTGTCGCTGGGCCTTGCGTGGATCGCTGATGAGCCGGGCAGGGTGGCAATCGACTGGGGTGTGTACCGCCTCGAAACCAGCGTGCTTACGCTCGTGGCGGGCGTCGCGGCGCTGGCACTGGCTTTCATGATCGTTTACTGGTTCCTTTCCGTGCTTGTGCGCAGCCCGCGCCTGTGGTCGCAGTCGCGCCTTGCCAAACGCCAGTCACTGGGTATCACGGCGCTCACCGAAACATTCGCCGCCATTGCCACGCAGGACATGCGCGGCGCACGCCGTTACCTGAAGCGGGCGGAGTATCTGCTGCCCGACCAGCCGCTCACGCTGATGCTGGCGTCGCAGGTGGCAAGGCTGGAAGGCAACGATTCCAAGTCCCAGCAATATCTGGAGCGCATGAGCAAGGCGGGCGTCACCGAGTTCCTTTCGCTGCGCGGCATGATCGACAACGCCCGCAGGACGGGCGACCTCGGCACCGCATTGCATTACGCGGAGAAAGCGTACGGGATGCGCCCGCAAGACCATTGGGTGGCGCTCTCGCTCATCGGGCTCTATGCCGACTCGGGGCGTGTGGACGAAGCGCTGCAGCATCTGCAGCGGGCGGCGCGCAAGCGTGCCATCCATGCCGATGAAGTGCACCTTATCCGCGCCGGGCTGCTCTGTGTGGATGCCAAAAAACTGGCAGCCAACCAGCAATTTGACTCCGCCATCTTCCGCCTCAAGGACGCGCTGCGCCGCAATCCTTCCTTTGTACCGGCCACGGTGCTGCTGGCCAGCATCTATTCTGCCAAAGGGGATGCAAGCCTTGCATTCCACACGGTGGGCGAGGGGTGGAAGCGCAACCGTCACCCTGAAATAGGCGAGGAGATCATCCGCACGTATGATGCGGCTAAGGACAAGGTGAGGGCTTCCAAGCTTATCAAAAAAATGGTGAAGCGTTATCCTGACGCGGTGGAAGCGCAGGTGTTGCAGGCGCGCCTAGCCATTAAAGAAAAAGACAACAAGACTGCCCGTGAAGTGCTCAAGCAGGTGCTGGAAAAGACTGGCGAGACCTCGCGTATCTGCACTATACTCGCTAACATAGCGCATGATGAAGGCGACCATGAGCTTTCCGCTCATTGGCACAAACGCGCCAGCGAATCTCCCGCAGGCGCGGACTGGACATGTAACTCCTGCAAACGCCCGGCCAATGCATGGGAATTCACCTGTCCGCAATGCGGCACGGTGGGCAGTTTAGTATAGGTATTAAGGCTTTAGGCTTGGGTACGAGGTAAAGAAAAAGGCATCAGGTTTCCGCTAATGCCTTTTCTTATAACGCTTCATCCTCAAACACCTTGGTCGTCTTAGGGCGCACGAACAGTTCTTCATGCTTCTTGATTTCGAGTTTGTCGATTACGTCCTTGGCGATTTCGACCGTCAGCATCACGCCGTTGCGGCGTTCCATTTCCACTTTGGCCAGCGGGCCGGTCTTGTTGATATAGATCACCTTGGCGCTAACATATTCCGCGCCGGTTTCCGGCGTGCGCGTGATGAACATTTCATGCGGCCTTGCGAACAGGCGCACCGGCTTGCCTTCGCTTGGCAATACGGTTGCCCCACGTTTTTGCAAGGGCAGCATGGAGCTTCCTTCTGCCGACAGGCTCGGCATGAAGCGGCGCAGCAGGCTGGCCACTTCGGGGTAGCGCGCGCTCCAGCCCTTCACAGTTACGGCAGGCACAGGCTCTTCGGTCACGGCGTCATATTCCACCAGATGCGTTTCGCCTTTATCGTCACGCCAGCCTTCAAACACATTATAATTGCCGAGGAAGTCATAGACGAAGCTGTTGGTGGGATTGTGATAGACCTCGGCAGGTGATCCCATCTGCTCCACCTTGCCGTTGCTCATGACCACCACGCGGTCGGCCACTTCCATCGCTTCTTCCTGATCGTGCGTCACGAAAATGGTGGTGACATGGATTTCATCATGCAGGCGGCGCAGCCAGCGGCGCAGTTCCTTGCGCACTTTGGCATCGAGTGCGCCGAAAGGTTCGTCCAGCAACAGCACGCGCGGCTCCACGGCCAGTGCACGCGCGAGCGCCACACGCTGGCGCTGCCCGCCGGAAAGCTGCGAGGGATAACGGCCATAGAAAGCGTCCAGATGCACGAGCGTCAGCAGCTTCATCACACGTGATTCTATCTCTTCAGGGCTTGGGCGATTGCCTGCAGGGCGCATGCGCAGGCCGAAGGCCACATTGTCGAACACGGTCATATGGCGAAAGAGTGCGTAATGCTGGAACACGAAACCCACATTGCGCTCGCGCGCGTTCTTGCTCATGGTTTCATTGCCGTCCAGCAGCACGGTGCCTGCATCTGGCGTTTCAAGCCCCGCTATAATGCGCAGGAGCGACGTTTTGCCTGAACCTGAAGGCCCAAGCAGCGCCACCAGCTCGCCCGGCTTTACTTCAAGGTTAATGCCCTTGAGCACCGGTGTGGTGCCGTAGAATTTCTGTATATTCCTGACTTCAATACTCATCGTGTCGCTCGCTCATCGGGTGAGTAATGTTCCACAACATGCTTTATCAGCAAAGTGAATAATGCAAATGCCGTGAGGATGGACGCCACCGCGAATGCGGCGACGGAGTTATATTCGTTATACAGCGACTCCACATGCAGCGGTATGGTCATGGTGCTGCCGCGTATATGGCCCGATACTACCGACACCGCACCGAATTCGCCCATCGCGCGCGCAGTGCAGAGGATGACACCATATAACAGTCCCCAGCGGATATTGGGCAGGGTGATATGCCAGAAGGTCTGCCAGCCGCTGGCGCCCAGCATGATGGCGGCCTCTTCGGCTTCAGTGCCTTGTTCTTCCATTAATGGAATAAGCTCACGCGCAACAAAGGGGAAGGTGACGAACATGGTGGCCAGCACCAGCCCCGGCACCGCGAAGAGTATCTGGATGTTATTGCTCACCAGCCACTCATGCAACACGCTTTCCGCGCCGAACAGCAGCACGAAGATAAGGCCGGAGATGATGGGGGAGATGGAGAAGGGCAGGTCGATAAAGGTAATCAGGATACGTTTGCCGATAAAGTCGAACTTGGTGATAGCCCAGCTCGCCGCGATGCCGAAGAGTGTATTCAGCGGCACGGCGATAGCTGTAACGATGAGGGTCAGCTTAACGGCGGAGCGGGCGTCTTCATGCCCCAGCGCGGAAAAATAAGCCTTGAGGCCTTTGGCAAACGCCTCATTGAACACCACCGCGAGCGGCAACACGATCATCAGCCCCAGATAGCCGATAGTGAGGGCGCACATCAGTATTTTAACAAAAGGTGGCTCATGGGTTACTGTGGAGCGCATTACGATTCCCTCCTGCCGCTCCAGCGCTGGAGCAGGTTGATGACAAGCAGCAGCAGGAACGAGATGCACAGCATGCTGACGGCAATGGCGGTGGCCCCCGGCACGTCATATTGTTCAAGACGGGTGACGATGATGAGGGGCACGATCTCCGATATCATCGGCATATTGCCCGCAATAAAGATAACCGAGCCGTATTCGCCAAGGCCACGGGCGAAGGAAAGGGCAAAACCTGTGAGGAGCGCCGGGGTGATATGGGGAAGGATTATCTTATAGAATGTCTGCCAGCGCGTTGCTCCGAGCCCGGCGGCGGCCTCTTCCACTTCCTGGTCCATATCCCGCAGCACTGGCTCCACGGTGCGGATGGTGAAGGGCAGGCCCACGAATATCAGCGCCATAAGGATGCCCAGCGGCGAAAAGGCCACTTTTATGCCCAGAGGCTCCAGATGCTGGCCTATCCAGCCATGCGGAGCGTATAGCGTGCACAGCGCGATGCCCGCAATGGCCGTAGGCAGGGCGAAAGGCAGGTCTATCAGGGCGTCAAAGAGCCTGCGTGCGGGGATATTGCAGCGAACCAGCGCCCATGCGGCCACCAGTCCGAACAGGGTGTTGATGAAGGCGGCCAGCAGTGAAATGCCGAATGTGACCTTGTAAGCCGCCTGCACGCGCGGCGTGCTCACGATCTCCCAGAAGCTCTGCCAGCTCAGGCTGGCGGTGCTGACGAACAGGCCCGACAGCGGGATAACCACAATCAGGGACAGATAAAGTAGGGTGTAGCCCAGCGTGATACTAAATCCGGGAAGCACGCTTGGGTTCTTTAATTTAAGGCGCAGAGCCATGGGCGATACGTGCGGATACTGGTGAGAGACGGAAGGCACTCCGCAAGGAGTCGGAAGGGCACGAAAGGCGTGCCCATGTATGTGTCATAACTGACATAGGTTTGTCAAAAAATCTCATCAGGGAAAAAAATAGTTAAACTTATGAAGAAAATGCTTTATTATGTGATTCGTTTGCGCTATGAGCATCCCGTTTCTCTAAACGCCCAAAGCGCTTGGCGGAAACACCGGTTCAACAATGAATGAGAGTTATATGTTTACAGTATTTCGCAGCAAAATCCCGTAGCAATGCTAACATTTTCATGAAAGTACCAACCCAGAGATGAACAAAGTCCCCCACGCGAAACCTCGCGCTAACCGAAGCCAGCAATTCCTCCTCCTAAACCCGCTCCCGCTCAAGCCACAGAATCTTTCCAAGTTCGTGTCGGCTCAAGATCTGGTCGAGCGAATGAAACCCTCCGAACCAGTGCACTGCATTCGCCCGCACGCTATCAAGACGGCGGCGAAATGGTTCCTTTCCACATTCCCCGGTCAGGTGATGTTCGCAGTGAAGACGAACCCCGAACCCCATGTGCTCAAGACGCTTGCGCGCGCGGGCATCAAACATTTCGACGTGGCATCCCTTGCCGAGATAGCGCTTGTTGCGCGTGAATGCCCCAAGGCATCCATGTATTACATGCATCCGGTAAAGAGCCGCGAGTCCATCCTGCATGCTTACCACAAGTTCGGCATCCGCAGTTTCTCACTCGATTCGCTCGACGAACTCACCAAGATCGAAGAGATGACGCACCACGCGGCAGACCTCAACCTGTTCGTGCGCATCACCATCCCCAACGAGCATGCGGCTTACAGCCTGCAGGGCAAATTCGGTGTGCACGGCGCTGAGGCCGTTGAGCTGCTGCGCGCGTCACGTGCTGTTGGCAGGAAACTGGGCGTGTGCTTCCACGTCGGCTCGCAGTGCATGGACCCTGCAGGGTACACGCTGGCGCTCCAGAAGGTGCGCGCGCTTATCGACGAAGCCGGTGTGGCAATCGACTCGCTCGACGTTGGCGGTGGCTTTCCCTCTATCTACCCCGATCTTGCACCGCCCGCGATGCAGTCTTACATGGACGCGATCAAGCAGGGTATCGAAGTGAACGGCTTTGCCAAGGCCGAACTGTTCTGCGAACCCGGCCGTGCGCTGGTAGCGGAGAACGGCTCCATGGTTGTGAAGGTTGAACTGCGCAAAGGCGACGCGCTCTACCTGAATGACGGCGTATATGGCAGCCTGTTTGATGCGGGGTATCCCGGTTTTGTGTATCCCGTGCGCGCCATCCGTCCGCTGGAGTCTTTCACCGGCGAACTGATGCCGTACCGTTTCTTCGGCCCCACCTGCGATTCGCTTGATGCCATGAAGGGCCCCTTCATGCTTCCGGCTGACATCAAGGAAGGCGACTGGATCGAGATCGGCGGGCTTGGCGCTTACGGCCAGACGATGCGCACCAAGTTCAACGGCTTTGGTTCGGAAAAGCAGGCGGAGCTCTCGGATAACCCGATGCTCTCCATGTATGGTTTACAGTAGTATCGTACTCGGTACCTGGTACTCGGTGATTCCGAGTGCCGAGTACGCATAACTGAGTACGTTTTTTAGTAAGGAGTATAGAATGAAAACGTCCGTAAAAAAATCCCCGCGCAAAGGCATGAAGCAGGAACTGCTTTCCACTCCGGTGGAGCATATCGACATCACGTCGTTTGATGCGCGCCCCATCATCAAGGCGATGGACAAAATGTCCTTCACCTCGCGTGACCTTGCCAAGGCAACCGGCATCTACAACATGATGTTGCAGGATAAGGAATGCGCGATTTTTCTCGTGATCGCCGGTTCCACTTCCGCAGGCGGCTGCATGAAGCTCTATGCCGACCTCGTGAAGAACAACATGGTGGACGCCATTGTTTCCACCGGTGCCAGCATCGTGGATATGGACTTCTTTGAAGCGCTGGGCTTCCGCCATTATCAGGGCACACCCTTCATCGACGACAAACTGCTGCGCGATAACTACATCGACCGTATCTACGATACCTATATCGACGAAGAAGAACTGCAGGCCTGCGACGCGGCTATCGGCAAGATCGCTGACGGCCTTGAGCCGCGCGCGTACACTTCGCGCGAATTCATCCGCGAAATGGGCAGGTGGCTGACCAAGAATGCCAAGAAGAAAGGCTCCCTCGTGCAGACCGCCTATGAGCACGATGTGCCCATTTTCTGCCCGGCTTTCACGGACTCCTCCGCCGGTTTCGGCCTTGTGCTGCATCAGGAGCAGAACCCCAGGAAGCATATCACGATGGACTCCATCCGTGATTTCCGTGAACTCACCGAGATCAAGCTCAATAGCAAGGCCTCGGGCCTGCTCATGATTGGCGGCGGCGTTCCCAAGAACTATGTGCAGGACACAGTTGTTTGCGCTGAAATCCTTGGCCGCGATGTGGAAATGCATAAATACGCCGTGCAGATCACCGTGGCTGACTCCCGTGACGGCGCATGCAGCTCATCCACGCTGAAGGAAGCCTGCTCATGGGGTAAGGTAGACACCGCTTACGAGCAGATGGTGTATGCCGAAGCCACTTCCGTACTGCCGCTTCTGGCCAGCGACGCTTATCACCGTGGGCACTGGAAAAAGCGCAAAGAGCGCCGTTTTTCAAAGCTTTTTAAGCAGGCCTAGCACGTATTGACCTCGCTGGGGCAAAAGTGTATTGTCTCAGTACGTTAATTGTTTTTCGGGAGTAAAGTATGAAGATCCGCCATATCGTTACTGCAATACTTATGCTGAGCGCGCTGAGCGCGTGCAGCTTTCCCAAGTCTGACCTGAAAAGCCCATGCGCTGGTGCTGAAGGCAGCCCCTGCGTGCGTACTCCCGTGAATGACTGGTGGATGAATAAAGGAAAAGCCTGAACTTCCTCGTGAAGGCTCGAAAAAAAACACCCGGGTTTTAACTCCGGGTGTTTTTTTATGGGTATGGCTTAATCTTCTCAGACGCCGAGTTGTGGCGACAGGCTGCTCAGTTCTTTTTCGTTCACGCGACGGAATTCTTCCGCTTCGCCTTTGTGCATGATGCGATCAAGGGAGAGTTCCACCAGCTGCATAAACAGCAGGGTGATCTTTTCCACCTGCTTGCGCAGTTTGTCTACGACGGGGTCGGCGATGTTGACAAGGGCAGCGAGGGTTTTCTTGCCTTGCTGGCCGGTGCGTGCGCGGTAATCGTCAAATGCAGCGAAGAGCTTGCGCAATGCGGTTTCAATACGGCCCTTGGCGCTTTTCTTGCGGATGGGCACTTCAAACAGGCTCACATATTCTTCGGAGAGGATATCGGCTGTTTCGGCAACCTGCGCGATGAGCGGTTCAACCAGGTCCATCTGGGCTTCCTTGTCCTTCACGAAATCGCTCTCAACCGTATTGGCGAGGTCTTCTGCAAGGTCATACAGGCCGGTGATCTGGCGGTATTGCTTTTCAAGTAATTCTTTTTTCATAGAATAGTCCAAAGCGGTTTTTTATTACTGTAGATTATAAGAAGCTGTTTAAAAAGATACAATCACAATACTGTGAACTTTTTTTGACAATGCAGAATGGTTAGAAACTGGAATAGCGCACCTCAGGCACAAGTTGGCGCTCCATAAGCGACTGTATAACATCGTCAATATCAACATCAGTATGCAGTATTTCGCGCACGGCCTTGCAGATTGGCATTGAAATGCCTAGCTTTTTTGCAAGTTCCGTTACCGATTCGGCGCTAGCCACCCCTTCAGCCAGCTTCTTTTGCCATGCGTCCAGCACATTTTTAACGTTATGGGAGCGGTCGCCCAGCTCCATACCCAGCGACATATTGCGAGACGTGGCGCTGGTGCAGGTGAGCACAAGGTCGCCGATGCCGGAAAGCCCCATCAGCGTTTCTGCCCTGCCGCCTTTGGCAAGGCACAGGCGGCTCATTTCGGCAAGGCCGCGCGTGATGATGGCGCCGCGCGCATTATGGCCGAATTCCCGTCCTATGGAGATGCCGCAGGCAATCGCGATGACGTTTTTCACCGCGCCGCCGATCTGCGCGCCGATGATGTCGTCCGTGTAGTAGGTGCGGAACAGCTTGCCGCCAAGCCCGAAAATGATCTGGTTGGCTACCTGTTCGTTTGTGCAGGCTACAGTGGCTGCGGCGGGCAGGCCTTTGGCAATTTCAGAGGCGAAGTTGGGGCCGGTGAGCACCGCAACCGGGTTTTTGGGCAGGATGGACTGCACCACTTCGCTCATGAGCGCCAGACTGCCGCGCTCCACGCCTTTGGTGGCGATCACCAGCGGTGTATGGGCTTGCAGGTGGTCGGCCAGCATGATGCACGTGGCGCGCACATGCTGCGATGGTATGGCGAGAATCACGATGTCGCCGGTGCATGCATCGGGAATGCTGTCTGTAGCCTCAATACGGGGATCAATAAACACATCGGGCAGATAGGTATCGTTCTTGCGCTTTTCGGTGATGGATCGCAGCACATATTCATTGCGCGTCCACAGCGTTGCCTTGCTGCCAGTGCGGTTGGCGACGATGGCAAGCGCCGTGCCCCACGATCCGGAACCTATGATGCCGATATTAAGAGGGCGGGTGTTCATGCGCTGCGTTTTATGTTGGCAAAGCCGATGGAGACGTCTTCATTCTCGATCGTGTCATTGCGGATATGGGTGCAGCCGCGCATGTCGCCCTCGGCCAGCGATTCGGCAAGCACCTGCTCGGCGATGTAGTCCTTATGCGACTTGAGCACATTGCTGAGCTTGTCGGACAATCTGAGATAAAGCTGGATGCGGTCGGCTACGTTAAGCCCCGCTTCCTTGCGCGCCTGCTGGATGAGGCGCACCAGGTCGCGCGCGAGGCCTTCCATCTCGAGCGCCTCGGTGATAGCGGTGTCGAGCAGCACGAGCGCGTCGTTATTCTCAAGCGCCTGCGCGTTGTTCTTGTGAGCGGATTTGGCTTCCAGCAGCAGTTTGAACTCCTGCGGCTGAAGTACTTCGCCTGCAATTTCCAGCGTGCCGTCTTTAAGTACCTTCCACTGGCTTTTCTTGCTGGCGGGAATGATCTGCTTGATCTTTTCCGGAAGGCGTTTGCCAAGCACGGGGAAGTTGATCTGCAGTTTATGCTCCGCATAACTGGCGACGTTACTTTCAACTGAAAGCGTCTTTACGTTCACTTCATCCTGGATGAGGAAGACATAGACAGATGACGCTTCCAGCAAAGCGCTGTAATTGCCCGTATCACTCACCAGCTTCAGCGATTGCAGCGGCTGGCGCACGCGGATATTGAGGCGGTTGCGTACCGCATGCGCGGCGTTGCAGATTTCGCGTACCATATCCATATTCTGCGCGGCATCCTGCGGGAAGTCGCTTACATCAGGGAATTGCTGCAGATGCAGGCTCGCTTCGCCCGTAAGGCCCCGATAAATCTCTTCCAGCGTCAGCGGCAGGAGCGGGGCGGCAGCGCGGCACATGGCATGCAGTACGGTATAAAGTGTGTCATACGCATGCTGCTTGTCGGCATCGCATTCTTCTTTCCAGAAGCGCTCTTTATTGCGGCGGATATACCAGTTATTCAGCGCTTCAAAGAAGCGGCTGACGGCTTCGGTTGCGCCCGGTGTGTCGTAAGCATCCAGTGCTTTTTCCACCTCAGTCACAGCCAGCCTGCATTTGGAGAGGATGTAGATATCCATAACGTCAGGTGACGTTACGTTCCATTTGGCTTTAACGTTATCTGCATTGGCATAGAGGCAGAAGAAATTATACGCATTCCAGATCGGCTTCACGGCGAGGCGCACCACGTCGCGGATGAACTTTCCTTCTTTGTCGATGTAAAGCTCCTGGCCACGCATGACGGGAGAAGACATCATGAACCAACGCAACGCGTCCGCGCCGAACTGCTCGAACAGGTCGGTCGGGTCTACATAGTTATTGAGGCGCTTGGAAAGTTTCTGCCCCTTATCGTCCATCACCACGCCATGGCAGATGCAGTTGAGGAAGGGCGGACGGTCGAACAACGCGGTGCCCAGCACCATGAGCGTGTAGAACCAGCCGCGCGTCTGCGCCACGTATTCCACGATGAAGTCAGCGGGGGAATGGCTTTCGAACCAGTCTTTATTCTCGAACGGGTAGTGCACCTGTGCGAACGGCATGGAGCCGGACTCGAACCAGCAATCGAATACGTCTTCCACGCGGCGGATGGTGTAATGCGGGTTCTGCGGGTCGGGCCTGGTGAGTTCGTCGATGAAAGGACGGTGCAGGTCGCTGACTTTTTTGCCAAAAAATTCTTCCAGCTCCGCGATGGAGCCGAACACATAAAGCTGCGTGTTTTCAGGATTGTCGGACTTCCATACCGGGATGGGCGTGCCCCAGAAACGGTTGCGTGAGATCGACCAGTCGCGGGCGTTTTCCAGCCACTTGCCGAACAGGCCGTCGCGGATATGGCCGGGAATCCAGTTGATCTGTTTATTAAGCTCCACCATACGCTCGCGGAAACGGCTTACTTCCACATACCAGCTTGGCAGCGCTTTGTAGATAAGCGGCTTGTCGGTACGCCAGCAATGCGGATAATTATGCGTGATCTGGTCCTGCTTCACGAGGCGCTGCGAACGCTTAAGATACTCGATGATACGCTCATTCGCTTCGCCGAATTTGAAATTGGCGAGGTTCTCTTCAATGACGTTAAGCCCTTTAAGCGAGAGCTTGGCATTCATGGGTTTGCCATCGCTTACATATTCATAGGGCAGGTCGTAAACGGCGTCGGTAAAACGGCCAGCATGGTCAACCGGGCAGACCAGTTCGATGCCGCCCGCTTCACAGACGCGCTGGTCGTCCTCGCCGAAGCCCGGCGCCATGTGCACGATGCCGGTGCCGTCATCGGCGGAAACGAAGTCGCTGCCGTCAAGGATGCGGAAGGCATTATCCACCTTGTCCCTGAAATAGGGGAACAGGGGTTCATAAGGAACGTTGAACAGGTCAGAGCCTTTCACTACGTCGCTGCTGACGGAATATTCGATTTGCGCTTTTGCGCCCTTATTAAAATTGAACGATTGCGCGATTGCCTCAATCTCCTGCTCGTGAGCCTTAACATAATGAGAGCTGGCAATGATGGTGCGGGTGCATGTTCCGTCGGAAATGGTTAGGCAGCCATAAGTGACTTCCTTGGAAACGGCCAGCGCGAGGTTGCTGGGCAGGGTCCATGGCGTGGTGGTCCATGCGAGGATGTAATATTCATCCGCTTGCGGGAAGCCTTCGGGGCGTGAGGGCAGGCGGAATGCAACGGTAACGGCTTTGTCCACGCGTTCACGGTAGGCGTTATCAAGGCGCGTCTCAAAATTGGAAAGCGGTGTTTCCGCCGCCCATGAATAAGGCATTACGCGGTATGCCTCATAAATGAGTCCCTTATCGTAAAGCTGTTTGAACGCCCACACCACCGATTCCATATACGGCGTGTTCATGGTCTTGTAGTCGTTCTCAAAATCTACCCAGCGCGCCTGACGCGTTACATATTGCTTCCACTCCTGAGTATATTTCATCACGGAGGAGCGGCAATGCTCGTTGAACTTGTCGATGCCGAACGACGTGATCGCCTGTCGCCCTGAGATGCCAAGGTCTTTTTCAGCACCCATTTCGGCAGGCAGGCCGTGGCAGTCCCATCCGAAGCGGCGCTCAACGCGCTTGCCCTTCATGGTCCGGTAGCGTGCGAAAAGGTCTTTTACATAGCCAGTGAGCAGGTGGCCGTAATGCGGCAGTCCATTAGCGAACGGGGGGCCGTCATAAAAAATGAATTCGTTACTGGCACCTCCTGCGGTGACCGGGCGTGTTTCCACCGACTGGGAAAATGTCGCATTCTGCTTCCAGTATTCAAGTGTGCGTTTTTCGATCTCAGGGAACGAGGGATTCGCGTCTACGGTGGGATATAACGGGGTCTTGGTGTTCATGATATTTCCTAAACTTTTGAATCTGAATTTACCTGCAAATATGTAATTCATTCAATGGAAAACTTGACCTTGGCGTTTGTTTGTGGCGTGTTGTAGCCATGCAAAATGATCAACGCTTGGTAGATACGCTTATTAAATACTGGCGCAAGCGCAAAGGCGCCGAGTTAATGCCTGTATATGAGGCGTTTGCACCGGAGAGCCTCGGCGATGACATCTGGCAGCAATGCTGCGCTTTCAGTGTGCAGGTGTCTAATAAAAAACAGATATTGATCACTGATTATACGGGTACCAAGGCTTGTCAGGCCATGGGACGCGATATAACCGGCGAGGTGCTGGCCGTCGGTGCGAAGCAGTTTGAAGCTGCGCGCTTGCTGCAGCAGGCTGAAGCGGTGCTGGATAAGAAAGACCCGCTTACCGATGAAGGGCATTTCGTCAACGCGCAATCCAAGATCATTAAGTTCCGTAGCTGCCTGCTGCCTTTTGGACGCAAGGAAAAGATAACGCATCTTTTACTGGGTATTTCCTGGCAGACGTTTTAAGCCTCAAGGGTAAGCGGTTTCCAGTCGTCGACGGTGAGGGAGGGCAGGTGATTCATAAAGCCGCTGCGCTGGGTGGACATAACAACAATGCCATCCTGATTTGAGCGATTGGCGATAACCGTATCCAGCAGGTTGAGGCCTTCCTCGTCCAGATGCTGTTCAGGGTAGTCCAGAAGCCAGACGGGGCGGGGGTGTGTAAGTAACTGTGTGAGTATAATACGCTTCTGCAGATGCAGGGGGAGTGCGGAGCATTTTTCTTTACGGTGGTTCTCAAGCCCCCAATAGCGCATGGCGGCTTCGGCAAGCTCAGGCGCACCGCCGCCTGCTTTAGCAAGTCTTATTATAGTTCTTTCTACATTAAAACGGGCATCCAGAATTCCTTTAATTTGCCCAAAGAAGGATAGATTCCCGCCTGCGCGGGATTGATAATCTGCATTGGGGATATAAAGCGATAATTCTTTGTAATCTTTACTGCGCCGTATGGGCACGTCTTCAAATAACACAGTGCCGGATGTAGGCGTAAGTATGCCCGCCAGCAGCATGATGACGCCTGTGGCATCCTTTCCATAAAGCGCCAGAAGCGCTCCGGGAATAAGGGAAAAGCCCAGTCCCGAAAAGCGGTCTTTGTACGATATGAGGTCACAGGTAAGCATGTGGCTAAAAGTTTGAAGTTAAAGTAATGTTCTGTTAATCCTTTCCTGATAGACAGGAAAATGAGTTTCTATATTCTCTTTACATTTATCGCGTTTTAACGGGGACGGCAATATATGCAGCACGCAGGCAATGATACACTGAAAACTAAAACCGCACTTTCCGCCGGTGGCAAAAACTATCATTATTATAGTATTACGGCGGCAGGCAAGGCGCTGGGGGTGGATTTCACGAAGCTCCCGTTCTCACTGAAAATTCTGCTTGAGAACATGCTGCGTTTTGAAGATGGCAAAAGCGTGACTACCGACGATGTGAAAGCCTTCGGTGATTGGATGAATACGAATGCCTCGGAACGTGAGATAGCTTACCGTCCCGCGCGCGTGCTGATGCAGGATTTCACCGGCGTTCCCGCTGTGGTAGATCTTGCCGCAATGCGTGAGGCCGTAAAAAAAGCTGGCGGCAATCCTGACATCATCAACCCGCTTTCGCCGGTTGATCTTGTTATCGACCATTCCGTGCAGGTGGATGCTTATGGCAGCGCCAATTCCTTTGAAGAAAATGTAAAGCTGGAAATGGAACGCAACGGTGAGCGCTATGCGTTCCTGCGCTGGGGCCAGAAGGCGTTCGATAATTTCCGCGTAGTGCCGCCGGGAACCGGCATCTGCCATCAGGTGAACCTTGAATATCTGGCGCAGGTGGTCTGGACGGACGGCGATTGCGCCTACCCCGATACGCTTGTAGGCACCGACTCGCACACCACCATGGTCAACGGCCTTGGCGTACTGGGCTGGGGCGTAGGCGGCATCGAAGCCGAAGCCGCCATGCTCGGCCAGCCCGTATCCATGCTCATTCCTGAAGTTGTTGGTTTCAAGCTCACAGGCAAGCTCAAAGAAGGCGTGACGGCAACCGACCTCGTGCTCACCGTTACCAACATGCTACGCAAAAAAGGCGTGGTGAACAAGTTCGTGGAATTCTACGGCGAAGGCCTCAACAACCTGACACTGGCGGATCGCGCGACGATCGCCAATATGGCGCCTGAATACGGCGCTACCTGCGGCATCTTCCCCGTGGACGAGGAAACCCTCAATTATATGCGTCTGACCGGGCGTGAAGATGCGCGCATCGCGCTGGTGGAAGCCTATGCGAAGGCGCAGGGCATGTGGCGTGACAAGAACTATGTCGACCCCGTATTCACCGACACGCTTTCACTCGATATGTCTATTGTAGAAGCAAGCCTTGCAGGCCCCAAGCGCCCGCAGGACAGGGTAGCGCTCAGCAGCGCCGCCAAATCTTTCGGCGACGCACTTCCTTCACTCAACCCCTCCAATGCTCCCTCTGACCGTATAGCGGTGCTCGGCACCAGTTACGGCATCATGCATGGCGACGTGGTGATCGCAGCTATCACGAGTTGCACCAATACTTCCAACCCCTATGTGATGATGGCGGCTGGCCTCGTGGCCAAAAAAGCCCGTGCGCTTGGCCTCACCAGCAAGCCGTGGGTAAAGACGTCGCTGGCTCCGGGATCGCAGGTGGTGACTGAATACCTGCGTCAGGCTGGTGTGCAGGAAGACCTCGACGCGCTGGGGTTCAACCTTGTCGGTTACGGCTGCACTACCTGCATCGGTAACTCCGGCCCGCTTAAAGAAGAAATCGAGCAGACGATCAAGGACGGCAATCTCGTCGTGGCTTCCGTGCTTTCCGGCAACCGTAATTTTGAAGGCCGCGTGCACCCGTTCGTAAAAGCCAACTACCTCGCATCGCCGCCGCTGGTGGTTGCCTATGCGCTGGCCGGTTCCATGAACATCGATCTCACTAAAGACCCCATCGGCAATGCCAGGAACGGCACGCCGATTTACCTTGCCGATATCTGGCCGACCAATGCCGAAGTGCAGGAAGCGGTGCTCAAATGCGTTACCGCCGAACAGTTCCGCAAGAAATATGCGAACGTGTTTGAAGGCGACAAGTTCTGGCAGGGCATCAAATCCAGCGAAGGTAAAACCTACCTGTGGGAAGAGAGCAGCACCTACGTTCGCCATCCGCCGTATTTTGAAAGCAAGGCTGCAGCACTGGCTGACATTAAAGGCGCGCGCATCCTCGGCCTGTTCGGGGACTCCATCACCACTGACCATATTTCTCCCGCTGGCAATATCTCCAAGGCTGGCCCTGCGGCCAAATACCTCAATGGGCAGAGCGTGCAGGCAAAGGATTACAACTCTTACGGCGCTCGTCGCGGCAACCACGAAGTAATGATGCGCGGCACGTTCGCCAATATCCGCATCAAGAACGAGATGCTGGGTGGTGTTGAGGGCGGCCTCACCAAGTTCGTTCCCACAGGTGAACAGATGAGTATTTATGACGCCGCGATGAAGTATAAGGAAGCTGGCACGCCGCTGGTGGTAGTAGCCGGTAAGGAATATGGCACCGGTTCCTCGCGTGACTGGGCGGCCAAAGGCACCAACCTTCTGGGTGTAAAAGCGGTGATCGCAGAGAGTTTTGAACGCATCCACCGTTCCAACCTTGTGGGCATGGGCGTGCTTCCGCTGGTGTTCAAGGAAGGCACCGACCGCAAGACCCTAAAGCTGGACGGCACTGAGACGCTGGCGATCAGCGGGCTTGGTGCTGGCCTCAAGCCGCGCATGGACGTGATGCTCACAATCAGCCGTGCAGACGGCAGCATTGAGAATGTGCCGCTGCTCTGCCGCATCGATACGCTCGACGAGATCGAATATTTCAAGAGCGGCGGTATCCTGCAATATGTGGTGGGTAACCTGCTCAAGGGCAAAAAGGCAGCTTAGGCCGTACTCGGTTAGGGGTACCTGGTACTCAGTTTATTTTTTTACTATACCGGGTATAGAGTACCGAGTACGAATTACGTATGACATCACTCGCAGAATTGCTCCAGCAGGGCGCGGCCTATGGCTGGCTGTTCATACCCACGGCAATCGCGCTTGGCGCGCTGCATGGGCTTGAACCGGGGCATTCCAAATCGCTTATGGCGGCGTTCATCGTGGCGGTGAACGGAACGGTGAAGCAGGCCGTGATGCTGGGGCTGGCGGCTACGGTGTCGCATACCGTCATCGTGTGGGCGGTTGCGCTGGTGGGATTATATATCGGCGGCAATACCGATTCCCATGCAAGCGAGCCTTATTTCCAGCTGGCTTCCGCAGCGCTCATTATTATTATCGGCATATGGATGCTGTTTCGCATACGCAAAGAACGGCATCACCAGCACCGTCACGATCACCACCACGATCATGGTCATTCACATGATGACGGGCATAACCACGAAGCGGATATCAACTCACGCTTTGCGGGTCGTAAGGTGACGAATGGCCAGATCATCCTGTTCGGTCTGAGCGGCGGGCTGATACCGTGCCCGGCAGCTATCACGGTGCTGTTGCTATGCCTGCAACTGAAGCATTTCACGCTCGGCATGGCGCTGGTCTTGTGCTTCAGCATCGGGCTCGCCTTAACGCTTGTGGCATCGGGCGTGCTGGCAGCCGTCGGGGTGCGCTCTGCAGGGCGCCGGTTTCACTGGCTGGTGCCTTTGATTCATAAAGCGCCTTACATTGCAGGCAGCATCACGCTCGTGCTTGGCGCGTATCTTGGTGTAAGCGCACTACAGTCAATACTGAAATAATAATTTTTAGATTGTCACAATATATTCATACACAAGGGGAGGGTTCGTTGGTATAGTTGGCTGGTAACGGATTGCATCAGTTTAAAAAGTCGCTTGTACAATAATAATAGATAAGGGGAATGAGGCGCTTATGATGAGATTACCTGAATTGCTGGAAGCCGTTAATCAGGCAGCCATTGCCGGTGACTCGTCGCACGTAGCCTATATCCGCCCTGCGGTCTCGGGCGAAAAAGGGTATGCTGTTTGCTCCGCAGACGGAAAGCAACTTGCTGTATTCCCTACATATGACGCCGCATTTTTTACCGCCCGTGAATATAATCTCACCCCAGTGAACGTTCACTAAAGTCCGGCTTTACTTCAGGCCCGACTTCACCTATAAGCGCTTCTCTGAAGTTTTGCTTTGTGGGCAATTAGCTCAGTTGGTAGAGCAGCTGACTCTTAATCAGCTTGTCGTTGGTTCGATCCCAACATTGCCCACCATTTCTCAATACCTTAGCCATAGGTAATATTGTCATTTTTACTATTCCTTTGAGGTTTTACTATTCAGAGGGATTACTTTAACAGGTTTGCGGATATATACCCGGCGCGTGATCTTGGTATCGGAATGTGACAAAAGATCTCTGGCATGCTCGGCATCATCGGCATCTGTTGCAACTTTTGCTCGGATGTCACGCTCCATGAAGCGTTCTTTTAACTCTGTCTTATTCAGCAACTCCTTCATAAATCGCTGCCAGATCGAATCAAATCCGCTTGCCTGCCCCGTGGATTCCTTGAAATAACACTCGCCATGCCTGTTGCAGAATAGATAAGGCGATATATCGACCGGGCGTGCCGCCATCGCCTCCTGGCACGCTTCCCGCAGATCGGGTGTCCAAATATAGATCGTCTTGACCCCACTGCGCTTCCTGACCTTGTGACGCTGGATATGCAGGCCATCTCCTTAAAGTCACGTTTCGGCTGGATAAGGAGTAAATCTGTCTGCGGCATGCCTGTCATTTTTTTTAGCCTGATGTAGGCCTGCACCATACGCACGGCTGAGCCTTTTTTCTGCTTAAGCTTAAAGCATTCCTCAATTTCCCAGTCCTCAACATAGCGTGTGCGCGAGGCCTCGCCTTCAAGCCTGATTAAAATCGGCACCCCCCCGGCTATGCCGGGGGACTCATCAAAGTTTGACGTTTACGGGAGTATGTGACTTCCCTCGGTTAGCCGTCCAAGGCACTACCAAGGAAAGTCACTATGAAAGTATACGAACAATCACAGCACACCCTATGGGAGTGCAAATATCATATAGTCTTCATTCCGAAGTACCGCAAGAAGGTGCTGTTCGGAGCTCTCCGGCGGGAGGTCGGTCCGCTTCTTCGGGACCTTGCCCGGCATCGCGAGAGCCACGTGGAAGAAGGGCATGTGATGCCCGACCATATCCACATGCTGCTGTCTGTCCCTCCAAAATACTCGGTGGCGCAGGTTGTGGGATACCTCAAAGGAAAGAGTGCCATATACATCGCCCGGACGTATCGAGGCCGGGACAGGAACTTCACCAGAGAAAGCTTCTGGGCGCGAGGGTACTTCGTCTCGACGGTGGGCCGCGATGAGGAAAAAATAAGAGAGTATATACGGAACCAAGAGAAAGAGGACGTACGCATCGACCAGTTGAAGCTTTTTCGTTAACAGCCGCCTTGGGCGGTCAAGCGTAGCGTCTTATACCTCCGGCTTTGCCGGAGGTTGTTAATTAATCCAATGCATGCGTATGCCACACACACAGCAGGCCACAGCGAGTTGGCGACACAGAGCGTATGGTCATCTTTTCATCCACTTGTCGTTGGTTCGATCCCAACATTGCCCACCACTGCCCCCCAATCGCAAGAGTAACAGGGTAGGGCTCAAACAAATATTCTTCAGGTAATTTCTGTAAAACCTGCTACTAGACAGGCATGATTACCCTGTTTGGATATTTCCTTGCCTTGCTCATGGGGCTGACCCTTGGGCTAATTGGCGCTGGCGGGTCAATCCTCACCGTTCCCATACTGGTGTATTGCTTTCACGTACAGCCTGTGATCGCCACCGGCTATTCACTCCTGGTGGTCGGGTGCGCGGCGCTCGCGGGAGCGTGGCGTTATTACCGGCGCGCTCTGGTGGATTTCCGCGCTGCGTTTACGTTCGCGTTTCCAGCCATGCTGGCTGTATTATTTACGCGCAGCTATATCGTTCCCTCCATACCTGATCCCATAGAGCTTGGCGCGGTATCGGTAGAAAAGGACACATTCATCATGCTGCTGTTCGCATTGCTCATGGCGCTGGCGGCGTTCTATATGTTACGTCCCTTAAAAGACCCCGCGAAGGAAGCGGCAGAGAGGCCTGCGGTCAATACGCTTAAATTGCTGCTCGGCAGCGCGGGCATAGGCCTGCTTACCGGCATGGTGGGCGCTGGCGGCGGATTCCTGATAATTCCCACACTGATCGGCCTGTTTCGCCTGAACGTGAAGAAAGCGGTGGCTACGTCGCTGGCCATTATCGCCATCAATTCGCTGGTAGGTTTTAACGGCGATGTGGCGGCAGGCATCCCCATGGACTGGCCGCTGCTGGGCAGTTTCCTGAGCCTGACGCTGGCTGGCATGTGGCTGGGAACCACGTTTTCGCGTAAAGTGGAAGCCAGGATGCTGCGCCATATATTCGGCTGGTTCGTGCTGGTGGTGGCCTGTATCGTTCTCGTGGAGAATTTACTCTAGTCTTCGTCGTCATCCGCCGGTTTACCAACCCCCAGGTTTTCCAGGTCCGTCTTAGCCAGCGTCAGGTAACGCGGCTGGCTGCCATGGCCGGACACGGGATAAAGCGTCTGCTTGCTGAGCACGCCCAGCAAGCCCATTTTCTTGATAAACAGTTCAAGCGGGCCAATGGACGCATTACCGGCGCCCGTGGTGTGCATGTGATAAAGCCTCACGCCTTTGAAGAACTCCGGCACCTTGGCTTTGAGAGGCCTGGGTTCTTTGGCGTCGGCCACAATCTCCCACTTTGCGCTGCGTATCCAGCTGATGATCGTATTCTCATCATGGGTGAGGGTGGCGCTGCTGAGTGGTTTTAGCGATTGCGCAGGCGTGTGCATAAAGCCTCATCTGTTATTTAAAAGATCATAGCATGAGTTAATGCCGACTGACTAACAATTAAACTTGTGCTATTGCGGGTTATCATGACTGAAACTCCGCCTAAACCAAAAGCACAGATCGTCTGGGATGCGGCAAACGCTGCGGCGGTGCTCAGCCTGCAGGGCGAATGGACGGTGCGCAACCTGCCGCAGGCCGAACGCGTGGATGTGGGGCAGTTACCCAAGGGCGCGCGCAAGCTGCTGGTCAATGGCAGCGGGCTGGAAGAGGTGGATACGTCCGGCGCATGGCTTATCGTAAAGGCCATACGTTCACTGGGTATAAAAGCGGAAGATACGCAGTGGATAGGTTTCCCTCCGTCGCTGCTCAAGCTGGTGCAGATGATCGACCGCGTTAAGCACGACTCCGGCTATGACCGCAGGCGTTCTTACAGTTATAACGCACTGGTGAATCTGGGTAAGTACTACGAAACGCTGCGCAAGGAAACGGCGCTGCTGATCTCGTTCTTCGGCCAGATATGCGTGGCATTTTTCCGGATGCTGATGGACCCGCGCCGCCTGCGCTTTAAAAGTGTAATTTATCATGCCAACCATGTGGGCATCAACGCCATGCCTATTATTATCCTGCTGGCCATAAGCATCAGCTTTGTGCTGGGCTATCAGGGGGCCAACCAGTTGAGGCCCTTCGGCCAGATGCCCTACACCATTAACCTCGTGGCTATTTCCATGCTGCGCGAAATGGGGGTTCTGATTACCGCCATCATGGCATCTGGCCGCTCCTGTAGCGCATTCGCCGCGCAGATAGGCGTCATGCAGATGAATGACGAAGTGGCCGCCATGCGCACGCTGGGGCTAGACCCGATAGAACTGCTGGTGCTGCCGCGCGTGCTCGGCATCCTTATCGCGCTGCCGGTGCTGACAGTGGTGGCGGATGGGGCAGGGCTGGTAGGCACCTATTTTGTGGCAACGGTCTATCTGGATATGTCTTACCAGCAGTTCATGGCGCGCCTGCAGCCTTCGATTTCAGATATGACCATCTATGTGGGCCTCATTAAAGCGCCGGTATTCGCCGTTATCATCGGTGTTATCGGTTGTTTTCACGGGCTGCAGGTACGCACTTCCGCCACGGAGCTCGGCCACCGCACCACCACGGCGGTGGTGCAGGCCATCTTCCTTGTGGTGGTTATCGACGCGCTGTTCTCTATTCTCTTTACGCTACTGAATATATGAACAAGCAAACACCCGTCATTGAAGTGCGCCAGCTAGTGAACCAGTTCGGTTCGCACCGTGTGCACGACAATCTGGATTTTGACGCTTATCAGGGCGAGATCATCGGCATCGTGGGCGGTTCGGGCGCGGGTAAATCGGTGCTGCTACGCTCAATCATAGGCCTGCAACGCCCGCAGAGCGGCAGCGTACTGATTAAGGGTAAGGACATCACGCGCATGAACAAGCGTGAGAAGCTGGCCGTGCAGCGCCTCTGGGGAGTGCTTTTCCAGAACGGCGCGCTTTTTTCGTCCATGACGGTGGCGGAGAATGTGGCGTTTCCTTTATGGGAGTTTACCGGGATAACGCGTAAAGAAGCCTTCGAGCTTGCCGAGATCAAGATAGAGATGGTGGGGCTGCCTGCCGTTGCAAGGGGCAAATATCCTTCCGAGCTTTCCGGCGGCATGGTAAAGCGGGCGGCGCTTGCAAGGGCGCTGGCGCTTGACCCGCGCGTGCTTTTCCTTGATGAGCCGACCTCCGGCCTTGATCCCATAGCGGCGGAGTCGTTTGATCAGCTGATACGCGAGCTTACAAACGACCTTGATCTGGCCGTCATCATGATCACGCACGATCTTGATAGTTTATTCACTATATGCAACCGTGTTGCGGTTCTGGTGGACAAAAAAATCAGAATCGGCACACTGGCCGAGCAATTGGAAAGCGATCATCCGTGGATAAAAGAATATTTCCACGGGGAGCGCGCGCAGGCATTGACCAAAGGTATTCTTATTAAAGGGCAGGAGTAGGCTATGGAGCAGGATTCCTATTATTTCCGGGTAGGCTTGTTTGTGCTGGGCGGGCTGTTTGCGGCCATGATCGCTATAGGCTGGTTTGCCACCGAGAAGGACGATGACGGCTATACGCCTTACGCCATTTACATCAACAGCGCGGTTGACGGCCTGCAGCCGGGCGCGCCGGTAAAGCTGCGCGGCATTCAGGTGGGTTTTGTTAAGCAGGTGGCGTTCTCAGCAGCAGGCGATGTAACCATTCGCGTTATTGCTAATATCGCCGATACCGCCCCCATACATACCAATACGCGTGCCTCACTGCAAATGCAGGGGCTCACGGGGGCTTCCTTCGTGGCGCTGGAAAATATAGCGGAACCAGCACAGGAGCTGACGCGCAAGGATAACGACCAGTTTCTTATCATCGAGTACCGCCAGTCGTCGCTTGAACGTGTGTTCACCAGCGTGCCTGAGCTTATCGACCAGATAACGCGCCTGGCGGTGCAGGGGCAGAAGGTGCTGAGCGACGAAAACGCCACCGCGCTCAATGAGACACTCACCTCGCTCAACGCCACGGTGCAGACGGTAGGCAGGATCGTGGGTACAGGCAATAAGGGGCAGGTGCTGCAGGGGGCATTCGGGGAGCTATCGGAAATGGTAGCCGAAGCAAAGGTGACGCTGCGCGAGATACGCCTGCTGGCCAAGACGCTGCGTGACGACCCCTCCATACTTCTGCATGGAGTGAAACAGGAAGGGGTAAAGATACAGTGAGGTTCCTGATTGTTTCTTTACTCGGGCTGTTGCTTATTGGCTGCACCCTTACCAAGCCAAGAGATGTGGGCAACGCCAAGATGATCAATCTTGAAACGCCGCAACTCGCCGCAGCGGGCAGGGTGAAGCATAACGCGGCGCTTAAGGTCGAGTATCCTGCGGCGGCACCCGACCTTGATACGTATCGTATCTCGGTAAAACGAAATGACAACTCGCAGGACTATTTCTCCGGCACGCGCTGGAGCGAGTTCCTGCCGTCGCTGGTGCAGTCGGTTATGGTGGAAGCTTTCGCACAAAGCGATGCATTCGCGCGTGTGAATTCGGATGCCGTGGTAAGCCGCGGCGGTTATGTGTTACAGACGGAGATACAGGAGTTCAGTGCTGTTTATGCAGCGAAAAATGTGGCGCCGCAGGTTGTGATAAGGATCGCTTTCCGGCTTTCCCCTCAGGACAATCCCGCTTCTGCCAGAAGTTTTGTGCTGGAAGAGAGGGTGCAGGCGCAGAGCAATACATTACAGTCGATAGCGGGTGCGTTCAGGGAAGGGTTCTCTGATGTGCTGCGCCGTGCAGTAAAGAAATTTTAAACAGGAGATTGGCTTATGAGCATCAAAGGAAAAAACGCGATCGTTACGGGATCCACCAGCGGCATTGGCCTTGCCATCGCGCAAGTGCTTGCAGCGCAGGGCTGCAATATCGTGGTGAACGGCATGGGCGATAAGACGGCGATTGACGCGATCGTAAATGACTTCGTCTCCAAATATAAAGTGAAGTCCTTCTACTCCGCAGCTGACATGACCAAGCCTGCTGATATCCGCCAGATGGTGACGGATACGGTAAGCAAACTTGGCAGCGCGGATATACTTATTAACAACGCAGGTATCCAGCACACCGCACCGGTAGATGAGTTCCCTGAAGATAAATGGGACGCTATTATTTCCATCAACCTCTCTGCGGCATTCCATGCCATAAAGGTAGCCGTGCCGGGCATGAAGAAAAATAATTTCGGGCGCATCATCAATATAGCGTCCGTACATGGCCTTGTCGCTTCCACCCATAAGGCCGCGTATGTGGCCGCCAAGCATGGCATTGTGGGACTCACCAAAGTAGTGGCGCTGGAAACGGCGGAAGGCAACATCACCTGCAATGCCATTTGTCCGGGCTGGGTGCATACACCGCTGGTGCAGAAACAGATCGAGGATAAGGCTAAAGCTGGTAATATCAGTGTAGAAGAGGCTACCAATGACCTGCTGGGTGAAAAGCAGCCCAACAAGAAGTTTATAAAGGCGGAGAATATCGGCGCGATGATCGCATTCCTCTGCGACGAGCACGGCGCGGCGATGACCGGTGAGATCATTACCCTCGACGGCGGCTGGACCGCTCAGTAATAACCTGCAGGACCCTGTCACACCGGCGAAAGCCGGTGTCCGGTTTTTAAAGGTACGGCTCCGACTTCAGTCGGAGTTTACGTATTCAGGTGAACCTCCACGGGGCAAGCCCCGTGGTATCACGTCGGTCGTAGCCCGAGTACAAGCTGCGCTTGCCCCCTGTCTTCTTGTCCCTGTTTTTCGATATAGTCACGGATAACAGACTCATTTAATCCAACGGTTGATACAAAATAACCATCCGACCATATCCCATCCACCCCCCAATACGCCTTACGCATGTACTCAAATT
>JAMIFV010000068.1:0-17104 GCA_035906055.1 Alphaproteobacteria bacterium | reverse complement strand
TCAGCAATGACCTCACGAAGCCGTTGAAAATAGTAGCAGGCCGTCTTGAAGTTTACGCCAACCAGACTGGCAGCACAGCGGGCAGTTGCACCGGCTACAAAATGCTCCAGTAACTTAGCCTGAATAACGTTACTTAATCTGCTCTTCCTCATACTGTCCTTGATAACACTTTATTGCGTTATCTGGTACAGCCCCTAATAACATTTACATGTGAAGGCCCCAACACGGATTATAAAGGCGCGATGACCATACTTGCCAAGGCAGTTGCGGACCATGGAACGCGGTTGCCGGATAGGCTTGAGATCGAGTTCAATGCCCGCAGTCCCAATGCAAAGCGTGTGGATGTCGACCCCAGAAAACTGCTGGAGCTCGACAAGGAGCTGGCCGGAAGGGTTTCCCAGAGCAAATTCCAGCTTCTGCTGACAGACAGCGATGCTGATAATATCAGCGCGCAAACGCCGTTCGATTTCCAGCCCGTTATGCTCAGTGTGCCTGCGCGCCTGATCAATACCATGTCGCCTGAAGAGTTGCGCAAGGACATTGCAGCCTCAGGGCTGAGAGGCCAGTTGAAACGTGCCCCTTTGTCGGGCAAAGAGTGGGGCATATAGGCTCAGGACTTATAAATTCCCCTCTCCTGCAAAGCGGGAGAGGGAAGCGCAGGCTTTGCTGCGCAGCAGCTTAGCCGTAGCCGGGTGAGGGTGAATGTAAATGCCCCCTCACCTCGGTTTGCCTAAGGGCTTAGCTATAGCAGCTAAACCCAAGGCAAACACGTCCTCTCCCTCAAGGGGAGAGGAAAAGAAAGTATAAGTTTAATAAGTCCTGAGCCTAAAAATCAGCCTTCGATCTGGCTGAAGTCGGCGATCTGGTTCATCACGCGGCGTATCTGGTTAAGCAGGCCAAGGCGGCTGAGGCGCTGGCTCTTGTCCTCTGCATTCACCATCACTTTATCAAAGAACGCATCCACGGGTTTGCGCAAGTCCGCCAGTGCGTGCATGGCGGCGGGGTACTGTTCACCCTTGAGCGCCGTATCCACCTTGCCGGAGAGTGAATCCAGCACATTGGCAAGCTGAGTGGCTTCATCTGCACCAAGCTGGCTGGTGTTAACTGTGTCGAATGTGGTTTTATCTTTCTTCTCTTCTGCCGCGACAATGTTACTTGCGCGCTTGTAACCTGCCAGCAGGTTGGCGCCGTTCTCGGTGCCGAGGAATTCCTGCAACGCTTTGGCACGCGCAACCACGCGCACGAGGTCGTCGTCACCGTTGGCGAGCACGGCGCTGATGATGTCATGGCGGATGCCCTGATCCTTCAGCATTACCTTCAAACGGTCGGAGAAGAACGCAATCAGTTCGGCGTTCAGCACGCTTTTGAGCGGCAGGCGGATGTTGTTTTCGATGATAATGCGGATAATGCCCAGTGCCGCGCGGCGCAGCGCGAAAGGATCTTTGGAGCCGGTGGGTTTTTCGCCCGCCGCGAACATGGAGATAAGCGTGTCGAGCTTATCGGCCAGCGCCACACACACAGCAACGGGAGCGGTGGGTACGGGCGAATCAGGGCCGAGCGGCAGGTAATGGTCGCGTATCGCATCGGCAACTGCGGCGTCTTCCTTCTGCTGGAGCGCATAGTAACGCCCCATCACGCCCTGCAGTTCAGGGAATTCACCCACCATGCCGCTTACAAGGTCGGCCTTGCACAGGCGTGCGGCACGTTCCACGAGTTTTTTATCCGCGCCTTTTACATTGACGCTGAGTTCGGTTGCAAGTCTGGCAATACGTTCCACCTTCTGTGCGATAGTGCCGATTTTGGCGTGGAAGGTTACGCCTTCAAGCCCTTTCGCCCAGTCGCTGAGCGCTTTTTTCCTGTCCTGATCCCAATAGAAACGTCCATCGGCGAGGCGGGCGCGCAGCACGCGTTCGTTACCGGCGATAACGGCCTTGCCGCCGTCGGAGGTGATCGTGTTGGAGGTGATGAGGAACTTATCGGAGAATGTGCCGTCCCTGGCATTAAGCGCGAAATATTTCTGGTGCGCGCGCATTTCGCTCACCAGCACTTCCGGCGGCAGGTCCATATAGGCGGCATCAATGCTGGCAAGGATAACGGTCGGCCATTCCACAAGGCCGGTGACTTCTTCAAGCAATCCCTGATCTGCCTTGAGTTGCAGGTTATGTTGCGCTGCAACAGCATTCGCCTGTTTCTCGATCTCCTGCATACGCGCTTCGCGGGATGCAATTACATGCGCGGCTTTCAGTTTCGTTTCATAGTCGGCAGGGTCTTTTATTTCGATAGCGGCGGGTGCGAGGAAGCGGTGGCCATAAGTGGTGCTGCCCGCTTTTACGCCTGCAAACTCCACCGGAACCACTTTGCCGTCGAACAGGCAGAGGATGGAATGCAGCGGGCGCACCCAGTTGACGGAACCGCTGCCCCAGCGCATGGATTTTGGCCACGGGAATTCAGCCAGTATCTTCTCGATCATGCCTTGCAGAAGGCTGGCCGTGGGCTGGCCTTTCTGCTCCAGACGCGCAAAATAGATTTCGTCCTTGCCCATCATGCGTTTCTCGCATTGCCCCAGCGTCAGGCCGGAGGATTTGAGAAACCCGTCGATAGCGGCCTGCGGCGCGCTGGTCTTGGGACCTTTCTTTTCCACGGTCACATCGGGCTGGATGGCGGGAATATCATTCACGAGAAGCGCGAGGCGGCGAGGTGTAACGAAAGAGGTTGTCTCGCCCATGCCAAGCCCGGCCTGCTTAATGGCAGTAGTTACGGACTCCCGCAAATGCTGCATCGCCGCTTTCTGCATGCGTGCGGGAATTTCTTCACTGAACAGTTCGAGGAGTAAGGAGGGCATGGCGATTATTTAATCCTGCGGCTGGCCAGGGATCTGGCATATTTTATTGGTGCAAAGCACTGCTGCGGGGTGTGGCGCAACAGCCTGTTCAGGGCATTTGCCGTTAACGCGCATCATGCTGGCGAACTGTTTATATACCGGTTCGCTGATCTTGTTGATGGGAATCCAGTTGCCGCAGATGCCTTTTACGATAGCGCAGTCTTCATCAGTGGCGCATGCGCTGAAATTGGCGTCCTTCCCGATTTCGGCATCTTTGGAAGGCGAAACCTCCTGCGCGCGCGCAGCGCCGGAGAGTGAAATGCCAAGCAATAACGCGAGTACGGTCCTGCGCATTATTTCTGGCTCCTGTTTTTAGCGTCTACCATCACCACGACGGGCGTATGCTTCATGGCTTCCTGCTCGCTCATGCCCGCATAGGTGCAGACGATCACGAGGTCGCCCTTCTGCACGAGGCGCGCGGCGGCTCCGTTGATGATCATGTCGCCGTTGCCGCGTTTCTTGCCTTTGATAATATAGGTGGTGAAACGCGCGCCGTTATTGATGTTGAGCACGTCCACCTGTTCGTAGGGCAGCATGCCCGCCGCGTCGATGAGCGCGGGGTCGATGGTGATGGAGCCTTCGTAAGTGAGGTCGCAGCCGGTAACGGTGGCGCGGTGTATCTTGCTCTTAAGCATGGTGAGGTTCATGCGGCTTTCTCCCTGGAGACATACGCTTCACAGCAGGCTTTGGCCAGCGTGCGCACGCGGCCAATGTAAGACGCCCGTTCGGTTACGGAAATAACGCCGCGCGCATCGAGCAGGTTGAAGCGGTGCGACGCCTTGATGCACTGGTCGTAAGCGGGAAGGGGCAGGTTCTTCTCCAGCAGCGCTTGGCATTCTTTCTCCGCGTCAGCAAAATGGCGCAGCAACTGTTCGGTATCGGCATGTTCGAGGTTGTAGGCGGAAAACTGGCGTTCATTCTCAAGGAACACTTCACCGTAGGTTACGCCTTTACCGTTGAAGTCGAGATCATATACGTTCTCCACGCCCTGGATATACATGGCGAGACGTTCAAGCCCGTAGGTGAGTTCGCCGGAAACGGGTCTGCATTCGATGCCGCCCACCTGCTGGAAATAGGTGAACTGGGTCACTTCCATGCCGTCGCACCAGACTTCCCAGCCGAGGCCCCACGCGCCGAGCGTCGGGCTTTCCCAGTCGTCTTCCACGAAGCGGATGTCATGCAGTTTGGGGTCGATGCCCAGCTCCACGAGGCTCTGCAGGTAAAGCTCCTGTAAATTCGCAGGCGAGGGCTTGAGTATCACCTGATACTGATAATAATGCTGCAGGCGGTTGGGGTTCTCGCCGTAGCGGCCATCCTTGGGTCGGCGCGAAGGCTGCACATAGGCGCAGTTCCACGGTTTCTCGCCGAGCGCCCTCAGCGTGGTTGCGGGGTGGAACGTGCCTGCGCCTACTTCCATGTCGTAAGGCTGCAGGATGACGCAGCCCTGTTTCGCCCAGTAGGCGTGCAGCGTAAGGATGATGTCCTGAAAACTGGTTTTCTTGCTCATGGGCACGGTTTTAGCGGATTTTCGCCCTTTCGCAATGTTTTTGATGCGCGTTGTCAAATCCCCGGCACGCAGGGGGAGATAATTTAACAATATGTATAATAACGATAAAATTAATATCGTAATCATAATGTAACAAGACTATGGTAGGAATGCGCTACCGGTGTGGTTTACACTGGGCAGCTATGGACAATATAAGCGCATTAACGGGGCTGAAAGAGGTGGCTGCAGATTTGCAGGCAACCCCGTATATTGTAAGACCGCCGTCAGCCGGCTCGTTGTCATTCGACAAAAAGAGCGCCGGCGAGCATGCAGTGTTTGCCGTGCTTCCGGTTATCTATGAGAGCGTGCTGACGGAGGTGATTCCTGCGGACAGCATGCCCATGGATGACCGGAAACAGGCGGCGCACGAGGCCATACGCGCGCGTTTGCCGAAAGGAACCGAATTTGAGGTATTCCGCCACGATAACATTACCGCGGTGGTGGTGCATGACCCGCAGAGCCGTCAGGTTACGGTGGCATTCGACGGCGGTGGAGGGGATGCAAGAGACATTTCAGACAACATGAACTTCCGCCTCAAACCACATCCGCTCGGCGGCAATATGCATAGCGGCTATGCGGATTCCATAACACGCAAGGATGAAGACGGCATAGCGATCAGCGACCGCGTGCTGGCGCAGATAAACGCCTATGCGGCGCAGCACGGGGAGCAGCAGCTGGACGTGCGGCTTACCGGCGTTTCACGCGGCGGCTCAGTGGCCACGGCGGCGCTGGCGGACTGGATGCAGGATGGCAGGGGCGTGCAGGACAATGTGCATTTCAAAAGCCTGATAACCTTCGGTAGCCTGGCCGTGGGCGATGAAGAGTTCAATAATGCGTTCTATGCCAGGACAAAGGAATTGAAGCTCACCGAGCAGTGGCGGGTGATTGCGGGCGACGATGCCGTGCCACGTCAGTTCACGCAGGATGCGTTGTATAAGCAGGATCTTTCCCAGGGTGGCAATGTTGTTTACCTTATACCGGATGAGAAAGGCGGCATAACGCAATTGATCAACCCGCAGAAGGACGATCTGGATAAAGCGCGCGCGCACCTCAACCCGCTCACCCTCTGGCACACGGTAGGGAAATACGCACAGGCTCTGGAATTGCCGCATACCGCCTTCGATGCGCGTCCGGAAAATCTGTACTCTATGAAAGATACCAACGTGATCGAGGCTCCGGGCTTTATGGGAAGCATAGCAAGGGCGCCTGAAGGCCATATACGCTGAGAACCTGTTCATACTTCCGCTGGGGCGAAGCGAAATTATGAACGCGTTCTGAGGCCGTTTTATCAGGCGGCGTTCATTGCCCCGGCAAATTTCAGCTTGCCCTTTAATTCATCTTCACTGACGGGTTTGGGAATATAATCATCCATACCTGAGGCCAGGCAGCGTTCCTTATCACCGGCCAGCGCATGTGCGGTCATGCCGATGATGGGCGTTTTTTTCAACTGGTGCGTCGCTTCGTATTTGCGGATCAGCTGCGTGGCGTCAAAGCCGTTCAGCTCTGGCATCTGCACATCCATCAGGATTGCCGCGTACCGGCCAGCCTTGAACATTTCGAAGGCTTCGACACCGCTGCGGGCAACATCATGCGCATATCCAAGGTAATCCAGAAAATGGCTGGCGACGAGGATATTGGCTTCATAATCCTCAACGAGCAGGACACGCGGCAGGTTGCGCGTCTGTGCGGTTTGCGATGCCGGAGCATTCGGGTCAGTTGCCAGTGCGTCTGCCAGTTGCAGGTCAAAGCACACCGTAAATACGGAACCTTTGCCTACTTCGCTGGTAACGCTAATGGTGCCGTCCATGGCTTCGGTCAGCATCTTGGTGATTGCAAGGCCAAGGCCGGTGCCGCCGTATTTACGCGATACGGTGCTGTCCGCCTGCACGAATTTGTGAAAAATGGTTTCGATCTTATCGGGCGCGATGCCGATGCCCGAGTCGCGCACGGCGATGCATATTTTTTCATAGTCGGGTTGTGCGGCAGGCTCGCTGCTCACCGTAATGTGAACGCCGCCTTTTTCGGTGAATTTTACCGCGTTGCTGCACAAATTGAGGATTATCTGGCGTATGCGCGTGGGATCGCCGACATAAATCCTGTTCAGCGCGTTGCTGTCTTCCAGGGCGAATGAGATGCCTCTTTCCAGGGCTTTGACCGAGGTAATGCTAATGACTTCCTGCAGCAGCCTTTTCATGTCGAAAGGAATGGTTTCCAGTTCGAGCGTCCTGCTTTCGATCTTGGAGATATCCAGCAGGTCGTTTATCAGCTCCAGCAGGCTGTCCGCGCTGATCTGCAGGGTCCTGACCATTTCACGCTGCCGCTCGGTGAGCGGGCTGCTGGTGGATAAGATGCGCGAGAGGCCAATGATCGCATTCATCGGCGTGCGTATCTCATGACTCATGTTGGCCAGAAACTCTGTCTTGGCGAGGTTGGCCTGCTGGGCGCTCAGCTTCTCGCTCTCCAGCAACACGTTCACCACGCTGCGGGCGGTGCGTATGTCTTCATCCGACCACGCTTTCGCGCGGTGTTTTACCTGCTGCTTCCACAGCTCAAATGAGCTTCTGGGCGTCAGGCGGTATCCGGCAAGCGCCTGCTCCAGCGGCTTTTCAGGATTGCCTGCCCATGAAACCTCTTCCACGATCGCGTTGCGGAACCAGATGATGTAGTCGTGGCTTTTGCTGCTGATCGGTACGGCAAGGATGCCGCCGGTCAGTTTCTTCAACCCTTCAACATCCCTGAAGGCAGCGGCTGCGTCATCGGTGTAAAAGATCGTTTCGTCATGCACGGCTTTCAGCCAGTCGAGCAATTTGCCCGTCACGTCTTCCGGCGGCGTCTCGCCATATTTGAGCACATGCACATATGCCTTGACCACCAGCCCGTCCGAGTCCAGCGCTTCCAGCGCAAGCGTGTTCGTCTCCTGCATCAGCAGGTCGATACGCGTATTGTTATCCAGCGCCGACGATAAGCGCCTTACCAGCTTTTCACGCTTTTCCTGCGCTTCGCGTTTGGCGAAATCTTCCATCGTGGAAAGTTGCGCGGAAAATATATGCCCCATGATTTCGCACACATTGCGCACCTTATAGGGCACATGCAGCGGTGAGTTGTGATGGCATGCGATGAGGCCCCACAGCTTGCCGTTCTGGATAATGGAAACGGACATGGACGCCTTGACGTTGATATTTTCAAGGTACTGCACATGCACCGGCGAGACGCTGCGCAGCATCGCAAGGCTCAGGTCCAGCGGCTTCTTCGTTCCCGGGCGCAGCGCGGGAATGATCGGCACGGGCCTGTACTGCGTATCCGCGATCAGGCGCAGGTAATTCTGCATGTAAAGCTTGCGCGCCTGCTCGGGAATGTCAGACGCAGGAAAATGCAGCCCTTTATAGCTTGGCATGAAATCCGCACGCGCTTCTGCCACCACTTCGCCGTGCCAGTCCTGATCGAACCGATAGAGCTTTACCCTGTCAAATCCCGTGATCGCGCGAATGCAGCCGGTCAC
This sequence comes from Alphaproteobacteria bacterium, assembly GCA_035906055.1. Taxonomy (GTDB): domain Bacteria; phylum Pseudomonadota; class Alphaproteobacteria; order Rickettsiales; family JABCZZ01; genus JAMIFV01. The sequence continues at coordinate 9,178 of JAMIFV010000068.1, read as the reverse complement.
ATGGTCGAATACTTCGGCAAGCGTCCTGGCCTTGTGCATGCCGATAGCGTAGTTGCGCAACTGATCATAATACAGGCCCGTCTGGGCGGCGCGCATGTCCAGCGGTTCGAACTCGATAATGGTCGATGTGCCGGACTGGTGGGCGACGGCGTCAAACGGCTTGCCGTTTAGCTCAATGACGATGGCCTGGATAGGCTGCAGGGCTCCTTCGTTGCGTATGTTCTTTATGCTGTCCAGCGCAACCGGGTCGACGAAGTCGGATAATCTCCCTCCCAGGCAGTCTTGTGCAGAAACGCCAATGAACTCCATGGCGTTTTCGCTGATCTGCTCAATGACACCGGCGGCTGAAGTGACCACCAGCAGCCCGTGAGGCTGAATGGAACCGGGTATGTGAATGGGCTCCGAAGCGCAGATGTCGAGCGCCTCTTTCAGTTGCTCTTCAGATAGCAGTTCGCGGGGGCTGAGCATATCGTCGCCATCTTCAGATTGTAAATGAGTGTACAAAGCGGGAGCGCCTTCTTTATCACCTATTTATGAAATACGGAATCTTTTAGGCTTTTTTGTGTGTGGTGAACTTTATATGTTTTTGGCGAAATGTATGTTCACTAGTGCACACAAAAAGTTATGATTACATCAGTCCTTGATCTGGATATCCGGGCCAATAACCTGCTCAGGTCCTTAAACGAGAATGATAAATCGCTTATTCTGCCTCATCTGAAGGAAATTGAGGCGCAGCGCGGTCAGGTTTTGTACGAGCCCGGCGACGACGTGAAATTCGCCTACTTTCCCTGCGACCAGACGCTGGTTTCATATCTCGTATCGCTGGAAAACGGCAACGGGGTCGAAACGGCGCTCATTGGCAGGGAAGGGGCGGTGGGTGGCATCGTCAGCCAGGGAAGGCTGCCTGCCTATTGCTGCAGCCGTGTGCAATTCTGCGGTAAATTGCTGCGTATCGAGTCCATCCTTCTGGAAGAAGTGAAAATGCAGTCCGTGAGCATGCGGCATCTGTTCGCCCGCTATTCGGACTGCCTGCTGGCGCAGATATTCCAGTCGGTGGCGTGCAATGCCACGCACACTATCGAGCAGCGCGCAGCGAAATGGCTCATCGCCGCGCTGGAGCGTACAGGCGATCATGTTATCCCCCTTGAGCAGGAACAACTGGCGAACATGCTTGGCGTGGGGCGCAGCTATATATCGCGCGTGCTGAAGTCGCTGAAGATGCGTGGCATTATTGAGCCCATGCGCGGCAAGCTCTGCGTTAATTCCCTCGACCAGCTCAAATCCATCGCATGCAGCTGCAATGATATGGTGAACCACCATTTCGACACGGTGCTCAGCGGCGTCTATCCGCACGACGTCATGTAGGCGCGCGCTGTTTTATTGCATGTAGTGTATCGCATACATGGCCGATAAGCCGGAATGTATCCACCGCCTGTGACACCGCTTCCTGCGTATTGATGTTTGCATCATCAAGCGCAGAGACGAATTGCTTCCAGCGTGCGCCCGTCTCTTCACCGAACCCGGCAAAGAAATGGTTCGATTCGTGTTCGACCAGACCAAGCGTGCGGTGCAGATGCCGGGAAATGACCCGCCCGCCCAGTGTCGAACCCTGTTTCACATAGAGATACCCTGTGTATTTTGAGGCCGTATCAATCGGGGAATAGGGCAGCGCTTCAATCTCAACCGGCGTTATGTGATGCGCGAGCATGTCGCGCTCCAGCCACTGTAATGCAGCAATATCCGCAAAAGGCGGCGTAAAGCGGATACTTCGTTGCATCTGGCTATAGGCCTGATGGAACGCGCGTATGCACCAGTAATAATCTTCAAGGGTTATGGTGCTATCCTGCAAGGGTGCCAGCAGCCTGTGCACATGCAGGCCCTGATGCAGCGAAGCCGTGGATTGCCTTAATGCGGCCAGCAGATCGCTCATAATGATATTAAAAAAGATGTGCCTTATTTTGCGACAATATTTAAATTATTGATTAAATACAATGTATTAACTGTTGTTTGCCGATTCGGGCAGGGTCGTGGAATCGCGATAATCGTCATATATTCTTAACAATACATTAGGTTGGGGCATGCTACTATATTGGCCTTATGTCAGAACGCAACGATGAAAAACCACGTCCTGTTGTATCCCGACGCCATTTTATGAAAATGGCGGGCGCATTACCTGTGGCGGGGGCGCTCGGGGGGTGTGGCAGCATCCCTGACCTGCGATACACTGATATGCCGATAGATGTGCATGCCAGGGGCAAACCATTTGAGTTTGACAAAAGCCGCATAACCGCCAATCTCAGGATCGCCTCGCTTCCCGATCTCTATGAATATTGCACGGTGATTGCCGGTAATCAAAGTCATGATGAGGCGCTCAATACGCTGCATGCCCGCTGTACGGGCAATACTGAGCTCAGCGTGCTGCGGCACGGCAATACCACGGCGGTGGTGGCGTACGAGCCTGAACTGCACAAAGTGACGGTGGCGTATGACGGTACGCAGGAGCGCGGCGATGTGTGGGACCATGTAAAAGGTATGGTGTCTTCTGCTCATGCCCCATCCGGAGGGAATGTGCATACCGGGTATCGCGACGCTATCTACAGCACGGATGGAGAAACGGGTAAACGTCTTTGCGATGCGGTGAGAGATATAGTAGCATCCTATGCGCAGAAAGCAGGTAATATCGACCTGACGCTCACAGGATTCTCGCGCGGTGGCGGGCTGGCGGTGGCAACGGCTGCTGAATGGTTTGAATCCGGTATGCCCGGCGGCGATAAAACCAGGCTGACCAATGTGGAAACGTTTGCTCCGGTGCCGTATGGCGACAGGAAATTTGTCAAATGGTTCGAGGGTGAAGCCCGCAAGAAAGGCACGCACATTATGCGTGTTGTGGCCGGCAACGATATAACGCCTGAGCTCTCGAGCTGGAAATGGCTGGGGGTGATGGGGCCGTCAAAATACCGCCAGGCGGGCGATGTGATGCATCTTTTCCCTCCCTCTGACAACAGCGGGATAACGGAGGTGATGGTGAATCCTACATCGCGTGAGTTGTATGACCGGGCCAGTCAGTTCGAAGCTCCTGTTAACTGGCACGGTATCAACACGATGGCGAAGCTGCTTGGCGCAAAAGAGTTGTATGTAGAGTGGGATGATGTGCGCGACAAAACTGCTGTTGGCCCCCACGCGGCAAGCGTCGTCAGTATGCGCAGGGCACAGCCTGATGGCTTTGAGAAATTCTGAATCTACCCGCGCGTGAACACGGGAATGTTGCGCCTGGAGAGCGATGCGTTCCAGCGGTAACCGTCTTCAGCGAAGAAATGCAGTGTTTCCGGGTTGGTGATATGGTGCGCCGCGATGTAGCGCGCCATCATGCCGCGCGCCTTTTTGGCGAAGAGGCCGATCACCATATAGCCCTTCTTTTTCTTTTCCTTGAATTGCGGCGTGATGATATTGGCGTTCAGCGGTTTTTGCTGCACGGCCCTGAAATATTCTTCCGATGCGAGGTTGATAACCGTGCGCGAGCCGGTCTCTTCGAGCGCGATATTGATCTGGTCGGTGATGCTTCTGTCCCAGAAATGGTAAAGGTCTTTGCCGCGCGGTGTGTGCAGGCGCGTTTTCATTTCAAGCCTGTAGGCCTGCATGAGGTCGAGCGGCCTGAGAAGCCCATAAAGCCCGGAGAGGATGCGGATGTTCTTTTGTGCGAAATCGACCGCTTCGGGGGAAAGGGTCTTGGCGTCCAGCCCGGTATAGACGTCGCCCTTGAAAGCGAACATCGCCTGTTTGGCATTTTCGGTCGTGAAGGGCGTGGTAAACGCCTTGAAGCGTTTGGCATTGAGCGATGCGATGCTGTCGCTTACCGTCATGAGCTTGGAAATTTCTTTGGGCTTAAGCACGCGCAGCGCTTCAATCAGCAGTCTGGATTCGTCCAGCAGGGCGGGAATAGTGTGTTCCGCAGTCGGGGCGGAGGATTTCATATCCAGCGTTTTGGAGGGCGAAAGCAGTACAATCATAAGAACCTTTTATAATCTCTACTGTAACTTGCTGCAAACAGTGATTTTCTGCGCTTGCGCTACTCATGTACCTATCATGTACACTGCGTTGCGGTTCGCGAAAATCACTGTTTTCGCTTAGCCACAGCGAGATTATCAATAGGTTCTAAGCCCTAACCTTACAAGCAAAAGGCTTAAAAATCAATGCAGCGTCCGGCGCGTTCCCAATCGCCGTAGCGTGTGGGGTTTGCGGATTCCTCTTCCAGCGCTTCCGGCTTCACCTTTTCCGGTTTCTCAGGCATTTTTGGCGTTGTTGTGATTGCGGGCTTTTGCGTTTCTGACATATAACACTCGCTATGAAGGAAAATCCCCCGCATGCTAGCATGCAAGCCAGCGCGCGGCAATATGCCGCTCAATTGCTCGATGACGTACTGGTGCGCAAACGTTCGTTCGACGAAGCGATCGCCCACCATAACGGTTTTGGCGGGCTGCAGGAGCGCGACCGTAACTTCACGCGGCTGCTGGTGCTTACCACGCTGCGAAGGTTGGGGCAGATTGATGCGCTGCTTGCCCGGATGCTGGAAGCGCCGCTCAAGGGCAGGACGCAGGATGTGCAGCATGTGCTGCGCCTCGGTGTGGCGCAGCTGCTATGGCTAAAGACGCCTGCGCATGCCGCCGTGAATGAGTCGGTGGATGCAGTGGCGGCGCTCGGCCATGAGCGCATGAAGGGGCTGGTGAACGCCGTGCTCAAGCGCGTTGCACGGGAAGGCGAAGCGATTGTTGCGGCGCAGCATGAGGCAAAACTCAATGTACCCGCATGGCTTTATGCTGCATGGGAAAAACGCTTCGGCGCCGAGGCGGCTGAAGCGATAAGCCTTTCACGGTTAACGGAAGCGCCGCTGGATATTACCGTTAAAAACGACGCAGAAACCTGGGCAGAAAAGCTGGGAGCAACGTTATTGCCGACCGGTTCATTGCGCCTTATGCGAGCAGGCCGTGTGGACGCGCTGGCAGGGTATGATGCGGGCGAATGGTGGGTGCAGGATGTGGCCGCTACATTGCCGGTGAGAATGCTGGGTGATGTGCGGGGCATACGCGTGCTCGACCTTTGCGCCGCGCCCGGCGGCAAGACCGCGCAGCTTGTTGCGGCAGGCGCTGACGTGGTGGCGGTGGATCAGTCCGCGCGTCGCCTGAGCGTGCTGGAGCAGAACCTCGAACGCCTGCAGTTGAAGGCTGAGATGGTAGAGGCCGACATTCTCAAATGGAAAGGTGTCGGGGAGGCGGACGCCGTGCTGCTCGACGCGCCATGTTCCGCCACCGGCACGCTGCGCCGTCACCCGGAGCTGGTGTGGCACCGCAGCGAAGACGACCTGACACGGCTGGTGGATATCCAGAAACGCCTGCTGCGCCGTGCGGCGCAATGGGTGAATCCGGGTGGAAAACTGGTCTATTGCGTATGCTCGCTGCAGGAAGAGGAGGGGGCGCAGCAGGTGGATCATTTCCTCAGCAGTAATGCCGGATGGAAACTCTCGCCCGCTAAGGGCCTTCCGCAAGGCAGCGTTAACAATCGCGGAGAACTTGCCACCCATCCCGGCCAGCACATTCTGGCTGGCGGCTGGGACGGATTCTACGCGGCGCTTTTAGTTAAAGCGTAGGTGTTTAGTCTCATTTTCGTAATGGGGCGGAACATTATACAGTGACTGCTGTATGAATTTTACCCACAAGGCAAGGTAAGTCATTCATTTTTAGTATTTATCATTATTAACGCTTGTATACCATTTTATGTATTTATTAATATTTGAGATGCATACTTCATCGCATAGTATGATTTTCCAGGGTGATTTTATGCTTGTGCAGGCCGATGCTGAGAAGTCCATGTTATCTGTGATCGCATGTTTCTCAAAGGTCGCAGAACCCCTTGGTGCCTATGACCGAGCGATGCAGGTGATGGAGCAACTGGCAGGCAGCGGGGTGGGGCTTGGCGAGGTGTTGCGCGATTATGCCGAACAGACCCTTTCGCAGATGAGCGAACTTTACGAAGCCGCAGGCCGTTTTGGCAAAGGCATGGCCGACGCGGATGACATTGAAACGCTGAAAACGTCGCATGCGGTGCTGAATTCCGTCGCCACCGTGCTGGATATGACTCCCGCCGCCATGGCGCGCAACAGTGCGCAGGCCTTGGGACTCAAGGAAAAGACCTCGCGCGAGGAGATCGTGCGTATCACGCGTGCGTACCGTCAGGCACCGGAAGTGCAGGCGCTCATGCAGTCCCCCGAGGCTTGCGAGCAGGTGCTGAAACTGGTGACGCCCTGTGCCTCAAAGTCCGGCAAGCTGCCGCTGTTGAGTACTGTGCTGGCACCACGTCCGGAAGTGCATTAAATTATTCTCCCTCTTGCCGCTATGTGTGCCCGCTGTTAGATGTAGTCGCATCATAACCATTTGAGTCCCTAATTTTCCAGAGTACAGGCCCATGCAGCAGCGCACCCGTATTGCCCCGTCCATCCTTTCCGCCGACTTCGCGCGTCTGGGCGAGGAAGTGAAAGCGGTCACGGACGCAGGCGCAGACGTCATCCACGTAGACGTAATGGACGGGCATTTTGTGCCCAACCTCACCATTGGCCCGCTGGTGGTGAAGGCCATCCGCCCGCACAGCAAACTGATATTCGACGTGCATCTCATGATAACTCCGGCGGATCCGTTTATCGCGGAGTTTGCCAGTGCGGGTGCCGACATCATCACCGTGCATGCGGAAGCCGGGCCGCATCTGCACCGTTCCTTGCAGGCTATCAAGGCGCAGGGCAAGAAATGCGGTGTTTCCATCACGCCGTCTTCTCCTGTTTCGCTGGTGCAGCATGTGCTCGATATGGTGGATCTCGTGCTGGTGATGACGGTGAATCCCGGCTTCGGCGGGCAGAGCTTCATCCGCTCGCAATTGCCGAAAATTGCGGAACTGCGTCGCATGATCGACGCTACCGGGCGCACGATTGATCTCGAAGTGGATGGCGGCATCAATCCTGATACCGCAGCTGAAGCGGTGAAAGCAGGGGCGGACATGCTTGTCGCCGGGTCGGCAGTATTTGGCGGGGATGCTTCCCGATACGCTTCACGTATACAATCTCTGCGGTTGTAATACCTTATTTCTACCACCCAAGGCTATATAGATGTTGTAAACCATAAATACTTATGGTAGCAGTTTTTTATTGCATGCACCTTTAGGTTGATATTCTTTTGTGGGAGACTGTAATGACGCAAATCCTGGGGGCGCAAGGCAAGAATACAGAAAGCAATAAACTTTCGATGCAGAAACAATCCATTAAATCCACTCTTATGCAAGCGCGCCAGAGCATATTGCTGCTTAATGGCCGAAGCGACCAGCGTGACCAGATATCGGAACTCCTCAATAGCAGGCTGGGGTATAACGTGCTGGATGCCGATGCTGGCGTCGGACAACCCGGCGATGCCCAGTTCAGGATGCTTCAGCCAGATGCCGTGATTATCGACGTGGCGACGCTGCCGCATTCGCGCCAGCTTGTAGTGTCGCTGTCGGTACAGATGCCCGATACTGCCATTATCATACTGGTGGGCTACGGCGAATATCAGGAGGCGCAGGAATACCTTATGCTGGGGGCGCAGGACTTTATTACCAAGCCTTTCTCACAGGAACGCATCAGCGTGACCTTACGCAATGCGCTGGCGTTACAGGGAGCGCGAAAGGAAGTAAGGGATATGCTCAGTATGGCGCGCATGCCGCAGGGGCAGGCAGCAGGGAATGCAGGTAAAAACAACATGGCCGGACTGGGCTCCATTCTTCCGTTACTCAACGCCAGCGGAGAACTGCGCAAGCTGCATGACATTGAGAGCGCCGTTATACGCTTTGCCATCACTTACTGTAACGGGCGTATTTCCACGGTTTCGCGTAAATTAGGGGTGGGGCGTTCAACGCTTTACCGTAAGCTGGCCAGTTTGGGCAGATAGCCCGAAAGCACAGTTTTGCTCATATTGCTTCCAATTCAAAACATAAAATTGCGCTTTATCATAGGCCTGTAAGGCGCATAACATTATTTTTTTAAAGATTCTATAGATTAACGGTTGTTTAATCTCTCGTTTTGTGTATATATTAACCTTTGCCGCTGCAGAAAAAATTAATTTTTGGGGGTAACAATGCGCGTCCTGCTCGTCGAAGACGATTCATCCACAGCCAAAGCCATAGAACTTTCTCTCGCTTCTGAAGGGATTATCTGTGACACCACCGAGCTCGGTGAAGAAGGTCTCGAGATTGGTAAAATTTACGATTACGATATAATAATCCTTGATTTGATGCTGCCGGATATTGACGGCTACGAGGTGCTGCGCCGTTTCCGCGCTGCCAAGATCACCACGCCGATCCTCATTCTCTCCGGTCTGTCCGGCCCCGACCAGAAGATCAAGGGCCTGGGTTACGGCGCTGACGACTACCTCACCAAGCCCTTCAACAAAGGCGAACTTATCGCGCGTATCCAGGCGATCGTGCGCCGTTCCAAGGGCCATTCCGAATCCATCATCCGCACCGGCAAGCTCACCGTGAACCTCGATACGCGTTCCGTGGAAGTGGACACCAAGCCGCTGCACCTGACCAGCAAGGAATACGGCATCATTGAACTGCTTTCACTGCGCAAGGGTTCCACCCTTACCAAGGAAATGTTCCTCAACCATCTCTACGGTGGCATTGACGAACCTGAACTCAAGATCATCGACGTGTTCGTCTGCAAGCTGCGCAAGAAACTCGCGCAGGCTGCCGGTGGTGAGAACTACATTGAAACCGTATGGGGCCGCGGCTACGTGCTGAAGGAGCCGGACGGTGCCAGCAAATATGTGGAAGAGGATGTCGGCGAAGAAGCGGTGTAATCTCCACTTAGTGTATTTAAGAAAAAGCCCCTTTTCATCATGTGGAAAGGGGCTTTTTTTAATTCATGCCAGCGTATTTAAACGGCTGTGATATTCAACAGGCTGTTTTTTAATCTCTTAAAGGTATAATTCCTCGAAGCTTGCTTCGTGACTTGCTTCGTGACTTGCTTTTTACCATATTGAGTAATGGTTGAAAGCAAATATATCCATAAAAGCCATAATGTAAGTGTTTTGCTGTATCATTTGGTGTGTTCAGCGAAATACCGACGTGTAGTATTCAGTGAGCATGTGGATAAGGTTGTTAAGGA
>JAMIFV010000067.1:0-16818 GCA_035906055.1 Alphaproteobacteria bacterium | reverse complement strand
CATATAACAGAGCAGAAAATACCTGATAATGGCTGACATTGCGCGGACGGCCAGCGCGGGAGTAATGCGCGGCAATCAATGGTAATATATGCGCATCAAAAAACGACTCGGATACAGGGTAAAAGCGTGGGTTCATATGATACACTCCTATCTTGGGAGCACTATCACCTAAATCTTAATAATTAACTAACAGTGTCTAGTCACCTACAAAATATGGCATAATCTAAATAATAGAGATATTACTGCCAGAATAGTGTTCCCCACGTCTAAGCCAATGATATATTCTATCGCGATCGACCTTAACCAGCCTGGTCTCCTTGGGAAGCTGAAGCTGCTTGAAGCAGAATCGTTTTACGGTCATGATTCATCTCGCCGCCATCTGGATATGGTTTTAAAGAGCATGAGAACCCCGCCTAAAGACTCCACTCCACAGCGATGATTAGCCGATAACCTCTCGCTTACCCACGTGGTTGGCGGGGCCGACGATACCCTCCTGCTCCATACGATCAATGAGACGCGCCGCCCGGTTATAACCGAGCTTCAGCACACGCTGCAGGTAGCTGGTGGAGGCCTTGCGGTCGCGCAGCACGATGGAAACAGCCTGACGGTATACTTCGCCATCCTCGCCGTCGTCTTCACCGCCCTCACCGCCCATGCCGAATTCTTCGGGATCACGCGTCACTTCCTCGATATAGTTGGGCGCGCTTTGCTCACGCAGATGGTCAACCACGAGCGCCACCTCCTTATCGCTGATGAATGGCCCGTGCACACGCATAGTACGGCCACCGCCTGCCATATAAAGCATGTCCCCCTGCCCGAGCAGCTTCTCAGCGCCCTGTTCATTGAGAATGGTCGTACTGTCGATGCGCGAAGTCACCTGAAAACTGATGCGGGTCGGGAAGTTGGCCTTGATAACGCCCGTGATAACGTCCACCGACGGACGCTGCGTAGCCATGATGATATGGATGCCTGCGGCACGCGCCATCTGCGCGAGGCGCTGGATCAGCCCTTCAATCTCCTTGCCCGCCACCAGCATGAGGTCGGCCATTTCGTCCACCACCACCACGATGAACGGCAGCGGGGTCATATCGAGCGCCACCTCTTCAATGATGGGCGCACCGGTATCGGGATTAAAACCCGTCTGCACATTGCGGGTGAGTTTATCACCTTTGGCTTTGGCTTCATGGATGCGTTTGTTGTAGCCGTCGATATTACGCACGCCCAGCGACGACATGAGACGGTAACGGTTCTCCATCTCGCGCACCGTCCATTTAAGCGCCACCACGGCCTTGCCGGGTTCGGTGACCACAGGCGTGAGCAGATGCGGAATGTTGTCGTAGCAGGAAAGCTCAAGCATCTTCGGGTCGATCATGATAAACTTGCACTGCTCCGGCGTAAGCTTGTAAATGAGCGACGTGATCATCGTGTTCACAGCCACGGACTTACCCGAACCCGTAGTGCCCGCTACCAGCAGGTGAGGCATGCGGGCAAGATCCACCACGATTGGCGTTCCCCCGATATCCTTGCCAAGCGCGATAGGCAGGCTTGCGGTAGTGTTTACAAATTCTTCGTCTTCAAACAGCTCACGCAGCGGCACCGTCTCGCGTGACTGGTTAGGAAGCTCAATACCGATGACGTTACGGCCCGGCACGGTAGCGATACGCGTTGAGACGGCGCTCATGGAACGCGCGATATCGTCAGCAAGGCCGATGACACGGGAAGACTTAGTGCCCGGCGAAGGCTCAAGCTCATACATGGTCACTACGGGGCCGGGGCGCACTTTCACGATCTCGCCATTCACACCGAAATCGTTTAACACGGTTTCAAGCAGGCGGGCATTCTGTGAAAGGGAAGATTCGCTGACCTGTTGCTTCTTTTGCTTTTTCGGCTCGCTCAGCAGCGTCACGGACGGAAGCTGGAATTCCCCCTTGCGCGGGCGCAGCTCAAGCGACGACTGGCCGATCCTGGGCTGCTTGCTGGCGCGCGCGGCAATCTCGATATTCTTCTTTTTTGCCGCTTTCCTTACCGGCTTCTCTTCTTCCTCCTCCTCTTCTTCGTCCTCCATCACCTCTTCATCATCATAGGCGTCATCCTGACGTTTGAAGCGTGATATAAGGCGGGCAAAGAAACCTTCGCGTTCTTCCTCCTGTTCCTCTTCCTCCTGCTCATAGGCGAGGTCTTCCGCCTTTGCCGGGCGCAGGCGTGAAATGCCGTTATAGGCCAGCACGGGCGCTTTGCCCACGCCCCTGAACACCGCGCTCCATTCTCCCAAGGTAAGGCCAAGCGCAATAGGCACCGTGCCCGCCAGTAATATCAGGGAAAATATAGCCGAAGCCGCAGGATTAAAAACATGGTTCATCGCACGCAATGCCAGAAGACCAATGGCGCCGCCAAGCCCGTTATCGACCGGCCATGACACGGGCGCTTCAATGGCAGAGAATAGCGCACTCAGCAATACAAGGCTCATGAGAAACAACGCGAAGCGCATACCGAGCATAGACGGGATGCGCTTGCTGGCAAACAGCCTCCATCCCCATGCGAAGCTCATAATGACAACAAGAACGGATGCAAGGCCGAGCGTCTGCAGCAATGCGTTGGAAAGATACGAGCCTGCCTTACCCGCAATATTAAGCGGAGCACGCTCTGTGGCCACATTAAACGACGGGTCGCTCTCATGAAAGCTGAGCAGCGCCACGATGGTGAACAGGCCCAGTGCCATCATCATCAGACCGCAACATTCATTCACCAGACGCTTCGGCCATGACTGGACGTTATTGCCACCAATTATTGCACGCGATGCACCCATATTTTCCCTCTCTATTACCAAGGTTCAGGCGCGCTGCGTTTTGCACAGAAAACAGCACGCGTCAGAAACCCGCTGACGTTTTTAGCATGTGCGTATCTGGCAATTCTTTTGTTGTTATTTGCCAGATTATAGCAGAGCTATGGCCTAGATTGGTTAATATTCTCTAAACTTGGTTTTGAAACAGAAATCCGTTGCAAGAAGGCAACACTACTCCATGTACTGGCCACCATTGATGGAAAGCGTCTCGCCCGTGATGAAGGAAGCTTCATCGGCAGCCAGAAACACCACTGCGCGCGCCACTTCTTCCGGTTCACCTAAACGGCCTACCGGTATCTGCGCCACGATCTGTTTGAGAATATCTTCGCGGATGGTCCTGACCATTTCCGTAGCAATGTAACCGGGAGAAACCGCGTTCACCGTAATGCCGCGAGACGCCGTTTCACGCGCAAGCGCTTTGGTGAACCCGAAAATGCCCGCCTTCGCAGCGGAGTAATTGGTCTGGCCGAACTGGCCGAGCTGGCCGTTCAGGGAGCTGATATTAATGATGCGGCCAAATTTCTTTTCACGCATGCCCTCGATCACCAGACGCGACATATTGAAGCACGAAGTAAGGTTGGTCTGCAGCACGGCGTGCCAGTTCTCGGCAGTCATCTTGTGCATGGCGCCGTCCCTCGTGATGCCTGCATTATTCACCAGCACTTCAATAGTGCCGCCTGCATCCGCCTCGACCTGCTTCACCCCTTTTTCGCAGGCCGCGAAGTCGGATATGTCCCATTTATAGGTGGGAATCCCCGTTACCTTGCTGAATTCCGCAGCGACATCGTCACGGCTTGCATAATTGGCTGCCACCTTGAAGCCCGCATTCTTGAGCGCGATCGAAATAGCTGCGCCGATACCACGTGTTCCGCCAGTTACTAATGCTCTCTTACTCATTACTTTCCTCTTAAAAGTTACCAGTTAGACTCGTTCAATACACATCGCCACGCCCATGCCGCCACCGATACATAGCGTCGCAAGCCCCTTCTTTGCATCGCGCCGGTTCATCTCATGCACCAGCGTGGTAAGCACGCGCGCACCGGATGCGCCCACCGGGTGCCCCAGCGCAATGGCGCCGCCATTGACATTGACTCTGGAAACATCCCACTTCATTTCGCGGTTCACATAGATGGCCTGCGCGGCAAAGGCCTCGTTAGCCTCGATAAGGTCAAGCTCGCCTGCCGACCATCCGGCTTTCGCCAGCGCCTTCTGGCTGGCGGGAACCGGGCCGGTGCCCATGATCGCGGGGTCAACGCCCGCATGCGCCCATGATTTCACCGCTGCCAGTATGCTTAATCCCCGCTTTTTTGCTTCGGCGCGCGTCATCAGCACCACCACGGCAGCGCCGTCATTGATGCCGGAAGCATTGCCTGCGGTTACGCTGCCGTCCTTACTGAAAGCGGGTTTGAGTTTACCAAGCATTTCCTTCGTAACGCCCGCGCGGGGAAATTCATCCGTATCCACGGTGATGTCGCCTTTACGGTCGGCGATAACTACGGGAACGATCTCATCCCTGAACTTGCCCGCCTTCATGGCGGCTTCGCATTTGTTCTGCGAGAGGGCGGCAAACTCGTCCTGCTCATCGCGGGAGATGGCGAACTGCTTAGCGATATTCTCCGCCGTGATCCCCATATGGATCTTCTGGAATGCGTCTGTCAGCCCGTCGCTGAGCATGGTGTCCACCAAAGCCACGTCGCCCATCTTGTGACCGGCACGCAGGCGCTGCGCGTGTGGAGCCTGCGTCATGCTCTCCTGCCCGCCTGCAATGACAATGGCGCTGTCACCGTTACTGATCGCCTGGAATCCCAGGCATGCAGCGCGCAGGCCTGATCCGCAGAGCTGGTTTATTCCCCAAGCGGGAACTTCCTTGGGAAGGCCTGCATTATAAGAAGCCTGCCTTGCGGGGTTCTGCCCTGCCGCCGCCGCCAGTATCTGGCCGAGGATCACCTCGGAAACATCCGCCGGGGCAATCCGGGTGCGCGCGATGCTTTCCCTGATAACGATCTCACCAAGCTTATGCGCCGGAAGGGTTGAGAATGCACCGTTGAATGAACCAATCGGCGTGCGCAGCGCGCTTACAATCACTACATCGTTATCTGACATATCGTCTCCCGTTGACATTTACACTATACAGGCGCGCCGTGCCTAAAAACACGGCATGCCAAGTTGTTGTATTGTTAATAGGAGTAAAGTCAAGCCGTTTGGGCTTTCAGCCATGCCGTAAACGGCTCCCACAGCGCCTGCCTGCGGTGCCTGCCAACCACCATGCTCACATGCCCGCTGTCAGGCCGAATCACGGTAACGTCACGGCAAAGTTTTGCCAGCGGCAACGCGCAGGAAGCGGGCACGATGCGGTCTTCCGCTGGCACCGCGATGAATACAGGCATGGAAAGCTGCGACGGATTCACCACCCTGCCGCAGGCGCGCCACTTGAGTTTCGCCGTGTGGTTCTCCTGCCCCCATGCGATAAGGCAGTCTTCAGCAACGCCTCGCGTCATCGGCACGCCGTCCTGCACCCATTCTTCGATGGCAAGGAAATCCTGCATCTCACGGCTGCCTGCCTTCATACGCTGGAAATCACGCAGCTTTGTCTGGAACGCATACGGGTTAGCCAGATGAAACAAGGTATGAATGGTCTCCGCAGGCAGCGTCTCGCGTGCGGCTATATATTTACGGATATTTTCCAGTTCAGTTTCCGGCAACGCGATGCGCGGGAAATCCGGCACGCAATAGTCCCACGGTGTGGCAAAGCAGGCCAGCGCATTCACAAGGTCTGGCCGTGCACAGGCCAGCGCCAGCGTGAGCAACCCACCCATGCAGTACCCGGCAAGCGTCAGGTGTCCGCCGCCGGAATGCTTTACCCATTCCACCATCGCCGCGAGATGTTCGGATACATAAGACGCGCAGTTATACCCCTGCTCCGCTTCACCCGGCACACCCCAGTCCACCATATAGACATGCATGCCCTGCGCTTTAAGATAACGCGCAAGGCTCAGCTCCGTCGTGAGGTCGAGCACGTAATAACGGTTAATAAGCGAGGGCACCAGCAGCACCAGTTGGGCACCCGGCTTTCCGCCGCAATCGAGCAACCGCGAGCTGCCTTTGGTGAACACTGTGGGAAATTCAGCTACGTTGCGAGTGTAAGGCGTCTCCTTATAACGCACCACACCCCGCAGGAACGACGTAAGCCTATCTTTTGCTTCTGACTCTGCGGCGTTTCGCAAGGCCCGGTCGCTTAGCATTCTTTGCCACAGGACGCCTAGTTCTCCGGGGTTTGGCAGGTTCAGCAGCGCCATCTGCACTCCGTGAAATTGCTCGCTCGATAGCAGCGATACGCTCCTCAACGCGAGCCATGGCTGCATTGCCAGCATCAGGTGCATGGGCAGTGCCGAAAGGCTGCGATCTGTCCGGGTCGAGGTCATTCTTTACACTTTCGCCTGTGGATGCCCCCGTATTAACTGGAAAAGGCATTCCATGCACCATTTTCAGCAACAGGCGGACAAATTCCCCATCCTGCATCATCGCCGACATACGTTCCTGCCAGAGATCAACAAACCGGCTAGCAAGCTCTTGATATTCTTTATCTTGTGACATTCTCGTTGCAGTGCAACAAAACTCATGGTAAGGGTTAATGGATGACAATGGCACGCTTAAGCACACAAAAGCAATACGGAAGGTAAGTTATGGCAAAAGAAAATGAAAATCAATCACATAAGAATGCTTTCAACACTAACGCCGTAATCGTCAAAAAATACGCCAACCGCAGGCTCTACGACACCAGCAGCAGCAGCTACATCACGCTTGAAGACCTGTGCGAGATGGTCAAGCGTGGCGTGGATTTCGTCGTGCTCGACGCCAAGAGCGATGAAGACCTCACCCGTCAGGTACTCACCCAGATCATTTTCGATCAGGAATCCAAGGGCTACAGCGTTCTGCCCACCAAGTTCCTGCGCACCATCATCAGCTTTTACGGCGGCAAGATGCAGCAGTTCCTGCCCCCCTACCTTGAAGCCAGCATGGAAACCTTTGCGCAGAATCAGGATAAAATGCGCGAGTTCTTCACAGGCAACAAGCCCGGCAGCAGCTCTTTCTCCCCGTTCTCCCAGTTCGAGGAAATGGGCAAGCAGAACATGGCGTTCTTCCAGCAGGCATTCTCCATCTTCAATCCGTTCGGCAGCAAGCCTGAACGCAACAGCGAAGAAGAATCTCCCCGCCGCGCCGCATCCGGTAAGAAGTCTTAAGCCCTGGGCGTCGTGCAGGACTAAACAGGAAACGCTCAGATGAGGCCACCGCTTTTTGGACGTATAGCGATTCTGGGCACGGGGTTGATCGGCGGCTCGCTGGCAGCCGCCCTTAGCAGAAACAACGTCGCGATGCAGGTCGCCGTCCACGATATCAGCGAGACCAGTTCCGCTTATATGCTTGAGCAGGGCTATGCCACCGCAAGCTATGCGGTTGCGTCCGAAGCGGTAGTGGATGCGGACATCGTAGTGCTTGCCGCCCCCGCCAACGAGCTGACCGCACTGCTCACCCATATACGCAGGCATTTAAAGGTCGGTACTATCGTAACCGATGTCGCCTCCATCAAACGCAAGGTTATCGCCTCGGTGGAAGCAAACATTCCCGAAACCGCCTTCTACGTGCCGGGGCATCCCATTGCGGGCAGTGAGAAATCTGGGGCAAGAGCCGCCTCTCCCGGCCTGTTTGAAGAGAAAAAGGTTATCCTCACGCCAAGCGAGTCCAGAGTGCTGTCCGAGCAGGTGAACAGCGTGCGTGCCATGTGGGAAGCGGTGGGCGCGCATGTCGAGTGCATGCCCGCAGACCTGCATGACCGCATATACGCTTATGTATCGCACCTGCCCCAGCTTATGGCCTACGCGCTGAAGCCCAGCATCCCGCAAGGCACCAAGGGTTGCGAAGGGGCGTTGCGGCTTGGCGCGTCACCTGCGGCCTTATGGACCGAGATATGCCTGGCAAACAGCGATTTCATCAGCGAGGCGCTGTCAGAACTGACTACCCTGCTCTCGCAGATGCATCTGGAGCTTTCCGAAAAAGACCCCGATGCCCCGGCGGATACCCATAAAGAACAGGCGCCCCGCCTGCTTTGTGCCGTAGTGGGCTTATGCCTTGTGGCCACTGCATTGCTGCTGGAACAACGCACCAATATCCGCATCGCCAGCTATGGCGGCACGGGCTTTAGAAGCATGACCGCCGCCGCTGGCAACCATTCGGACAGCGTGCTTTCCGAGATTTCCGATAACCCGGAAGAAGTGGCACGCCTGCTTCAGCAGACCCTGCTAAGGATCAACGCGATCGCTTCCGCACTGCTTACGGGTAACCAGCTGGCCCTGACTAAAGCATTCAGCCAGGCTCAGGACTCATAACATAGTCGCTCTCCCCTTGAGGGAGAGGACGCGTTTGCCTTGGGTTTAGCTGCTTTACCGAGGTGAGGGGACACGTTTACATTCACCCTCTAAAGCTTCTCGTTGTAGTACATTTCCTGATCAAGCGTACCTTCGGACTTGTCCACCAGCATGGTGATAACCGAGTCACCCGTGATGTTCACAGTGGTGCGCAGCATGTCAAGTATGCGGTCAATACCGAGGATAACGCCCACGCCTTCAACCGGAATGCCCACGGACGTAAACACCATGCCCATCATGATGATGGAACCGCCCGGGATACCCGCAGCACCGATGGAGCCCAGCGTTGCCGTGAGTATGAGCAGCAGGTATTCATGGAAATGGAATTCGATGCCCAGCGCCTGCGCGAAGAACAGTGAACAGATGCCAAGGTAAATGGCCGTGCCGTCCATATTGATGGACGCGCCAAGCGGCAGCACGAAAGAGGTGCTGGTCTTGGAAACGCCGAGGCGTTCGTTGAGCACGCGCATGGCGGTAGGCAGCGTGGCCTTGCTGCTGCTCGTGGAGAACGCGAAAGACTGCGCCTCCAGCATCTTTTTATAGAACGGCATGGGCGACATTTTGCCGAACACCGCCACCATCACGCCAAACAGCAGGTACTGCACGAACAGTGCCGAGGCGACGCAGACGATAAGCACCGTGAGGTCGGAAAGGATGGACAGCCCCTGCGAGCTTACCAGCGGCGCCATGAGTGCGAATACGCCGTAAGGGGCGAGGCTCATAATGCTCTCGATCATCTTGAAGATGAGCGTGGCGGAGGTCTGGCAGAAATCACGGATGAGCTTTACCTTCTCGCCCATCACGTTGATGGTGATGGCGGTAAAAATGGCGAACAGCACCACCTGAAGGATATGGTCGTTATTGGACATGGCGCCAACCACGTTTTCCGGCACGATGTCGGAAAGCAGTTTGCCGAGATTGAATTCCTGCGCCTTGGTGGCATCGCGGGCAGCGCCGGTGCTCTCCAGCAAGCCTTCGAGGTTCACGCCCTTGCCGGGTTGGAAGATGGTGCCGAACACAAGCCCGATGATCACCGCGAATACGGCCGTGGACAGGAATGCCACCACCGCCTTAAAGCCCACGCGCTTGAAAGCGCCCTGGTCGGTCATGCTGGTGACGCCGGAAATAAGCGAGAAGAAAATAAGCGGGATTACCACCATCTTGATCAGGCTGATGAAGGTATTGCCCCAAGGCTGGAGGTAGCTTTTCAGGTATGTCTTGCCTTCAGTAAACTGAAAGGGACCGTTAGCGTTCATCAGCCAGCCGAAGATGATCCCCAGCACCATACCGATGATAACTTTTTGCCAAAGCTTCATAACCATTCCTTCCTAAGTAATACAGGGCGTTATAAATAAATTCCAGGAACGGGAAAAGCAAGCAGAAACCGTGTTTACTTAATTAGCCCGACCTCCTGGTAATAGCGCAACGCACCGGGGTGCAGCGGGGCGATAATCCCCTCAGTTACCATGCGTTCTTTGTCCAGGCTGGCAAATACAGGGTGGAGAGTCTTAAAATTCTCCAGATTGGAGAAAACAGCTTTTACGGTCTGGTAAACGATCTCGTCATCCACTTTGGCGGAAGCGACCAGCGCCGCCTTCACCCCGAAGGTCTGCACCGGCTCTGGCGACCCCGGATACATACCGGCAGGCAATGTGATGCGGTAATAGAAGGGATTCTCCTTGAGCAGCTTATCTATCTCTTTGCCCTGTACGGGAATAAGACGTGTTTTACACTTGCTGGTGGTTTCCTGCGTGCGGCCATTGGGGTGCCCGGTGGTGAAGAACAACGCGTCCACTTCGCCGGAGCATAACGCGCCCATCTGTTCGGAGGGCTTGAGTTCACGGAACGCGGCGAAGGATGCCTTCGTCCAGCCCTCCGCCTTGATAAAAGCCTGCGCAGTGGCGCGCATGCCGGAACCGTCATTGCCCACACCGATGCGCTTACCCGCAAGGTCACGCGTACTCTGGATATTGGCATCCGCACGCGCGATTATAGTGAATGCTTCCGTATGCAGCGAGAATACCGTGCGCAGCTTCTTGTTCTGGCCGACGGAGGCAAATTCCCCCTCGCCTTTGCGAGCCGAATGGATCCAGTCCGTCTGCGCGAGCGCCAGGTCAAGGTCGCCTTTGCCCAGCGCCTTAAGGTTATAGACCGAGCCCGATGTGGCCTGCACGAAACACTTGATGCCGTGCTCCTTGATGCCGCGCTTTACCAGACGGCAGATAGCGCCGCCTGCGGGATAATATACGCCAAGCTCATTGGCGGTGCCGATGGTAATGAATTTTTCAGCCGCATTAGCAGGGATGCCGATAAACAGCGACAGCAGTAAACAGAATGCTATCCTTGCCAGTGGGTACACAAAATCACGCCACTTTGTGGATGTTATTGATGTAATGCGACCAGAACTGCTCAAGCTGCTGCAACGTGGTGTTCATCGTGGCGAGGCTGTTGCCGTCCGGCTTGCCCTGTTGCAGCGCGTTCACATTGCGCTGGTAGAGTTCGTCGATCTTGGCGCAGAGGGCCAGGCCTTTTTCCGAAAGCTTCACGCGTGTGGAGCGTTTATCGTGCGGGGAGCGTTCCTTTATAAGGAAACCCGATTCCACGAGCTGATTGACGTTATAGGATACGTTGGAGCCGAGGTAATAGCCCCTGTTGGTAAGCTCACCAATGGTAAGCTGCTCGTTGTTGATATTATACAGGATCAGCGTCTGTACGTTATTGATGTCCTCGATTTTGAGGCGATCGAGTTCGGTTTTAATCACGTCAAGAAAACGACGGTGCAGACGCTCGATCAGAAGAATGGATTCGATGTAGATGGCTTTCACAGTATCCTCATTATGGTAAGCTACGGCAGGATAATAATAGTTTTTTTATCTGCCGCCACAACAATTTAATGAAAACCGGCTACTTGCGTTTATCCTAAAGCTTTTGCGTAAAATTAACGAAGTTCCGCACCAGCGTTTGCAGGTCGCCTTTTACGCGTTCGTCAGCGATGCCACCATCTTGCATCAACGTATCGGCTTTCGCGAGATGAAACATTTTGGGAAATACAAAAGCGCCCAGTGCCGAAAGCGGCGTGCGCAGCTGCACCAGCCCTTCCGCCCCGCCGCGCAGCGAAGGCGAAGCAGAAAGCAGAAGCACGCTTTTATCCTGCAACGGGTTAGGCTTCTTCACCGACGCCCAGTCGATAAGGTTTTTGAGCGACCCCGGAAACGACCAGTTATATTCCGGCGACGCGAGAATAATGCCCTTCGCGCCATCTAATTTTTCTATGAATCTGTTCACTGAATCGGGAATGGCGTTCTCGTCGTACAGCTCATCGTCATAGATAGGTGAGTCAAACTCTCCGTATTCCGCGAACGCAACCGTTGCCCCCTGCCCTTGGGCCATATCGGCAGCGAGGCGCGCGAGCCTGCGGTTGATGGATTCCCTGCGATGGGACGCCGCGAACGCCAACAGCTTCACATCGCCTCCTTCACCTGCACGGTTTTTATATAATCCATCAGCCTGGCGAATGCGCGTGCGCGGTGGCTCATCTCGTGCTTGGCGGCAGGCTCCATTTCCGCAAACGTCATCATGTAGCCGTTTGGGATATAAATGGGGTCGTAGCCAAAGCCCTTGCCCCCTCGCGGCGGGAAGGCAAGCGTGCCTTCCACCCGTCCCTCAAACGAAATAGTGCGCATATCCGGCGCGGTAAGCGAAAGCACACAGACGAAATACGCTTCCGCGCCCTGCGGGTTGATGCCTTTGGTTTTTAACTCGTCATGGATGCGCTGCATGGCTGGGGTAAAATCCTTGCCCGGCCCGGCCCAGTCGGCGGAATAAACCCCCGGAGCGTCGTCTAAGCCCCGCACGCACAAGCCGGAATCGTCCGACAACGCCCACATGCCGGAGAGTTTAGCAGCGCT
The DNA here is from genome assembly GCA_035906055.1 of Alphaproteobacteria bacterium. GTDB lineage: Bacteria > Pseudomonadota > Alphaproteobacteria > Rickettsiales > JABCZZ01 > JAMIFV01. Next base: position 4,645 of record JAMIFV010000067.1, on the reverse strand, counting down.
TTCTGATTTTATCGCCGCATTGGCTATGAACGTAGTGCCGGTCTCTGCCGGTTCGGGCAGGTTCAACGCGGCGGCGGAAATAACTTCGACCGAGTAAGGAGCCAGCAGTTCCCCGATCTCTTTCACTTTGCCTTTATTATGGCTGGCAATGACCAGCTTGGAAATGTGCATCAGGCCAATGCTTTCTTTTGTAACTGGCTAAGTTCAGTGATGCCTTTCTTGGCCAGCGCCATCAGCACATGGAAGGATTCTTCCGTAAAAGGCTTATCTTCCGCTGTGCCCTGTATCTCCACGAGCTTGCCGTCGCTGGTCATCACAAAATTAGCATCTACTTCCGCGCCGCTGTCCTCGGTATATTCAAGGTCAAGCATGGGCACGCCGCCCACGATACCGCAGGATATGGCCGCCACGCTGCTGTGGATGGGGTTCTGTTTTATCAGCCCTTCTTTCTGGAGTTTGCGCACGGCCTGCGAAAGCGCAACGAATCCGCCGGTTATAGCAGCGGTGCGTGTGCCGCCATCGGCTTCCAGCACGTCGCAATCGATGGTGATCTGGCGTTCGCCAAGCGCCTGCAGGTCAATGCAGGAACGCAGCGCCCGCCCAATAAGGCGCTGAATTTCCTGCGTCCTGCCGGACTGCTTGCCCTTGGCAGCTTCGCGCGCGGAGCGCGTGTGGGTGGAACGCGGCAACATGCCATATTCGGCAGTCACCCAGCCCTTGCCGGTATTGCGCAGGAACGGCGGCACGGAACTGTCTACCGAAGCGGTGCAGAACACGCGGGTAAAACCAAACTGCACAAGGCAGGAGCCTTCCGCATAGCGGCTGGCACCGGCGCTAAGAGTAACCGGGCGCAAAGCGTCGGGTGAACGGCCTGAAGAACGTGACATGATGATTTCCTAAGTAATTCCCTGATTGGAAGCTTCTTTTCATATTTGGCTTTTGCGTGCAAGAAGTTTGCAACACCGGCAGGATTTGTAACAGGACAGCATTAGAAAAATATATATTTTACAATAATGCTCTTGTATTTATGCAGATGGGTATTATGTACACGGACGTAATGTTTTTTGTATAGAGATGGAACCGTATGAACGAAGCTGCTTCTGACCCTCTGGATGAATCCGGCCCCGCCACCGCTAACGCCAATGATCCCTCTGCACCGGGGGAACAATCGCCTGCCGGTGAAGCCGACCTCCTGCGTGCGAAAGACGAAGAAATCGCCCGCCTGAAAGACCTCTATCTGCGCGCCGTTGCCGAAACGGAAAACGTGCGCACCCGCGCCCGCCGCGACAATGATGACATGTCCAGATTCGCCATCAGCAAATTCGCGCGCGACATGGTGGCGCTGGTTGACACCTTCTCCCGCGCCGCAGCAAGCGTGACCAGCGAAGCACGCAGCAGCAACGAAATGCTCAAGCAGGTAGGTGACGGGCTCGACATGACGCTGCAGGAACTGCTCAGTATCTTTGAACGCCACGGCATCAAGCGCATCAATCCCGTAGGTGAAAAATTCGATCACAACACGCATCAGGCTGTGGCGCAGGTGGAAAGCGCCGAGCACCCGCCCGGAACCGTGCTACAGGTGTTGCAGGCCGGTTACTCCCTGCATGACAGGCTGCTCAAGCCCGCAATGGTGACAGTCACCACGCAGGCCTCCACCCCAAAAGTTGATACCAGCGCATGAGCCTGCTTTCCCGTATAGAAAGCCTGTGGGCGCTAGACGGGTTCAGGCCGGATTTTGCTTTATCGCGTGACGAGTCCGGCAGGTTCCTGCCGTGGATCATCGCGCTTATGGTATATCTCGCAGCGCTCACGCTTGCAGGCGGCATCACGCTCAACCGCACGATCAGCGTGAGCAGCGCCATTCAGGACAACAGCTTTTCCGTGCATATTCCTGCCAGGCCCGCCCAGAAAGGCGATACGCCGGACAAGAAAAACGATGCCGCCGACAAAGTGCTCAAAGCCCTGCGCGACACTCCCGGCGTTACCAAAGCAGAACTGATGGATTACAACCGCATCTCCAAGCTGGTGGAACCGTGGCTGGGCAAGAACGCAGGCCTCGACAGCCTTCCGATCCCCACCATCATCGAAGTGGAGACGGATAAGGAGTTGTTCAGGGATGACGGCAGCATCGAAAGCAGACTGAAGGAAATAGCTCCCGACAGCAAACTCAACGACCACAAGGAATGGGCGAACCAGTTCTCCAATTTCGTGGAAAAGATCCAGCTTATGCTGTTTGCCGTGTCGCTGCTCATCATGAGCAGTGCCGCCGCAGTAGTGGTGTTCGCCAGCAAGATGTCGCTCAAGATCCATCGCGGCACGGTGGCACTTCTGCACAGGCTCGGTGCCTATGATGTCTATATCGCCGAGCAGTTCCAGCAGCACGCCGCACTGCTCACGCTGAAAGGTGCCTTCGTCGGCAGCGGCCTGGCGGCGGGCACACTCATTATACTGCACGTCATGGCGGCGAGCATAAAATCGCCGTTGTTCCCAGAATTCGCCATGAACTTCACGCATTGGGGCATCCTGTTCCTGCTACCCTTCGTCATGAGCTTCATCGCGCTCATATTCACGCGCATCTCCGTGCTTGCTTCGCTACTGCGCATTCCATGACCAGATTAGTGCTTATCGACCGCGACGGCGTCATCAATGAAGAAGTGGAGGACGGCTATGTCGAATCCCCCGCCGAACTCAACATCTATCCGCGCGCGCTTGAAGCATTCGCGCTGTTTAAAAAACATGGCTACACCTGCGTGGTAATTACCAATCAGTCTGTTGTGGCGCGCGGACGCATAACACTGGCGCAGCTCGACGAGATACATCAGTATATGATCGACACGGTAAAAACAAAAGGCGGTGAGATAGCCGGGATATTTGCCTGCCTCGACCACCCGGACTCCCCTACCGCCCGCCGCAAACCCAATCCCGGCATGTTGCTCGAAGCGCTGGAGCAGTATGGTGCCGATGCCGCCGGCACCGCCATGATCGGCGATGCGATTACCGACATGCAGGCCGCGCACAGCGCCGGTTGCATGCGCTATCTGGTGAACACGGGCAAAGGCAATATCACGCGCGGACTACTTACAGAAAACCTCTATCCTGTAACGTTCTGTGACGATATACTGGACGCAGCGATCAAGATAACCTCAGTTTGAACGGTGTCGATGCTGTCATTCCTGAAGCATATTATTTATACCGTGCTTTTCTTTGCACTCGTTTGGTTTGCGGGGCTGGTGTGGTTTGTCTGCGGTTTTCCCACCCAGCCTTCAAAGCTCAACGTGCAGACCGACGCCATAGTGGTGCTGACCGGCGGCGCTGGCAGGCTTGAGAAAGGCTTTTCACTGCTGGTGGAAGGCAAGGCTCCCCGCCTGTTCGTTTCAGGCGTAGAAGCGAGTGTGGAACTGAGCGCACTGCTCAGGCAGAAGGAAATAGCGCCGATTGCCGACAGGATTCCCCTGGATAAAGTGGAGCTGGGCCATAATGCGCGCAGCACCTTCCAGAACGCGGAAGAAACCAGCGCATGGGTAAAACAGAACCATATAAGGAGCTTCCGCCTCGTCACCGGCAACTACCACATGCCGCGCAGCATGCTGGAAATGCAGCAGTCCCTGCCGGACGTCACCATATTCCCTGAGCCTGTATTCCCAGCAGAGTTTTCCGGTCAATGGTGGATCACCGAATCCGCCCTGCTTCTTACCGTGTCGGAATACCATAAATTCCTCATAAGCTATGCAGCGCACAAGATAGGTATCCTCAAAGAAGGTTAACATGACTTTCATACGCTCGGCATTATTTAACATCAGCTTCTGGCTGCTGATAGCGGTTCTCGGCCTCAGCGCCCTGCCGTTCGTGCTTATCTGCCCGCGCCTTGCTTTTCCGGTGTCGCGCATCTGGGCGGGCACCACGCTGTTCTTATTAAAAATATTCTGCGGCATCACCTACGAAGTAAAAGGCAGGGAACATATTCCGCAAGGTGCCGCCCTCATCGCTTCCAAACACCAGTCCGCGTGGGACACGGTGATATTCTGGATGCTGGTGCCACGCCCCAACTATGTACTTAAGAAAGAACTTATCTACCTGCCCGTGTTCGGCTGGTATCTTTTGTTCCTCAAGAGCATTTATATCGACCGTAAATCCGGCGGCGCTGCGGTGAAGAAAATGCTCAGGCAGGCCAGCTCAAGGATCGCGGAGAAAAGCCAGATCGTTATTTTCCCTGAAGGCACGCGCATTACGCCCGGCGCTCCTTCCGTGTTCCACCCCGGCGTGGCGGCGCTTTACCAGCATCTGGATGTGCCGGTAGTGCCGGTGGCGCTCAACTCAGGCCGGTTCTGGTCGCGCAATGCTTTCACCAAAAAACCGGGCAGGATAACCATAGAATTCTTGCCGCCGATAATGCCCGGCCTGAAAAGCCGCGATTTCCTCAAAGCATTGGAGGACACCATTAAAGGTAGGCATAATTAAAGAAATGGGGGGCTGTTTTTGATATATATTGTATTAGAATCATGCTTTTAACCTATGGTTTGAAACGAAATGAATCAAAAACTGTCCTAAGTGCCACCGGAGTTCGACTAAAAAGAATGGTCTGAAACGCGGCCTTCAATCGTACAAATGCACGTATTGCCTGCATCGCTGGCGAGCATCGGGACAC
>JAMIFV010000066.1:0-9149 GCA_035906055.1 Alphaproteobacteria bacterium | reverse complement strand
CGTCAGATAGTTATTCATATCTGCAAAGGCTGCAACGCGGCGGGCGACAACATTCGCATCGCCCTGCGGGTTGTGGTAAAAATGGGCATCTGCGTCGTCAGAAAGCGCGGGTGTATGAATAACTACACCGCGCGCCTTCTTCCTGGCATCTATCCCATTTTTACTACAACAAAATGCATAAAATGTATGTCCACACGACCTAAGGGCTTAGCTATAGCAGCTAAACCCAAGGCAAACGCGTCCTCTCCCTCAAAGGGAGAGGAAAAGTAAGCAAGAATTTAATCAGTCCTGAGCCTAGCTATTTTCTGGCTGCGTATTTGTGGAGGCAATCTGCATCATGCTCTTGAGGGAAAGTTTGCTGGTATCGATGCGCATTGCTGAAAGCGCCCTTTGTATCTCCAGCAGCGTACCTACGGTGAAGGGAGCATCGGCATATTCTGCGATGACCGCAGAGATATTTTCCATCTGCAAAGGCGTGAGCGTACTGCCCGGAGCTGCATCCGGATTGCGCACGGTAGGCAGGTAAAGCGACAGCGAAAGCTGTTCCTCTGCTTCTGCCGGGGAAATGCCGTTGAGCAGGTCAAGCGCCTGCGGATTCAGCCTTAACAACTCAGCGTCCGGCGGTGCGTTGTAGATGCGCTCGACGATTTCATCGCCCCGGGAATTATTCGGTTCTGAAAGGAGGTTGAATATCTGGAATACGCTCAGGTCATCCACATTGCCTCCCGTGTCGCGTTTGTTCGCGGGGGAAATGGAAGAGGCGGTAACTGAAGATCCTACATTGCGGGTGGCGGTCACCATACCTGCTCTCCGTGATGACTTTCTTACTGGTAGTGATATTAGCAGGTTTATGAAAGATGTAAAGTTTCTGTGGATAACTTTAAGAAATTTATTTCTATACAGTATATTATCTATAGTTTTTTTATGGTGTCCCAGTTAATGGCAGGCGGGCGGTAGCGCAGTCATCATCCTGCTTGATAATCCTTTTCAACCCTGCTACATCAACGCACCTTACCAAGTGCGGTCGTGGCGGAATTGGTATACGCGCAACGTTGAGGTCGTTGTGGGGCAACCCATGGAAGTTCAAGTCTTCTCGACCGCACCATCTTTCCCTTGAATCAGTTGTCATAAAAGCTTTACTGTTATTATTGGTTTTTACTGGTAGGCTAAGAGCAGGTAACCAATTTAGAAAAGAGTGTTTTATTGATGGCGGTGACGGCGGCGTATTTGGGGGTGGCGATCATGGTCATGATAGTCTTCCCTCCCATGATGGCGTTAATTATAATGCTGTTCCCCTCTCCATCACTCCCATGAGGGTATTCCTCCTTCGGTATTAGCGGATGTATCAATACTGCCGCTTCCATTGGATAGCGCACCCGGTTCAACTGGTGCGTCGCGCCCCGCTGCTGCAAATTCATCTAATGCAGGCGCCGCTGCTCCCGCTGCAGCGAAGGCCACGAAAGAAGCTGCCGCGAGTGCGGAACCCGCCGCAAAGTCTGCTGGCAAATTCATGACCAAGCTTAAAAACAATAAGGGCATTGCCATCACCGCCGCCATTGTTGCCGTGGGCGCAATCATTGCCGCAGTAAAGTTTCGCAATAAGGACGAAAGCGCATCCCGCGCTTAACATTATCATTTAATTACGATATGGCTGCGGCATAACCCTTGGGGGCGTATGAAGCAGCTTTCGTATTGTGCCGAATTAGTCCGCACACATGACCGCAACCGCTATCTCTGCGCGTTGTCCGCGCCCGCTGCGGCACGTGAAGCGTGGATGGCCGTGTTTGCCTTCAGTTATGAAATAGCCTCCATCGCCGACAAGGTCGGCGAGGAGATGGTAGGGTTTGTGCGCTATGCCTGGTGGCGTGAGACGCTTGCTTCCATCTATGCGGGCAGGCCACCGCACGGGCATCCGCTGGCGCAGGCACTGGCACCGGTTGTCAGCAGCCATAAGCTCTCGAAACAATATTTCGATGCGCTCATTGATGCCCACGAAAAGGCGCTGGCGGAGCAACAGCCTAAGGAGGAGCCTTACCTTGAGGCGGTGATAACGCCCGTGATGCAGCTATGCTGTGAGGCGTTGGGAATGCCTCAGGATACGGCTGCAATACCACTGGGAGTGGCGCTGGGCGCGGTGGAGGCAGCCTGCCTGCCCACCATGGACACAGAGCACCGGGTGCAGTTCCGTGCTGTGGCAGAACGCCGTCTGGCGGAGGCTGCATCGGCTGCCGCCGGTTTTGAGGGGTTTGGGCATATCACGCGCTTTTACCTGAAGCGCCTTGCCAGAGGCCGCGTTCCCGCTAATGCCGACAAGGCCTTCTGGCTGCCGCTCCATTTATGGAGAAATGCGGCATAACCTGTTGACAACATAAAGGTTAAACCTGATAATCCGCGTTTTATAGCTTAAGTACAGGCGTGAGTAACACATCCCCAGATTCCCTGCTTCCGGTCTATAACCGTGCCGATGTCATGATGACGCGCGGGGAAGGGGCGTACCTGTTCGACGGGCAGGGCAGGCGCTATCTTGATTTTGCGGCGGGTATCGCCGTCAACGCGCTTGGCCATTGCCACCCGCATCTGGTGAAAGCGTTGCAGGCGCAGGCCGCTAAATTGTGGCACTGCTCCAACCTTTACCGCACCGAAGGCAATGAGCGCCTAGCAACGCGGCTTGCCAGCCACAGTTTTGCCGACCGTGTATTCTTCACCAATTCCGGCGCAGAAGCGGTGGAATGCGGCATCAAGATGATTCGCCGCTATCATGCGATGAAAGGCGCGCCGCGCCCGGAGATCATCACGGTAAAAGGTGGTTTCCACGGGCGCACGCTGGCCTGCATTTCAGCGGGCAGGAATCCCCGCGCCACGGAAGGCTGCGCACCGCTGCTGGAAGGGTTCACGCAGGTGGAATTCCACAACATCGACGCGATGCGGGCTGCCGTAACCGCGCAGACGGGCGGCATATTGCTGGAAGTGGTGCAGGGAGAAGGTGGCATCCGGGCGCACGATAACGATTATCTTCGCGCGGTGCGCACGCTGGCTGACGAACACGGCCTGCTCCTGTTCCTCGACGAAGTGCAGTGCGGCATGGGGCGCACAGGTAAATTGTTCGCGTTTGAGCATGCGGGCATTACGCCGGATATCTGCTCTATCGCAAAAGGTATCGGGGGCGGGTTTCCACTGGGCGCATGCCTTGCCGCGGCCAAAGCGGCAGAAGGCATGACCAAAGGTTCACATGGCGGCACGTATGGCGGCAATCCGCTGGCAATGGCGGCTGGCAATGCCGTGCTCGACATTATTATGGCGGAAGGTTTCATGCAAAGCGTCGAAAACGCAGGCATGGCGCTGCGTGATATGCTTGTACGTGTTGCGGGGGCGTATCCCGCCATATTCGGTGAAGTGCGCGGAATCGGCCTGATGCTTGGCCTGCAGGTTAAAGTAAACCCGCAGGAATTTGTAACCGCGCTACGCAGGCAAAGCATGCTGGCGGTCGCGGCGTCCGGCGACAGCATTATCCGTTTAGTGCCGCCGCTGATTCTAAGCGCAGAGCATATCACGGAAGCGGAGCATGCGATCCTCACAACCTGCAGGGAATGGAAATGAAGCATTTTCTTGATCTCACCCGGTTAGACGCCGATACCCTCAAAGGGATACTCGCCCGTGCGCACCAGTTAAAAAAAGAGCGCAGGACGAAGCAGTTCACGCCGTTGCTGGCCGGGCATCAGCTGGCGATGATCTTTGAAAAGAACTCTACCCGCACGCGTGTATCGTTTGAAGCGGGCATGACGGAGCTGGGCGGTCACGCGTTGTTCCTGAGCGGGCGTGAAACGCAGATAGGGCGGGGGGAGACGATCGCTGATACGGCGCGCGTGCTTTCGCGCTATGTGGATATCATCATGCTGCGTTGCCACAGCCATGAAATGCTACAGGAGCTGGCGCGCTATTCCAGCGTGCCTGTCATCAACGGCCTCACGGATTTTTCGCATCCCTGCCAGATCATGGCAGATATCATGACCTACGAAGAGCAGCGCGGTTCCGTTACCGGCAGGCGCGTGGCCTGGGTGGGAGATGGCAACAATGTGTGCACGTCTTTCATTGAGGCGGCGCAGCGTTTCGGTTTTACGCTGGCGATTTCCACACCGCTTGAACTGTCGCCAGATACGCAGGTGATCGACTGGGCAAAGAAGCACAAGGCCGATGTCCGCATTGAACCCACCCCGCAGGCTGCCGTGAAAGGCGCTGACCTTGTCGTGACGGATACATGGGTTTCCATGGGGGATCTTGATGCAGAGCCGCGCAAGGCGCTGCTGGCGCCTTACCAGGTGAATGCCGAGCTCATGAAACTGGCCGCTACAGACGCTGTGTTCATGCATTGCCTGCCAGCGCATCGCGGTGAGGAAGTGACCGATGACGTGATCGACGGGCCGCAGTCCGTGGTGTGGGACGAAGCGGAAAACCGCCTGCATGTGCAGAAGGCTATTATGCTGTGGTGTTTGGGGAAGTAGGTGTATGGAAGAGACTCCCGGCGTTATTGAAACTTACGTTAACCGTATCAAGGAATCCTGTCGCAAATCGGTGCCTGGCAAGGAAGTGAATGCCTGCACGGCATTTATGGAAGAGCCGATACTCATTAATACCTTCGCTAACAGTTCTGTTTTGGTGCCGCCCGGGGGCTATTGCATGCGTTTGCGGGTAGAATGCAATGATGCTCATGCCAATCCAGAAGCCCTGAAAACATTGCACGGGGATGTAAACGGGCTGATGCTGGAGTTGCTCAGGCGGATGGGGAGCGATCAGAAACTCAAGTATCGTAAAATATACGATCTCTCAGGCAGCGGGCAGAAGAAAGTAAGCATTGCGAATATACCCTTTGATGCTGCGGTGAAGCCCTCAGTCACTTATACCCCCTATGCCGGAGAAGATGGCTACTTTTGCGAGCAGGGCGATCATAAGATACTATTCTATCTTTTTACGCCGGATAAGAAAGTTGTCGAAGAAATAGGAAAGCAATTCAAAGGCCACGGCATAACGGTGTTTGACGGACTCCAATCTGGCAGGGATGTACGACGCCTGTAATAAAAGCCTGTTGATTTTAAGGTTATAGCGCTGCCTCATGTGCAGTAGGCCATTATGCTGTGGTGTCTTGGGCAATAGAGTTTAAAAGCGGTGATTGCTAGTTACGCCGACATAGCCGATTCCCTCTTTGCCAAGGGGAGGAAGCACCTGCACTTGCAGGTTTTGGCCGGTTGGCACATGCTTAAAGCTTGCTATCAGGCCTGCAATGACTGTTAATTTTCCTGCGTTTAAGTTAGGAGTGACATCGGTATCGTTGCCGTCTTTGGTGTAGGCTACGCCAGCGGTTAAGCCATAGCTGCTATCTACGTTTACTATTTGATATTTCAGCGGTGTCACCATTGCGCCTACGGCAAGGGTAGGGTCATTATGACTGTTCTTGTAACCGATAACGAAAGCTTTGGTATTAGAAGTCAGCGGAGTGCTGAGCCCAAGACCGAGATTATGAAAATCTGCAATACGTGTGCCTTTAGTATTCAAGTTAATACTGGTGCTGGGCACGTCTATATATATGGGGCTGATAGCAGAAGAGCCGGGCGGTGTGACTTCTGCTGAAAGCCTGACGTTATTAAAGCCATAGTTGTGGCCAGTGCTTAAGGAAATGTTTCCCATTGTATCAGATGGGAATTTGAGGCTATCGCCCAGAGCAAGCGACCTGACAAGTTTAGCAACATCTGCGGGCTTTTCTTGCTCTTCGCTCATAGGGAATTAAAATACATTACGGATGTCTGTATTATAAATATGGCCGTGAGCTTTAGGTATCTAATAAATATGAATTTTTTATTTCAGCGTTAAGTGCTTGTAAAACAAACAAACGCCCGGTGGAAACACCGGGCGTTTTTCGCGTTTTGTTCATTAACCCAGAAGGATCAAACGCTGTAGTACATCTGGAATTCTACAGGAGCGGGTGTATGTTCCCACTTGTAGACTTCTTCCATTTTCAGGTCGATATAGGAATCGATCTGGTCGTCGGTAAACACGTCGCCCTTCTTGAGGAAGGCGCGGTCAGCCGAAAGCGCTTCGAGCGAACCGCGCAGGGAACCGGAAACCGTCGGAACGTTCTTAAGTTCTTCAGGCGGCAGGTCATAGAGGTTCTTGTCCATCGCATCGCCGGGGTGGATCTTGTTCTCAATGCCGTCGAGGCCCGCCATCATCATGGCTGCGAACGCGTAATAGGGGTTCGCGGTGGGGTCGGGGAAGCGCACTTCGATGCGCTTGCCTTTCGGGCTAGCCACATACGGGATGCGGATGGACGCCGAACGGTTGCGTGAAGAGTACGCCAGCAGCACCGGAGCTTCAAAGCCCGGGATCAGGCGCTTGTAGCTGTTGGTGGATGCGTTGGTGAACGCGTTAAGGGCTTTTGCGTGCTTGATGATGCCGCCGATGTAGTAGAGGCAGGTTTCGGACAGGTCAGCATAGCCGTTGCCTGCGAAGAGCGGCTTGCCGCTTTTCCACAGGGACTGGTGGGTGTGCATGCCGGAGCCGTTATCGCCGGAAATGGGCTTGGGCATGAAGGTTACGGACTTGCCGTAGGAATGCGCCACGTTATGCACAACATACTTGTACTTCTGTACGTTGTCGGCGGTGGCGGTCATGGTGCTGAAGTCGAAACCGAGTTCACACTGGCCGGGAGCTACCTCGTGGTGGTGCAGCACGCCGCTGATGCCTACGCTGTCGAGCGTGGTGATCATTTCAGCGCGCATGTCGGAGAGCGAATCAACAGGCTGAACGGGGAAGTAGCCGCCCTTTACGCCGGGGCGGTGGCCCATATTGCCGGTTTCATACTGCCTGCTGGTGTTGTGCGGGGATTCTTCGGAATCCAGCGAGTAGAAACCTTCGTTCATGCCGACCTTGTAGCGCACGTCGTCGAACACGAAGAATTCGAGTTCGGGGCCGAAGTAAGCCGTATCGCCTATGCCGGTGAAGGCAAGGTGCTTTTCGGCGCGCTTGGCGGTGGAACGGGGGTCGCGGCCATAGAACTGGCCGGTGGAGGGTTCTACAACGTCGCAGAAGATAATGAGGGTGGGCTGCGCTGCGAACGGGTCGATGAAGGCGGTGGTGGCGTCCGGCATGAGGATCATGTCGGATTCGTTGATGGATTTCCAGCCCGCGATGGAAGAACCGTCGAACATGATGCCGTCTTCAAAGGTTGCCTTGTCGATCTTCTTGGCGGAGTAGGCGGTATGCTGCCATTTGCCGCGCGGATCGGTGAAACGGAAATCCACGAACTGGATACCGTGCTCTTTAATGAGCTTGAATACGTTGCTGATGGGGTCAGACTTTTCTTTCTCAGCCATAACTCTTTCCTAATTACCTTGTTTTGTTGATAAAAATTGTTCCTGCCCCTTCGTGTGGGCATTTTTTATGATAATTATTTAGATGGCGGCGCTGCCCTTTTCGCCGGTACGGATACGGATCGCTTGCTCCACGTTGGTAACAAAGATCTTCCCATCGCCGATGCGGCCGGTTTTTGCGGCATTGGAGATAGATTCAATAACCCTTTCTACGAGACTGTCTTCCACCACGACCGAGACGATCACTTTAGGAAGGAAGTCAACAACATACTCTGCGCCACGGTAGAGTTCGGTATGGCCTTTCTGGCGACCGAAGCCTTTGGCTTCGATAACCGTGAGGCCCTGAACGCCAACCTCTTGCAGAGCATCCTTCACTTCGTCAAGCTTGAAAGGTTTGATAATCGCTTCGATTTTCTTCATATTATCTCCACGTGTTTTGAACTGAAAGTGCTTTGCAGCCCTGCATGTTTACTCCCGCTTCTTTTAAGTTGCAAGCGTAAGCTTTCTGCTAATATGTGGCTGAGTTTAATCTTTTTTACTCAATGCTTGACCTTTGCGCGTTTTCTGTTTTTATGCGCATCCCTGTTTCAGGTTATATGTGCAGGTCGTGGCGGATGTAGCTCAGTTGGTTAGAGTGCCAGATTGTGATTCTGGATGTCGCGGGTTCGAGCCCCGTCATTCGCCCCATTTTCCTTTCTGCGGGTTTGAGTGCATTTGTTAACCATACTTTTTCCAACTCTTAAAGGCACCCGGACTGATTTTTTCCAACTGCAGGCGCGGGTAAACAAGAATGCGTCGGAGCTGGGTTTAAATGCCCCCTCACCTCGGTTTGCCTAAGGGCTTAGCTAAACTAAACCCAAGGCAAACGCGTCCTCTCCCTCAAGGGGGAGAGGAAAAGTAAGAAAGAGTTTATGAGCCCTGAGCCTAAAATTCGCTATGCGAATTCAGGAATGACGAATGCACAGAAATTACAGGGAGCCACTACTGCGCTCAGGGCTGACTTCTATGTTAAAGCCCCTTAAAAACGATTGCGGTAGCTGACTCCCACATAGCCATCTCTATCTTCACCATTATCTCTTTTGCCTATGGGCGGAACAAGGGTAAACTGAAGCCCATGCCCCGTAGGTTCATGCACTGCTGATGCGGTCAACCCTGCTACAGCAGTAAGATTTCCAATGCTTAATTTGGGATTCTGTTCAGCGTAACTTCCATGGGCAGTATAGGCAACGCCCGCCATAACGCCTGCGTTGAGTTTAAAATCGCCTAGTTGCGCGTTGAGTGGTGTATAATTAACACCTGCCATAGCAGTAGGGTCGTTGTAACTATTTTGAGCGATGACTACTCCAAATGCTTCTAGATTCTTTCCAATTTCACAGGCAGCGCCAATGCCCGGGTTAAGTCCTTGGTAGCCAGAAGCGTACTTGCCTTTAGATGTGACATGATAGCTGCCGAGCGGAGCGAGTACAGAGCATTCTCCTGATTCTTTTTCAGGAGCGCTGGCGGCGGCAGGGGCGGTTGTGGCGGCAGAGGGAGGGGATGCTACAGTAGCAGGAGCGGGAGGGTCTGGAATATCTCCACGAAGTGCCTCTAGACACTGTTAGTTAATTATTAAGATTTAGGTGATAGTGCTCCCAAGATAGGAGTGTATCATATGAACCCACGCTTTTACCCTGTATCCGAGTCGTTTTTTGATGCGCATATATTACCATTGATTGCCGCGCATTACTCCCGCGCTGGCCGTCCGCGCAATGTCAGCCATTATCAGGTATTTTCTGCTCTGTTATATGT
>JAMIFV010000065.1:0-3151 GCA_035906055.1 Alphaproteobacteria bacterium | reverse complement strand
AAAGCGGTAGGTGGTGCCTTCGGCGGGTGTGGCTTCGAGATTGTAGAGATGCCCTGTTTCTTCCTGAAACTTCTTCAGCTCTACGCGCATATAATCGAGAATCTCCTCGCAGATTTTCATGCCGCGCGGATCGGTGATATCATAGGTATCGCCGGTGAAGTTACGCACCATCTCATTCATGCCATTCACGCCAATGGTGCTGAAATGGTTACGTAGGTGTGGTAGGTAACGGCGCGTATAGGGAAACAGGCCACGATCATACATTTCCTGAATAAAGACGCGCTTTTTCTCCAGCGTGGATTTAGCGAGAGTCATCAGCCGTTCGGTTTCCTGAATTAGCCCCAGCATATCGCCTTGGTATCGGTGGCCAAGCCGTGCCATATTGAGCGTCACCACGCCTATCGACCCCGTCATCTCCGCCGAGCCGAACAGGCCGTTGCCGCGTTTCATCAGCTCACGCAGATCAAGCTGCAAGCGGCAGCACATGCTGCGCACTGCGTGCGGCGCATAGGCATCGGGATTCTGCACCTTTTCGCCCTGTTCGTTCAGCATATACTGGCTGCCGATGAAGTTCTGGAAATACGAGCTGCCGATTTTGGCGGTGTTCTCGAACAGTGCCTTGGCGACAGGGCTTTCCCAATCGAAATCCTCCATCACGTTGACGGTCGGAATCGGGAAGGTAAAGGGCTGGCCGTGCGAATCACCCTCCGTCATCACCTCGTAGTAGGCGATGACGATTTGCTCCATCTCCGGCTGGAAGTGTTTGTACGTCATGTCTTCGAGGTTGGTGACGCCACGTTTAGCTGCTTCCGCCAGAATTTCAGGATCATCAATATCACGGAACAGGTGGGTACAGTTCGCGGTCGGGAAGTTATCGCGCAGATCTGGCGGCACGGTGATATCAAGCGTGATATTGGTGAACGGGCTTTGCCCCCAGCGCGCCGGAACATTCAGGTTATAAACGAACTGGCGGATGGCCTTTTTGATCTCGATGAAAGGCAGCCTATCTTTGAACACATAAGGAGCAAGATAGGTATCGAACGAGCTGAAGGCTTGCGCGCCCGCCCATTCGGATTGCAGAATGCCGAGGAAATTCGCCATTTGCCCCAACGCCTCGCGGAAATGGCGCGGCGGACGGCTCGACACTTTCCCAGCAACACCATTGAAGCCCTCATCGAGCAGCGCGCGCAGGCTCCAGCCCGCGCAGTAACCCGTGAGGCAATCGAGATCGTGAATGTGGTAATCGGCGCGGCGGTGCGCTTGCCCTTCTTCGGGCGAATAGACATTATCGAGCCAGTAATTGGCGATAATCTTGCCTGCCGAGTTATTGATCAGCCCCGCATTGCTGTAAGCGGTGTTCGCATTGGCATTGACCCGCCAATCCTGCTGTAAAATATATTCCTCTACCGCTTGTTTGCAGCTTACTAGCGTGTCCTGCGCGGTGGCGCGATTGCGGCTTAGGATAAATGATTTAAGGGTTTTAACGTAACCCGCTGCTGCAAGCTCGTCCTCGATCACGCTTTCCATCGCGCTATCGGCCAGTGCCTCTTTTGAGGTGGAGAGTAACGACATGAACGCATCGAAACTGCCTTCGCCCGATGCCACAAACGCCTCCTTCAGGCTCGCATGTACCGAGAGCGAAAAGACATTCGGCTTCTGAGCAGCGGGCTGCAGCGCACGCGGCAATTGGGTAGTGGTGGGCGTTGGTGTGGCAGTTTCGGTTAGTTGCATAGAATCCCCCTTGTTTTGACTATATGTTGGTGCTTTAGGCGGAGCTGATACTACATCTTGTGTCTAATGGGTGCATTTGACCCAGATCAAGTTCTCTAAAAAAGGGATAAACGGTGTGATATTTCCTCTAAGATGTTGGTTTGACTTCGATATGCTCGCCGAAGGATTTCAGCATCCCGACCGTTTGCTTCAAGTCGTCATGGGTGGTGCGGGGGTTGATCGTGCACATGCGCAGAACATGTTTGCCGCCAAGGATGGTTGGGCTGAGCATCGCATAGCCAGAATAGATGATGTCTTGCGCAATATGATTATTCAGTTCGTTCAGTGCCGATTCATCCAATCCATCTGCGCGGTAACGGAAAGTGATGATGCCCAGCTGTGCGGGCGTGATAATTTCCCAGCAATCACCGTTGCGTAGTAGCGATTCGACAATTTCGGCGTTCTCTATGCCCTTGGTGATGGCCGCACGGAACGCGTCCACGCCGAAGGCCTTGAGCGACAGCCAGAGCTTGAGCGCACGGAATCCACGTGTCAGCTGCACGCCGTAATCACAGAAATTGATCTGCTCGGCGCATTGCTCATTGAGCTTCAGATACTCCGCCGAGAAGCGGAAGGTGTTTTTCAGATGCTCGCGGTTGCGCACCAGTACGCAGCCGATCTCATAAGGCTGGAACATCCATTTATGCGGGTCAATGCCCAGCGAGTCTGCCAGCTCTATACCTTCGAGCACTTTGCGTCCGCGCTCAGTAATGGCTGCGCTACCACCATACGCACCGTCCACATGCAGCCACAGGCCTTCGGCTTTGCAAAACGCGGAGAGTTCCTTGATAGGATCAGCCGCACCGGCGTTGGTGGTTCCGGCATTGGCCACCACGCAAAATGGCACCAGCCCTTGCAGCCGATCCGTCGCGATCTGCTGGCGCAATGCATCCACTGAAAGGCGGAAGGTCGCGTCGGAGGCAATCTTGCGAAGTTGGAACTGCTGGAAACCCAGAATCTTGAGACCTTTGGCTACGGATGAATGGGTTTGATCCGAGAAATACACCGTGGCGTTGGTGGTATTGCCTGCCAACATCACATGCCGTGCCACCGCTAGCCCTGTCATATTCGCCATCGAGCCGCCGCTGACAAATAACCCGCCTGCATCTTGCGGAAAGCGGAATAGCTCACGCAGCCACTCAATGGTAGTGACTTCGATCTGCGCCACACCGGACGGGCCGATAAATGCCCCGCTGAAGACGTTAAATGAGGAAGCAATCGCATCCGCCATCGCGCTGACAAAGTTGCTCGGCCCCGGCACGAAGGCAAAATAACGCGGGTGATCCAGATGCGTCATCTGGTCAAACACATGGATTTTAAGCTGCGCGAGAAGCTGCTCAACAGGCACGGCCTGCGTCGGCATCGGCTCGTGCAGGCCTTC
>JAMIFV010000064.1:0-13985 GCA_035906055.1 Alphaproteobacteria bacterium | reverse complement strand
CAAAAACCGTAAAGTTAAAATCCTCTACGACAAGGCGGTGTATAAGCTGCGTGGCGGCATTGAGCGTTACTTCGGAAAGCTCAAGGAAAATAAACGCCTCTGTCTGCGTTTCGACAAGGAAGACAAAGTTTTCCTCAGCTTCGTGGCACTCGCCGCAACTAAAATCCTCTATAACTGGAAAATTAGCTAACAGTGCCTAGTCATACTGAACTTTTTAAAGGCATACTGTCTGATGCTCATCTGGATGTGCTGAAAACGTTCATAGACCATGAACTCGTCCATATCAAAAATGGTGATATTTCGCCTGCAGGTGTAGCCAGCACCCGTACTCCGGAAGCGTCACAAAGAAGAGAAATGCTGGCGGATCTGGGAACTCAAAACCCCCGCAGGAGTACGGAATGGGCCAAAGATGCTCTTATCGACACTATTCCTGCCTATAATAAGGCTCACCCAGATAAGGCCATTTCTGCTTCACATCTTGGAATCGAGGAATTGAAGCGTGTTTCCGACTGGGCGGCACAGGAAATTGATCCGGTACATCCGCCCTTGCTTGCAACCAAAGCTGCCGGTGAAATTCATACGGCGCTCAGTGTGGCGCTGGAGCAGAACGCCGCACGTTATGGGCGCACGGTTACACCAGAGGATCGCAACGGCCAGCTTGAATGGATAAATGAACGGATAATGCAGCAGTTTACCGCCGGGCAGTTGCCTGATCCGGCAAGCCTGAAAAGCCCTCTGCAGCTTACTCCCGCGCAAATAATGCAGATAACCGGAATGGACCCGATCCCCATGGCCCCGGCAGATAAATCCTCTGCGCCACTTGTCCCGGGAACCCCTAAGGGTAAGGAAGCGCATCGTTAAGACGCTTCTCTGAATCCATCCGGGTACGTTCCCCGCCGCTTGCGGCGTGGAGGAGCCGAAGGCGACGACCCCTTTAGAGGGGGTAAGCGTTAGCGAAGGGGGATGTCTTCATCCCCCTTACACTTACTACTCCGCTGCTTGCGGCGGGGTTGTTCACTCAGAACGGCGATATCGCTTCTATGGCCTGTGCGCCCCAGCGTTTCTGCTGCACGTCCATGGCCTGCCCACGGCCGCCATAGGTGATGCGCGCTTCGGCAACCTGCGTGGAATCGACCGTGTTATCCGAACCGATATCCTGCGGGCGCACCACGCCGCGGATGGAGACTTCGCGGATGTCGTAATTCATCAGGAATTCCTGCTTACCCTGAATGACGAAGTTGCCGTTGGGCAGCACCTGCGTGACCATGGCGGCCACCTGCGTCTGCACGGTTTCCTTGCGCTTGGCGCTCACATTGCCCTGTGCATTGCTGCTGCCGGTGATATCGGCAAGGTTGCCTGCCTCGGGGTTAACAATAGGGGTGATGCTTTTAAGTTTGCGCTCCAACCCAAAAAAGGTGGGGGCTGCTATATTCTCTGACGTCGTGCGTGCGCTGGTGGTGTTGTTGGTGAACTCGGCCTGATCGGTAATGCTGATCTTCACGCGCAGTATGTCGCCCACGCGGGCGGCGCGCCCGTCACGGAAAAAAGCGCGGGCGCCGGGCTGCCAGAGCGAGTTGGCGTTTGCCTGCGCGGGCATCGGGCTTTCCGGAAGCGGCCACGAAAGTGGCCTGTAATCCACTTCGGCGGTGGGGTCTTTCACCTTGTCGAGCGCCGGGGGCTTGCCGATATTTTCCAGCTTATCCAGCGTGGCGGAACATCCCGATAAAAGCAACACAGATAACAGAATAAGGGTACTCGGTACTCGGTACTCGGTACTCAATTGCCTGTTCACCGAGTGCGAATCTGTCTTTTTCATTGCAGCAACCCCGCTGAAACGCTGTCGGGCGGGCTCACGCGCACGCGGCCTTCACCTTCCACGGTGCCCACCAGTATCGCTTTGCTGGACGTGTTCTTCACTTTGATGACCGTACCCTGCGCGCCGCTTTCCATGGCTTCGCCGAGCGTTTTTATCTCAAGGTTCGGCGTTCTGTAGACGAGCGACACCTGCGCGCCCTTGTTCACTACGGTGGGGCCGGTGATCTCGTCGAGGCGGACGGGGCGATTGGGGGATACGATGCGTTTGGGTGATTTGCCGACCAGCGATTTACTGTCCATAATGGTGGATTTGCGCAGGCGGCTGATGGGCATGCTGTCCCACACGATATCTTCTTCCGAGATGATATCACCCGACTGCATGCGTTGCCTGAGCATGGGAATATGCGCCATTTCGTCATACATGCCGCTGATGCGGGCAGGGGCGAGGCTTTTGCCGTCCGCTGCCATGTAGAGCGTGGCTTCCCAGCGGCCACGTGCCTTGTCGAGCGTCACGTTTTCCACGTCGGCCTTGATGGGCGAGCCTGCGGAAAGCGCTATCTGGTCGTCCTCACGCACGCCGTGGATCTGCACGCGCAGTTCATCGCCCGCGCCTTCCTTGATAAGCGCGCGGCCCACGGCCTGCGCGGCGTCTCTGCCGGTGAATACGCGTGATACATTGTCGTCTGCCGCCGCGTGCGCTGCGAAGCCGAATAAGGCGGCAAGAATAAGGAGCGGTTTTTTCATATTAGCTGACCTGTGCGAGCGACTGCAGCATCTGGTCTGCCGCACTGATGACCTTGGTGTTGAATTCATACGCACGCTGCGCCACGATAAGGTTGGTGATTTCGCTCACCGGGTTGACGTTGGAATTTTCCAGGAAGCCCTGGCGGATGTTGCCCACGCCGTCGAGGCCCGGCGTGCCCACCACGGGCGTGCTGGAGGCCTGCGTTTCAAGGAACAGGTTGCCGCCGGTGGCCTGCAGGCCGTTATCATTGATAAAGGTGGCAAGCTGGATCTGGCCGAGATTGCTGGGCGCGGTCTGCGCGGGAATAGTGGCTTCCACCACGCCGGACGCATTCACGCTTATGCCGGTGGCGTTCTGCGGAATGGTGATGGCGGGGGAGAGGGTGAAGCCTTCGGCGGTCACGATTTCGCCGTTGGGCGATATCTGGAACGTGCCGTCGCGCGTGTAGGCGGTGGTGCCGTCGGGCAGGGTGACCTGGAAGAACCCGCGGCCTGAGATGGCGAGGTCGAGCGGGCCGGAGGTGGAAGAGAACGTGCCCTGCTGCACGTCGCGGTGGATGGCGGCGGTCTTTACGCCAAGGCCGAGCTGGATACCGGTGGGCACGATAGTGCCCGTGTCGCTCGACGTGGCGCCCACGCGGCGCAGGTCCTGATAGAGCAGATCGTGGAATTCCGGGATCTGGCGCTTGTAACCCGTGGTGCTGATATTGGCGAGGTTCTGCGATATGACGTCGACGTTGGTCTGCTGTGCCTGCAGGCCGGTAGCGGCGATATCGAGAGAAAGAAACATATGGTGCTCCTGCTATTTTTCTTTGATGTATGCGTTACGAATAAACCTTGGCGAGTGTGTCGGATGCCTTGCGCTGCAGCGTATAGAGCGTGCTGATGAGGTTGGCGCTGTCGGTGGCGCTGCGGGTCAGGTAAATAAGATGGGTCATCGCTTCGAACGACTTCACGTTGGAACGCTCCAGCGCGCCGGCCACCACGCGGAAATTCTGCGCGGGCCTGCCGTTGTCGGCGGAGGTGTAAAGCGTGTCGCCCACGCGTTCCAGAAACTGTTCATTGTCGAACTGCACGATCCTGATTATGCCGCGGTCGTCGCCGTCCACGTTCACCGTGCCGTCGTCACGGATCTGGATCACACGGTCGAGTTCGTCGAACTTGATGGGCTTGTTAGAGGTGTCGAGTACGGGATAACCTTCTTTCGTCACGAGGTCACCGGCCGAGCTCACGCGGAAATTGCCGTTGCGCGTATAGCGCACGCCGAGCGCCGTCTGTACGGTGAAATAACCGCTGCCTTCTATGGCGGCGTCAAGCGGGGCATTGGTGACTCTTAGCTCGCCCTGCATGGCATTGCGGAAAGTGCTGATGTCGTTGGTAAACGCGACGCTCTTTTCCTGCTTGGTGGAGGGGGTGAGGAAATCCTTGAAGATAAGCTTGTCGGACTGGTAGCCGCTGGTGTCGATATTGGCTATATTGTTAGCCGTGACCGCCATATCGTTGAATATGCCGACCTGCTTCGACAGGGCGATATAAATGCCGGTATCCATAGTCGTGCCTCCTTTTAGGGGCGTTTGCTCGAGTTATCCACAGGCTTGGTGCCTGCTTTGTTTTATTATTAACCTCTTACTATGCATTTTTTATGCCAAGCTATGCCCCGTATGGATGCCAGCCTTATGGCCGCTTTTAAAGGGGTGTGGCTGAACTGCAACGGTCGTTTTACGCCCATGCCAACGGTAATTTTTGCCCCGCCGCCACGTTAAAACTTGTATTGACAGAAAGGCGGGATTCGCTATCAGTATCCGTCCGCGATTTGTGGGGCATTAGCTCAGCTGGTAGAGCGCTTCCATGGCATGGAAGAGGTCAACGGTTCGACTCCGTTATGCTCCACCATTTCTTTTATATACAGATACTTATAAGCTATTTTCAGAGGTGTGACATAACAGTGAGACATTGTTATGCCCTCTCCAAGCTATTTGACTGCATCACGCTTCGGTCATTTCTATTTCCGTTTTCCTATTCCTAACAATCTGCATCCTGAACGCAAGGCAAGCAGCATACGCTTGTCGCTCAATACACGTTGTCCTCGTGAAGCGTTGCAATTATCGCGTGCTCTCAGTTATGTTGGATTTCAACTGCTTCAGAAACCTGAGATTTATAACATGGACTATCTGGCAATACGTGAGGTGCTATTCGACCATTTCACAGCTCTGCGTGAGCGTATGAAAGAGCGAATCAACACGCATGGACGCTTAACCAAGCAGGATAAAGCGGCTCTAACCAATAGCGGTGCGCTGGCTGAAGATGCCTTGCAGAACCATGATTATAGCCTCACAGGAACGGACGGAGAGCTTGCCAGCCTGATAGATGATTATGCTTTGCCTCTCACCCGCAATAGCGACCAATACACAACATTGCGAACAGAGTTCCTTAAAGCCTTCCGTGACTATTGCGCCAGCGTCTTGGAGTATGATTCACGCTTTGATGGATTCAACTTCAAAACTGAGCCTGCTGCACTTGCCATGCAAAAGGCAACCAAACGCACCTCTCAGAAGAAGCTGGCGGATGTATTGGAGGCTTATATCTCCGAGAAGACACGCCTCAAGCAATGGCGTGAGGGTGTGGCTATAGAAAACCGTGCCAAGTTCAATCTATTGCTGCGCTATCTGGGTGTAGATGTCCCGTTGTATATGTCTGATGCTGTTGCCAATGATATTAAAAACATGCTGCTCAGGATGCCTGTAAACGCAAACAAGAAGGTTGGATTGAAGGATAAGACCATACAAGAGCTTATCGCACTGGAAGGCCAGAAATGCATGGGTGCGACCACAGTTGCCAAGCATATCAGCGTATATAGCACCTTCTATGATTGGGCAGTGAAGCGTAAGGAAACAAGCGAGAATCCTTTTGCTGCGCTTGTGGATGATGTAAGTAAGGCTGGTGAAGAGCGAGAGAGCTTTGCACCGGAACAGTCCAGCGCGATTGTTAAAACTGCTCTTGACGCTAAATACCCTCATCAGAAATGGGGCACGTTAATTGCCTTCTATACAGGTGCAAGGCTTAATGAGGTGGCGCAGTTAGATGTAGCAGACATTAGGCAGGTAAGTGGTATCTGGTGCGTGGATATTAATGATAATGGAGAGTTCAAACGGCTTAAAAACAAGGCCTCTAAGCGGATTGTTCCTTTACATAGTAAGCTACTTGAGCATGGTCTGTTGGATTATGTGCAGAAAGCTGGCAATGGCCGTCTGTTTCCTATGCTAACTTATACTGTCAAGGCAGGATATGGCCGTAATCTTGGGCGGTGGTTCAATGAATCGCTTTTACCAGAGTTGGGAATTAAAAAAGTAACCCTCACATATCACAGCATCCGCCATACCGTTGCAACACAGCTACGCAATAATGCCATAGAAACCAGCACTGTTAAGGATATTATCGGTCATAAGCACGGTGACATAACGATTGATACTTATGCCAGCAAGCTAAGTAAGGGGCTTATGCAGAAGGCTATTGAGACATTAATATATTGATTATATGGTGATATTAATTCCAAATCATAAATTGATGACATGAAAAAACTGAACTTAGATACTGCTAATGAAACAGATATTCGCGAAGAACTTGCATCTCCACTTTTAGCATTACTTGGTTACGAGCGCGGTACATCAAATGATATATTAAGAGAGTATACATTATCGTATGGTAGGATTTATCTGGGGCGTAAGAAGCCTAATGACCCACCATTACGGGGTAGGCCAGATTATATCCTAAGTGTGGCTGGTGCTGGTCGTTGGATATTAGAAGTAAAAGCACCTTCAGAAGAAATTACTCAAGATGTAATAGAACAAGCTATTAGTTATGCACGCCACCCAGAGGTATCAGCAAGTTATGCAGTAATGCTGAATGGTCGTTTCTTAACCATCTTTAGTAATACACAACGTTCTACTGATAAACCATTAGCTAACATTGAAGTCACTTCTTTAGAGGAGTTGGCTGATAAACTAAAAGCAACTCTTTCTCCGAGTGCTATTCGTCGTGATTGTAGTCCACCCATTGTGGATTTGGGGCTGCCGTTGTCAGAAGGTTTCCGTTCTAATGCAAAAATTACGGGCGGTATAATTAATCATAAAGAGTTTATGTGGGAGTGTAATTTCCCAATGCCTCCACAACAGGCACAAGAACTTAATAAGATGAAGCAGTTTATGACTGGTCGCCGTGAAACGATTACGGGTGGCAGGGTGTGGAGAGATGAAACTTCAAGAATTAAGGCTAGGCTAGATTGGGCTATACCACATGAGGGAATGTTACAGTTTGTAAAGGATAAACAGTTACAAGATGCAGAGTATATTTCCTTAGATAGACAAGTTTCTGTAGATGAACAAAAGCCTACTATTTTTGATGTTGTTGGACATGTTGCTGTTAACCGAGAAGAGACGTTATTTGATATCTTACACTGGACTTCAAAAGTGGCTGGTATGGATATGTCTATGACTTATAGAGGGCAAGCCGCAGGATACATTAAGGACAATACTTTTCTGGGAACCTTTCAGGCAGAATACGAGTCCAGCTTTCCTGCTGTGCCGGGGTTATGTATAACCATGTTCATGCTGGGTGATTTTGAAGTAAGGCTAACACCTGAAGCTATAATCTAAGCATTAGCCTGCTGTTTTTAAACAATCCTTGCTCTTCCGTTCACTTTCTCTTATCTTTCCCGGTAGAGTCGCGCAGGTGGTCTGCGTGATTCCGGGGCTTCAAAACCCTTTACACTAGCGGCTGGCATCAGCCGTTATTTGGTGCATTTCTCCCACAAGAACTGCATCCGAAAGATGCCGCTCGGTCTTATGGCCGGGTGGCGATGGCGTATGTCCAGCCGCAAGGTAAAGGTCATCGCGCCGTTTCTAGTGTAACGGTTTTGAACACCCGGCTGCCAGAGCCACCTCTGGCGGTTTCTTTTATCTAAAGAAAGGGTCAAGACCGATGAAATCTACTATCTCTTTAATTGCTATCCTTGCTGCCAGCATCAGCACATCTGCTATTGCGGCAGATACTAACACCAGCTTGAATGGTTGGAGCATCCGTCCCTATGTTGGGCTGGAATACAACTATATCTCCGCCAACATTAAGAAGCAGTCTGCTGACTTTGATAGCAACGGCACAAATGACTTTTCCGGCAAGCTCAATACCAGTGGCTACCATGCCGTTGTGCCTAATATCGGGGCGAGGATTGGCAATCATCTTGGCTTTGAATTGGGGTATCTGCGTAGCTCTGAAGAAAGCAAATCACTCAGCGGAACGGACTTTCTTGCCGGAACGTCTGGTACAAACGATACACGCATTACTGGCTGGCACATAGATGCAAATGGCTACCTGCCACTTGCTGATAAACTGGAAGCTATCGGCTCTGTGGGTGTAGGCAGATATAAAGCCAAGACAACGGTGAACGGTACTATTGTCGCAGGTGGCTTTGCTCTGGCTAATGGCAGTGCTTCCGATGATTCCAGTGATACTGCGCTTCGTGTTGGTGCAGGTCTGCAATACGCTGTTACCGACCATGTAAACCTGCGTGGCATGGTGCGCTATGTGGATGTGCATTTCAAAGACTCAGGTGACAAGCTGGCCGATGGCGCATGGACAGGTGCAGTCGGCATTAACTACGCTTTCTGATAGGCGATTATAAGCGGGTATCCTGCCTTGGCTGTTTCCTACAGGGCGGGATGCCTCGTTTATGCGCTGTAAGGCCATTATGAGAAGAATCATCTTATACCTGTTTGGGGTTGCTACCGGGCTGCTGATTCTTGAGGAGCTACGGGTAAATGGCTGGGTGGTGGTTGGCATAGCCGTAGGGGCTTGGTATTGGACGCTACGGAGGGGATTACTCACCGTCCGGGCGTTCATGTATCTTGGGATGCTCTCTGCTGGAATAAGTCCCGTAGAGGCAAATTACAGGGTGTTTAAGGTGGGGTATCTGGCAGGTTCCAGTGTCGCCCCGGCTGCAAAGTCGTTCGTGCGGGAGTATTATGGAGGGAAGCAATTAGCGATGATTGCCGAGGCTCGGAGGCAGGGATTTGTCGGATAAGCCGTTTTCCCGGGCCTATTTGTTCTATATCAGACAATTAACCTCTAATACGCCCCATATATAGAAGGAGTATGTTCCCCTCAGAGGGCATAATTCCCTTCATATATAGTAACTATAAGCATCCGCTAAAAACGGCAATTCCCTCCATACATGATAGATATGCTCAGATAAAATCACCAATTGTTACATATATTGCACTGTAATATATTAATAATACTGTTCCCATTACAAGTAATGATGTAACCGCAGACTTATTGGTTATTCTTGTCCTTCTGGCTGCACCATGAATCCCATCTTGATTCATAAAGGCTATCCTCTGAATCTGCCAAGATAGTCTCAATCGTTCGTGTCTCTTCGCCTTGTCCTGTATAGTGCTCAACAAAAAACTGGTAATTATCATCAGACTTAAAGTTAATCTCGTGTCCAAATCTCTTCTGATATTCGGCTAACATGACAGCCTTGAGTTCATCTGCCATTGCGTAGTGAATAATGACACTATCATGAATAGGGAGGCAGGGTCTATCCTGCTTGGTAAAGTGTAGAAGCACCTGCTCTAATATCTCAGAATCTATGCACTGAAGGCGTGAACCGTACCCTGTTCTGAAGTGTCGCCGGATAGGAGCATGTTTGGTTTCTAATGCAGCAAGTAAGCTATTCCAACCCATGCCGATAGCAGCTTCATCATAATCATCAGGTATCTTCAAGTCCTTGCCACCATTGAGCAACTTCTGAAATGCCAGCTTGCACATATCACGGTCTCTAACGCCCGGAATGGTATAAGCATCACCTTGCAGCTTTATGCCTTGTTCAGCATATAGCATTTGTGGGTGCAGGTTGGCATAGTCCACTTCTACAGTATGCTTATGGTCAATGGTAATAAACCGACGATAATCACGAGGGATACTTTCCCACCAGCCGCCATAATAACGGCCACCCCGTTTGAAGTTATCTTTCTGCTTCCATGTATGGCCATCATTGAAGACACGATATAGGCTTCTGGCGGTCAGGTTTAATTGCTGAGGCTTGGTTTTATCCCTCTCATGTTTGTGTGCCATTGCCTTAGCAAGTGCATTAAACTGCTCATTGCTTAGCTCTAAATCATACCAATGGCAGCTGAGACAGGCATTGATGATTTGTAGGTTCTTCCGTGCAGCGTTGCTATAGGGAGTATCCCGGTATTCAATCCGTTTCTTATCTTCATCCTTTTGGATAATGGTCTCTTCATTGGGATGCCGGGTAAAGATAACCAGCTTCTCTGGGAAGATTGCATCAAGCAACGTAACAAGTTTCGGGGTGGCATCTACACGGGTGACTTTGCCTTTCTTGGTATCCTCGTTCCAGTGTCCATTCAGTACGTCAATGTAGCCTAATTCCTTTAGTCGGTCATACGCCTCCTTCATGGTGGCATAACTCAGTATGGACTGGCTGTAACGGCCTTTAACAGTGTAATTACCTGCGCCTTTGGGTAGGGCGAGTCGTGTCCATCGCGGAAACTTGTGCAGCATTAGCAAGTGCAGCAGGAGTAGCTTTACAAAAAACCATAGCTTTTCTTCAGCATCTTGTTTGCGCTTCCGGCCAGTACGGGCTGCAACTATCTCACTAACAAGCTGGCTGACTAGCTCATCTAGGGGCTTTGATTCAAGCCATAGGAATCTGTCCAGTGGGTAAGATAATGGGAATTGGTTAGGAAGGCTATCTATCAACTGCTGCTGTACTGAAGTTAAACCGCCCATGATGTAAACCTGCCTGTTCGTGCAGTATATCTATCTTTTTTTAAAACCGGGTGCCATGTGCATACTTTCAATATCCCTTAATGCGTCCCTGTTTTTAAGCCATAATTGATATTCGGTTCTAATATCTTTCTCCTCGTTGGGATTTTTAGGCAAACTATGTTCATCCGTGCAATCAACATTCCACAAGCGCAAAATATATCCCGCCATAGCGGCGCGTACTTTATGCTTTAGGACGCCATCCTGCATACCGTGTTCTAGCGCAACAAATGCTTTTGATTTTAAGGATGGATGAGGAGTGATTTCTAGCTCTACGCGCCGATTCCACTCGATATCATTTTCTTTTAATTCCTGTTCATTAATCGGTTCTTCTTCAAGTATGTCTGCTTTTGTAATTCTATTAATAACAAAGTCACAAAAATGTTCGCGCTTTCTGTCATAGGCTCTTACATGCCAACGCAATCCATTTCCTGCGAATGAAAAGGGAACTATGATGCGGCTACTTTCCCCAGAGCCAGAAGATATATAGTTAATTCGTAAGGCGCGTTTATTAAATATTGCTCTTGAAACGGTAGCAAAGTGCCGGATATTTGGGGCGTGTAAGCGTGACGGTAATTCGCAAGGCACGAGTGGAGTATGAGAGGCACCAAATCCATCGCCCATACCATGTACGAGTGCAAGTAGAAGATTTTTTCCATCTATTTCTGCAACAAAATGGCACTTGAACTTCTTTGTTATCAAATATGCCTTCAATGCATGGTCATATAAAATGTTCTCAGGAGCAGAGTCTTGATAAACACTGAGGTCGCGTGTAGCTGCCGCTTCTGCGATACCAAAGCGTTTCATTAAATCGGCCCTTCTAATCTGTCCCGTAAAAAACACAAGAAAGTCTATGTAATTCAGTCTTTCTTTTTGGCTTTGCGGTATGTCTGGCATGAAATATATCCCGATACTAATAAATCGTTGACCTAATCATAATGATGATGATATGGGTTTTTTATGATTAGGTTACCCTAACATGTGTATCAATACCATTCAACCGCTAATACCATAGAAGGAATAAAGACTATGTCCAAAAATGATAGGTTTGTTGTTAAGAATGGCTCAGATTGGTCGGTGAAGAAAGCCGGTGTAAAGACTGCTGAAAGCACTCATAGCAAACAGAGTGATGCAGAACGCGCTGCCAAAAAGACAGTACAAAAACTAGGCGGAGGAGAAGTACGCATCCAAGGTCGTGATGGCAAGTGGCGTGACTCTGATACGGTTGCTCCGGGTAATGACCCTCGCTCATCCAAAGATACCAAACACTGAGGTTTGTCATGACTGATGCAAGCAAGGACGTCCCAGTATCTGGTTCTAATAAAAATGCCTTGATACGCGGTGCATTACAGGCTGTAGGCGGAGCAGTTCCATTTGCTGGTGGATTATTGTCTGCTGCCGCAGGTGCATGGTCTGAAAAAGAACAAAAGAAGGTAAATGAGTTTCTTCAGGCGTGGATGAAAATGCTTGAAGAAGAAATGCGTGAAAAGCAGGAAACCATTTTGGGTATCACTGCACGTCTAGATGTACATGATGAAGAAATCGCAAAACGCATTAAATCTGAAGAATACCAGTCCCTAGTAAAAAAGGCATTTCGTAATTGGGCAGGTGTTGAAAGTGTTACCAAGCGAGAGTTGATACGCAATATATTAGCTAATGCGGGTGCATCACAAACATGCAGCGATGACGTGGTGCGGCTTTTTCTTGATTGGCTTCAAATGTATTCGGAGTTTCACTTCGCTGTAATTGGTGAAATCTACCGTAACAATAATGGAATAACGCGAGGTAGCATTTGGCACAATCTTGGTAAAGGGCGAGTACGCGAAGATTCAGCAGAAGCGGATTTATTTAAGTTACTTATCCGTGATCTTTCTACAGGTGGCGTGATACGTCAGCATCGCGAGACAGATTACTACGGCAATTATATCAAGAAGCCCTCAGCCTCAAAAACCAGAGGTACTGGTAGCAATACTATGGTCTCTGCGTTTGATGATAATGAACAATATGAACTGACCGAACTTGGTAAGCAATTTGTTCATTACGCTATGACAGATTTGCCAATAAAAATAAGCTATCAGCCACAAGAATCAACTGAACAAAAAGTAGAGCCTGAGATTGCATAGCGGCAGCATCTATTAATTAAATAGGACGTATATGACAGGATTTAGTGAAGAAGCTGGTAAGGGCGCGGGGCAAGCAATTATCAATGCAGGACAAGATGTGTGTGGTGGTATGGGACGCATACTTGGCCCTGCTGCAAACAACCTTAGCACTATTTTTGATGAAACAACAAGATATTGGCGCATCAAAAATGCACTCAACATTCATGAAAAGATACAAAAACTTTGTAAGGAAAGAGGCTACACCCCTGAACAACTGAAAGCTTTATCTACAGGCGACTCTATACGCACTATTGAAGCTGCGTCATATGAAGAAGATGAAAGTGTACAAGAATTATGGGCGCGGCTGATAACTAATGCAATATCACCTGATGGAAAAGAAACGGTGAAGAAAGTGTATGTTGAAATATTGCGTGCTATCTCTGCACCGGAAGCAGCCCTTCTAGAATTATTATGGGCATGTGAACAGAAAACGCATTTCCGCACTCCGCAGGAGATAACTGTTTTCAACAAAGATATGAACGCGATTGCAGAAACAAAGTGGCGCAAGTTTACTGTCGATGTTCAGGCTGTGGCAATACAGAATCTAACACGTATTCGTTGCATTACATTTAGACCTCGGCATTTTAATGCTAGTGGGCTACTTGTGGCATTACCCAATAATAATGCGCCTTTCAGTAAGCAGTTTGCAGCAATAGAACCACAAAAGTTTCAAGCACTCATAGGGGAAATATTAGAACTGGTATTTGGTGCGGCGGGTGTAAAAGAGTACGCTTCTAAAGGCTCTATACAGTTAGGCAACGGTGGTATGTTGGGTTATCACAGTCAGATTACTGTGCCTGAAATGAACTATATATTCACAGCTCTAGGGAAAGAACTTATGAAGGCATGTGAAATGAAAGTGACTAAAAACAAAAAAAAAACTTCAACCGAACTGGCTTAATAGGGTTATGATTTCAGTTTCAGATTTCTTAAAGATACTTGACTCTATTCCTATATGGAAAACATTAAAGGTATTGCCTGAACGTATTGCAGCACTTGAAGCACGGATAGCGCAACTTGAGGCAAAAAATGTATTGCCTGATAAAGTTCCCGCAGCACCCTGTAAGTACTGTGGTAATCGTTCTATGCGAATGATAAATAGTGTTGCTGATTCACAATTTGGTGACTTAGGTGCGAATCGAGAAACGTGGCAATGTGCTGAATGTGGGCAGCAGGAGAAAAAGCTGACCACCTAAATTAAAGCCATAAAAATATCATATAAGGGGCTGTACCAGATAACGCAATAAAGTGTTATCAAGGACAGTATGAGGAAGAGCAGATTAAGTAACGTTATTCAGGCTAAGTTACTGGAGCATTTTGTAGCCGGTGCAACTGCCCGCTGTGCTGCCAGTCTGGTTGGCGTAAACTTCAAGACGGCCTGCTACTATTTTCAACGGCTTCGTGAGGTCATTGCTGACC
>JAMIFV010000063.1:0-30796 GCA_035906055.1 Alphaproteobacteria bacterium | reverse complement strand
AAACCACATTAATGGCATCGAGAATTTCTGGAATCAGGCCAAGCGGCACATGCGGAAATTTAATGGTGTACCACGACAGAATTTCGCGCTATTTTTGAAGGAATGTGAGTGGCGTTTTAACAATCCAAACCCACAAGCACAATTAAAACAACTGAAACAATGGGTTAAAAAAATCTAATCTAGTTATCTGGTACAGCCCCGGTTCCTTTATAAAGAATCTCGGTTATCTCATCTATTTTGTTGTCCTCTATTTCAAAAGGAATATCGAGAATTCTGATGTAATAAAGCAAAGCATCGGTGTTGACCTGAGGTTCTCTCAGAATACGCCCCATCTTTTCTTTCTGTCGGTATTCAAGTGATTCTTGCACACGGGCAATCTGCGATGGAAGCGGCGCGGTTATGTCAAAGACGCCCAAAATGATATCTTCATTTCCTGCAATAACTTCTCTGGTCACATATGCACCATTTTCGTCTCTGGCTTTTTGAGTGCCTCTGATGATGCTGCCTTTGGTGGGTATTACGCTAAGATTAAACGGTCGCTCAACACGCGGGCTGATATAAGAATCTATTCCCCATTTTTCGTGGGTTTCAGGATAATCAATTCGTAACATTGGATTGTGTGGATTATCGCACTTCTTTGAAAATGCTTCATCTACAAGATACCTTTCATAAGCTGTTATGAAATCCTGCTGATATTTGGGATTGCGTCTTAGAAATTCCCAACCCCAATGATATAATTTGTGTTCTTTCGTGTATGTGTATTGGGCTTCTTTAGTCCAGTTATACTTAAGTAGTGGAAGTTCCAATTCTGGGGGTGCAGGGGTTTGTGACATTAAACATTGCCTCTGTTGCTCGTGCCACCGATTCGCGTACCGGGTCGAGGTTGAGTCTAGCATAAATGGCGGTGGCTTCAGCAGATTTATGGCCGAGGGATTTACCAATGATGTAGCTGTTTGCACCCATTGCGGCTTGCCAGCTACCGAGTGTTCGGCGCAGGTCATGGATACGCAGGTTATCAATACCAGCGCGTTTAAGCACCCGTTTCCATGTCTTTTTGGGGTCGCTGAAATGCCCTTTTTTGCCTTTGCCGGGGAATATCCAAGGAATAGTATCAGAATTCGCCATACGCGCTGATAGCAACTGGATGGCTTGCGGCACAAGCACGACTATTTGCGGTTCTCCGTTCTTTGTTTCGGGTATGCGCCATGTGCAGTTATGGAAGTTGATTTGTTCCCAGCGCATCGCCAGCACGTTCTCGCGCCGCGCACCCGTCATAAGCGCCATCAGAATGAAATCGCGGGCTGTGCCGTTTGGTTCGGAGGCAAGCGCAGCCATGAAACGGGGCATTTCATCAGGATGCAGAAAGCGGTCGCGAGAGCGTTCTTCATATTTCGTAATGCCACGCACTGGATTTTGTCCCGGCCAACCCCATTCAATTGCCTTGTTATATACGGCACGGATTTTTTCGATTAGGCGGTTTGCCTGATAACGGCCAGAAGCTTCACCCACCTTCACATGCAGGGTCAATAAATCGCGGTTTGTAATGCTTGATGCCTTACGTGAATACAGCGAACTAGCAAGGCGTTCCAGCGTGTCCTGCGTATATTCCCAATGCTTGTTGTGTTGCTTACAATGCTTGGTGACGAACTCGTTGACCAACTCGCCAAAGGTAATTTCATGGCGTATCTCGCGCTTTTCGTCGTTGGGGTTCACGCCATCAGCAATTTTTAACAGGGTTTCACTCGCTTTCTTGCGGGCTAACTCTACGGTCATATCGGGGAATCGGCCAAGCGTAACGCGAATCAAGCGTCCATGATATTTGCGTGTTACCTTGAATGATTTGATGCCATTGCCTGTCACCATCAATTGCAGTCCGGCAATTTTGGTATCCCCATAAAAAGCTCGTTGCCTGTCAGTCGGGGATACCAGTTCTTCGATAGATTGCTTTGTGAAATTGAACTTTTGCATGGTGCAGATACGATGTTGTTATCTGCATTGATGATAAGATAACACTATGATGTCTCAATAGAATATTAGATAGAACCAAAAGAAAACAGAACGATACAGAGAGAAAAAAATCCCGCTCGCATTCCAACCAGAATATACGAAGTGGGGGATACCGTTTACAGGTTGGTTAGCAGGGTTCGGTTAACCAAAGGATTTCGTCAATGGGTTCATCAGCATCACATACAAAGGCGACCAAAGCGTTGAAATGCGCGAAAGGCTCAACGGTTTTGAGCATTATATTCGTCGGAGAATATTGGTGGCGGATGTAATCATGAGCGTCAGCATCGGAAGGAAATTCACCGACCAGTTCCTTATATTTCATGATTTCTTCGTCACCATCGTCAGAACCAATTTCAAAGCGGTAAAGTTTCATATAATATCCATATTATTTATGTAATACAGACACTAAGAAAGTTTGTGGAAAATCTAAATGGAAACCTTGAAATATCTTGATGCGAACTCCCTCACTCATTGCGTCATCAATTTTGCGGGGATACGTGGGGGATACCAGACAGAGATAGAAGCAGCAGGAATGGAATAGGAGATCGGGGTATGTTTGAATTTTTTGTGCGTCCATTCATCAAGATATATACAAATAGAAACAAGATGATATAGATAGCGCCGTATCGTCGGGGCGTAGCGCAGCCTGGTAGCGCATCTGCTTTGGGAGCAGAGGGTCGTGAGTTCGAATCCCACCGCCCCGACCATTTCCTGGATGTTTAGTCCTGAAGCTATCGAAGCGTTCCTGTTGTTGCAGGAAGTTGAAGGAGGGCGGCTTGGTGGCTTCCTTCTTGAGTGTAAGATGCATGCGCTCATGCTTGCCGTGTGGATGCCTGTCCCTCGCAAGCAAGGGGGGGGGGCGCAAGTGGTAATCAGTGATGGTGAGCGCGGGTAGCTGCCTGCTTTATGGGCAGCCCGGAGACGCATATCAGCAAGATATGCGCCATGACGGGAATATCATATGCGAACTACAATGCGCTGCTGATCTGCGGCAGGCCCGGTGGGGGTGTAAAGCGGCCCGGTGGGGGTGTGCGGCGACGTTACAGGGATATCTGCGGCAGGAGCGGGTGCCCTGCCGGAAGCGCTTGCCTGAGCTTTGGCAATTGCATTTAGCGCTGCATTCCTGGCGACTTCATCAGGGGTGGGCGCGTTGCGTTCTGCACCACCACCTGCATCCGCTACAACTGTGGGAGATGCGGAAGCCTTTGCCAAGGCAATAGCGGTGCTTGCTTCAGCATAGGCGGGCAGCACGCCCATGATCTTGCGAATATAGCCTTGGGTTTCTTTAGGCAGGAGGTCGAACTTCTTACCGTCTTTTTCAGCAAAACCATCATCAGTGATCGTATAGCCTTCCCTGTTAAGTTTCTTAACCCTGCCTTCACCCCAGTTATAGCCAGCGAGCATGGAGGGGGTGTGGCCGTTGAACATCTTGCTGAGGTCCTGAAGATAGCTGGCCGCGCCGCTGACGGCACGTTCTGGAATAAAACGGTCTTGCGGGTTAGGCATACCATAGCGTGCAGCGGTTTCGGGAATGAACTGCATCAGGCCGGCCGCCTGCTTATTGGATACGGCTTCATTCTTGCCCGCACTTTCCGCATGCATTATGGCCGAGACTAGGCCGAGTTCCAGTTCGCGAGACGTTTCAAGTGCGGGCAGGTTAAGCTTGTCCATCCATGCCAGAACCCTTGAGAAAGGTTTTTCGGAGGTACCTGCAAAGCTGCGTGCGGTATTGGTAACGCTTTGCCAGGTGTTGGTGGCAACTTCTACGGTGGTATCCCACGCTTTCTTAGCGCCAGTGGTTACGGTGGCGACGAAGCCTTGTTCCTGCGTGGGGCTGTCAACGCTTACTACATGCGCAGGCGCAGGGCCGCTGACGTGCTGTGATTTTCCGCTGAACAGGCCGCTGACCTTCTCGCCCGCCCATTTTACCAGCGGGGTTGCAACGGCCATAGTGATAGCATAACCAATCAGCGCACCAATAATGCCTGCGACTATGCCGCCGCCGCTCGCGAGGTGAAAACCAATGATGCCGCCGAGAATGACTGCGCCATACTTGCCTGTATTCTTAGCAATCTTTCCCCAGTCGAAACCTGATTTTTCACCGGTAGAGGTGTCCACGCCGATGCCGAACAGTTTTTTTGCGCCATCGAGGATACCTGCGTACCAGGGCCTGTCACCCTGCGGGGCATCGGGTGCGGGAGGAGGGGAGGCGGTGGGCGCAGGCGTGTCTGCAGCGGCTGCCGGAGCGGGAACAGGAACGTTTGCAGGGGGGGCAGGTGCCGCTGCGGGGCGTTGCGTTGTGGGGGCAGGTGTTCCGGTGCCACCGGCCGGTGGCGGGACAAATGCAGAGACCAACGAGTTAATTTGCTCATTGAAACCGGAGCTTGCCTTAGCTCTCAACCATTCCATTGTGCTGTCAACGGGAGCTGAGAACTTCAACGTTTGCCACCAGGTTTTTTCACTCGCACTGTCTGCCATAATTGCCCTGTAAATTTCCTGTGCTTTGACACTTTTACAGTCCCAAGTATACGCGTGGAGCCTGCCCCGTAAAAGTTAAATATTTGTGACGGTTAGTTTAAATATTCATGACAGTTCAAACCATTAACTGCCATGAAAATCCCTTCATAAACAATAATAATATGCTGTTTTTATTGTATTTTTAAATTACGCGGCGTCGGTCTGCCCGCCGAAGGTGGGCGCGATGGCAAAGCGCTTGTCGGCGGTTTCCGTACCTACCGGCGCACCGTCCGCCCAGCGTATGCTGGCGATAGTGCCTGCGCCCTTGAGGTCGGTTTCAGCCGGCTCCAGCAGCGCCCAGTTCGCCCCGGCAACGCTGCCAGCGGAGATCACCAGCTCGGTGATGGGGAACTTGATGGACACATTGCGTTCCGACTTCGCCTTGCGCACCGCTTCCAGCACGCAAACACAGGCTTCGCCGGTGGCTTCGGCGGTTTCGTCCATGGGGAAATCGCTGGCTTTGGGCCAGTTGCCGCGCGCATGGACGGACTGGCCGCTGTCGAACAGGTGCGTATAGAGTTCTTCTGTTACATGCGGCAGGAACGGTGCGAACAGGCGCAGGATGGCGTTGAGGCAGTGGTGCAGCGTCACATGCGCGGAGGCCTGCGCGGTGGCGTCACCCGCTTCGCCGTAGGCGCGCACTTTCACCAGTTCAAGGTAGTTGTCGCAGAAATCCTTCCAGAAGAATTCCTCAATTGCCACGCGCGCGTCGCAATATTCGAGGCGCTCGAATTCCGCGGTGGCTTTAGCGATGGTTTTATGCAGGCGGGTGAGGATCCATTTATCGAGCATCTCGGTGATGCGTTCACCCGCGAGGTCGCTGACGGCAGTGGAGGGTTTTTCTGAAATTTTTGGAAGATGAATTGCGGCAAAACTTGTTGCATTCCAAAGCTTTGTAACGAGCTTTTTACCTATCTTGAGAAGGTCTTCCGAGAAGGCGGTATCCGCGCCGAGGCGTGAGGTGGAAGCCCAGTAACGCACCACATCGGCTCCCTTGTCGCGGATGAGTTCCACAGGGGTTACCACATTGCCTTTGGACTTGCTCATTTTGGTTTTGTCGGCTGCCAGACACCAGCCGGATATCATCGCATGTTTCCACGGGATGGTGTTTGTGTGCAGATGCGCCTTCACGATGGTATAGAACGCCCAGGTGCGGATGATCTCATGCGCCTGCGGGCGCAGATCAGCCGGGAAGAGTTTTTCAAAGCGCGCTTTATCCTTGGAGTTATCCGCGCTGATGCCGTGGGCGCTGAGCTGCGGGCTGACAGAACTTGTTGCCCATGTGTCCATTACGTCCCTGTCTGCATCCACTTCGTCGCGCGTGTAACCCTTCGGCAAATCAACGAGCGGGTCAACCGGCAACTGGTCGGCGGAGGCGAACAGCACTTTGCCTTCTTCGCCTGCGCGTCTGGAGTACCAGATGGGGAAGGGCACGCCGAAGAAGCGCTGACGGCTTACGCACCAGTCTTCCTTCAGGCCGTCGATCCACTGGTCAAGGCGGATGCGCATGAATTCGGGATGCCACTCGCACTGTGCGCCTTTGCTCTTGAGCGCTTCCTTTTTATCGGTGATGCGCACGAACCACTGATAAGTGGGGATGATCTCGATGGGCGTGCCGGAGCGTTCCGCGCATTTCACCGTGTGGGTGATGCTGGTCTGCTTGAGCAGTTTGCCTTCGGCCTGCAACAGTTCAAGCATCTTGGCGTTAGCCTGCTTGGGTTTTAAGCCTTGCAGCTGTGCAACCTTGTCATTGCCACGGAAAAGGGAATCCAGTTCTTGCGTACTGAAGGTTGCGGTGAAGAGTTCGCCTTCAAAATTCAGTTTGCCTTCTATGCTGAGTAATGCGCGCTGGGGAAGTTTATGATTGCGCCACCACTCCTTGTCTGTATCATCACCAAACGTACAGCACATGACAAGGCCGGTGCCTTTTTCGCGCTCCACCAGCTCATCGGCTATCATCGGCACCTTCACACCGAATACCGGCGTGATGGCGGTCTTACCTTTATAGCTGGCGGCGTTGGGGTCTTCCGGGTGATACATCACGGCTACGCAGGCGCCCAGCAGTTCGGGGCGCGTGGTGGCGATAATCAGTTCTTCTCCCGCTCCCGCTTGCGGGAGAGGGGCGGGGTGAGGGCGCTTGCTGAGCGTAGCAGAGATAGTTTCAAGAACTCCTTCAGGATTATTTATAACGTCGTTATTCCAGAAGCGTATTACTTCAAAACCCTTGGTTTTTAGAAATTCTGTACGTTGCGCGTCTTTGGCCTGTGCTTCAACCGTATTATGCTGGCCGCCGTCCAGCTCAATAATCAGTTGCGCGTCGACACAGGCAAAATCGGCAACATATTGCTCTACAGGGTGCTGTCGCCGGAACTTGTATCCCTGCAATTGCCTGTCTCTCAGGTACGACCATAACAACGCTTCCGCATCGGTGGATTGTTTGCGTAATTCGCGGGCTTTTTCGACCAATTCCTTAGGTGTATTCCATTGGTAAGAAGTGCCCTCACCCAACCCTCTCCCAGAGGGAGAGGGCTCTAAAGTAAACACGATCTCGTTCATCGTGCCGGGGAGTTCTTTGTTTTCGATTTCCGCCTGCGCGATAGCGGTCTGGTCTACCCAGTCCCAGTAGGTAGGGCGGAAGTCGCGGTAGGCCTGCCCCTTTGCCAGCAGGTCGAGGAAGGAGGCCTGCGACACGGCGCGCGAGGTGGCGCTCACCGTCTGGTATTCCTGCGTCCAGTCAACGCTCAGCGCGGTGCTTTTGAAGAGGGCGCGGTATTTGTCTTCCGCGTCGTTGACCACTTCCCTGCAGTCTTTGATAAAATCTTCGCGTGTGGGGTACTGGCTGGCTTTCTTGCCCTTGATGGATTCCACAAGGCGCTCGGTGGGCAGGCCGTTATCGTCAAACCCCATCGGGTAAAACACGGTTTTGCCGGTCATGCGCTGGTAACGCGCTACAAAATCAGCCTGCGTATAGCTGAAGATATGCCCCATATGCAGCAGGCCGGAAACGGTCGGCGGGGGCGTGTCGATAACGAACGTGTTTTCACGCGGTTCGTTCGGTTCCCACGCATAAATGCGGTTCTTTTCCCACGCTTCCTGCCAGCGCGGTTCGGCTTCTTTGGGGTCGTATTGTTTGGGTAATTGCTTCATAAGGCCCCGTTT
The DNA here is from genome assembly GCA_035906055.1 of Alphaproteobacteria bacterium. Classification (GTDB taxonomy): domain Bacteria; phylum Pseudomonadota; class Alphaproteobacteria; order Rickettsiales; family JABCZZ01; genus JAMIFV01. The sequence continues at coordinate 23,113 of JAMIFV010000063.1, read as the reverse complement.
CTAGCGGGTTTCGACGCATTTCGCAATAAAATGCAGGTTGCGGCCCATGAAAATATCCATGAACCAGTTATAGGAGCGGAAACGGGTCAGCAGCTTCTCCTGTCTCAGCCCGGTTCTGGCGAAAAGCTCCTCCCACTGGCGTGGGGAAAGGAAGGCGAAAGGCTGGTTGATGTTCCAGAACAGGTTGCCCACCATTTCCATGAGCTTGAGATTCCAGAAATCAAACGCATTATGGGCGTAATGATCCTTGATGATGATGCCGTGGCGGCTCACGCGTTTGGCTTCCTCCAGCACACGGGGCTGGTCGTCCACATGGTGCAGCACGTTGATGAGGATCACGTAATCGACGCTTTTATCGGCAAAGGGAAGCGTGGTGCCGTCATATTTCTGGTTGGGGATGATGCAGTCCGGGCGCTGCACGGTTTCCACGCCGGTTATTTTCAGGTTGGGCTTGGCTTCCATCAGATGATGCGAGAAAGAACCGTTGCCGCAGCCGATATCAAGCACGGTGGCGGGTGCATCGTCAAAAAGCGGGCTCATATACCTGATGATGTTGTTGCGCTGCGTTACGCCCAGCGTGTTGCGCAGCAGCTTGGTATGCAGCGTGAGCAGTAGCTGTTTCATCAGGTGCGTTCTTTCCCGTGCGAGATCGCCTGGTCCACCAGCCATTCCAGCGTGGGGCGCGGGCGGGCGACCACGGCCATCTGGTAGGCGAATACACCTTTGCTGAGTTTGATTAGCAGGTTGTTCAGCTTCATGAAGAAGCGTGCGGCGAAGCCGGAAGGAATAGCCAGCGGGAAGGGGGCCGGGATGCCTTCGGCGGAGATGGTGTTGAACCCGGCGCTTGCCAGCGTGCGGCGCAACGAACTCAGCGTGAACAGGCGCGTGTTGCCGGTGAAGAGCAGGCCGCGCTTGCCGTAATTGAACTGGCCGAGCATGAGCATGATGCGCGGCACGAAGAAGGCGATGTTCGCCGTGGTGATGATCAGGCGCGCGCCGTGCTGCAGGCAGTAGTCGTGCAGGTTGCTGAGGAATGTTTCCGGGTCGGGCAGGCGTTCTAGAATATCCAGCAGCAGCACTACGTCGCATTTGTCGGCGGGCAGTTTGAGGTTTGCCGCGTCGCAGAACGTCACCTTGCAGCCTTTGGCTTCAAGCTTCGGCGTGAGGATGCCCCCGTCGCCGCTGACATAGCAGACGCTTTCGCCCTGCCTGATCTCATCCAGTGCGAAGGTGTGCGTGCTCTTGAAGCCGGATTTGTCCGGGTAGGTGTAGGGCTTGTAGTCGTATTTGGCGGCGTAGAGGATGCCCAGTTTCTGCACACGCGAAAGCAGGGTGGAGAGCATCACGTCCTTGGCGTATTTTATGCCGTTGACGTGGCAGACCTCGTCGCCGTAATGGGTGGGGATGGGGATCTCCTTGATCCGCATGTCGTTGTCCACGAGCTGGATGATGATGTCCGTGTCGAAATGGAAAACGTCGGAATTATAACGAAACGGCAGCTTTGCCAGCGCATGCGTGCTGTAGGAGCGAAAGCCCGTATGGAACTCGCTGATGCGGCTTCCCAGCATCCAGTTCTGCATGGTAGTGAGCGCGATATTGCCGACGAATTTATATTTGGGCATGCCGCCTGCCAGCGCGTCTTTCTTGTTAAGCATGCGCGAGCCGAACACCGATTCTGCCTCGCCTGCCAGAACCGGCTCGATCATGTCGGGAATTTTTTCGGGCGGGTACTGCCCGTCGCCATGCAGCATCACCACGGTGTCATAGCCGTTCTTGATGGCGTATGTGTAGCCTACTTTCTGGTTGCCGCCGTAACCCTGGTTCACCTTGTTGCGCAGCAGGTGCACTGTGAGCGGCAGGGGGTGTTCGTCCAGCCAGCGCCTGGCCGCGCCGATCGTGTCGTCCTTTGAGCAATCGTCGATCACTATAACATCGGTAGTGTAATTGCTGGCATTCCATAATTTCTCGGGAATACGCGATAATACCTTGCCGATATGCTTCTCGGCGTTGTACGCGATGATCATTACGAGCGCTTTTTGAGTCATACGTGGGAATGTAGCAATATGCGCGGGTAAATGCCAGTAGTGAAAGGCGTACTCGGTACTCGGCTCTGCGTACTCGGTTATTTTGAGTGCCGAGTACCGTTAACCGAGTGCGTCCTAGTTCGCCTTGGCGGGTTTCTTTTTGTCGGGAGCCACCAGCACCGGCGGCTTGCCGTTATCCACCACATCGCCGTTGATGATGACCTCGGCCACATTTTCAATGCCGGGCAGGTCATACATGAGGTCGAGCAGGATAGCTTCAAGGATGGCGCGCAGGCCGCGTGCGCCGGTCTTGCGCTCGATAGCCTTGCGGGAAACCGCTTTGAGCGCATCCTCGGAGAAGGTGAGCTGCACGCCCTCCATCTCGAACAGTTTCTGGTACTGCTTGACGAATGCGTTCTTGGGTTTGGTCAGGATGTCGATCAGCGCGGCCTCGTCAAGGTCGTTAAGCGTGGCGATGACGGGCAGGCGGCCTACGAATTCGGGGATGAGGCCGAACTTGAGCAGGTCTTCCGGTTCCAGCTTGGTGAGCAGTTCGCCCGTGCGCTGGACTTCCTTGCTGCGCACGTCGGCGCCGAAGCCGATGGACGTGCCCTGCTGGCGGTTGGCGATGATCTTTTCGAGGCCTGCGAACGCGCCGCCGCAGATGAAGAGGATGTTGGCGGTATCCACCTGCAGGAATTCCTGCTGCGGATGCTTGCGGCCGCCCTGCGGGGGAACGGAGGCAACGGTGCCTTCCATGATCTTGAGCAGCGCCTGCTGCACGCCTTCACCCGATACGTCACGCGTGATGGAGGGGTTGTCGGACTTGCGCGAAATCTTGTCCACTTCGTCGATATACACGATGCCGCGCTGCGCGCGGTCAACGTTGTAGTCGGCAGCCTGCAACAGGCGCAATATGATGTTTTCCACGTCTTCACCCACATAACCCGCTTCGGTCAGCGTGGTGGCGTCCGCCATGGTGAAGGGAACGTCGAGGATACGGGCGAGCGTCTGTGCCAGCAGCGTTTTGCCGGAACCGGTAGGGCCCACCAGAAGGATGTTGGACTTGGCGAGTTCCACGTCGGTGGTCTTGTCCAGCAGCGAGATGCGCTTATAGTGATTGTGCACCGCAACAGAAAGCACCTTCTTGGCTTTTTCCTGACCGATGACGTAATCATCGAGCACCTTGCTGATCTCTTTAGGCGTGGGGATGCCTTCGCCTTCCTTGGCGATGGAGCCTTTATCCGCCGCGCGGATGATATCCATGCACAGTTCCACGCATTCATCGCAGATGAACACGGTCGGTCCCGCGATAAGCTTGCGCACTTCATGTTCGCTCTTGGCGCAGAAGGAGCAGTAACGGGTATTTTTTGACTCTTTTCCGGGCTTTGTCATGGATAAACTCTTCTTATAGCTTTGATTATGGGCCTAACTGTTTAAAGACTAGTTAAATCTATATGCAGTAAGAGGAACTGACAATAGAACCATATCTATACATCGCAACAATTTTCTTACTGTGCCTGAATAAAAGCACAACAAGATGCAAAAACGCGAAAACGCGAAGGCGGGAACGTGATCAGTGGGTGATCACGTTCTTTTCTTTTTCGCTTTCGTCGTCGTGATGCGTGGGTGGCTTGGCGTTCTTCGGCTCGGTCCATTCCACACGCGTGAGGGGTTTAGTCAGTGCGAGTTTCAGCACTTCATCCACGTGCGACACGGGGATAAGCTTGATATCGCGCTTCACGTTTTCGGGAATTTCTTCCAGATCCTTCACGTTTTCCTGCGGAATGAGCACGGTGGTGATGCCGCCGCGCAGTGCGGCGAGCAGCTTTTCCTTCAACCCGCCGATGGGCAGCACGCGGCCGCGCAACGTCACTTCGCCCGTCATCGCCACCGTTTTATGCACGGGGATGCCGGTTAGCACGGACACGATAGTGGTCACCATCGCGATGCCTGCCGACGGGCCGTCTTTCGGAGTTGCGCCTTCGGGCACGTGGATATGGATGTCCTTCGTCTGGAAGGTCGGCGGGATGATGCCGTAATCCAGTGAACGCGAGCGCACATAGCTGAGTGCAGCCTGCGCGGATTCCTGCATCACGTCACCGAGCTTGCCGGTAATCGTCACCTTGCCTTTGCCGGGCACGGTCACCGCTTCGATAACCAGCAGGTCGCCGCCCACTTCGGTGTAGGCGAGGCCGGTGGTCATGCCCACCTGGTCTTCTTTTTCCGCTTCGCCGAAGGAGTATTTGCGCACGCCAAGGTATTTGCCGAGATTGTCGTGCGTGATGGCCACTTCGGTGGATTTATCCATCAGAATCTCCTTGATGGATTTACGCGCCAGCTTGGCGATTTCACGCTCGAGGCTGCGCACGCCGGATTCCTTGGTGTAGTAGCGGATCACGTCGCGCAGCGCATCATCGGTCACTGACCATTCAACATCCTTCACGCCGTGCGCTTCCATCTGCTTCTTGATGAGGTGGCGGCGCGCGATGCCGATTTTTTCATCCTCGGTGTAGCCGGGGATGCGGATGATCTCCATACGGTCAAGCAGCGGGCGCGGCATGTTGTAGGAGTTCGAGGTCGCGATGAACATCACGTCGGAAAGGTCGTAATCCACTTCAAGGTAGTGGTCGTTGAAGTTGGCGTTCTGTTCGGGGTCGAGCACCTCCAGCAATGCCGCTGCGGGGTCGCCACGGAAATCGTTGCCCATCTTGTCGATCTCGTCGAGCAGCATGAGCGGGTTGGAGGATTTTGCCTTCTTCATGCTCTGGATGATCTTGCCGGGCATGGAACCGATATAGGTGCGGCGGTGGCCGCGTATCTCCGCTTCGTCACGCACGCCGCCGAGCGAGAACTTAACATAATGGCGGCCTGTGGCGCGCGCGATGGAACGCGCGAGCGAGGTCTTGCCTACGCCCGGGGGGCCGACAAGGCAGAGGATGGGGCCTTTGAGCGAGCGCGTGCGCTGCTGCACCGCGAGGTATTCAAGGATACGCTCTTTCACTTTTTCGAGGCCATAATGGTCTTCGTCGAGGATCTTCTCGGCGTTCACCACGTCGCGCACCACGCGGGTGGGCTTCTTCCAGGGCACGGAAAGCATCCAGTCAAGGTAGTTGCGGATGACGGACGCTTCTGCGGACATGGAGCTCATCGTGCGCAGCTTCTTGAGCTCGCCAAGCGCTTTCTCGCGCGCCTCCTTGGTCATGCGCGACTTGTTGATACGGTCTTCGAGTTCGCCCACTTCATCCTTGCCGTCCTCGGATTCGCCGAGTTCCTTCTGGATGGCCTTGAGCTGTTCATTGAGGTAATACTCGCGCTGCGTTTTCTCCATCTGGCGCTTCACGCGGCTGCGGATGCGCTTTTCGGTATTGAGCACGCCGATCTCGCCTTCCATGAGCGAGAGCACATGTTCAAGGCGCTCCGCAACGCTGAGCATTTCGAGGATCTTCTGTTTGTCGGGGATCTTCACCGTGAGGTGCGAGGCCACCATGTCGGCGAGGCGGCCCGGCTGTTCGATCTGCGTGACGGTGCCGAGGATCTCGGACGGGATTTTCTTATTAAGCTTTATATACTGCTCGAACTGGCTCACCACGGAGCGGCAGAGCGCTTCCATTTCCTGGAACTCGCCGGGTATCTCCTGCAGCGACTCCACATTGGCCTGATAGAACTCGCTGTTGTCGAGGAAGTCGACGATCTTTGTGCGTTCCACACCTTCCACCAGCACTTTCACGGTGCCGTCAGGCAGGCGCAGCAGTTGCAGGATGGAGGCCACGGTGCCCACACGGTAAATGTCGTTTTTGGCGGGGTCGTCCTGCCCGGCGTTTTTCTGCGCCACCAGCATGATGCGGTTATTCTGGCGCACTACGTCTTCCAGCGCCTTCACGGATTTTTCGCGGCCCACGAAGAGCGGAACGATCATTCCGGGAAACACGACAATGTCGCGAAGGGGTAGTACTGAGATCACGGTGGGGCTGGTCGTCATGCATTACCTGCTTACTAGTTACTAGACTTCTATCTAAACTCTACTGCGGCGCCAATCTGCTTGTCGCCGCCGTGCTCAAAACTCACGTACTTCTTGTACGCTCAAGTTTTCCGCTCGGTGGCTTCGCGCGCTTGCCTCGCCGCAGCGAGTTCTGACAGAAGTCTACTCCAATATAGGGCTTCCTGAAATAATTACCAGAGCTCCAAGAAACATATTTCTGAAATAAATTTTCAATAAGCCGTTGATAGAAACCTTCAGGAAAAAACAATGCCATGCGTGAGATGTTCAGCGCATGGCATTGATATAGCTATTCATTAGGCGGTATCAGTTTGCCTGACGGCGAAGGAAAGCGGGAATCTCAAGATAATCGTCTTCACCTGCCTTCACTGCCTGCTCGGATACTTTCACTTCAGGCCTTTTTACTACCTGCAGCGTGCGTTCGGGTTGTTCGGGCTTGGTCAGCACACGGCTGACCCCAGCCATGCGCTGGAAAAAGCTCATAGCGGAACCGGCATTTTCAGGCTTGGCGGGAGCCTTGGGGTGCTGTGCCTGCTGCGCGCGCGCGCCGGTGCGGGCAGAGTCCAGCTCTTTACGCAAAAAAGCGGTGTCGTTCTCCTGATGAGAGAAAAAGCTGCGCTGTGCGGGCTGGCTGGGCTGTTCCGACATGAAGCTCGGCATTGCGGGAGTGGCGGGGCGGGCCTGCGAAGAAGTGCTTTCGGGAAGCTGCGAGGACGCGCCGATGCTGGTATGGATGTTAACGCTGAATACGACATCCGACTCGTCGGCGGACTCACGCCTGGGGGCCGGTGCCTTAGGTTTTGCAACTGTCGCCGCTGGAGCTGCGGGCTTGGCGGCTGCCGGGGCGGTAGCGCCCACGGGCTGTGGCTTGGCAATGATGGTGGCAGGTGCTGCGGGCGAAGCGGCTACAGGGGCTTTTGCAGCGGTGTCCTTGGCGGTTTCAGCCGGAGCGGCAGGGCGCAGGGAAGGAAGGTAGGGTTTGGGTGCGCTGGTGCCGCGACTGGCAAAACCGGGCTTGCCGCCATAGGCGGGCGTGTCGGTCGGCTTGTCTGCCTTGAGCGCTTCATTGTCGATGCCGGTGGCAACGACCGATACGCGGATCTTGCCTTCGAGGCCGGTGTTAAAGGTAGCGCCGAAGATGATGTTTGCGTCAGGATCCACTTCTTCGCGGATGCGGGTGGCGGCTTCGTCCGCTTCATAGAGTGTCATGTCGTAGCCGCCGGTGATGTTGATAAGCACGCCTTTGGCGCCCTTCATGGATACATCGTCAAGCAGCGGGTTGGAGATGGCGGCTTCAGCGGCTTCCACTGCACGCTTGGGGCCTTCTGCCTCACCGGTGCCCATCATCGCCTTGCCCATCTCGCTCATTACGGTGCGGATGTCAGCGAAGTCGAGGTTGATGAGGCCGGGCATGATCATCAGGTCGGTAACGCCGCGCACGCCGGAATGGAGCACTTCGTCAGCCATGCGGAAAGCGTCGGCAAATGTGGTTTTTTCGTTGGCGATGCGGAAAAGGTTCTGGTTGGGGATCACGATGAGCGTATCCACATATTGCTGCATTTCCTTGAGGCCCTGTTCGGCGAGGCGCATGCGGTGCGAACCCTCGAACTGGAAGGGCTTGGTGACCACGCCCACGGTGAGGATGCCGCGTTCCTTGGCCATGCGGGCGATAACGGGGGCCGCGCCGGTGCCGGTGCCGCCGCCCATGCCTGCGGTGATGAATACCATGTTGCAGCCTGCGATGTGGCTGGTAACATCTTCAAGCGCTTCTTCAGCGGCTGCACGGCCAACATCGGGGCTGGCGCCCGCGCCCAGGCCACGGGTGAGTTCCGCGCCAAGCTGGATGCGGTGTTCGGTGAGCGCGTTCTCAAGCGCCTGCGCGTCGGTATTGGCGACTACAAAGCTCACACCTTCAAGATTGGCAGAGATCATGTTATTGACCGCATTGCCGCCCGCACCGCCTACGCCGATCACCGTGATGGAAGGGCGAAGGGCTTCAGGCTTATTGGGTAAATGAAGGTTGATGCTCATAGATTTTTTTCTCCCCTAAGCGCATGTTGGCATGCTGCGATGTAATTAAAATACTATATATACTTAAACGTCTGTTGTTTCTACTACTATATTTAGTGTCAGGATATTTTTCTGACCATCTGCAACCGGGTTACTCACCCGGCGCTTTGGCGATGATCTGCAATGCATGAAGCCCTTCGGAAAACGCGTTCCCGAGCGCGGCATAGATAAGGCGGTGGCGTGCCACGCGGCTAAGCCCTTCAAACTGCGTGGCCACGATCTCCACCCGGAAGTGGGATTCGCCGCCTTCGCGGGCGCCTGCGTGGCCAGCGTGGTGGGCGGATTCGTCAAGGATGCGTATCTGTAAGGGGCTCAGGGCTCCTTCAAGCTTTTCGCGGATAATTTTTGCCGTCTGCATGGTATGTCCGGGTGATTTTTGTCAGTTATAGGGGATATTATGAAAGAATCCAGCCCTATCCGCTAGGCCGGTAACATGTCATACATAGCCTAATGATTGCCAAAAATTCATTTTCCAATCGGGAGTAGCATTTCTCTAATCGGGAGGAAACCGGAGGGTAAGTGTCATTTTTTATCGCTTTTATTTTTTCTTAAGCACATGATCCATATTAAAAATTTTTAACAATACCCTTACTCTGCCTGGTTTGGCACAGTCGTTGCACTTATACGTTTGTAACAACAATCACGGAGTTTCCATGGCACGCAAGACAGAACGGGCAGACGAAGTAGACAAGCACATAGGCAGGATCATCCGCGAGCAGCGCGAGAATATGGGATTAACCCAAAGCCAGCTCGCGCAGGCCATCAGTGTAAGCTACCAGCAGATACATAAATATGAGCATGGCGCAAACCGCATCTCGGCAGGCAGGCTCTGGCTTATCGCCGAGGCGCTCAACGTGCCGGTGCAGTTCTTTTTTCAGGGAGTGCTGCAAAAACCGGTAGCGGGCGAAGTGGAAAAAGAAAGCCGCATCTGCCTTGAACTGGCACGCCAGTTCCGTCAGATCGGCAACGAGAGCCATCAGGAAGCGCTGCTTTCCCTGGTGAGGGTGTTAGTGCCCCGCGTGGCCAACCACTAACGTGTTCCACCCGGCGCGGCACACGCGCATGCGCAATGTCAGATGTTGTGCGCGGTGTGCGGCAAGAACATAGCGCTCCTGTGAGGCAAGCAGCCCCGAGAGTATTGCCACGCCGCCGGGGGCAAGGGCCTCGGCAAGCCTGGGTGCCATCTTGCTCAAGGGCTTTGCCAGGATATTGGCGGTGATGATATCATAAGGGCCGCCCTCGCGAACGCAGCGCAGGTTGTAGCCGTCGCCCGCTTCGAAGCATGTAAGGGTGTGCAGGCGGTTTAGCCCGGCATTCTCACGCGCCGTGCTCACCGATACGGGGTCGATGTCGGTGCCCAGCGTCTTGCATTTCCACAGGCTGGCCATGGCGAGCGCGAGTATCCCCGAACCACAGCCCATGTCTAAAGGTCTGGTGAAACGCCTGTTGCGCGCCAGCCGGGTGAGCGCCAGCAGGCAGCCGCTGGTGGTGGCGTGCTCGCCGCTGCCGAACGCGGCACCCGCATTGACGGTGATGCCGGTCTTACCCAGCGGAACCGGTGTTTTTATATGCGAGCCGTGAATGAAGAACCGGCCTATATCCAGCGGCGGGAAGCCGCGCTCCACTTCCTTCTGCCAGTCTTTTTTTTCCACAGGCTGTATTTCAAAGCGCGGGGTCTTGATGCCCAGCATGCCCGATACGAACGCGAGGCGGGCTTTAATATCGTCGTCTTCGGGCAGGGTGAGGGTGATGATGTCAGTTACCCATTCAACACCGTCCTCATCTATTTCAAAGCTGGAATTGGTGGCGGCGATGTCGCCGAAGGCTTCTTCCACCGCTTCCATATGCTCGCGCAGATGCCATATGCGGATCTGCCAGGATTGCGCGGGCTGGTAGAAGGGATTGCGGATGATAGCGGAGGTGTTCGTCATTCTAGGACGACGTTATACTTGAGCTTGAGCTGTTCTTTCAAGTCTTCAGGAGGGTCGCCGTAACCGGAGGCGATAATAGTGGCATAGTCCTTTAAATTGAAGGGTTCGGAGCCGGATATCGCTTTCTTGAACTCTGCTTCGCGCTCTGAATCCAGCAACAGGTAATAGTAGATGCGCTCACTTTTTTCAGGCGCATACGACAGGGCATACAGCAGGTTCTTCACTGCAAGTAATTTTGTATTGTACCCGTTGGCCGCCGGGGCGACCATCTTGGTTTTTTTCGGTTTGTCCGTCACTACCTGTGCATCACTACTCAAGACTTAATTGAAGTCGTGTAAAGTTGGTTAATGCTAGAGAGTATTGATTAACAAACTGTTAAATTCAAGGCGTTATCAGCGCTCAGTTGTAGCGGGGGAAGGTGCTTGCGCCGGTTGTGCTGGTGCATTTGCGGCTCCGCCCGCAGCATCCGGGGCGGCGGACGCTCCCTCATTAGCGGTGCGATTGGCGTCCGGCGGCGTGCCCGGCGCGTTTTCCGTACCCTCACCGCTGTTCGCGGCGGCATTAGCCGCAGCGCTGGTACGCGGTTTCTGCAGCTTGCGCTGTTCGGCCAGTTGTACAGTGAGGTCCTTGGCCTTGCCGGGCGACATGCCCGCAAGAATGGGGGACACCTTGCGCTCGGACATGCGGTCGACCACGGTCAGCAGCACGGGCATATCCAGTTCTTCAAAGATGCGCGCAGCGTCCTTGGGCTTCATGTTCTCATAGATTTTCACAAGGCTGCGGATCTTGGTGTCTTCCTGCTCATTATAAAGAGCGAGCAGGTCTTCGATCTCTTTTTTCATCAACTTAAGATTGTCTATTTTGTTATTGATGCGGCGCTCGGTGGCGATGAGCATGTTTTCCTTGAGCTGAACCTGCTTGCTCCAGCCGTCCAGTTCCTGCCTGCGCGAGGCGAGGCTCTGCAGCAGGTCGAGTTCAATCTGCGAGAATTCCCGTTTCTTTTTATCCTCGGCTTCCTCTTCAGGCTTTTCGCCTGCCGGTGTGCCTTCGGCTGGCTTGGCATCTGCCGCAGGTGCTTCAGGGCTTTTTTCCGGGGCCTGTTCGGCATGCGCGGTGGAAAAGAGCAACGCGCGGCTGTCGTTAGCCACTTCGCCCAGCTTCAGGCCAAGGGCGAGGAATGCCACCAGCATCGTAAGCGGAAGTAATCTCAGACGGGAACGTTTCATAGGTTATCCACGGCCTGCCTTGAGTGCATTGATGAGTTCGCGTTCGGCATCGGTACGCGCGGAAGGTTCTTCCTGCACGGGCGGGCGCTTTGCGGGTGCGGAGAGCTTCTGCAGCATCGCCTCGATGGATGCAACTGAGGGGCCTTGCTGGGACTGCCCCGATGCTGCCAGCAATTGTTCTATGCCGGATTTATGCGCGGCAGCCGGTTTTGCCGTGTGTACTTCCTGCGCGGTGGTGGAACTGGTGAAGGAGGGGCCAGCGCTTGGTGCCTGTGCCCCCGTGTGCGGCCTCAACGCTTCGTTGCGGTGTTTTATCTGCTGCTCAAGCTGGTTGGTGAGCTTGGTGCTTTTTTCAATGAGGAAAGCGAGGTCGTCGGCAAGAAAGTTTGCCTTGTCAATTTTCAGCTGCAGCGCTTCGGTGATCTTCTTGCTTACCCCCTGCAACTCGCTGAGCGAGGCGGTGGCGCGCTCGGTGGATTTGTCGAACATGGCGATCATGGCAGCGAGTTCGCTGCGCCCGTCCTGCAACTGGCGGATCTTGACGTTAAGCTTATAGCAGTAACTGATGGTGATCATCAGCAACACTGCCAGCGTGGCGTTGAAGACAAGGGAGACGATGGCGGGGGTCACAGCATCTCCTTTATTTTCTTGCGCACGGGTTCGTTGAAGGACACGGCGACATTATCGCCCATTTTTCCGGCCTTGCCGGAACTGACCACGACCTCGCCGCACTTGATCATCACATCGTCTTCAGGCGATTTATCGAGCAGCAGGGTGTTGCCTACCTTGAACTGCATCACATCGCCCAGCGTGATCTGTTTATCATCCAGCACGGCGTGGATGGTCACTTCGGTCTGGCGCACTTCCTTGGCGAAATGCTTTTCCCACATCACGTCCTGCCCGAATTTTTCGCCCATGAACATCTGCAGCAGCAGGTCGCGTATGGGGTCAAGCGTGGTGTGCGGAAGCAGTATCTCAATGCCGCCACCGCGTTCGCCCATGTCCACGCGCAGGCGGGCGAGCAGGGCGGGGTTGGTGGGGCGGGTGATGGTGGCAAAGCGCGGATTGGTCTCCAGCCGCTCGAACTGGAAGGTCACCGGGCTGATGGGGTCGAATGCGGTGGAAAGGTCGGCGAGCACGATCTCGGCCATTTTCTTCACGATATCCTGCTCGATGGTGGTGTAAGGGCGGCCCTCGATGCGGATGGGGCGCGCCGAGCGCCTGCCGCCCAGCAATACATCCACAGTAGAGTAAATCATCGAACTGTCGATGGTGAGGATGCCGAAATTTTCCCATTCCACGGCGCGGCATACGGTGAGCAGCGCGGGCAGGGGAATGGAGTTGAGGTAATCGTCGAACGCCAGCGAGGTAATGGAAACCAGGTTCACTTCCACCGTGTCGGATGTGAAGTTACGCAAGGACGAAGCCAGCATGCGCACGAGGCGGTCGAACACCACTTCGATCATCGGCATCTTCTCGAAGCCGGAGAGCGCCTTGTCTAAAATGGCGAAAATGCCGGAATTATTGCTTTTCTCGTCTTTGTTGTCGAAGCCCAGCAGCAGGTCGATCTCGTCCTGATTGAGCACGCGCGGCGGCTGGTTGGGATCCGCCGCTTTACCGGAACCGTCCCCCTCAGCGAGCATTTTCTCCCACTCGTCTGCCGCTGCGTCTGCTTCGGATTGATTCTCTTCAGCCATAACCTGTGTGCGGTGTTACTGGATTATCAACTCACGGAATAATATGTCATTCACCTTGCTCGGGTAAATAGTCTTGTTGACGCGAAGTAATAACTCTTCCTTCAGGCGGTAAAAGCCTGCCGAACCGGCAAGGTCGCTGCTGCGCAGCTCGCGCAGATAGGTATTGAAGCTGTCGGTGATGCGCGGCATGTAGCCTTCGATAGCGTCGATGTCGTCCGTGGACGGCGTTTCCAGCGTCACCTTCATCTTGATGAAACTGGTCTGCTTGCCGCCTGTGTTCAGGTTCACAAGGAACTCAGGCAGGTTGTAGTAAGACACATCGCTGGCGTCGCTCGGCGGCACGGGGCCGGGCACCCAGTCATTGAAGTTTTGCTTGGCGGATTTGGCGCTGGAACCGGTAGAGCCGTGACCGCCTTCCTCAGACTTTTTCTTTTTGGTCTTTTTACCTGTGGTTTCCGTTTCCGCCTTGCCGCCCAGCAGCCCGCTGAAATAAAGACCGGCACCACCGCCGCCTGCGAGCACCACCACGAGCAGCGCGACGATCATCAGCTTGCGTTTCTTTTTCTTCTTCGCCAGCGCCGCGTCATCTGCCGGTTGCTCGCCTTCAGCGCCTTCTTCCTTTTCAGCATCGGGGCCTTCTTCATCGTCCTTAGCTGCTTTTTTATCTGCCATGGCACCCTGTTCCCTGTTTAACGAAGCATGTACACTCCGCGCACCTCGCCTCGGCTGCCTAGCCAATTCCCGAACTGCTTTGAGTATAATATCAGTCTAATTTTTTCTATAGCATGAGTTACTTAGTGTGTCATGTGGTTTGCCGCAAGAAGAGTTTATGCTATAGTCGTTCGCATGATCGTCCTTCGCGAAATGGCAGCCGCCAAAGTGAATCTGTACCTGCATGTGACGGGTAAAAGGTCGGATGGCTATCACGATCTGGACAGTTGGGTCGTGTTCGCCGATGTGGCCGATTCACTGCAGGCGGTGAAAGCAGATACAACATCGCTCACTATTGAAGGGGCGTTCGCACATCTGGTGCCAGACGGGAATAACAGCGTGCTTTCTGCCGTGAAGGCGTTGCAGAAACGTTATGGTGTGCAGGAAGGCGTGCAACTTACGCTCACTAAAAAACTTCCTGTAGCAGCGGGTATCGGCGGCGGCTCGGCGGATGCAGCGGCGGCATTGCGCCTGCTTGCGCGTGTGTGGAACCTGCAACCGGATGCCGGGGAGCTTGATGCGATGGCCAGGGCGCTCGGCGCGGATGTGCCTGCATGCCTGCGCTCGCATTCCCTGTACATGAACGGCATCGGTGAAAAAATAGAACGCGCGCCGGACGTGGCGCTGGATGCGGTGCTGGTGAATCCCGGCAAAGCGCTTCCCACTAAAGACGTATTCGCGGGGCTGGAAGGGCGCTGTTCCAGCGCCATGCGCCACCCCCCGGAATTCGCATCCACGCAGGCGGTGGCGGGGTTCCTCAGGCAGGCGCGTAACGAGCTGGAAGCCCCGGCCATAGCGCTTGTGCCGCTGATCGGCGATGTGCTGGCGGCGCTCGATGTACAGAAAGGCTGCCTGCTTTCGCGCATGAGCGGCAGCGGTGCCACGTGTTTTGGTATTTACGAAAGCAGGGAAAATGCGCTAGATGCTGCGCAGTTACTCCAAAAGGCCTACCCTGAATGGTGGGTGCAACATACGAAGCTCAGATGACCAGGAAGAATAAACTACGCTATACCAGCAAGGGCAACCAGTGGCCGCTCATTGAAGTGACGGGCCGCGTGTTCCTGCGCCACCGCGACGATGATGTTCTGAATGAAGCGGTGAAGGGCGACCTGCAGGTGTTCCTCAGCACCGACGCGTTCAAGTTCAATCTGCATATCGGCGATTACGACGCGATGGGGCTGGAGGGCTACCTGAAAGCGGACGTGTTCGACGGCAAGGCATGGAGGCCGCTTTCCATCGAGGAGTTTTTCGAGCGCCGCGAATATTATTTCGGCAAGCGCGAAAAGCCGCAGGACACGTTTAATGTATGTGAACCTGTATTCAAGGCGCTGGCAGGCACCAAGCTCATGCGCACGTATCGTGAACATTACGTCTTAGCGCCTGCTTCTGCGTTGGAATAAGTTTTGCTGCCATACCGGCAAAACGCTTTGTTTTCTCCGCTTCCGCTGCTCACGTACTTAAACGTACGCTGCGCTGCGGTTCTCGAAAACTTTGCTTGTTTGCTCGGTCTGGCGCAAAAAGGGCATAATTAAAGAAATGGGGGGCTGTTTAGCCTTTTTTCTTCTTTGCTTCTTCGCGGGCCGAGGCGATCTTGGCCTTGATGGCTTCAAGCGATGCGGCGCCCGGCACCATGTGCTGGCCCACGATCACGGCAGGCGTGCCGGAGATATCCAGCTCTTCCGCCAGTGCGCGGGTGGCCGCCACTTCCTTGATCACGCGCTCGCTCTTTATGCCCTGTTCCAGTGCGGACTCGCTGATGCCTGCCTGTTTGGCAAGGCTGGATAACTTCTCCATATCGAACTTGCCGTTGGTCTTCATGAGGGCGGTGTGGAAGGGGAAGTATTTGTCCTTGTCGATGAAGTATACGGCCAGCGCAGCGCGCGCGGCCAGTTCGGAGTCTTCGCTGAGGATGGGCAATTCCTTGAACACGATCTTCAGCTGCTTGTCTTCGTCAAGCAGGCTGGCGATGACGGGATAGAAGCGTTTGCAGTAACCGCAGTGATAGTCGAAAAACAGCACCATGGTGATGTCGCCGTTGAGGTTGCCCAGTGCCGGGGAGCCTTCGCTCTTTTCAAGCACCTTGCGCTGGTCGGCGGAGATTTTGTCGCGGCCCTGATATTTACGCAGCGACTTCATGAGCACATCGGGATGTTCCATGATGTATTTCTCGATGGCGGCGTCCAGCGCAGCGGGGTCCTCTATGGCGGAGGCGGCAGATGCTACGGAAAGAGTGGTGGCGCACAGAAGGGTGGCAAGCAGGCGTTTCATGGAATTCTCCTTGGGTTGTAAACCTGATTATTCATATTGGCTGCGCTACTTCAAGCTAGAATGGTGAGGATTTAAGCCTTTTTTTATCTTGCTTATTCTTTTCAGCTTCCAGCCTGATATCGGCTGCGCGGATCCTGCCTTCACGGCCAAGGGAGTCGTCCTTTAACGCAAGGTCGGCATAACGCATTGCATCTTCGGGTTTATCCATCAGCATGGCTTCTTCCGCCGAGGCGAGGTTGAACTTGCCTTTATTGCCCTGCCTGCCATATGCAACCGCCAGCAGGTGCCAGGTGTTGATGTTGCTGCGGTCGAGCGAACCGGAATGTTCCAGCGCCTTGATGGCCTTGGGCATATCCCTGTCCGGGGTGGGGGAAGCCAGCAGCACTTTGCCGTAATCGGAAAGGATGAGCGCGGAACCGGGTTTGAGCGAAACCGCCTTGCTGTACGCCTGAATGCTTTCCGCCACTTTGCCGTTTTCAAACAGGAACTGCCCGCGCAGTTCATGGAAGAAGGGGTCGGCGGGTTTTTGCTTCAGCAGCGTATCCATCTCTTCCAGTGCCCTGGGGAGGTCGCCCTTGCGGTAATAGGCAATGGAGCGGGCGTAACGCGCGGGGATCGACATGTCGCCTTCCGGGTAGATGGAAAGCGTTTCTTCCAGCGGCTGCAGGAAGCCGATCAGTTTGGCCAGCATGCGCGCATGGCGGTCGGCAAAGCTGGCCGATGCGCTGCCTTCCTTTACCTTGCTCTGCATCACATGGTCGCGGATATGGCTGATGCGCTCTATGCTGAGCGGGTGGGTGCGGGTGTAGGGGTCTGGTGTGCCATAGCTGCGGTTCTCGTTCTGGCGCAGCATTTCCATTACTTTAAGCATGCCCGACGCGCTGATTCCCAGGTCATCGAGGTAATTGAGCGCCGCCTGATCCGCCGCGCTCTCGTTGCTGCGGCTGAAGCGCATGAAGGTGCGTGTGGCCACCTCCTGCCCGGCGGACATGATGGCCATGCCCGCGTCGCCGCCGCCGCCTGCGGCGACAGCCGCGCCAAGCACCATGCTCAGCACCGTTCCAAGCTGGGCGTCCTTAAGCTTTTCAGCGCCCTGCGCCAGATGCCCGCCCGCGATATGGCCGGTTTCGTGCGCGATGACGCCGATGAGCATTTCCGGCGTCTGCGCTTTCATGATCAGGCCGGTATGGATGAACATGTTGGAACCGCCTGCCACGAAGGCGTTTATCGAGGGGTCGTTAACGATGAAAATATTGACGGATGACGGGTTAAGCCCGGCATCGTGGAAGATGGGGTTTGCATAGGCGCGCAGCGTATCCTCTATCTCGGCGTCATGTATCAGCGACACGGCATAAGCAGGGAGGGCAAAAAACGTCATAACTGCGCTGAGCAATGCAGTTTTTAGTGTATATCGAAAGGACATTCTGCTACTTCACGGGTGATTTTCCTTTTAAGCATATTAGACAAGACGTGGTTATGCAATCTTCACAGCGCGGTGCGGTTAACCCTTTCCTTATCATGGAAGCTTTGCGCGAGGCCAACCGTTTTGCCGCATCGACCGGCAAGCGCGTCATCCATATGTCGCTGGGGCAGCCGGGCAGGGAAGTGCCCATGCAGGTGCGTGAAGCCGTGGCCAGACGCCTTGTGAGCGCGCCGCTGGGCTACACCGAGGCGGGCGGCATGGCGCCGCTGCGCGCGCGCATCGCCAGACATTATCAGGAAACCTACGGCATTGCGATAGCGCCGGAGCGCGTGTTCGTAACGCTGGGTTCTTCCGCCGCCTTCATCATGACGCTGCTGAGTTCCTTCGAGAAGGACGACGAGATAGCCATCGCCGTGCCATGCTACCCGGCGTACCCCAACATCATGCAGTCGGTGGATATCAAGCCCGTATACCTGCGCGGGGAAGCGGCCAGTAAATTCCAGCCGACCGTAGCGATGCTGGAAGCCCTCAGGCGCAAGCCCAAGGGGCTGATAACGGCAAGCCCCTCCAATCCCGCAGGCACCATGCTGGATAGCGCAGCCATGCAGGCGCTGGTGGATTATTGCGGCGCACAAAAAATCCGTATGATCGCTGACGAGATCTATCATGGCATTACCTATAACGGCAAGGCGGACACGATCCTTTCGCATACTGACCAGGCGATCGTGCTCAACAGCTTCTCCAAATATTTCATGATGCCGGGCTGGCGTGTGGGCTGGTGCGTGGTGCCGCCGCAGATGGTGGATATATTCGAGTCGCTTTCCTCCAGCATGTTCATCTCGCCCTCATCGGTGGGACAGTATGCGGCGCTGGAAGCGTTCGAATGCAAGGAAGAGCTGGATAGATCCGTGGCCGAATACACTGCGAACCGCGCTATTCTGCTTGAATGCCTGCCATCGCTCGGCATGCAACTGGCACCGGTGGAAGGTTCGTTCTTCGTCTATGCCGATGTCTCGGGTATTACCAACGATTCCATTTCCTTCTGCCGTACCATGCTGCACGAGACAGGCGTGGTGGCGGTGCCGGGGCTTGATTTCGACCGCACCGAAGGCCACCGCTATGTGCGCTTCTCCTTCAGCAATTCCACCGAAGATGTGACGGAAGCGATGGTGCGTCTGAA
Organism: Alphaproteobacteria bacterium; assembly: GCA_035906055.1. GTDB lineage: Bacteria > Pseudomonadota > Alphaproteobacteria > Rickettsiales > JABCZZ01 > JAMIFV01. Next base: position 4,583 of record JAMIFV010000063.1, on the reverse strand, counting down.
GGCGTGGCTGAAGAAGTAAGCCCCGTTATACCGGCAAAACACGTTGTAAGACCTTAGAACTGGATTCCGGCTTCCGCCGGAATGACAGAACTAATAACACCCGTCATACCGACGAAAGTCGGTATCCAGAAATGGGCAACATATGAAGCGACCGGCTCTGGTACGAGTGCCATGAGTCTATGGAACCAGCATTATTCGTGAAAAACAGATCAAGGAATGGCAGCGTAAGTGGAAGCTTGAACTGATTGAGAAGTTTAATCCCGAGTGGAAGGATTTATATCTTTCCATAGCCGGAGTGGACGAAGAACTGGATTCCGGCTTTCGCCGGAATGACGCCCCCGCTTAGAGTTGTCATACCGGCGAAAGTCGGAATCCAGTAAAATTATTTCTGTATTTTCCCATCCACTATCACGATCCTGCGGTCGGCCTCTTCCGCGAAGCGCACCTCATGCGATACGGCTATCACCGAGCAGTTGCGGTTATGGGCGAGGTCTTTGAGGATATTCTGCACGGTGACGCTGGAGGCGCTATCGAGGTTGCCGGTCGGCTCGTCGGCAAGAATGATGGAAGGCTCGTTGGCCAGTGCACGAGCTATCGCCACGCGCTGGCATTGCCCGCCGGAAAGCTGGCGCGGCAGTTTTTGCATCTGGCTGCCAAGGCCGAGATCGTTCAGTAAAGAAGCGGCGCGCCCGCGCATCTGCTTTTCAGGAAGTTTTCCAAGGCGCTGCATGGGCAGCATCACATTTTCCAATGCGGTGAATTCAGGCAGCAGGAAATGGAACTGGAACACGAAGCCGATATGGGCGAGGCGCACGGCGGCGATCTGGTCGTCATTGTAGGCGGCCACGTTCTCGCCGTCCACGAACAGCTTGCCCGCAGTCGGCTTGTCGAGCAGGCCGAGCAGGTAAAGCAGCGACGATTTTCCGGAGCCGGAAGGGCCGGTGATGGCTACGAACTCACCGCGATGCACTTCAAGGCTTGCACCGTCCACCAGTGTCACGGGCACTTCGCCTTGGAGTGTCCGCACCAGCCCTTCGGCTCTCAGGATCACGTCGCTCATGCGCCCCTCAATATATCAACCGGCTGCACGCGGGCCGCCTTGCGGGCGGGCAGGTAGGCGGCCAGCACGGATGCGCTCATGGCAAACACTATGGCGATGATGAACTGCATCGCACCCCAGTCCAGCGGCATATTGATAACTTCGGTGCTGCCCGGCGGCTTCAGCCGCACCTGCATGAGGCCATACATCATCGCGCAGCCCAGCGGTATGCCCGCGAAGCTGCCCGCCAGCCCCAGCATGATGCCCTGAATCACGAAAATGCGCTGCATGTCGCCCGCCTCGAACCCCATGGATTTGAGGATGGCTATGTCGCGCTGCTTTTCCATCACCACGGTGGAGATGACGTTGTAAATGCCGAAGGCCGCCACGATGAGCACGGCGCTCACCACCGTGTACATGATGATATTGCGGATGACGAGGGTGGAGAGGATGTCTTCTGACGTCTCCTGCCACGAAACGGCCTTGTACCCGATGCGGCTTTCGATGCTTGCGGCCACTTCGCGCGCGGCGGCGTAATCGGGCAGCTTCATGATGATGGTATTGGCGCGGTTGGCGCGGCCCATCAGCGCCTGCACGCGCTTGATGCTGGCGAAGGCCTGCGAGGAGTCATACGCCGAGCGGCCGGTGCGGAATATGCCCAGCAGCTTGAAGGTGCGCACCTGCCCGGTGGTGGAGGCCACCGATACATTATCGCCCTGGTCGAGCGAGAGTTTTTCGGCGATCTCGCTGCCGATGATGATGCCGTCCGGGTTGGCGATCAGGTCGTCGATACTACCTTTGATCATGTAATTCTCGATCGTGGAGACGGAGCGTATGTCCTGTGGTATCATGCCGTTGAGGGTGACGGCGTAATCGCGCCCGGCAAAATTGAACAACGCCTGCCCCGCCAGCACGGGTGACGCCTGCACGCCGGGCATGGAACGCAGGTATTCCAGCGTCTGCTCGAACCCGCGAATGCCGCGCACTTCGGTTAGAGGCTTGACGCGCGGCAATTCCACCGCCCCTTCATGATAACGCTCCAGCAACGGCTGCGTGCGCGCCGTGCGGTATTCGTCGTAAATGGTGATGTGGGGGGAGTTGTCCACCAGCCTGCGGATGAAGTCCTTCTCCGAGCCCTGCATGAGCGAGGAGATGGTGAGGAAAAACCCCACGCCAAGGATGATGCCCAGCAGCGACACGATGCTCTGGCGCTTGCGTGCCATCAGGTGTTTCACCGCGATGTAGAAGAACAAACGCATTATTTGCTCAGTGTCTGCGTTACGAATCGCGTGGGAGGCGTGGCACCTTCGGTGAGTGAGGCGGCAGGGTTGCTCACCACGATATCTTCCACTGTGATACCTTCACGTATCTCCACCTGCGCAGTGCCTTTGGCGCCTACGGTCACATGCGCCAGCTTCAGCGCACCGTCCTTTACCAGCCAGAGCGTGTTGCCCTTCACGGCGCTGGCGGGAACGAGCAGGGCGTCCTTCACCTCGCGGATAATGATGTTATTCTCCGCCGTCATGCCGATCATCAGCGGGGTTTCCTGCGTAAAGCCGATGCGCACGCGGTAACTGCGCGCCACGGGGTCGCCCTTGGGGGTGATGGACTGCACTATGCCGTTATAAACCTTGCCGGGGAAGGCATCGGCGCGGATGAGCACGTTCTGGCCGGGCTGCACTTCGGCAATATCCTCTTCATCCACTTCTGCGGAAATGCGCAGCGGCGCGCAGCAGGAAAGCCAGAATACAGGCTGGTTGGCGGTGATGAGCTGGCCCACTTCGCCGTCACGGCGCAACACGGTGCCGTCGGCGGGCGCAAGCAGTTTCAGATAGCCAAGCTGCGCTTCCGTCGTGTTGGTGGCGGCGGTGGCGGTCAGCCAGTCGGATTTGGAGCGGTCATGAATTTCCGCCGAAACGGCCTTCTGCCGGAAAAGACCAGCGTTGCGTTCATATTCCTTCCTGGCCAGTGCTTCACGCGTGCGTAGCTGCTCAAGCGTATGCTGCATCTCGTCGTCTTCCAGTTGCGCCAGCAGCTGGCCTTTGCTCACCTTGTTGCCTTCATCCACCTTCAGTTCCATCAGGCGCGCGCTGCTGCGGGCGGCGATGGGCATCATCACGCTGGCCTCCACGGTGCCGGTGGCATAGACGCCGCGCACGGCCGGGCCGGTGATGGGGGTGGTGACTTCTAGCGTGTCTGCACGCTTATGGCTGATGAACCAGCCGCCTGCGATTGCCACGGCGATGACCGGAATCCAGATGTAACGCATATGCTTATTCCTTCTGCAGTGGCGGCATATTACAGAAAATTTACCGGGCCGCATGCATTATTTATAGCAGTGAATAATCAGGATATTGCTTTTGTTTCTCGTGGGTTATGCATGGACGTGAAAGGAGGTGGAAGCACCTGTGTGTGGCGAAATGCTATATATTTTTCTTGACTCTCATTTGATTATGCATAGTTTTGCGGTCTACCAAGCGTGGGGGCGTAGCTCAGTTGGTAGAGCATCTGCTTTGCAAGCAGAATGTCATCGGTTCGATTCCGTTCGCCTCCACCATTTTTATATGCGCCTTGCCGTCTGCCGACCCAAGGCGCTGTTTCAGGGATTCTCCTTACACCTCCACCGTTTTATTTTTGTGGGAAGCTCCACACCCTTCCTGCCATTAAATAAGCCACCTCCGGGTGGCTTTGTATTGGTGGCGTGCGTTTTATCAAACCGATCGGTTCGAGATATTTTCAGGAAGATAATTTTTACGGTGCAGGGCCTGAGTTTTTTAGGGAGGGTGAACAGGTAAGCAGCAATTCGCAGCCCATCCCATAAAAAAACACTTTATGTTTCATCAAATACACGTATATCTTGCATAAGATTGTATAAATAAACTCAGGGCTATTCAATGCCACGGAACATACTTACTATAAAAGGGTTTTTTCTATTACCGGCGACTGCACGCGCAAGGGCAGTGAATAAGTCCGCAGGGGCGGGCTTTGCGCACGAAAAGCCAGGTTTTGGAATTCCTTTGCCCCAGGCAACAGGGAGAAGGTAATGAAAGTCACGCAGGATAGCATCAACAATGTTGCCGTGATAATTCCGGCTTATAATAGCGATGCAACAATATGCCAGGCAATAACCTCTGCCTTAATGCAGGACGAAGCATCTGAAGTAATAGTCATCGATGACGCTTCAACGGATAATACTTTCGTAAATGCAAAAAATTCAGACGATGGCAGCGGAAGGCTGAAAATATGGAGGTTCGAGAAAAACCTTGGCCCTTCTGCTGCCAGAAATTTTGCGGTAAGCAAAGCCCAAAGCCGTTGGATTGCCGTGCTTGATTCCGATGACTATTTTTGGGGCTGAAGTAGCTAAGACCTAAGAAAAGGTTTAAGAATGGCTACGATGTATGTTCGAAAAAGTCGCTTAAGTTCCCACCAGCAAGCTCGTCTGATAGAGTATTTTGTATCCGGCACGACGGCCCGCGCCGCTGGACAGGTTCTTGGCATTCAGGCGAACACGGCAATACGGTTCTTCATGCGTTTGCGGCAACTG
>JAMIFV010000062.1:0-11417 GCA_035906055.1 Alphaproteobacteria bacterium | reverse complement strand
ACATATAACAGAGCAGAAAACACCTGATAATGGCTGACATTGCGCGGACGACCAGCGCGTGAGTAATGCGCGGCAATCAATGGTAATATATGCGCATCAAAAAACGACTCGGATACAGGGTAAAAGCGTGGGTTCATATGATACACTCCTATCTTGGGAGCACTATCACCTAAATCTTAATAATTAACTAACAGTGTCTACGCTCGCTGCTGCGAATATCACCACAAGCGGAGCGGCCACGTGGAGCATCGTTGCTACATCCGGGCAGTTTACCTGGGAAGGTTACAGGATCTATGTAGTCAACGGCACATATGACGGAACCGGTGCTGACACTATCACGCAATCACAGGTGGTTAACGCGTCTGGCTTTGCTTCCGTCGCCAATCCGAATGAGAAAAGCGTGGGCAGCACGCTTGACGGTTTAAGCGGCGCGACAGGACAAATGGGTGACGTGCTTACTGTGCTCAACGCCCTCACGGACGACAGCAAGCGCACGGCCATGCAATTGATCTCTCCCAACCAGAGTCAGGTCATGGAACAGTCCTCGATAGATACGGCCACCAGTGCGCTGGACACTGTGGAATTGCGTTTAGACGCGCTCCGTGTCGGCATGGGGCTGGGGGGAAACATTGTTAATAACGACACCGGCATGTCATCGGGCGATGAGGCGTACAAGCGCGCATTCTGGCTTAAAGGATTTGGCGGTTATGCCGATCAGGACGGCAGGAACGGTTTTGCCGGTTCCAACAGCAAGATGTATGGCATGATGGGCGGTGCTGACCGCGTTACTGAAAGTGACTGGCTTCTGGGCGCAGCGCTTGCGTATGCCAGAACCAATGTCGATATGGGGGATCTGCGCGCCGGGGATGATGCAGGCATTGATACCTATCAGGTCACCGGTTACGTAGGTAAGAATTTTGAGCGCTGGTACCTTCAGGGCATGCTGACCTACGCCTACCAGAATTATGAGACCAATCGTAACACGCATCTCACCGGGATAGCCACAGGTGACTTCAACGGTGATATGTATGGCATGCGTGTAGTAGCAGGGCTTCCCCTGAAGCTCAGTGGCGGTGCCACCATTACGCCGACGATTGGCCTTGAGGCGCTTCATATCAGCCAGGATTCCTACGCTGAGGAAGGTGCCGGAGCCCTGTCGCTGAACGTTGCCAGCAGCGATGCAAACCGCTTGCGTTCACTCATTGGCGTTGAGCTGGCAAAACTGGTGGCGCTCAATGACGGCAGTCTTCTGCGCCCGTCATTAAAAGCTTCGTGGCGGCATGAATTCAATACGGACGGTGTGAATACGCTGTCTACTTTCATCGGCGGCGGCGCGCAGTTTGAAACGGTCGGCCAGAGCGTTAACAGTAACATTCAGGGGCTGGCGGCCAGGCTTAACTGGGAAAAGACAGACCAGTTCGGCATGGCAGTTGAACTGGGTGCGGAACGAAGCACCGGATATTTTGGCCTTAACGGACAGCTGACCGCTACCTATCGCTTCTGAGCGGTTCATGAAAAAAGCACCCTGACCGGGTGCTTTTTTTGTGTGCGGGGTTATCAAAGTCAGGTAAGTTTCCTGCATCTGCATTGCTGACAGGATCCGGGTTGTAGAATGACCAGACGCGATTTTCTAAGCCGGATATTTAAGTTCGCTATGGCATTCGCCTGTTTGCTGAATGTCCCGGCTGTGAATGCCGGTGCTTCCGCTGCCAAGCCAAAGCCCGGCACGCTGACTGCGTTTATCGATACCCTCATTCCGGCAGACGAAACCCCTGCGGCGTCGGAGCTTGGGTTGGAAGCAAGGCTTGTCAAGCATGCCGGAAAAATAGAGAACTACAAACCCTTGCTGGATATGGGGTGTAAATGGCTGGATGTTCAGGCCCGCGCCTTGCGTAACGTGGATTTCACGCAACTGGCGCAGGATGACCGCGATCATATTGTCGCAATGGCTGAAGCCAGCCCGGCCGGATCAATACCGCGCCAGCTCTTTGACCATGTGAAACAGGACCTGTTCGGCTTTTATTATTCGCATCCCTCCATCTGGCCGAGCCTTGGTTTTAACGGGCCGCCGCAGCCTTCGGGCTATCTCGATTATACCGCTCCTCCCCAACGCCGCAGGACGTAACCGAAAGATGAAAAGAGCGTATGATGCGGTGGTTATAGGTTCTGGCGCGGGCGGCGGGGCGAGCGCCTTTGCCCTTACCCGCAAGGGACTCAGGGTCCTGGTGCTGGAGGCGGGGCCACATTATGACCCCGCTTCTGACTACAAAGCGGCAAGGCCGGATTGGGAGCAGTCTTTCCCCTATAAAAAGAACGCACAGGGGAAATATACGTATGACGTGACCCAGCCCTTACTGGAGAAATGGTCGCATTTGCGGTCATGGAACCATGTGGGGGGGCGTCTGAATCCTTCATCAACGCGCGTGTCCTTCGGCTATCACCACGTTAAGGCCGTGGGCGGGAGCTCATTGCATTTCACCGGCGAGGCCCACAGGCTCAACCCTCATTCCATGACCATGCGGTCCAGCCACGGCGTCGCTGCGGACTGGCCGCTTACCTATCAGGAACTGGAGCCTTATTACGTGCAGGCAGAGCAGATCGTAGGCGTTGCTGGGCCATCCGATGACAAAACGCGCCCCAGGTCCGCTCCTTATCCCTATGAAGCTCATGCACCGGGATATGCCAGCAATCTTCTGCGCAAAGGGTTTGAACAGAAGGGTTTACGCTTTATTCAGAATGCGCTGGCGGTTCTGCCCGAGCCAAGGGATAACCGCCTGAATTGTAATTTCTGCGGCGTATGCCTCAAAGGTTGCCCGAGAAAAGACAAAGGCACCATTGATGTTACCTATCTGGCGCAGGCAAAAGCCAGCGGCTTGTGCGAAGTTAGCCCCGGCTGCAGCGTTACCCGGGTTGAAGCGGATGCGGTAACGGGCCTTGTTAAAGGCGTGCATTATTACAGGGATGGGGCGAAGAAGTTCATAAGTACCCCGCTGCTCGTTCTTTGCGGCGGCGCTATTGAAACCCCCCGGTTGCTGTTGGCTTCCGCTGACAAGCATTCGCCTGACGGCCTTTGCAATGAAAGCGGGCAGGTGGGCAAGAATTTCATGGAGACGCTGTTATGGACGAGCAACGCGTTTTATCCGGATGCGATTGGGAGCCATCGCGGCCTTCCTGTGGACAGCATCTGCTGGGATTTTAACAGGCCTGACTCAATTCCCGGTGTGATCGGGGGGTGCAGGCTTTCGCCTTCGGTGGCCGAGTCCGACCTGCTTGGCCCGGTCAACTACGCCAGGCGCGTGGTGAAAGGCTGGGGCAAAGAACATAAGCAGAAAATGAGGCAGTCTTTTGGCAGCGTATTATCGCTGAGCGGCCTTTGCGAGAGCCTGCCGCATGCCAAATCATTCATCGACCTGGATCCGTTCGCAAAAGACCAGAACGCAATACCCGTTGCGCGGATCCACAGCTACATCGACGATATGGCCGCACGGCGCATAGAGTTCATGGCCACGAAATGCCGTGAAATAGTAAAAGCCTCCGGGGCAACACAGATATTTGAAGAATTCAGCTCTTATGATATTTTCAGTTCCACGCATGTCTTTGGCACCTGCCGCATGGGCAGGGACGCCAAAGACTCGGTGACCGATGCCGACTGCAGGAGTTTCCGCTGGAAAAATATGTATATCGTCGATGCGAGTGTTTTTCCCAGTTCCGGCGGGGGTGAGTCTCCGGGGCTTACCATACAGGCGCTGGCGCTCAGGGCCATGGACAGCATCAATCCCAAACAGTTCCTATGAAAAAAAATAAGCGCAATACGGCTTACAAATCTGCAAGGGCTAACGCATCTCCAGCCGGATATATCCTTTCGCCTTCGCTGGACTTCTGGCTGACCGGAGGTTTGTCCGCCTGCGTGATGGCGCTGACGCTGGTGTATATTTTCTGGCAGGGTGCTTCGCATGCCGCAAGCCCCGCACCTTTTGTAAGCAGCGCTATCACCTTTCAGGCCTTGCTGAACTGGCCGCATTTCATGGGGGCGTATGGCTTGTTATACAGCCCCAAAGAAAATATCAGGAAACATCCCTTCGCCGCGATCTATGTACCGCTGGCGTTGGCGTTCATATTATCAGCAGCGGTTCTTTCTGCAGATGCTTCCGGGGTGCAGGGGCTGGCCGTTAATCAGGATATCGCCTATCCTGTGTGGCTGGTAGCCGCGTTTTATCTGGCGTGGCATTACACGGGACAGGCATGGGGAATGATAGCTACCTTTGCAAAGCTTTCCGGGCTGGAGCTAGAAAGGCGTGAGCAATACGCGATACGGGCAGGGCTCAGGCTTTTGCTGTTATGGCATGTGGTGTGGGGTGCGCAGGACCTGCCCCCTGCATGGCTGTTCGGGCTTAGCGCTTACCTGCCTGAGCTGCTGCAAATAGTCAGTGCCTTGTGCTGCGTTGCATTCAGCGCTGGGTTGTACATCTGGTGGCGCATCGGAAAACGCACGGGCCGTTATCCTGACAGGCGCATACTCGCTTCATGGCTTTCCATCTATATGTGGTATCTGGTGTTATTCTTCATGCCCGCGGCCTATCTGCTGGTGCAGTTCTCCCATGCGCTGCAATATCTGGCGTTTCCGCTCAGGGTTAAGATAAACGGCGCTTTGCCGCCAGCCAGCGTGCGGGGCAAACTGAAGCCCCTGCTTCTTGGCGTTAAATATTACATGCTGCTGCTGGTGTCCGGCATGGTCATATTTTATGTGCCGCAATACCTGTTCCCCAGTTCCCAGCATTATACTTTCGCGGTGCTGCTGGCTTCAGCGGTCAGCATTCATCATTATTTTGTGGATGGCTGTATCTGGAAGATCAGCAATCCGGATGTCAGGCGGGTGTTGTTTTCACATTTGCCGCACACAAAATCAGCAATCCGGGCAGTCTGATGCGGTGCATCTGGTTGGCAATCCCCGTGCTGCTGACATTGTCCGGATGCACCGGGCACACAGCCGGGCAGCGCGCTGCCGAAATGGAACCGGCCCTTGCACGCAACGGGTTCTCGCCGCTGGATGTGGAAACGAAGCATTTTACGTTGCGGGCGTGGCGCGGCCCTTCCGCGCAAAGCGCAGCCATGCATGTCTATATTGAAGGCGACGGCTTCGCATGGGCCACGAGGTATCAGCCATCGCAAAACCCAACGCCTTTTGATCCCATGGCGGCCAGACTGGCGATGCTGGACACACAGGTGAATACGGCCTATCTCGCCCGGCCCTGCCAGTATGTTGATTTGAAACTGCGGCCCTGCGGGCGGGAATACTGGACTGCGTCACGGTTCTCGCAGGAAGTGATTGACTCGATGAGCGAGGCGGTCTCACGGCTAAAACATATGGCGCGCGCCAACCGCATTGTGCTGATTGGCTATTCCGGCGGCGGGGCGATCGCCGCGCTGGTTGCCGCGCAAAGAACGGATGTTTCGCAGGTAATTACCGTTGCCGGTAATCTGGATATTCGGGCATGGACACGGCTTCATGGAATATCTGGGCTGGCAGGTTCGTTAAACCCGGCAGATTACTGGAAACCGCTGGCAGGCGTGAGGCAAACCCATTATATCGGCGAACGCGACGCTGTAATGCCGCCGGAGATTTACGATTCATACCGGAAGGCGTTTCCGGCCAGTGCAAACATTACTATGGAAATATTGGCCGGGTTTGACCATAAATGCTGTTGGGTGCAGGCTTGGCCACAGCTGCTGGCGAAAGCGGTCGCGAATTGAAAGCTCAGAAATAACGCTCGGTCCAGGAAGGATGATATGAAGTTTTTAGTGAATGCTGTGGTTTCCCTCTGGTTTGTTTTTGCCTTATCAGGCCAGGCCTTTGCCGATTTTACCAAAGGCCTTGAGGCTGCAAACAAAGGTGATTTCAAGCTTGCCCAGACCGAGTGGGAAACGGCGGCGAAAGCAGGTGATGCCGATGCCCAGTTCAATCTGGGCGCATTGCTGCTTTCGGGAAAGGTGGGACAACATGATCCCAAAAAAGCCGTGGCCTGGATCGAGCGCGCTGCTGATCAGGGGCATGTGGAAGCGTCTTACGCGCTGGGCTCGCTTTATGCCACCGGCTCGAATGAGTTTAAGCAGGATTTCAAGCGTGCCTACAGGGCGTTTGATGTGGCCGCCAGAAAGGGGCATGCCGGAGCCCAGTTTAAAATGGGCGTCATGCTGCTTAATGGCCAGGGGGTTGCCAAAGACGTGACGGGTGGCGTCGAACTGATGAGAAAAGCAGCGGATAAAGGCGATGCGGAGGCGCAGTATAGCCTGGCCATGGCGTATGCCAGCGGCGTAACCGGAAAGAAAGATGCCGCGGAAGCATTCAGGTGGTTTCTGAAAGCCGCAGATTCCGGGCATGCGATTGCGCAATACAGCGTGGCGAGGATGTATCTGGACGGGCAGGGGGTGGACATTAATCCGGCCGAGGCGAAATCATGGTTCTTACGCGCTGCGGATAAAGGGAATGTCGAGGCCAGATATGGCCTTGGCCTGATGGCGTATATTGGCATCGGCCAGCCGGTCAATCTGGAGGAAGCCAATAAATGGCTGAACCTTGCGGCCAAGGGGTGGGATCGCAATGCCCAGTTTTATCTGGGTAAGATCTATCTGGATGGCAGCGGCGTAAAGGCCGATCTGATCGAGTCCTATAAGTGGTTCGACCTTGCGGCAGCAAGCGGACACGACGATGCGCATTTTTACCGATCATCAGTGGCCAGCAAGCTTTCCAAGGAAGAGGTCGCTAAAGCGCACGCTGTAGCGCAGGCCTGGTTTGATGCCAATCACAATACGCCGCATAAACATTATGATCTGAGCCCGCATTCCCACCGCTGAGTGCGCATGTTGTTATGTTTCTGTCCTGCGAAAAAGCAGGGGATGGTCGGATACGCAGTGGCAGCGCTTGCGTAGCGGCAAGTGGCATTGATTTTCCAAACCTTCGCCTTTAGGCGGAAATAGCCTTTAGCTAGAGGCTATGGTATCGGTTTGGGATGTTGTTTGATGTCAAAGACCGCTATGCCCGTGGAGCGCACACGGTACTGGAGTTGAAGTACCACTACGTGTGGAAGACGAAGTACGGCTATCCGGTTCTGACGGGGGATATTGGTCTTCGGGTAAGGGACTTGCTACGCCAGATATGCGGTGAGCAGGAGATAACCGTTGTGCGTGGGAATGTGCGGTCGAATCATATCCATGTTCTGGTAAGTGCGCCGAGCCATATGTCACCCACCAAGATAGCGCAATACCTCAAGGGAAAGAGTGCCTATCGGCTGTTGCGTGAGTTTCCGGAGTTGAAGAAACGCTGCTGGGGCAGCCATCTGTGGTCGCGTGGATACTTTTGCTGCACGGTAGGGGCGGTGACGGAGGAAATGGTCAAAAGATACATAGAAGATCAAGCCGATACATCCGAAGGGTTTAAGGTCTGGGATGAAGAACCCCAGCCCGCACCGGATGCTTCCGCGCCTGCCTTCATGCCGTCTATCAAACCCTCATCTTCAAGATGAGGGTTCATTGATTGTGCTGTTTTTCTCAGCACTTGCCGTTCATGCGCTTGAAGGACGTGCATTCGCCCTGGTCAGCGGATCTTGAGGCGGCGTTGCTTAGCCAGTCCGGGCTGTCGTTATTGTGGCATGCGGAAAGGGCCAGCCAGAGCATGAGGGAAAAGGTTTTTACGGTTACAGGCACACGCATGGGCAACCTCGCTTGAATCCGGGCAGGTTAGTGCCATATGCATGCTAAATAAAGCGAATTTATTCCCAGCCTGCATGGCTGGCTTTTTTCTCGACCTGACCGGTGCTGAGGTTGATGCCGGCATACTTCCAGTATGCGTCCAGCGAGCGTTTGCTGCCCATGCTGTATCTGGCGATGTCCACCAGCGCCGCCTCGTCGTCGGTGGGCTCAAGCCGCAGCAGGTGGCGCACGCGTTTGCGCGCGATGAGCGCGTCAGTTGATTTATCCTTGTAATGCGCCTTGCCGCCGAGCGGCGGGCGGCTCACCGAGCCCCAGTAATGATGGATCACCACGCGGTCGGGCTGGTAGATGTCCCACCCATGCGTCCACAGGCGCGCCGAATACACCAGTTCCTGCCCACGGAAATAGATATGCGGATCGAAAGGCACCTGCTGCACGGCGTCTGCGGGCGCGAACATGAAATTGCCGATGAAGAACGCGCCCGGCACCGGCTGGTTGTTGGTCAGATGCACCGGGCGGAAATGCCCGCCGATATGCAGCGGCTGCAGTTCGTCTGCCGTGCCGAGGCGCTTCACATGCGCAAGCGTAATGCCGTGGCTGCAATCCTGCAATGTATCGGGCGGATCGTAATTGGGCGGCATGGTGGAAAGCAGCGCCTTTTTACTCGGGCAGCGTGCAAGCGCGTCGATCATCAGCGTATCCCAGCCCGGCACGAAGCGCATATGCGCGTCGATCTGCAGAATATAGTCCTCGCCCTGCCACATGCGCAGCGCCTCGGCGCGCGCCCAGCAGCCGCCTTTGCTTTCTTCCGGGCGGTAATGCAGGTTGCGCAGGTTGCGGGGGTAGCGCGGCTGGTGCACGAAGCAGTCTTTATCCAGTTCGCGGTCGGCCTGCCAGCAGATGCCTACGAAGATACGCTCCGGATGCGACGCCTTGATGAACAGGTCGCACACCGTGTGCTGGCACTCGGGGTCGCGGAAGCTGGCGATGGAAACATAAATGCGCGGTTGTGTCATGCGGCATTCCTGCCTGAGAGTTTCTTGTAGAGGGTGGACTGCCCCATATCCAGCATCCTTGCCGCTTCCGCCACGTTGTTGTTGCAGCGCAGCATGGCTGCCTCGATGATGTCACCCTCTAACGCTTCCAGCGTCCTGGCATTGCCCTGCGCATCGAGCAGCGGCACGTAATGCGCGTTGCTCACGCGTGGGCGCGAACCCGGGCTGCTGCTTGCCAGCGCCATGAGGTCTTCCGCCTGCAATGCGGGTTTACTGGCCAGCACCACCGCGCGGTAAAGCATATTCTCCAGTTCGCGCACGTTACCGTTCCACGGCTGCTGTTGCAGCCACTGCAAAGCCTTTTCTTCTGCGGGCAGGGTGGTGCGTCGCTCCGACGCGCAGATGCGTTGCAGTAAATGACGCGCGATGGCGGGGATGTCCTGCTTGCGTTGCGCAAGTGAAGGCATATGGATGGGCAGCACGTTGAGGCGGTAATAAAGATCTTCCCTGAACCTGCCTGCCGCCACGTCCTCTGCCAGGTCGCGGTGCGTGGCGGAGATGATGCGCACATTCACCGGCACGGCCTTGCCTGCGCCCACCGGCTGCACTTCCTTCTGCTGCAGCACGCGCAGCAGTTTGGTCTGTATGTCCGGCTTGAGCTCGCCCACTTCGTCCAGCAGCAGCGTGCCGCCTTCCGCTTCGCGGAACTTGCCGATCTCGCGTGCTATGGCGCCGGTGAACGACCCTTTCTCATGGCCGAACAACGTGCTCTCCACGAGGTTCTCGGGGATGGCGCCGCAATTGATCGCCACGAACGCTTTGCCCGCACGCAGGCTTTCGCCGTGGATGGCGCGCGCGAATAACTCCTTACCCGTGCCCGACTGGCCGGAGATGAGCACCGAGATGTCTGAAGCGGCGGCCTTGCGGCCCATGGTCACGCATTCCAGCAGGCCGGAATCATGGCCGATAAGGTCGGCGAACTGGCCGCGGCCTTTTTCCTTGCGGCTGAGGCGCGCCACTTCGTTGCTGAGCGCGGAAAGCTTTAAATGCTGCTCCACCGAAATGCGCAGGCGTTCGGGGGTGAAGGGCTTGGTGATGAAGTCCGACGCGCCGTTGCGCATGAACACCACCGCTTCGTCCAGTTCGTTATTGGCGGTGACGATGATGACCGGCAGGGAAGGGTAGGACTCACGAATGGCTTTGAGCGCCTCCATGCCGTCCATAGTGGGCATGTAATGGTCCAGCAGCACGAGGTCGGGCAAGGGCAGTTTCGTGTTCATCAGGCGCTCAAGGCCTTCCCTGCCGTCGCCTGCTTCTTCGAGCGCATAGCCCGGCACTTTTTCCAGCGCGCGCGTGGAGATCATGCGCTGCACTTTATCGTCGTCCACGATCAGAATGGTGGGCATGGCAATAGCATCCATAATTAGATTATGGGTAAACTATAGCTACCGAAAGTTGAGGAAACGTTAATACGCTGCGGAGAATGCAACGAAGAAACAGATGGTTATCTGCCTTTGTCCTTGGGTTCTCCGCCTTTCCCTGTCACTTTGTCCCCCCATCCGGTCACCACATGGCGGCTATCCTCGCCCAGCGCTGTGTTAACTCTTTCAGCGATGACGCACGGTTCTTCGGGACTATTGCTCAAAAATGTTTGCAGGATGGCAGAAGGGTCTTGCCGTTGCGCGGGTGGATCTGCAGCTGGTCTTGGTTCTATGGGGGGAAGGCCCACCCTGGCCCGCCAGTCAGATATGCGGTTGACTCCAGCAGTGCCCGGCGGATTTCTCGTCCGCGGCGTATTGACTGCGGCTGGTTCTATGGGGAGCAGGCCCGCCTCTTGCAACCAACGGCGTACTAAGGCGTCCGGGAGGGGCTTCTTCTGCTTATGGGTAACAACGGTATCTGCGGCTGTGTTGTGTGCGGCTTTTGCGCTTGGCCTGACACCTTGAATGGCCTTTACAGCTTCGCACAGCAACCTATCATCCGTATAGAGTGCGTTGTCCGGATCTTGGCGGAGCTTTTCAAAAGTATCCTTCAGTTTTTGCAGATAATGCTCCGGATGTTTCCTATCCTTGAAGACAAGCGCGATCTCTTTGACAGGAACGAGATTGGAAAAGTCATCCACAAGCTTCGGCGCGATAGCGCCGAAACGTATGGTATTGGAGACAATATCATGGGGCCTGTATTTCGTTGGCAGCACTTTGAGATTCTTTTCGAGGTCGTCCATAAGCGCGTCCACGATGTGGGGATAATATTCCTCCTTCGGCGGCGATGTGGGCACGGGTAATTTGCTGGCGGTCATTGCTGCCGCCTGTATGAAACGCGTAAGATAGAGTACCTTGGTGTCTTGCGGCCTGTCCGAAGTCGATTTGAGGCACGCTTGCTCAATGGCGCAGGGGTCGGGCTTATAGGCCCTGCTCATGCGCACTCCGCTTTTCACGAGGGCTTGGCGTACTTCTTCAAGATACCGGAGCGCTTCTTTTCTATCTTTATCTTCACCTGTCATGAATTATTTTCTTTTGGGGCTGAAGTAGCTAAGACCTAAGAAAAGGTTTAAGAATGGCTACGATGTATGTTCGAAAAAGTCGCTTAAGTTCCCACCAGCAAGCTCGTCTGATAGAGTATTTTGTATCCGGCACGACGGCCCGCGCCGCTGGACAGGTTCTTGGCATTCAGGCGAACACGGCAATACGGTTCTTCATGCGTTTGCGGCAACTG
>JAMIFV010000061.1:0-59853 GCA_035906055.1 Alphaproteobacteria bacterium | reverse complement strand
ATCTGCCTTTACTTCTTGTGCTGCAAGCAAATACTCTTTGCCATTCCATTCTTTTGCTACGCACTTAACTACAGTACCAGGAATAAACTCCCATACTTCGTCAACGGAACCATAATTTTCTGTTGGTAATATTTTGTATGTCCCATTACCTAGATTTTCAGCCATAGTCGGGCGCGCGGCAGCACTCCCTTCTTCCAGTAGCTGTACGTATATTTGTTGCATCTGCACCATTTCATTCACTCTTGATAATAGAATTAGGAATAAAGTCTTTATCGCCTATTTGGATAATTTCCTTTGTAACATCATCTCTCACGACAAATTTTCCTGACTGAGAATCTGTATATCTTGTAGCTGTATTGCCTTTATTTATGTAGTTTGGTGCAGGATCAGCTTTTCCAGTTTTAATTGTATCGGTAATTTCCTGTTCTGTCCATTTTCGCTCTTTCATTTGGTTACCCCAGCGCTCCTTAGACTTATAAGTGCCGAATGACCATTCCGATTCTTTGTCATCTTTAGGATCGTTGGGCTTTTTGTTGTTGCCGCCTTCGCTGCTATTGCCTCCAGAGCCTTCACTAGCATCACCGGAACTATCCTCATCCATATTCAGCGGAATCTGTTTGATCTTATCTTTATTCTCATTGGCAATCACGCCAATGCCGAGCGCCCCACCAATAATCGGTAGTATCCTTGCTGCTATAGTTGAACCAGGAGCTGCAGCAAGTGCTACGTTTTCATTAAAATCTGGATCTTCAAGTCCTGCAGGTTCAGGAATATGCAGTTCTTTGTATTTGGGCTCAACACCATTGCCAGCCGTGGCAAACCTTCCACGTTCGTCGTGATGCGGGTTGAATTTCGTTGCGCGTGGCATCACGCTTTCAGGCCTCAACTGCCTGACAAGAAAAATTTATTATTTTTTTCTAAGTAAGTACAACCATAATTGATACAATCGACTTGAGATTTAAGAAATGTGATTTCTTCTTCGATCATTTTCTAACCGACAGATTCAATGTCAGAAAAAGGGGAATGCATAGACGTACTTTTATAAGAGCGATATTTTTCCGGCCTGTCAGTTGTTATCATTTCATAGATAATATCACTCTCTGTCTCAGAAACAGAAATAAGCCTGACAGTCATTTTTTCACCATCAGCAAAGACAATATTAATAGTACCATTGTCAACTTTCGACTTCAGATAATCTACTTGTTCTATATTCATTTTTTCCACCGTACATGTAAGTTGCCATTGGTAGGCTTATTCTCTAAATTGATATAGGGATCGCTTTTATTAACACTAGTATACTTAACAATACGAGTTTCATCTTCACTTTTCTGACCAACATACTCTCCAGTTTGGCGTTCTACCAGTTCTGTTGAATTTTCCCCTATAAACTGCTTTGCAGCTTCTTCAGCTGCTTCCCTATCAGGAGCAACATCTCCATCATTACCTGATGTTTGCTTAGCTTTATCAACAATTCTTTTAATTTCTTTAGTGCGTTCTTCTTTTTGTTTTTCTTCTTCCTCGGGCTTTTTTGTTCCTTGGGATTCAGATGAACTAGTGCTTTCATCACCCTCCATATTAAGTGGAACCTGCCTGATCTTGTCTTTATTCTCATTAGCAATAACACCAATGCCAAGCGCTCCGCCAATAATCGGTAGTATCCTTACTGCAGCACCTGCTGCTGCCACTTCTGTGCCATTCCGAGTTGCAACAGAACCTGGCTTAATACCGGGTAACTCTGCAAAGTTTGGGGCTACAGCCCGATCCGCTGTGGTAAACCTTCCACGTTCGTCGTGATGCGGGTTGAACTTTTTTACGTCTGGGGCATCCGCTTCAGCATTTTTACCTTTAATTGCCTTCAGGCCCATCTTGTCACGCACTTCGTCAGCGGTGAGGATGCCTGCCGAGACATACGCCACATCGATCTGCGCAGCTTCGCGCGGGTCCTGCTGGCGCGTATCCTGCCAGGCGAATTCCAGCTCGGTGAATCCCATATCGCGCTGGATGATGCGGTTCATCAGAACGCGCATATGTTTCTGCAGCGGTGCAAGCCCTTCGGCAATAGCACGCGCCTGCGAGCTTTCAGCGGTCGCGCGGTTTACCTGCCCCACGAACGGTTCCGGTGAGATGGAGAACACATAACAGATGATGCGTGCGAGGAATTCGTCATAGGCGTCTTTCAGCGGCGGGGCTTTTGTCTCCTGATATTTGAAATCTCCCGGCATAAAGCGTACATGCCTGCGCAGTGCCGAATTGCCGGAAAGCAGCGCGTCAAAATGCTTCTGGAACGTTACTATCTGATCCTGGCTCCATTCCTTGGGCAACCCGATCAGCGCGTCGGGCTGGCTGCCCTCGCGGTAATATTCGAGCTGGTGCAGCGCGCGGCGAATGAGGATATTCACCGTCACCAGCACCTGCTCCACATGGCTGTAGCCGTATATCTTATAACTGCGCGGATTATGCTGGATATACACAAGCTCCTCGCGCGTGTAATCCACCGCCGGAATGCCTTTGAGTATCTGCTGATAGGCAGGATCAGGCGTTTGCGGTGTGCGACCGCTGTCATCGAGCAGCAAGCGTATGCTGCCACCGTCTACAATCTCGAGTGCATAAATGCCCCCTGCCCGGTTGCGGCGTTTGTAAATTGCCACCGCATCAATCACGAACATGTCTTCCAGAATCTGGCGCATCCACTGCGAGAAGCTGTGCTCACTATCGGGATATTGTAAAAACTCCTGCACATGCTGCGCGGCTTTTACCAGCTCGGGTGATGCGTGGGGATTTCGCGGGCGCACGGTCCAGTCCAGCGCTTCCATCTGGTCTTTGCGCGTTTCGATAACCGAGCGCAGAATGTCGCAATTATCGGCAAGCGCGCGCAAATCGTCGAACGTCACGGGTTCCTGCGGGCGCGTTGCGGTGCCGATATTGATACCGACGGGATAATCGAACCGGCGGCCTGCCACGTCTTCCGGTGCCTGCGGTTTCATCGGCTCACCAGCGCCGAACCACACGGCGGGCGCGTTGCCGCTCACCACATAGCGCGCGGCCTGGGTTATCCTTGCCACCAGAGAAGTGGGAACAGGCGTTTCTTTCATGAACTAATTCCTATTGAAATAAATTAAGGGGCACGCTGCCCTTTTACACTCGCCGTATGCGCGGAGGAGTTCTTCACGACGACCCCGCAAGGGGTGAATCTGCGGAGCAGAGAGGGGAAAGCGTTTCCCCTCAAATCAGTTCTTCACACTTATAAAACTGAACTTCTTCACGCGGTAATGTTGTGCGATAAACAGCGTGAACGATACGCTGTCCTCGCTCATGCGGCAGGGAAAATAAAAGCTGAAATCCGCCGTGATGACGGCGTTGTCAGCGGGCGCACTGGTGAAGGTAATGACACCGGGCGTGCTGGTTCCCCATGTGGAAACACTCCAGCCGGTTGGCTGCGCCACTCCATTTATGTAAACCGCGCTTACCGTCTGCGGCGCGAGTATCACTTCTTTAAATCCGCCGAAATCGCGTATGAGCTGAAACGTGGTGAGCGAGCCGGTGCCCTGCCCCAGTGCCTGCGCAGTTGCGCTGTTGTCGTCCGCATCACGGTAAAGGAACGTATCAAAGCGCCCTTTGCGCGCATTGAAGAACCCGGCGAGTTGCTGCAGCTCGTTCTGCGCGCCGCTGCGCAGCACGTTATAGGTAAGTTCCCATTTCCAGCGCGGGTAAACCTGACGCGCCATGCGCGTTTCCTTGCCGCTGACGGTGGTATGGATATTCGTATCCCACAGGGGGGTGCGCACCACATCGAACCCCAGCCCAGCGAGGGAGGGCAAAACCAGATCGGACATATTTTTTGCTCCCTAACTTTTCCACGCGGGAACATGTGAATTGAAATTTCGCACCTGCGATGAAATGGCGCTGGCGATGGACGCAGCATTGTTCTTCAGGAATTTTGTGCCGCTTTGCGTATCGATAGCGTTGATTGTAATGGAATAGCTGTCGCCTCCGCCGATGCCGCCGGACTGGCGCAGGCTATCGGCGAACGGCTTGGGCACCACCATTTCGCCCGCATGCAGGTAGGCAAGCGTATCACTGGGCAAATGCCATGAACCTGTTTCCATCATCGGTATGGCACCGGCAAGGCTTGCCACCGTGGCGCTGCCCGCCGCTGCGGGGCCTGCCGCCGCCGGGCCCATCATGGGAGAAAGAAATGCAAAGATGCCGCCAAATACTTCCTTTGCGCTATTGAGAATGGAAGTAATGACATGCCCCGCTTTCGCTGCAAGGCCTGTGGCGGCCCCGGCCTGCTCACTGGACGCGCGCGCCGCAGCTCCGGTCTGGGTGGCTCCTGTCATGAGCAGCTCGCTTTGCGCCCAGTTGAGCACCTTACGCGCGGCAAGCTGCGCAAAGCGTATCTCCATGTTAGTGGCAATATTCAGCAGGGCGGACTGCCATGTCTGCGTGCCGCGTATCATCGAGCTGATCGCGCGGTCGGAAGATTGTTCCAGTGTGCGAAACAGGTTGCCCACTGGTTTGGCACGCTCTTCAGAGTTGATATGCCTGAGGTCAAAGGTGTTATCGATAGCCGTCTTTGCGGTTCGCAAAGCATCCATCAGGCCGTCCATATTCGCAGTGACGTTCAGCTGCGCATTCGTGTCTGCCATTGCAAATCCTTTGAAAAAATGTTCGTTCGTCATCGCCTGAATTGCACAAGCGATTCTAGGGCGATCCACTATCGGAAAAAATGGATTCCCCTAGAATTTGCTCTGCAAATTCAGGGAATGACGAGATTGCTAAAAATCTTAATTATTTCTTCGCTTCGCCAGCGGGAGCGAATTCCAGCATGTTGTGCAGCGCCTCAAACGTAAGGCCGCTTTTCTGGTCTTCGGTGATCTTGCTCTCATCAAGCATCACGGCATACTCTTTGCGCTGCCTGAGGTATTCATCGAGCTTTTCGGTGTTGGTAAAGCCTTCCCTGATGAATGCGTCCTTCATCGCCGGATTGGAGCAGCCAACCGATTCCTCGTGGTTCTTGAGCCTGCCCTGCAGGCGGTCAAGCTTGCACTTGTCCAGCACCGGCTGCATGACGCGCTCAATGGCGGTGATGTGCTTGCCGCCCATCGCCCAGTCACCTGTAACAGGCACGATGCTGCTGCTGATGTTCATGAGTGCGAATCCCGCCACTGCACAAAGGATAAAACCGAGTACGATAACTGCATTTTTCATACCCTGCGAAGTAAAGCAGATTGGCATAAGTGTCAAGTTGCTCCGCCCAGCCTTTCTATAAGTTCTGCATGCGTGCCCTGCCGTTCGGGCTTCACGCCGAGCCACGCGGCAAGTAATATTTGCATGGGCGGCGTGCGTTCCCACTCGCGGTGCAGGGCCTTAAGGCGGGGAACGGTCAGGGTGTCTTCCACATAGTCCCATGTCCATCCTGTAAGATGGCAGACATTAGCGATTATGGCATCCCATTCAGGCGGTTCCCCGCCTATGCCTCCCCCGGCTCACCCCGCGAAAAAATGCCGGTCTGCTCCGCCACCACCGCGAACGCCGTCACCAGTTCGGGCAGGGTAACCGGCAGGTCGAGGAATGTATCTTTGTTTATATCCGGGCTGCCGCGTGAAATTCCCTGATAGGCAATCTCCTGCAGCGCTTCATATTGCTGCTGGCTGAGCATGCCAAGGGCGGCAGGCTTATCATGCTGCCACGTGGCGAACAATGGCAGCAGGCCAAGTATGAGAGGATCCACCACACGATTCTGGCGCGCAGAAAGCATTGGAATCTCCCATTTTTTTCCGCCAAGCATTACGTGCTTTGCGGCAGGGCTGGCATTTGCATTATTCAAAATGTCACGGGCAGAATTCATAACTATTCCTAGTGCATTAAAGGTTGAAGGCGGTTAATAATTATAGTATTCAAGATATTATATATAAAAATATTACTAGGGAGACTTACATGCCTGCTTCCAGCAACGCGCTACATACCTTCCTCAACCAGCATTGCGAGGTCAAATCCATCGCTACCGGAGCCGGTGGCGGCAAAGAACGCTGCTACGTTTTCAACACTGAGAACTGCGTGCTCTTCCTTGCCGAAACCCACATCCAGCAAATGCGCGACGCCGTAGGCCAGACTGACGATGTGCTCGCGTTCGCTAAAAAAACCGGCGACTATACCGGCATCATCATGGCCTACAACTGGGGCGCGCCGGAACCCGGCATGGACACTATCCGCATCCCCGTGAGGCTCATCGAATCGCTGGACAGCAAGCAGTCAGCGCTCCTGCTGCGCAACCTGCAGGGCATCCTTACCGATGTGACAGAAGGCAAGCAGCTTTGCACAAACATCGCCACCCTGCTCGCCGATACCGGCGTGGTGAAGACGCAGAACAACCTCGACGGCGAACGCGTGTTCCTCATCTCCAGCAGCGGCACTGCCAGCGAGCGCAAGAAATACGCTGAGCGCTTCGCGGAACAAGTCGCCACCAACGTGCTGTTCGACCTGCCCAAGGCGCTCAACGCCCAGCTTGAGGAAGTGCTGCCGAAAGATTACAAGGGCCGCTACTTTGTGGAAGGCCGCGACATCACCTCCAAAAAGCTGCGTTACGGCGCTGAGACCAATATCGAGATCGTACTTACCAATGACGGCGCGCATGTCTATTCCCATATCGCCCAGAACGACGGAAAACTGGCAAAATCCGTTGCCAAGCTGTTTCAACAGGCGATGACCGATCCGTTCGGTCTCTCCATGAAGCACTATATGGGCAAGCATGCCATCATCAAACTTCCGGGCGGCAAGGCTGGCAACGAGTAACATTTACAGTGGCAGAGCCTTCCCGCTACCACTGCTCCACGTATGGCGAAAATCTGCCTTACCTACTCACTTGTCGTGAGGGTGAATACGTTTCCGGCAGCATCCGCCATCGCCTGAAAGTCGAATTCCGGAATGGTAAATTTCTGGTTGCTGAAGCTCAGCGCCAGCTTGCCGGACTTGCACGCATTGAGCTTTATTGTCACGTCCTTATTCACGCCGAAATTAGGCGTACTGGTCTTGAAGTACACCTCGAATATGGGTGAAGTTCCCATCAGCGGATTGGCATAGGTCAGCCTGTTGCCGGTAGGAGCTGTATAGGTGTAATATGCGTATAACGCCGCACCTGCATCCGCTGCCGCGAAAGTGTATACCCCGGTCGACGCGTTGAAGCTGTATTGCCCTGCCGTGGGACCGGAGGCAACAGGCACAAGCTGTATGCCGGTAGACTGATAGAACACGCCGTAATCCGCCAGCGGCACCTGCGCCGAATTGGCAACGGTTACCGTATAGGGTGAAGATGCAGGCACATTGATGTTTTCACCCGTGCTTACCATCTGCAGGCCGCCGGTTGCGGTGGCATTACCAAGCAGCAGGTTGCTGAACAACGTCATCTGCAGGCGCGCGAATTTTGCCTTGCCGGAAATTTTCAGCTCACCGTCGCCCAGCGCCACCGCCACTTTATGCTGCCCCATGAGGGGTTCGAGCTTCTGGTCGAAATTGAGCGAAATATCGTGCAGCGTGCCGAACAGGAACGGCGCGGTGTTAGGCGTATCGGTTCGCCTGGCTACAAGCGTGCCAGTGCCAAATGCATATGCGGTCATAAATTCTCCGGTTAGTTAAAATTATTTGAGGGGAAGCGCTTTCCCTTAAAAATTCTTATCTGGGCACCAGTATTCTCACTGGAATAACGGCCACGCCCTGCCCGTCCAGGTCGCCAGCGTCCTTCATCACTTTGCCCTCAATCCAGCAATGCGACACGCGGTTGCCGAGTGTCTGCCTTCCGGTGAGCGCATCGGGCTTGAGCGCTTCGTCCACCGCATCGATGAGCGTGTTGAGCGTTGTGGCGGGAATATGCGTCTGGTCCTGCCCCGCATCCGTATAAATATAGAGGTCGAGCATCAGCGTTACCGTTTCCGGCACTGCTTCCGACGCATGCGCATAGACGTCGCCGCGCTCCACCATAAAAATGGAAGGCTTGTCCGTTGCGGCAACGCTGCTCCAGAGTTTAAGCCGCCTGCCCGCCGTGATGAACGCAGCCGCACTGCTTACACGCTCGAACAGCGCATTCATTATAGCTTCACGTTGCATGAATATAACCTCGTTATGGATTCCATGATCTGCATCATCATGTCGTCTTTCGCCTGCGTCAGAAGTTCAGCTTCGGTCATTGCCCTGCTAGCTCCGCCAATGCTTGCTTTCGCCTCACCCGTATAAATATCCCCGATATTTTCCTTAAGAGTCATAGGATTAAACCTTCATCAAAACTTCACATTTTCGGGCGCGTGCTGTGCTATAGTGCAGGCATGTCGCATAAAACGTTTATGACCACGCAAGACCGCATCGAGACTGCCGTCCGCCCTTCGCGCGGACTGGTGGCCGCAGGCTGGCTGGCCGTCACCGCAGGGCTGGCGCTGGCGATGGTCGCAGCCTCTTCAGGCGTAGTTGCTTTAGGCTTCGGCATTGCAACCGCTTATTCCGCTTTCAAAACGTATGATAAAGTGACCGCCACTTTCAAAGGCATGCCCATGACACTGGAGCCACACAGCACCAAAGAAGACCTGCGCGAACTCGACGCCACTGTGGCGCGGGGGCTTGCCAATAATCATGACGCGATACCCCAGCTTACGGATGACATCTCCCGGCAGGACTGGCAGCAACAGGTAGCTGACCGCGCACGCGCAGATGCCGTCAATCACGCAACCAGACATGGCCGCCGCTAGGCCGGAAGCATGCGGCGGTAAGGCTGCAGCAGCGTCTTTATAAATTCCGGCATATCTTTCTGGCTGTAACTCATCGACTCCTGCCCGCCCAGGCTTTTTGACACTTCGCCTATGCGGCTGCGGTAGCGGTAGCGCTCCGCCACCAGCGCCACGCAGGCATGTTCGATATCGGCGGGGATGTAACTGTAACTGAGCAGCACCTGTAACCCGGCATCCGCTGCTGCAAACGTATAGGTTCCGGCATTGAGCATATACTGGCCTGAGCCGGGCGCGCTTTGCACCCGGGTTAGCACAGTGCCGTTGGCGAAGCTCACTTTATGCCCTTCGGCAAAACTGCCATAAGGCGCTTCTGCCGCCACAACGTAACTGCCGGAAGCAGGTATAACGCGCAGCTCGTCTGATACCTTGTATCCTGCATCATAGGTGATGCTGATATTGCTGCTACCGCGATTAAAAACATAGCCGCGAAGCGAAAGTTTCTGCTGAAATCCGGCAGGCGCACCATCCCACGGTTCCAGCACATAACTGGCAACCGTAGCACCGTCCACCTTTAACTGCGATACCTTCGTTACCGGCCAGTGCCTTAGCAACATTGCAACATTGTCCTGCCCATCTGCAACTTCCGTATACTCGCGGCTTGTTATTGAAGGCCTTCCCAGATAATTGTGAATGAACCGGCTTACTTCCACTATCAGGGAAGTTATCAGCGCGTCGTCATTGGTGCTGGTTACTCCTGCCCATGCGCGTGCACGGGCAAGCGAAGTCAGGTTAGGTGCAGTGGTCATAAAAGTTCTCTGGCTTACGGGATGCGGATGAAAAAGATATTTAAATGGATTCTGGTGTGCGCATTCATGCTGCCCAGCATGTATTTTGCCGCAGTGGTCACTATCGGGCTTACGGCAAAGCCCGTTGAATCAGAACTTGCCGTAGTGCTCGGCAATGAAGTGCTGGGCAACGGTCAGCCGTCCGAGCGGCTTGCCGCACGCGTCAAATGCGCATTGGCGCTTTACAAACAAAAGAAAGTAAAACGCATCATGGTCAGCGGTGGCCGCAGCGTGCATGGCTTCGACGAAGCCACCGTGATGAAAGAGCTTCTGCTGAGCACAGGCGTGCCCGCGTCAGCGATCATCGTGGACTCCGAAGGCGTGAACACTATGGCAACCGCGCATAACGCGGCGGCTTACATGAAAAAAGAAAACATAGAGAGCGTGGTAATCGTCACGCAGTATTTTCATATTCCGCGCACAATGCTGGCATTCCGCATGGCGGGCATCGAAAATTACTCCGCCGACCACCCAAGCTACTTTGAAATGCGTGATATTGCGTCTACATTGCGCGAGATGGCAGGCATTCCGGTTTACTGGCTGACCAAGTAGGTTTAGCCAACCGCAGAAAAATTCGGTGGCATTTTAGACTTATCTTAGGAAAATGCCGCATAAATATTAACAATATATTGTTAAATATAATTATTTTTCTGCACCGCGCAAAAATTATTTTTAACAAGCCTAACCCCATGGCACAGCACGAATGCTATAATTGAGAATAATTTCCAATACGGAGAATATCTCTTATGGGCATCGCAAAAACCCTCTCTGCAACAAACGTCAATGCCCCGCGCACAAAGACAAAATCCACCGCCAGGAAGCAGTTCAGGGCCATTCGCCTGATTGATATCATGCTTGCCATTTTGGCCATAGAACTGATAGCAGGCGGCATCATTGTGGTGCGCGAGATCATGGAACAGCGCAAGATGAAAGAGCAGATCGTGCAGGTCAGTAAATTCAATTCCGCTGTCGTCACCTTCCAGAACAAATATATGGGGCTTCCCGGCGACCTGCTTTCCGCACAGGCGGAGCGCATCGGCTTTTCCACCGGCGACGGCACGCCTGCACATAGCGACGGTGACGGTCAGCTTTCCCCCTGCAGCCCGGAATGGAGCGAAGGCCTGGGATGCGAGACTGCGCTGTTCTGGTCGCAGCTTGCGGCCACCGAGATGATCGACGGCAAATTCACCGCAGCCGCGCGTTATGCGGACAGCCGTGTGCTCGATACCGACCTTCCGCAATACTACCTGCCCACATCACCGCTCGCACCGGACGTGCATGTAATGGTGTGGCACGCGGATAACGTCGCAAGGGGGTCCAGGAAATACATACCCAGCGGCAATTATTATCAGTTGACCATCATCCACGGCATCGACGACGGCAAGATCCTCAACGACTCCTACGCACTTACACCGCTGGCCGCCAAGGAGATCGACAAGAAGCTCGATGACGGCTACCCCTTAAGCGGCAAGATACTGGTCAATGGCCGCGCCAATTCCGAGAAAGAAGGCTGGAATAAATTTGCGAAGGCCGACAACCTCGAATGCGTGTCGGAAGGCGAGGTGTATAACACACGCGATTACTTTAAAGCGCATCGCCGCCTGTGCCACCTTGCCATCGCGATCGAATCCGCCGACAGGAAAGAATAGGTTTGGTGAGTCTTAAACCTACTTCACATAGCTTTTCATCGGCTCGTTGAACATAGCCTGTTCGGCCGCCCTGCGCGCCAGCAGCCCCGGC
Organism: Alphaproteobacteria bacterium; assembly: GCA_035906055.1. Lineage (GTDB taxonomy): Bacteria > Pseudomonadota > Alphaproteobacteria > Rickettsiales > JABCZZ01 > JAMIFV01. Next base: position 48,554 of record JAMIFV010000061.1, on the reverse strand, counting down.
GAAGGTTTTATCTTTCCCTGCAAACGTATATTGCACCAGCGCAGCAGTTGCGTTGCGGCACTCCTGTAATTGCCTGCATTGAGTTGCTTCAGCAGCGTGGAAGAGGCGAATGCCTGGACGCCCACATTGAACACGAACGACACCAGCGCATCATATTGCGGTTGCGCGAGCGTTACCTTCACCTGCTTATGCACGGCTGTTTCGGCAATGGCGATGTCTGTCAGCAGCAGGCGCCGGGCCTCTTCGTTACCGAGTTTTGGCGCAAACTTCTCCCCTGCTTTCACCCTGTGCCCGTAGCCTATCGTATCGAGGCCCGCCGGGTCTTTATAAATAGAAGGTTTAAACCCTTCGTGACGTGCTATGAACGCGATCCCCCGATCGCTCACGGATAACCCATGATTAACACTGCCCACTAGCAGTAGTCCTGAGCCTTCTGTACAGCGCGAAGATAGCCTTTCGGGGGAGTGGGCATCGCTTCGAGTTTAGTGATACGGTCTTTGAGCTCCTGCACGGAATCCTGCAGGTATTTATGCATACCGGCCAGTTGGATCTTTCCGGCGTTGGCAGGATTTTCGCCGCCCTCGTTATCCAACAGCGCAATCAGCGCATGGATATGTTCAAGCGCGTCTTCATCTTCCACCTCACCGGCAAGCCAGTCGAGCATGGCGCAGGCTGCATCTTTTGAAAACTCCTGTTTCCGCGCAAAGCTGCGTTTTTCAGCACTGCCATCCTGTTTGATAACAGAAAACGTAGCCGTAGGAACGGCAGGGTTGTCCACCAGCGACACCTCGCTGAGTGTCGGCGTATAGCGCATGAGCGCGGGGTTTTCAGCATCCTGCCAGCGTTTTGCATAACCGCCACCGATGGAAAATCCGGTATAGACGCCTTCCAGCACTTTCTGCCAGGCGTCCTCGTCCACCACCTTGGCCACCCCTTCGATGCGCTTATTCACATCATCAAAAGTGATATCGGTCAGCTTACCCGCAGCGATAGTTCCGTGCATGGCACGCACATTGCCAAGGCTCTTGCCGCCGGACGCTTCATGAAACCGGCGCGACCATTCCTCAAAAGCCGGGCGTGAGGATTCATAATCCAGTATCTCGCCGGTCTTGTCGGGGATCTCTTCGCTGATCGTGCCGTAGACAAGCCTCTGGGCTACATTCACTTTGGTGATGGGAATGAATAAAGGCATAATGCTCCTCTTCGTGGATAATAAGTTATTTTCCGGCACGGATGTGCCTCGCCAGCAGCTTGATAACTCAAGCCACCATTAGCAGCGCGCTATGTAAAAAACGGATAAAGAATGATCGACGATAAGATCAAAAGTAGATTTTAGAAACTCTACCCAGCGATTTCAACTAATGGACTTAAATTCACCAAATGGTGAAACAAAATATTGATCTTTTAAATTGTCATGTTTCTCAGTTCGGTTTGTTGAAACAATTTCAAAAGTTGCATCTTTAAAATTATCTGAAACATCGTGTATGAGAGCTTCCACAACCTCTCCATCGGTGAAATGGATTTTTACAATCCCTTTGCCTATTTTCTGTTTTAGAACTTCTGCTACTTCTTCAGTCATTTTATCTTACTGGATATTCATAGCCCGGAAGGCCAAACCAAGCTATATCGCCAATATTAGGCCTTTTACCAAGCTCACGCCACTTTTTTTCAACCTCCAAACAGACAGACATAGGTTCTTGGTTTTTCCATTGTTTAAACTCTGAATCATCTCGGCTAAACCCACCAATTTTAAATCCAATCGCAAGCGCATCTTTAATAAGCTCAAGTGTCAATTTAATTACCTCATCCTCACTTGATGTTACGCTGTATTCCCTTACAATATCTAAAAACTCGGAAAAGCTTATAACATCCTCAACTTGCCCTTTAGCAAATTCCTGAAGCTGACTCTCAAATTCTTTTCTCATAACTTTAGTACCAATGTTTAGGGAAACTTGTATTTTTTAGCTTTTCCTGTATTGACATCAATGGTTGCGGGTCCACTTTTAGATTCGCGCCTTATACCAATTCTGTCCCCGTTTGGAAGTTCAACCATTGTCCCCGGATAGTCGTCGGGCGTCACGTCTTTGCCACCCTTGCCTTTAGTCAGATCATTAAATAGCTCTTCTGCGCCATTTTCACCAGTTTTACCTTTATAGCCTTGCGGTAAAGTCCTGACTCCCGACCAATTACCTGATTCACCAATAGGCTTTCCATCAGGCACAAGAACATCATCTGTTGACTGGCTTTGTGTTTCGGATTCTTCTTTTTGTTTTTCTTCTTCCTCGGGCTTTTTCTTTTCCTTGGATTCAGACGCCGCAGATTCATCTTCGCCCTCCATATTTAACGGAATTGGTTTGAGATTATCTTTAGCGCCTTGCACAACTGCCCCCGCTCCCACGAGAAGCGGAATGAGCTTTGCTCCTTGAATTAGAAGTCTTGCAGCGCTGGCTCCCGGAGCGCCTGCATATTCCATATCTCCAAACTTAGGCGAAGCAGGCTCAGGAACTTCTTTAAGGCCTGGCAATACTGCATTCTCCGCAGTCGCAAAACGACCGCGCTCATCGTGATGCGGATTGAATTTACTGATGCCGAAGCATTTGAGCATGTCGTTTATGCCCCAGCCGTTCTTCAGCAGCGTATCGGCAAAGAACAGATGCTTCAGCTGCCACATCCATTCCAGTTTGTGGAAACCCGCCAAGGCAAAATGCATATGCATCATCGCTGCGCCATCGCTGTGTAATGCCGCTTCAGCACATGCTATCTTGTGCATCAGGTTATCAGGCAGGTTATCATTAACCACAGCCAGCAACGCACGGATGCGCTGCTCTCTGCCCTTCAGCATCAATGCACCGTCACTGCCGCGCTTAGCCAGTATCACCGTGCCGTATTTCAGGCCTTCGCCGGTGATAGTGATAAACAACTCTTCCTGTACGCCGGACTGCCAGTGTTGCTGCCAGCTTTGTTCAAGTGATCTTTCCGTAATTGGCTGCATTTTGTATCCTGTTAGAAACTACTTCCGCTCAGGCCTGAATAATATTCAAAGAAGCCTGCACCCGGCACATGCGGTATGGCATTGGCAAGCACGAGGCTGTCGCCTTTATCCGGGCTCCTGCCGATACGCTGTTTTATGTGGTCCTTGCTTTCCACCAATATGCCGCGTGCGGTGAGGCGGAAGCGCGGCGCCACGAGGTCGGCCACCAGTTCGCGGTCATTGGGCAGGGCAAGATTATCGCCGTGCTCGGGATCAAGCGCTTCGCGCAACTTCCACCACCACTGCGCACGGCGATTGAAGAAGGCAAGCTGTCCGGTCCTGTCCGTGGCATCGCTGGATTCGGAGGCGTTCATAGCAATGACGGCAGTGCCGATATAACGGCGCAGGCTATCATAGACGCTGGCCCCTACACCGATCACGTCCACCTGCACAGGGCATGAATGCGTTCCCCGCGCACCCAGCACCAGTTGCGCAACAGCATCTCCGCTGGACGTTGAGCTTCCCCTGTATACGCGCTGCTTTTCAAACCAGTGCTCATAGCGCAGCGTGAGCACCGTATTGTCGCTACCGCCGCGCGCCACATCCACCCCTATGGCGCTAAGCAATAGCGGCCTGGCCGGATGCGCTGAGCGCGCAATGGCCTGTTCCACCCATGCAGTGGGGATTATCTGATACGGATTGTCTTCCCTGCCCGCAGCAAAATCCCCATAGAGCATTTTGGAGCGCAACGGCTCCGGCAACCCCTGCAGCGTGGCCTTGTAGCCCGACGCCATATAATAGGGGTTGTCCTCCACACGCGCTGGCACGAAGGTTCGGCTCTTTGGCGTTACCTTTTCGCCCTTATGCAGGAACGGCTCGCTGTTCTCCACTTCCGTCTCGCGTCCATCCAGCGTAGTGAACCAGCGCAGTTCGCCCGGCATGGCCGGTTTGGGGTGCGTGGGGTCAAGCCAGGGCGCAAAATAACGGATCACCCATTCGCCCTCGGCTTCCGTGGGCGGGTTGCCAGCCGCCAGCACGCGGCAACGCTGCGTGGGGTCGGCACTTCTCAGCCAGCCGCAAAGGGTGCGGAACTGCATCTCGCTGAAATGCGAGAGTTCGTCGAATGCCTTGAGGTCATGCGGCCTTCCCTGGTAACGGCGCTCGTCGCCCTGATGCTGCACGGCGCCCAGCTCTATCGTGCGCGCGTCTTCCAGCGTCCAGATAAGCGACGTCTTATTGAACTTGCCGTTATCCAGCAGCAACTCGTACATGCGGTCGATGATGGAGCGCAGTTGCGGGTATTCACGCCGGAAGATGATGCTACGCGTGTGGCGCGTATGCGCCGCGCCGATGAGCAGGTCGGTCTTACCGCCCCCCGCCGCGCCACCATAGAACAGGATATCGGCGGGGCTGAGCAGCGCCACCTTTTGCGGCCCGTCAAGGGGCGTCCATAACTGGGGCATTTCTTATAATGATGTGTTCTTAAGCAGGCGTTCCGCTGCGGTTCTCACCGACACCGGAGAAACACCTGCCAGCGAGCATACGGTTAAATAATCCTCGCAGCCGCCCAGCAACCATTCGCGCGCAGAACGGTTGCCCTGCACCGCGTCGGCTATGGCGCGGCAAATGACTGCGCTCCACAATGCCAGTTCGGGCAAGCGCCTTTCGCAGCAATAGCTGGTGACAAAATCTTCGGGCGAGTTGTCGTTTGAGAATGTGTCATCAAACTCACTCATGATACCCTCACCCTTTCGTAACCCGCAGCCAGCGCGGTTAAGTATTCTTTGAACTCGGTTAAAATATGTGCTATAAAGCTGTGGAATTTTTTCAGACGGTAGTGCTATGGACTACAAGGTTATCTTTGACCTGCAGACTTCAGACATACGCCTGACCAACTATCTCTTCATGCTGCCCGGTGTGGCCATTTTTCTCTGCGGGGCAGTAACCTATTTCTTCCGCGAGCGACTTGCCAATCCCTTCCGCGCCAAACCTATGCCGCAGCGCTTCCCGTTCTTCCTGCTGCTGTTCGGTTTATTGTGGATGCAACTGACCGGCTTTTCGCTCTTCGCGCAGTACGATGCGATGAAGCAGGCGATGAAGAGTGGTAAAGTGGACACGGTTGAAGGCAGGGTGATCGATTTCACCCCCATGCCGTTGCTCGGCCACGCGAAGGAGCGTTTCTGCGTCAGTGAATCGCAGGCCTGCTTCTCCTATTCCGATTATGAAGTGACGCCGGGTTTTAATATCACCAATGCGCATGAAGGCCCCATCAGGGGCGGTTTGCCTGTGCGTGTGACCTACCGTGACAATGTCATCCTCAAACTGGAGGTTGGCAAACCCGGCACCGCAGTTGCCGCTAAGGATCCCAAAGATCTTCCGCCGCCCGAAACGGCGCTTAGCCCGGCAAGATAGCCTTTTTGCCATCGCTCATCAGATTCAGGCATAAAAAAAGCGCTCGCCGTTGCGAACGCACTTATTGACCTTGAAAGTTACCTTAATTTCTCTTCACGCATTTGTCAACAGGGGGCGAGCATTTTTTTATATGTTCGCCTTTTGGGTTATGATATAAGGAAACTCAAAGATATATAGCCTTTTTATGTAATGTGTGTTCGCGGAATTTTCTGTTCATGCTGAAAAAAGTTTGTACGACGCTCGCAACCGGTTCTGCTTTTCTTTCCTCTTTTGTCTATGCTGGTAAAGACGCGCATGGCATAGCTGCCGACCTGAAGCTGAAGCGCAAAAATCATCTTACCGGCAAGCTTTCAGAGTATTATGGCAATCACGGATAAATCAGACCTTCAGGAAGGATCTCTATGAATAAGTACATGCTTTACTCTCTGCTTGCAGGCGCATCGCTTCTGCCATTGGCCGCTTCCGCAGCCAACGGCGGCCGCACCGTAGGCCTCGGCGCTGAAGGCTTCTACAGCAAATATAATGAGCCCGGCCTCATGGAAGAAGAGGGCGAGAATTTTTCCCTTACCGGATATTACTCCTACGGACAGTCGCGGGCTTTTCTTTCCGTGGACGGCCGCATTTCTTACGGCTCCTCCGATTATGAATCCCCTGTTTCGGGAACCAGCTCCGGCACCCCGGAATGGGAATTCGAGCTTCGCGGGCGCTTCGGTTACAGCTTTCCGCTCTGGGGCGGCGCGCTTTCGCCCTATACCGGTATCGGCGGACGCTATTACATGCAGGAAGGCAAAGGCGGCTATACCGATATTGGAGCGTTTTCCTACGATCGCCGCATCGGGCAACTCTATATTCCTGTAGGCGTAAGCTATTCAATAACCACGCGCGACGGCTGGACCATTGCCCCCATGATCGAAGCCGACTACCTGATCTACGGGAATGTGAATTCGCGCCTCGCCAATGGCAGCCCCTTATACTACAATATCAACAACACCCAAAAAGCTGGCAGCGGTTACGGCATCCGCAGCGAATTGATGTTCGGCAAAGCCGCGCGCAATTATTCCTGGCAGTTCGGCCCCTTTGTACGCTACTGGAACGTAAAGGACTCCGAACTCACCACCGCGCCCGACGGCTCACAGTGGCTGGAGCCTGAGAACGACCGCACGCAGGTGGGCCTGGCCCTCAGGGTACTCTGGTAATAGCGAAACTATGCACCATCGGCGGGGCCAAGCCCCGCCGATGGTGCATTTTCAGCAGCTCATGCCGCCTTGGCATTATGGGAATCCACCCATGAGATATTGCCGTCTGCACGACGGTAAACCACATTCAGCGAACCGTTTGCGGAATTGAAGAACATGAGCGCCGGAAGCTCGGCGAGGTCCATTTTCATCACCGCTTCACTTACCGTAAGCGTTTCTATTTCCGTGGCTTTCTCTGCGATTACCACGGGCGCATCCTGCACTTCCTCCTCGTCCTTGAGTACGTACTTTTTTGCGGCTACGGCCTGTGCGGCGAAGGCCACGTCAGCATGCGACTGCTTGTGGTGGTTGGTCAGCTTGCGTTTGTAGCGACGCAACTGCTTCTCAATCTTTTCAGCGGCTGCATCAAAGGTCTGGTACACATCCGTACCGCTGGCGCTTCCCCTGATGGTAACACCCGAAGAAGTGCCTGTATTACCGTTAATGTCTACCCTGAACAGGTGGGCGTCCTTCGCCACTACCACGTTCACGCTGGTCACACGGTCCAGATACTTGTTAATGCCTTCTTCAATGCGATGTTCGATATGGGTCTGAAGAGACTCGCCAACGCTCATATGTTTACCGGAAACAATGATTTTCATAACTAACCCTATGATTTTAAGTTACAAAGCGCGAAAATACGCCACATGGGTCACATGCGGTGTGAGACGCGATTTTTAAGGAAGATAATGGAAAAGAACCATCGCCCTTATAGTAGCACAGAGTTGTAAAAAGTCCAATAGTGGAATTCATTCTGCCTCCTTGCTTTTTAGGGGATTCATTGTATAGTCCCGCCTCTTTTGCCCGAGGCATAAGGCAAAAGCATTTCATCAACCGAGGCATGCCCCTCAAAACCCCACGCAGCCTATCCGCGTGCTATATAGTTAGGATTACATTATGGCTAACAGCTCAGCCGCACAGAAACAGCAAGAAACCTACACCGAATTCTCCACCGGCGAAAACTTTGCCGACCTCTTCGCCTCTTACGTAAAGTCGGGCGAAAAATCCGAAGGCAGCGTTGTCAAAGGCAACGTGATCGCCATTGAAAACGGCGACATCGTCGTGATCGACGTGGGCCTGAAATCCGAAGGCCGCGTGCCCCTTAAAGAATTTTCACAGGGCGGCAAGATCCCTGAAATCAGCATCGGCGACGAAGTGGAAGTATACCTCGAACGCCTTGAAAACAAGCATGGCGAAGCCATCGTAAGCCGCGAAAAAGCGCTGCGCGAAGAATCCTGGACGCGCCTTGAGCGCGCCTGCGAAAAAGGCCAGCATGTTGACGGCGTTATCTTTGGCCGCGTTAAAGGCGGTTTCACCGTGGATATCGACGGCGCCGTGGCGTTCCTGCCCGGTTCGCAGGTGGACATCCGCCCCGTGCGCGACGTAGGCCCGCTGATGCATATCAGCCAGCCCTTCATCATCCTGAAGATGGACCGCAAGCGTGGCAACATCGTTGTTTCCCGCCGCGCGATCCTCGAAGAATCCCGCGTGGAAGCCCGCAACGAACTGCTCGGCAAGATATCCGAAGGCCAGGTACTCGAAGGCGTGGTCAAGAACATCACCGATTACGGTGCGTTCATCGACATGGGCGGCATCGACGGCCTGCTCCACGTTACCGACATCAGCTGGAAGCGCATCAACCATCCTTCCGAAGTGCTGCATGTGGGCCAGACCATCAAGGTCATGGTCACCAAGTTCGACCAGGAAAGCAAGCGCATCAGCCTCGGCATCAAGCAGCTTGAGAAGAACCCCTGGGAAGGCGTTGCCAGCAAGTATCAGCCCGGCCAGCGTTTCCGCGGCGTTGTAACCAACATCACTGACTACGGTGCGTTCGTTGAACTCGAAAAGGGTATCGAAGGCCTCGTGCATGTGTCCGAAATGAGCTGGACCAAGAAGAACACCCACCCCAGCAAGATCATTTCCTCCAGCCAGGAAGTGGAAGTGGTGGTTCTCGATATCGATCAGGTTAAGCACCGCATCAGCCTCGGCATGAAGCAGTGCGAAGAAAATCCCTGGGCAGGCTTCGCAAGCAAGCACCCCGTGGGCGGCACGATCGAAGGCACGATCCGCAACATCACCGACTTCGGCCTGTTCATCGGCCTTGAAGGCGACATTGACGGCCTCGTGCACCACTCCGACATCAGCTGGAGCGAAACCGGCGAAACCGCGATCAAAGCCTTTAAGAAGGGCGACACGGTCAAGGCCAAGGTTCTGGCAGTGGACGTTGAAAAAGAACGCATCAGCCTGGGCATCAAGCAGCTCAGCGAAAACGCCGCTGGCGATACGCTTGATGGCATCAACAAAGGTGACGTTGTTACCTGCGTTGTTACCGCTGTGCAGGAAAGCGGCATCGAAGTGAAAATCAACGATTCCGTTACCGCGTTCATCAAGAAGTCCGACCTCTCCCGTGACCGTCAGGAACAGCGCACCGACCGCTTTGCGGTAGGTGACCGCGTTGACGCCAAAGTATCCGGCGTTGACAAGATGTCCCACAAGGTCACCGTATCCATCAAGGCGCTCGAAGCCGAAGAGCAGAAGCGCGCTATTGAGGAATACGGTTCCGCCGACAGCGGTGCAAGCCTTGGTGATATCCTCGGCGCTGCGCTCTCCGGCGAAAGCGACGGCAAGAAGAACAAGAAGGGCAAAAAAGCCGAATAGCTTTATTGCTTAAAGGATAAACTCTACTTATGTTCGCATAAGTAGAGTTTAGATACAAAGGAAGCGCCGCATGGCACTGAACGCTGATCTGCTGCTGGACAGGATGCGCCTGAAACAGCAAGCGACCAAATGGCGACTGATTGCCATTGCAGTGGCAGTGCTTGCGGCGCTTTCGTATTTCAGCACCGGCTCGCGCTTCTCGCCCCTGCCCTCTAATTACATCGCACGCGTCACCATCTCCGATGTCGTCCTGGACGACAAGGCGCTCCTCGACATGATCGACGAAACGGCGGAGGATAACAGCGTCAAGGCGGTGCTGGTCTGGCTCGATACTCCCGGCGGAAGCGCGCTGGCCGGGCAGGAAGTATACTTAAAGCTGCTGAAACTTTCCAAAAAGAAACCCGTGGTAGCGGTCATGCGCACCATGGCAACGTCGGCTGGTTACATGATCGCGCTTGGCGCTGACCATATAGTCGCGCGCGAAGGCACGATCACCGGCTCCATCGGGGTGCTGCTGCAAACCTTTGAAGCTACGGCGCTCGCTGAGAAGATTGGCATCAAGCCCATCGTTATCAAATCCGGTATTAACAAGGCTACACCCAACCCACTGGAAAAGATGACCCCGGAACAGGAAGCCGTGGTACAGAATGTTATCAGCGACTTTTTTGGCTGGTTCACCGATATTGTGGCCGAACGCCGCAAATTACCGAAAGAAACCGTGATTTCCCTTGCCGATGGCCGCATTTATACCGGCAGGCAGGCCTTGAAGGCCAAGCTCATCGACGAACTGGGCGGCGAGGACGAAGCGGTGGAATGGCTGGCCAAAAACAGGAAAATTGATGATTCTCTTGATATTAGGGATATCAAGCCAAAACGGCCTGTAACCAGCCTTTTTGAACAAATGTCTGAAATTGCAAACGGAAAATTTACTTCCAAGCTATTACAAAGACTTGACGGACTCGTTTCTATATGGCAGCCTAATGCCTTGTAATACCTTTGAATGTGGGGCTTATGACTAAATCAGAACTTATTCTTCGACTTTCCCGTAAATATCCGCACCTCTATCAGCGCGATATTGAACGTATCGTAGGGATTATTCTTGGTGAAATCTCCAAGGCCCTGATCGAAGGCGGCCGCGTTGAACTGCGCGGCTTCGGCGCCTTCTCCATCCGCAAGCGCGAAGCGCGTGTGGCTCGCAATCCTAAGAACGGTAAAGAGGTGCATATCGGCGAACGCTATGCGATCTACTTCCGCACCGGCAAGGAACTGCGCGAGAAGATCAACAAAGGCACTGCGTAAGCTTTCAGGTTGTAGGTTGCGGCGTTTCGCTGTAGCCTGACCCATGCCTGTTATGCTGAAAACAACCTACAAAATCATCCGCATCCTTTTTTATGCGCTTCTGGTGCTCATCGGCGTTACGTTCGCCGTAAGCAACCGCGACCGCGTTGGCCTTACCTTCTACCCCTTCCCCTATTCCGTTTCCGTGCCGATGTACATTATCGCGGTGACGCTGTTCATCGCCGGGGCGCTTGCGGCATGGGCCATTATCCGTGTTTCCACGTTTAAGGAACGCATGCTGCATAAACGCACGGTCAGGCGCATGCAGGCGTTGGAAAATGAGATTTCGGCGTTGCGCTCCGAGCAATTGCTACAGCAGCCAGCTCCCGCCAAGGCACAGATAACCGCCGTAAAATGAACATCAAAGTAAAGATTTGCGGCCTTTCCACGCAAGACGCCGTGCTGGCCGCCCGCGACGCGGGAGCGGATTTCCTCGGTTTTGTATTCTTCCCGCGCTCTGCCCGCAATGTTACGCCGGAGCTTGCGGCAAAACTCTCTGCGCTGGCTCCCCAGATTCCCGCTGTCGCTGTTACCGTGGACATCACAGACGAAGCGATCAAAGAAATACTACAGCATTTCAGCCCCGCTTACCTGCAACTGCACGGGCATGAATCGCCCGCCCGCGTGCAGGAAGTAAAAGCTACGTTTGGCATACCTGTCATCAAGGCCATCGGCGTGGAAAGCGGTGACGATATTGCAAAAGCGCATGCTTATGAGGCCGCCGCCGATATGCTGTTATTTGATGCGAGGGTTCCCAACGGCCTGCCCGGCGGCAATGGCCTCGCGTTCGACTGGCAGTTCCTTGCCAGCCGCGAGTTCAGCAAACCGTGGTTTCTCTCTGGCGGGCTGCACGCAAATAATGTAGAGGAAGCGCTGAGGATAAGCGGTGCGGGGCTGGTGGATGTTTCTTCCGGGCTTGAAACCGCGCCGGGAGTGAAATCGCCGGAACTGATAAAAGCCTTTATCAGGCAAGCAAAGAGCCTTTCTTTTCCCAAGTCTTGACTATATAACCGTCATCCTGAGCGTAACGAAGGTTTAGCATATCCTTCGTCGCTTTGCTCCTCAGGATGACGTTCAAGGGTGATATGGCTCCTAAAGCGAAACAGCAAAATTTCTCCGGCCCCGACGAACGCGGCCATTTTGGCATTTATGGCGGGCGCTATGTGGCCGAAACGCTCATGCCCCTGTTGCTGGACGTAGAAAAAGCCTACACGCAAGCCAAGACCGACCCCGCGTTCCAGCGCGAACTGGATTACTATTTCACCCATTATGTAGGCCGCCCCAACCCGCTTTATTATGCCGAACGCCTCACGGAGCATTGCGGCGGCGCGAAAATCTATTTTAAGCGCGAAGAACTCAACCATACCGGCGCGCACAAGATCAATAACTGCATCGGGCAGGCATTGCTGGCCAGACGCCTTGGCAAAAGGCGCATCATCGCGGAAACGGGCGCAGGCCAGCACGGCGTTGCCACCGCCACCGTATGCGCGCTGTTCGGCCTTGAATGCCATATCTATATGGGCGCGCGCGATATAGAGCGCCAGTTGCCCAACGTATTCCGCATGAAGCTGCTGGGCGCAAACGTAGTGCCGGTGGAAAGCGGTGCGCGCACGCTGAAGGACGCGATGAACGAAGCCCTGCGCGACTGGGTGGCGCGTGTGGACGATACGCTCTACCTCATCGGCACCGCCGCAGGCCCCCACCCCTACCCGGCCATGGTGCGCGACCTGCAATCCGTCATCGGCCATGAAACACGCAAGCAGATGCTGGCCGCAGAATGCCGCCTGCCCGATACACTTGTGGCCTGCATCGGCGGCGGCTCCAACGCCATAGGCCTGTTCCACCCGTTCCTTGCCGACGAACAGATAAAACTGGTGGGTGTGGAAGCCGCCGGTCACGGCATCGACACGAAAGAACATGCCGCCTCCATCGCCAAAGGCGCACCCGGTGTGCTGCATGGCAGCCGCACCTACTTGCTGCAGGATGCTGACGGGCAGATACAGGAAGCGCATTCTATATCCGCAGGGCTTGACTACCCCGGCGTCGGCCCCGAACATGCATGGCTCAACGACACAGGGCGCGTGGAATATGTTTCCATCACCGACGACGAAGCGCTCGACGCTTTCCAGAAATGCGCCAGGCTTGAAGGCATCATCCCGGCGCTTGAATCCAGCCACGCCATCGCGCATGTGCTGAAGCTTGCGCCTTCGCTGCCCAAGGAACATATCATCGTCATGAACCTCAGCGGGCGCGGCGATAAGGACATCTTCACCGTGGCTAAGGCGCTCGGGGTGAATATATGAGTACCCGCATAGAAAATACCTTCGCAAAGCTGAAAGCCCAAAAGCGAAAAGGCCTTGTCACCTTCATCATGGGCGGCGACCCGAACCTTGAAACGACAGACGCGTTGCTGGAAAAACTGCCCCAAAGCGGTGCTGATATTATCGAGATCGGTATGCCCTTCTCCGACCCCATGGCCGACGGCCCGGCCATTCAGGCCGCAGGCCTTCGCGCACTGGCAGCGGGCACCACGATGAAGCATGTGATTGCCTGCGTTGCCACCTTCCGCAAAAAGAACGCCGATACGCCTGTTGTGCTGATGGGGTATTACAACCCTGTTTATCACTACGGCGTTGAGAAATTCTGTGCCGATGCCACCAAAGCGGGGGTGGACGGAGTAATCCTTGTCGACCTTCCGCCGGAAGAGGAAGAGGAGTTCGTATCGCTAGCCAGACCGCATGACCTCAAACTCATCCGCCTTATCGCCCCGACGACGGACGATGCACGGCTTACCAGCCTTGTGCAGAATGCGGGCGGATTCCTTTATTATATAGCCGTGGCAGGCGTCACCGGCACTAAATCCGCTGATATTGAAACGCTTAATCGCCGCGTAAACCACATTGCGAGCCGCACCAGCCTTCCCATTGCCGTGGGCTTCGGCATCCGCACCCCCGCGCAGGCCAAAGAAACTGCTGGCTGCTGCAACGCGGTGGTCGTCGGCTCCGCTTTGGTTGAGACAATCGCAAAAAATGGGCTGGAAGCTGGCTTGGGATTCGTGCAGAATCTGGCTAAAGCAATCAAAGATGTATAAGGGAGAGGTTTTATGACCGTCGTTCAAAATGGAGCCATTTATCTTGGCGCATCAGATGAATCGCAGGAATTGCTGTTAAAATACGCGAATCGCCATGGGCTGATCGCGGGTGCCACCGGCACCGGCAAGACCCTTACCCTGCAGGGGCTGGCAGAAGCATTCTCCGAGGCGGGCGTCGCGGTATTCATCGCCGATGTAAAAGGCGACCTCTCCGGCCTCGCGGCTCCCGGCAAAGAGAAAGCCCCGCTGGTGGAACGTGCCAGACAGATCGGCTTCCAGCTCAACTATAAGGCTTGCCCGGTTATTTTCTGGGACATGTTCGGCAAGCAGGGGCACCCTGTGCGCACCACGGTTTCCGAGATGGGGCCGCTCATGCTTTCGCGCCTGCTTGACCTCAACCCCACGCAGGAAGGCGTGCTCAATATCGCCTTCACCGTGGCGGATAATGAAGGTCTGTTGCTGCTTGATATGGACGATCTGCGCGCCATCCTCAACCATGTCAGCGAGAACGCGCAGCAATATTCCGCGCAGTACGGCAACATTGCTGCGGCATCGGTTGGCGCCATCCAGCGCGCCCTGCTCAGCCTCGAAAGCCAGGGCGGAAAGATGCTCTTTGGTGAACCGGCGCTTTCCATTGCCGACCTCATGAAATCCGCGCCCAACGGCCATGGCGCAGTGAATATCCTTGCAGCCGAAACGCTGATGCAGACGCCGAAGCTTTATTCCACGCTGCTGTTATGGCTGCTTTCCGAACTGTTTGAAGACCTGCCCGAAGTAGGCGATATGGATAAACCCAAACTGGTGTTCTTCTTCGACGAAGCGCATCTGCTTTTCAACGACGCGCCCAAGGCGCTTGTGGAGAAAATCGAGCAACTTGTGCGCCTCATTCGCTCCAAGGGCGTGGGCGTGTATTTCATCACGCAGAACCCTGCCGATATCCCCGTCACTGTGCTTGGCCAGCTTTCCAACCGCTTCCAGCATGCGCTGCGCGCTTTCACCCCGCAGGACCAGAAAGGCGTAAAAGCAGCAGCCCAGACTTTTCGTCCCAATCCGGCGTTCAGCACGCAGGAATGCATCACCACGCTGGGCGTAGGTGAAGCGCTGGTTTCGGTGCTGGATGCCAAAGGCTCCCCCACCGTTGTGCAACGCACGTTGATCCGCCCGCCGCTTTCGCTGGTGGGCCCTGTCACCGCCGAGCAGCGCAATGCCATCATCGCGCAAAGCCCGCTCAAGGGCGCTTATGACGAAACCATCAACCGTGAATCCGCGTATGAACTGCTGACAGGCAGGGCTTCCGGCCAGTCAACTCCGGCTCCTGCATCGGATGCAGGAGGCATCTGGGGTACGCTTGCTACCGCAGTGGGCATGGGCACGTCCACTGTCGAGCAGGCCCCCGCGCGTGCCGCAGGAGGTAGCGGTTACACCATGAATACCCCCGCGCCGCGCCGCAGTGCAGCACGTCAGCCGGAAAGCATTGTGACCACAATGACCAAGAGCGTTATCCGCTCGGCAGGCTCGCAGATAGGCCGCCAGATCGTGCGCGGGCTTATTGGTTCGATGCTTAAAAGATAGTTGTAGTATAGCGGGCAGTTGGCAGAAATGGCTGCTAACTGCCCGCTGTGCAAACTTACTTCGCTTTCAAAATATCGCGGATCTCAGTCAGCAGCACTTCCTGTGCCGCAGGAGCAACGGGTGCGGCGGCTTCCGCCTTTTTGAAACGGTTGATCTGCTTGATCACCATAAAGATGGCGAAGGACACGATCAGGAAGTTAATAACCTTGTTTAGGAATACGCCATAATTAATTGTCGGCGCACCTGCTTTCTGGGCTTCGGCCAGGCTGGCATAGGTGTTCTGAGAGAGATTGACGTAATAGTTGGAGAAATCGATACCGCCCATCACCCAGCCGATCGGCGGCATGATGATATCCGATACCAGTGAACTGACGATAGCGCCAAACGCCGCACCGATAATAACGCCGACCGCGAGGTCAACCACGTTGCCTTTCATGGCAAATTCTTTGAACTCTTTTAACATTGTGAAATCCTCCTCATGTTTGTTTGGGTTTGGCTACTTAAACTAAAATGGGAATGCTGGCAATTACTTAAATATACGCCTGCAGCATCGGGCAGGAGCTATAAAACTCCTCCGCTTCAGCCAGCGAGGCCGCCAGATGCGGCAGTTTATATTGCGCCAGCGCCGCATCGCCATATACAGGTTCACCCGGATCAACTTTCTGGCTAAGCCCGTAATGCGCCGCGCTGAGTATCGCCCACAATACGTGCGTTATATCCGCATCACTGCCCGCCACACGATGTTCGATATGTTTATCGTTGAGCGCCTTCGTGGGCAGGCGCACCGCCACCGTACGGTTGTTGGTGCCCCAACTCACTGTGACCGGCACATTGGCGCCCTTAACGAAACGGCGGTAGGAGTCATCCGACGGTGCAAAGAACTTCATGCCGGGATTCATGAAAGCCAGCAGACCGCCAACCGTATGGCGCAATTCATCGCTGAAAGGGTCTTCCATGTCACGCCCGGCACGGGTGAAGCAGTTATGCCCGGCTTCATCTAGCAGGTTCATATGTATGTGCAGGCCGCTGCCGGGGCGCTCGGCAAAAGGCTTGGCAGAAAAGTCTGCCTTGATGCCATTGGCCTGTGCAAACTCCGCCATGAACGCTTTAAATCGCGTCACGGTGTCTATGACTTCTTCCACGTGGCGTGAGGGCTGAAAAGAAACCTCAAACTGGTCAAGCCCTACTTCCGCATCCACTTTGGCAACAGGAAGGCCTGGCAGCTCGTGTTTTATTTTTTCAACAGCGACTTCTTTAGTGGCAATCTCCGCCATGCCGGGGAGATAAAACTCTATCTCTCCCGCCAGCACAGGAATCAGCCTGAAATCCGCCTGTAGCCGCGAACAGACAGCGCTCAGGCTACTGACTGCAACCATTCCACCAGCTTGCTTTTGGGCATGGAGCCCACTTTCGTGGAAACGGGTTTTCCGTCCTTGAACAGGATGAGCGTGGGGATCCCGCGCACGCCGTATTTCTGCGGGGTTTCAGGATTTTTGTCAATGTTGACCTTGGCCACGGTGATCTTGCCCTGCATTTCGCTGGCGATTTCGTCAAGTATGGGGCCGATCTGCTTGCACGGGCCGCACCATTCCGCCCAGAAATCCACCAGCACGGGGCCACCGGCTTTCAGCACGTCTTTTTCGAAATTAGCATCGTCAATATGAAGCGACATAAAACCCTCTTTAAAGAAGCGTGTAACTACACAGTTATGTAGGCCTGTACGGGGCGTTGGTCAACCCCCTGCTTTGCTTAAGGTCAGGACTCATTAATCGTATTCAGCCTTTTTCACGATCAGGCTCAGGACTCATAAATTCCCCTCTCCTGCAAAGCGGGAGAGGGTTGCGCAGGCTTTGCTGCATAGCAGCTTAGCCGGAGCCGGGTGAGGGTGAATTTACACGCGCCCCCTCACCTCGGTTTGCCTAAGGGCTTAGCTAAAGCAGCTAAACCCAAGGCAAACGCGTCCTCTCCCTCAAAGGGAAAGGAAAAGAAAGAATGGGTTTAATGAGTCGTGAGCCTAAGGCACTCCTGATTCCTGCATAGGCATCAGCTTGGCAGCGGACGTCCATATTATGGCGCATCTTACTGTTTTGTCTGGATATATTTTTTGCACCAGCTTACGGTAAAGCCCAAGCTGACGCTGGTATGCCACCGGCACCTCACTGCTATGCTGCGGCACGATGCCCCCCGTCTTGAAATCCACGATCAGAACCTCATTACCGGACACGGCAAGGCGGTCTATCTGCCCGGCCACGGTCACCGGAGCACCCTTTGCATCCTCCACCACCCCCACCAGCGGCACTTCGGCTACGGAATGCTCCGAGAATACTTCGCTGAAATCCGGATGCTGCAACAGCGCCGTTACCTGACGCGCAATATCCCCGCGCTCCCTTTCGTTCAGGCCTTCGCCATAATGCGTGATGAAGCGCTGCATCACCGCTTCGCGCTCACTTGGCGCACATTGCGGCAGGTATTGCAGCAGGCGGTGCACCAGCACGCCGCGCAGACGCGCGGCCTGTGACGCCTGCGGCAGCTTCTCAATGCCCTCTTCCGTCATCTTTGAGGGTGAAAGCGGCCTGGAAGGCACCTTCTCTGCCGTGGGCATGGCATTCATCCACGCAGGCATGGATCCGGCAACAGCCTGCGCTGTGGCCTGCCTGCGTGCCACGCCTTGTTCGCCACCAAGCTGAAGCACCTTGCGTCCGTTTACATCCTGCCATGCGGCATCTTCCTTAACCACATTCTCTATCAGTTCATACCAGGAGCCTTTGCCCGGCGCTTTCTCGCCTTTCCAGCCACAGACATACAGCTCGTCCTGCGCACGTGTCATGGCCACATAAAGCAGGCGGCGGTATTCTTCGAGCGACTCCTCCCGCGTCAGTTCCCTGAGCTCCCTCAGGTGCCTGTTCTCCTGCTTGCTTAGCATCACCCAGAGCGGCAATGTGTGCCCGGCCATGGTCTGCATCCATTGCAGGTTATCCGGATGCTGCGGCAAGCCGGTAGTATCCGGCATGAAGATAATGGGAGCCTGCAGCCCCTTGGAGGCATGCACGGTGAGGATGCGCACCTCATTGCGCGCCTTGTCCATATCGCGTTTGATCTCGGTCTCATTGTTTTTTATCCAGTGCAGGAAGCCGCGCAGCGACGGCGGATGCGATTGCTCATAATGCAGCGCCAGCGAGAGTAATTCGTTCAGCGGGTCATCCGCTTCCGCACCGAGCCGTGCGTAAATGGCTTTGCGTTTACCTAGTGTAACCAGCGCATGCGAGAGAAGTTCATAGGGTGTGAAGTAGTCGGCGACCCTCAGCATTTCAGCAAGGAATGCCGCCACCTCCGCACTGGATTTATCCTGCTTCAGCCGCTGCCAGAGCGATTGCTTTTCGCGTCCGTGGCACAGGCGGAACAGGTCGTCTTCAGTCAGCCCGGCAAAAGGGGATTTGAGCAGTGATGCAAGCGTAAGGTCATCTTCCGGCTGCAGAAGGAAGGTAGCCAGCGCCACACAGTCCATCACCGCGATATGGTCGGTGATAAGCAGGCGGTCAGCGCCAGCCACCGCAACGCCTTTGCGCTTCAGGCTGCGTATCATCGCTTCCGCGAACCTGCCGCGCCTGCGCACCAGTATCATGATATCGCCCGGCTCCACCGCACGCCCGCGCCCGGCAATGACGCGTTTCTCTTTCAGCCAGCCCGCTATCTCGGCGGCAATGGCTTCGGCCAGCTGCTGTTCGGCGGAAGGCGTGTAATCGGATTGCTCCAGATTCTCCCAGATGGTTACTTTTTCTTTCTTCGGCACGTCCGGAAGCGGCCATAATTCCACCCTGCCCGTTACTTTCTGCCTGAACGCCGTATGGCTGATGACCGACTCCGAGAACACCAGCCCCTTGCGTGCAGCATCGCTGGCAAAGACCGTATCCACTGAGCGCAGCACGGCTTCGGTGGAACGGAAGGATGTATCCAGCCGGATATGCTCGAACGGCCTGCCCGCATCGCGCGCTTTTTTGCTCATGCTCAGGCGCATGCGATCGAACAAATGCGGGTCGGCCCCCTGGAAACTGTAGATGGATTGTTTTTCATCCCCCACCACAAACAAGGTGCGGTGCTTTCTGCGCGCCCCGTCACCGGCAAAGAATTCTCCCACCAGCGCTTCCACGATCTGCCATTGCTCGGCGCTGGTATCCTGCGCCTCGTCCACCAGCAGGTGATTAAGCCCGCTATCGAGTTTATAGAGCACCCATGCAGCCGCGCCGCTGCGTTTGAACAACTGCACCGTATGCAAAATAAGGTCATCAAAATCCATTACGCCGTGGCGCGCCTTTTCTTCGGCGTAATGCCCCAGCACGATGCGCGCCAGCAGCATCATCTGTTGCGTGGATTCTATAACGCGCAGCGTTTTGAATGCATCAAGGAAGCCTTCCGCCCGGTGCACCTCCTGCGCTATCGCATCCGCCACCTGCGGGTGCTTATCGCTTATTTCCTTCGTGTACAGGCGCTTGCGCAGCGTGCCTTCCAGCGTGAAGAAGCTTTGCGCGTACCCCTCGGCATCGGCGCGCTTTTCCAGCCATACGGCAAGCGTCGCGGCCAAGCCAAGATTGGTGGTGCCGCCCACGGTGGAAAGCAATGCGACCGCCTGTTTCAGCGCCGCCAGTTCTTCGTCGCGATAGGTGAAATATCTTAGCAGCAGTTTGCTGTCGTTCATGCCAGCCTGCACGCCAAGCGCTTCATGCAACAGCAGGGAGAAACGCTCCGCACCGCCCTGCAGGCTGAGCAGCGGTGCAAACTTGCGGCGCGCGGCGACTATCTGCGCCAGCACGTCCTGCAAGGTGCTTTCCGCAATCGTGCGCGCAAGCGAACGCAGCACGGCGGAGGTTTTATCGTCCCTGCCCGATTCCCTGAACAGCCTTGCGCGCGCTTCTTCGAGCATCTCGCTGGCATCGTACTCATCCAGCACCGTGATATGCGGTGAAACGCCCGCCTCGATGGGAAAACGCGCGATAACCGACTGGCAGAAGCTATGGATGGTCTGCACGCGCAGCTTGTCGGGCGAGTCCATGACGTAAGCAAACAGGCGGCGAGCGCGCTGGAAAATCTCTTCTGTGGCGTCAACGCCGGAAAGCGTTTTCAACCGGGTTTTAAGATCGGCGTCACCCGCCACGGCCCAAAGCCCCAGTTCCTCCTCTATGCGTTCCAGCATTTCCGCAGCGGCAGCCTTGGTGAAGGTTATGCAAAGAATGGCGCCGGGGCGTTCCCCGGTGAGCAGCAGGCGTAAAACCCTGTCTGTCAGCACCTTAGTCTTTCCCGTCCCGGCGCTTGCGGAAACCCATGCCGAGAGTGAGGGGTCAGAGGCAAGAAGCTGCTCTTTTGTCATAGTAACCACCTATCAGAAGGCTGAACTCTATGCTATAATTCCCACATTAGTACATAGAATTCTGAGCATGGCAGACAAACCCCGAAACAAGATTGAAGGTATTAATGGCACAGTAGTGTTCCTGCCGCGCATCTATGATGAAACGCTGATGCTCCTTGCCGAGTCCCACCAGTATTTTGAACATCAGGGCGCCATGCAGCAACGGCTCATGGGCGAGCGCAGGCGCGCCATGTATATCAGCGAGATGTCGCGCGTCACGCTGCGTCTTTCCTGTGTAATGGCATGGCTGCTGGCACGGCGCGCGGTGCTGGATGGAACGCTCTCGCAGGATTCCGCCGACCATAACCATCGGCTCGAATGCCGTGATGTATGCATGCACCAGCATATCGAGGCGGAATCGCTGCTACCCGACACGATGGGCGATATACTCGACCGCACATATGAACTCTATGTGCGTATCGCGAGGCTGGACGACGAGAGCAAAAAGCATCATCACCATGACGACGCCCCTGCGCCGCCCGTCAACCCGCTAACTTTTTCCTGATTCCAAACTCCGTCATTCTGAGAAGCATCGCGACGAAGAATCCTCTTGCTTGTGAGCAAGTAAGCAGATCCTTCGTTACGCTCAGGATGACGATAACAGATATAGATTTTGTCATTCTGCGGCGAGCAACGCGAGAGCGCAGAATCTCATCGTCTCAGATCCTGTGCCCTTGCCCATGGCAAGCCACAGGATAACAAAAGATCTGATTAACCAGCCAACTTCTTTTTGAGCAGTTCGTTGACCATGCCGGGGTTGGCCTTGCCGCCCGTGGCTTTCATCACCTGACCGATGAAGAACGCAAACAATTTGTCCTTGCCGGAGCGATATTCCGCTACCTTGTCAGCGTTAGCCGCCATGATTTCGTCAATGGTCTTTTCGATGGCACCCGTGTCGGATACCTGACGCAGCCCTTCTTCTTCCACGATCTGCGCGGCGGTCTTGCCGGTCTCGAACATCTTGTCGAATACGACCTTGGCGATCTTGCCCGAAATCGTATTGTCCTCAATGAGCGCCAGCAGCCCGGAAAGCTGTTCGGTTGTCACAGGTGACGCGTCAATTTCAACACCAGCCTTGTTCAGGCGGCCAAAGAGTTCCGCGGTGATCCAGTTAGCGGCCAGCTTGGCGTTATGCTTCTTCGCCACGGTTTCAAAGTAATCCGTCGCAGCTTTATCCGCCACCAGTACGCCAGCATCGTAAGCGGAAAGGCCAAGCTCGCTCATATAGCGGTTCTTTTTGTCATCCGGCAGTTCAGGCAAAGTTGCCTTGATACCGTCGATAAATTCCTGCGTCAGCACGAGGGGTAACAAATCGGGATCGGGGAAGTAGCGGTAATCATGCGCGTCTTCCTTGCTGCGCATGGTACGCGTCTCACCGGTGGTCGAATCGAACAGGCGCGTTTCCTGGTCGATCGTGCCGCCGCCTTCGAGAATCTCCACCTGGCGCTGCGCTTCGTACTCAATGGCCTTCATCATGAAGCGCACGGAGTTCACGTTCTTGATCTCGCAGCGCGTGCCGAGTTCACCGCCGGGTTTGCGGACAGACACGTTGACGTCGCAGCGCATGGAACCTTTTTCCATATCGCCGTCGCAGGTGCCAAGATAGCGCACGATGGCACGCAGTTTCTTCAGGTATGCGCCTGCTTCTTCCGGCGAGCGCATATCCGGCTCAGACACAATTTCCATGAGCGCGATGCCCGCACGGTTGAGGTCGATGAAGCTATGCTTGGGGCTATGCTCATGCAGGCTCTTGCCCGCGTCCTGCTCAAGATGCAGGCGCGTCACGCCGATGTCTCGGCTGGTGCCGTCCGGCAGGTCGATCGTGAGCGTGCCCTTGCCCACGATGGGGTCGAGGTACTGCGAAATCTGGTAGCCCTGCGGAAGATCGGGATAGAAGTAATTTTTACGATCAAAAACAGAGCGCTTGTTGATCTGCGCTTTGATGCCAAGCCCCGTGCGCACGGCCTGCTCCACGCAGAACGCGTTGATAACGGGCAGCATGCCGGGCATGCCTGCGTCCACAAGCGATACGTTTTCGTTGGGCTCGGAGCCGAAATCGTTCGGCGCGCCGGAAAAAAGTTTGGACTGCGAGGAGACCTGCGCGTGCACTTCAAGGCCGAGCACTACTTCCCATTCGCCGGTATTGCCTTTGATACGGTAGGTCATACATGACCTCCGTATTTTTTATGGGGGGCACGCTGCCCCCAGTTTTGCTCCGCAAAACTTCCCCTTGGGGGTCGTCGCATAGCGCTCCTCCACGTACCCATGTCATGTTCTGTTTGCAACATGCAACCTGCTACTTGCAACTTTTTCATGCAGCTACTCCCTGCGGCAGGGCTTTGAACTGCGCCGCCTCTTCTAACACACCCGCAACGCGGAAAACGGTTTCTTCATCGAATGCCTTGCCGATGATCTGCAGGCCGAGCGGCAGGCCGTTGCTGGCAAGTCCCGTGGGCAGCGCAAGGCCGGGCAACCCCGCCATGGAAGTGGGCACGGTGAACACGTCGTTGAGGTACATTGCCACCGGATCGTCATTATTCTCGCCAATGGCAAAAGCAGGCGTCGGTGTGGTCGGCGTCAGCAGCGCATCCACTTTGGTGAAAGCGTTCTTGAAATCTTCCGAGATCAGGCGGCGCACGCGCTGCGCTTTTTTATAATAGGCATCGTAATAACCGGCGGAAAGCACATAGGTGCCGATCATGATGCGGCGGCGCACTTCCTTACCGAAACCGGCGGCGCGGGTTTTTTCATACATCTCATTGAGCGCACCGCTGGCAGGCGTAACACGCTGCCCGTAACGCACGCCGTCATAACGCGCGAGGTTGGAAGAACATTCCGCAGGCGCGATAACGTAATAGGTGGCGAGCGCATATTTGGTGTGCGGCAGGCTTACTTCCTGCACTTGGGCACCTGCATCCTTCAGCCACTGTATGCCTTTATCCCAGAGTGCGGCCACTTCGGCATTGAGGCCGTCTGGGCGGTATTCTTTTGGCACACCGATCTTCAGGCCTTTGATGTTGCCGGTGAGGGCTTTTTCAAAATCAGGCACGGCGCGCGGCGCGGAGGTGGAGTCTTTGGGGTCGTGACCGCAGATAACGGTCTGCGTGATAGCGGCGTCGCGCACATTGCGGGCGAACATGCCTGCCTGATCGAGCGAGCTTGCAAACGCAATGATGCCCCAGCGCGAGCAGCGGCCATAAGTGGGCTTTATGCCCACGATGCCGGTAAAGGCCGCAGGCTGGCGGATGGAACCGCCCGTATCCGTGCCCGTTGCAGCCAAGCACATGCGTGCGGAAACGGCAGCAGCGGAACCGCCGGAAGAACCGCCCGGCACGAGATCTTTATCGCTGTCCTTGGCTTTCCAGGGGCTGATTACGTTGCCGTAGAAGCTGGTGGTATTGGCAGACCCCATCGCGAATTCATCAAGGTTGGTCTTGCCCAGCATCACCGAACCGGCATCGCGTAATTTCTGCGATACGGTGGACTCATAGGTGGGCTTGAAGCCTTCAAGCATATGCGAAGCTGCTGTGGTCTGTATGCCTTCGGTACAGAAGAGGTCCTTAATGCCCAGCGGAATGCCTTCCAGCGCACCGGCCTTGCCGCCAGCAATTCGGGCATCGGCAGCTTCAGCATCCCTCAGCGCACGCTCGGGCGTGAGGGTGATATACGCATTGAGCTTGGGGTTGAGCTTCTCGCAGGAAGCCACATAGGCCTGCGTCAGCTCTTTGGAGGAAATTTTCTTTGCTTTCAGTGCGTCACGCGCTTCTGAAAGAGTGAGATCAAGGAGATTTGCCATAGGGAGAGGTTTATAATGGCTTGCCAAGCAATTGGCAATCAAAGAAGTACAGCGTCATAAGCAGAAAGCCGCTTGTCATCTGTAAGGAGCTTGAGCCCCTCCACCTGCGCCTGCGCCACCAGCATACGGTCAAACGGGTCACGATGATGGAAGGGCAAAGTGCCGACCTGCCGGATATGGGGAAGGGATATACCAAGCAGCAAGAATGGGCTTTTTTCAAATTGTTGGTATATTTCCCCTTTAATCTCAAGCTTGCCCAAAGACCTCTTTATTTCAATTTCCCATAAAGAAATAACGCTCACATATGCCTGTGAGTTCTCGATAAGGTCTCTATTTTTCTGCGAGAGGCTACCCTCATAGAACCATATGAGCACATGCGTATCGAGCAGCACACGCATCAGTCAATAATCCCCAGCGCGCGTGCTTCTTCTTCAGGCCATTCGTTAAAATCGCCATGAACTATAATTTGCCCTTTCATACATCCGAAAAGGGAGGCTTTTTGATTCTTTACCGCAGGTTTCAACTCCACGGCGGGCTTGCCCATCTTGGTGATGGTAATGGCCTCACCCGCCATCACTTTTTCGACGACTTCAGAGAATTTGGCTTTGGCTTCTGAGAGTGTAATATATTGCATATATCAAATACCATAGCATGACCAGGTCAGACTAGTCAACAAAAATCTGGGGCTTTTACCCTGCGTTACATGCAACCGATACCGCACTATACCATTAAAAATCCACAATGAATTGACGATTGGTCAAACCACCATTCCAGCCAAAAGCGCTACAAGTAGCAATAACTATTCGATTACCTTGGGAACTACAAAGCAGCCATAATCACTGGCAGGCGCATTGGCGAGGATAGCGTCGCGCTTGTGACCGTCTGTCACTTTGTCTTCGCGCCACGGCAGCGCCGTGTCAGAAACACTTGCGAGCGGTTCCACATTATCCGTGTTCACTTCGCCCAGCTGCTCGATCCAGTTCAGGATGCCGTTGATCTCTTTCGCCAGCGGTTCTTTCTCCGCTTGCGTAACTTCGATACGGGCAAGGCGGGCGATCTTGGTGACGTCTTTTGCGGTGATGGACATAAAGAGTTCAGAGTTCAGAGTTCGGTGGCTGTTTATAAATAGAATGCACGTATGAGTAAACTCTTTTATATACTGAACTCCGAACTCCGAATTCTGAACTCTTTTATGCACTTCTCCCTGCCCGGATTCATACCACTGCTCAAGCCCAACATGCGCCTCTTAGGCCTTGATTTAGGCGAAAAAACCATTGGACTGGCACTTTCAGATGTGCGCGGTGTGATCGCCACGCCCATGCATACCATAATGCGCGGAAAATTCAGCAGGGACGCTACCGAACTGCTGGATATAATAGCCAAACAGAACGTGGGCGCGCTGGTGCTTGGGTATCCTGTGAACATGGACGGTTCCGAAGGGCCGCGCTGCCAGTCCACCCGCCAGTTCGCCCGCAACATGGAAGAAAAGACCGACCTGCCCATATTGTTATTTGACGAACGCATGAGCACCATGGCCGTTACCCGCACGATGCTCGATGCCGATCTCTCGCGTGCGCGCCGCGCGGAACTGGTTGACAAAATGGCAGCAAGTTACATGTTACAGGCCGTGCTGGACTCCATCCCCAAGCAGGACCCCAAATGAACCTTAACGACATTCCGCCTGTAATGATGTTTCCCTCCGCAATCATCGCCGGAATACTGCTAGCCTACCTGCTGGGCTCCATTCCGTTCGGCATCATCCTTTCCAGACTATTCAGGGTGGGCGACCTGCGCAAGATCGGCTCAGGCAATATCGGCGCCACCAACATGCTGCGGGCTGGCGGCAAGAAGCTGGGTGCCGCCGTGTTGCTGCTCGACATGGCAAAGGGCTATGCCGCAGTAGTCTTAAGCACGCTGTTCGTGCATGACGCACTGACGACCCAAAACAGCACGCTCCCCGACAACGTCGATATACAGGTATTCGCCTATATGTTCGGACTTTATGCCGTCATCGGCCATGTGTGGCCGATATGGCTCAAGTTCAAGGGCGGCAAAGGTGTCGCGACGGCCTTGGGCGTGTTGCTTGCCTTCTCGCTGCCGGTAGGCCTGCTGGCATTCGCCGCGTGGCTGGCCGTGTTCGCGCTCACGCGCTATTCCTCCCTTTCGGCGCTGGTAAGCATCGGCCTTGCTCCGGTTTCATGCTTCCTTATCCTAGGCAAGCCTGCCGCCATTGCGGCGCTGCTTATCGCGTTTCTGGTTTTCTATCGCCATAAAGAGAACATCTCACGCTTACTAAGCGGCACGGAATTGCGTTTCGGACAGAAGAAAAAATCATGAGCAGCTTGCTGGATGCATTGCGGTTAAGCCGCAGCGAAAATGTAGGGCCGGTCACGTTCTGTGCCCTCATTAAGCGTTTTGGCAACGCGCGCGCTGCGTTGCAGGCAATACCCGAACTCTCCATCGCAGGCGGCAGGAAGAAGCCCATCACGCTTGCCACACAAAGCGAAGCCGAGGCGGAAATACTCGCCGTGGAAAAAGCAGGCGGCAGGATGCTGGTGCTGGGAGAAAAAGATTACCCCGCAATGCTCGCCCAGATTTACGACCCGCCGCCGATACTCACCCTGCTTGGCAATGCGGCGATGCTGCAAAAGAAACAAACCATCGCCATTGTGGGCGCGCGCAACGCGTCGGCTAATGGCTGCCAGTTCGCCCGCAAGCTGGCGCAGGATGCCGGTGCAAAAGGCTTCACGGTCATGTCCGGCCTTGCACGCGGCATTGATACCGCAGCGCATGTGGGCTCGCTTGCCACCGGCACCGTGGCGGTAATGGCCAGCGGCATCGGCCAGATTTACCCGCCGGAGAATAAAGCGCTGCATGACGAAATTGCCTCGCGTGGCTGCGTCATCAGCGAACAGCCATTCAACGCCCTGCCCCATAGCCGCGCGTTCCCTGGCCGCAACCGCATTATCTCGGGACTATCGCAAGGTACAATAATTGTAGAAGCAGCGCTTAAATCCGGCTCGCTCATCACCGCGAAATATGCTCTGGAACAGAACCGCGAAGTGTTCGCCGTGCCCGGCTCCCCCATGGACCCGCGCTGCAAAGGCACCAACCAGTTGCTCAAAGACGGCGCGCATCTGTGCGAAGGGTTAGATGATGTCATCAATAATCTTGGCCGCAACCTGCAACTTCAGTTGCGCGAGGGCGAGAATAGCGGCTTTGCACATTTAGCGAATACGCAGGCAAGAACCGTAGACGACGCCACGCGCAAAGCCATTACCTCCAAGCTCAGCTTCAGCCCAGTGCAGGTAGATGAGTTACTTCTGCAATGCGGCGTGTCGTTGGACATAGTGTCGCTGGTGCTATTGGAACTTGAACTTGCCGGAAGGCTGCAACGCCATCCGGGACATAAGGTTTCGTTACTGATGCAACAGAATATAGATGCCGGCTGATGCCAGAATCAGCGTTCTGCCGCCTGTGATTGCGCTTTTACGTAAGCGGCCCAATCCTCATAAAGCCACTTATCCGCATCCGGCGCGCCTGCTTCTTGTTGCTTCAGTTGAAATTGTACGCGAAGAGGAAGTTTTTAAATTTCTTAAAAATATGATCCTCAACGGCATCATTGAAATCTTTACGAGGTATATTGGCTGCAAAGCTTGCGCGTAACCTTGTTAATCGCGGAAGAAATTCCTTAATAGTATCTGCGGCATTATGGGCGGCGGAATCAATAAGTAGCCCCAATGCCGTTATAAGTATTCTTCATTGAATTTAGGGTGCCCTAAAATCGTCCTTGTAGTTTCATTTACCTCAGGCGTGGGCTTGAAGGAAAGCAGGGTGCCAAATATATCATAATCAGCAATCGTTGTAGAACCTGTCGCATCGACAAGTGCAGGGATGGACTCTTTTGCCCCGAGCGCGGATATTAAATGCATGCTGTCTGTAATTGCATCATTTCTGTGAGGTGTGGCTTCGTCCCTTGCTACAAAAGCTCTGAGCACATCGCCCAGCGCTTCTCTAAATTCCGGCTTTTTTTCTTCGGGTACAAATTGATCATATGCCCCACCCTTGCCTAGCATTTTAAGATGCGATTCCCAGCCTCTATGAGGTTCTCTTAATCTGCTGAGGATTGGAGACGGTTCCCGTTTTTCATATACTGCATCTAATTGCACAGTAAGCCACCGGGCATAGCCTGCCCGATCCATTTGCTGGAATTCGGCCAATTTTCTATTAACATTAATGTATTTATTGTCATATTGCTAGGTAAGCCTTTTTCCGGCGAATGTATTGTTAAGTTTGCATGACAAAAAATAACTATTAATAACAATACACTAAATAGCATTAACCCATTCTTTATACTTCCCTGTCAGATAATGCTCCCTAGTGCAAAGGTTGACTTTTCCATGTTTTTAGGCCATGCACTGCCCCCTTGCCTGCGTAGTCAGCGCGTTTTCGCTTTGACTGCACACTAGGCAACCGAGGTGAGGTGCGCGGAGTGTACACTTAGTACATGAGCACGCCGAATCCGAAGGATAACGACGTGTGAAGTTAAATGGAAAATGCGCCGAATGCATAATGTTGTAGTCGTAGAATCACCGGCCAAAGCCAAAACCATCAATAAGTATCTGGGCAAGGACTATACCGTGCTCGCCTCCTTTGGCCATGTGCGCGACCTGCCCGCCAAGGATGGTTCCGTGCGCCCCGCCGAAGACTTCGCCATGACCTACGAGGTGGATGACGACGCGCGCAAGCAGATCAATAATATAGCCAAGGCAGTTAAGCAGTCTGATAAACTCATCCTCGCGACCGATCCTGACCGCGAAGGCGAAGCCATCTCGTGGCACGTGCTCGAAGCGCTCAAAGCCAGCAAAGCGCTGCCCAAGGCCGTGCATGTGGAACGCGTGGTATTCAATGAGATCACCAAGGGCGCCATCCTCGAAGCGATGCAGCACCCGCGCGACATCGACATGAATCTCGTCAACGCGCAGCAGGCGCGCCGCGCGCTGGACTACCTTGTAGGCTTCACCCTCTCCCCCGTGCTGTGGCGCAAGCTGCCGGGCAGCAAGTCCGCAGGCCGCGTGCAGTCCGTCGCGCTGCGCCTCATCTGCGACCGTGACGAGGAAATTGAGAAGTTCATCTCGCAGGAATACTGGGATATCCGCGTGCTGATGGAAAATTCCGCCAGCGTGCCGTTCAAGGCGCGCCTCACGCACTGGCAGGGCAGGAAGCTCGATAAGTTCGACATCCCCAACGAAGCGAGGGCTACGGAAATAGCCAGCGGCCTGAACGGCAAGCAGTTCAGCGTGTCCGACCTCGAACAGAAACAGGTGCGCCGCCACCCCTACCCGCCCTTCACCACCTCCACGCTGCAGATGGACGCCTCGCGCAAGCTCGGCTTCTCCGCCAAAAAGACCATGCAGCTCGCGCAGAAGCTTTATGAAGGCCAGGATATCGGCGGCGAAACAGTGGGCCTTATCACTTATATGCGTACTGACGGCGTTACTGTTTCCAACGAAGCGATCACCGCTGCGCGCAGCCTCATCGGCAGCCAGTACGGCCAGAACTATGTGCCTTCTTCACCGCGCGTATATAAGGTAAAGCAGAAGAACGCGCAGGAAGCGCATGAAGCTATCCGCCCCACCGACGTAACCCGCACGCCGGAAAAACTGCGTAACGTGCTCGATAACGACATGCTGCGTCTCTATGAACTCGTCTGGAAGCGCATGATGGCCAGCCAGATGGAATCCGCCGTATTCGACCAGACCTCCGTGGATATGGAATCCGCCGACAAGCAGGCCACCCTGCATGCCACCGGTTCCGTGCAGCGTTTCGCAGGCTTCCTTGCGCTCTATCAGGAAGGCCGCGACGATGGCGACGAGGACGAAGAATCCCGCTCACTTCCCGCGCTGGAAAAAGGCGAGCACGTAAAGACCAGGGAAATCACTCCCGAACAACATTTCACCGAGCCTCCCCCGCGCTATACCGAAGCGAGCCTCGTGAAGAAGCTCGAAGAACTCGGCATTGGCCGCCCTTCCACCTATGCCAGCATCATCTCCGTGCTGCAGGAGCGCGAGTATGTGCGCCTCGATAAGAAGCGCTTCATCGCGGAAGCCCGTGGCCGTATCGTGAACGCATTCCTCGTGAGCTTCTTCCGCCGCTATGTGGAATTTGATTTCACCGCCCGCCTTGAAGACAAACTCGACGATGTGTCTGCCGGTGAAGTGGAGTGGAAGCAGGTGCTGCGCGAATGGTGGGAACAGTTCATCCACACCGTGGAAGACACCAAGAAGCTCACCAACCCGTCCATCCTTGAAGCGGTGGACGCGCTGCTGGAACCGTATATCTACCGCAACATCGCCAAAGGCAGCGAGAATCCGCGCGCCTGCCCCGCATGCGGCGAAGGCAAGCTTGGCCTGCGCACCGGTAAGTTCGGCGCGTTCCTGGGCTGCTCGCGCTACCCGGAATGCAATTTCAAACGCCAGATCGGCGGCGAAACGGAAGAAGGCGGCGAAGCGGCTGCCAATATGAGCAATGAACCCAAACTGCTCGGCAACGACCCCGCCAGCGGTATGGAAGTGTTCCTCAAGAAAGGCCCTTACGGCCTTTATATCCAGTTGGGTAACGATAAAAAACCCAAGCGCTCCAGCGTGCCCAAGAATATCCCGCCTGATCAGGTGACGCTTGAAAAAGCGCTCGCACTGCTCACCCTGCCGCGCGAAGTGGGCATCCATCCGGAAACCAGCAAGGTCATCAAGGCGGGACAAGGCCCCTTCGGCCCTTACCTGCTGCATGACGGGCAATACACCTCGCTCAAAGGTGACGACGACGTGCTCACCGTAGGCATCAACCGCGCGGTGGTGCTCATCGCCGAGAAGGCCGCACGTGGCGGCGTGCGCCGAGGCGCAGCCCCGCTGAAAGTGCTGGGTGACCACCCCGAAGGCGGCAAGGTGGAGCTCTATTCAGGCCGTTACGGCCACTACGTTAAACACGGCAAGGTGAATGCCACCCTGCCCAAAGGCAGCGAGCCAGAACAGTTCACGCTGGAAGAGGCATTGCCGCTTCTGGCTGAGCGCAGCGCCGCCGGAGGCAAGAAAAAGAAACCTGCGGCAAAAGGCAAAAAAGCCAAGGTTGCAGAAACCGGCGATACAGGGACACCGGTAAAAGAAAAGAAGAAAGCCGCCGCAAAAAAGCCCGCGAAGGCCAAGGCACCTAAGAAAAAACCCACTGAAGAGTGAGTTTACGTAAATGCACAAGGACACGGGCAAACCCCAATCGGTTTTATTTCTCACGCGGCATGATTACCGTGCGCGCCGCAAGGTGAACATCCATTTCTTTTCCGACCATCTGGTCAAGCGCTGCAAGGTACGCATCTTCTCTTTCGGGTTCAGCTGGCTTTCGCGCATCAAGCGCGATGCACGCTCGGAATTATGGGACGTAAGCAACAAGGTTGAAAACCACAAGGGGGTGGACTGCTATCTGTGGCGCACGTTCCTGCACCCGGTGAACCTGCGCACAAGGCTGCTTATACCACTGGAGAAGCTGCTGTTCGCCATTTACATACGCATGGTGCCCGACACGCTCAGGCAGTGGATCAAGGAAAGCGACCTGATCATCGTCGAATCCGGCTTCGCCATCATGCTGATGCGCCTGTGCAAGCAGCTAAACCCGGATGCCACGCTGATGTATCTCTCATCGGACAGCCTGGAAACCATCAGTTGCGCGCCCACCATCATCAACGAGTTTTTTGATGCGTCGCAGTGCATTGATTACGCCATCATCACGTCCATGCTGATGAAGCCCGAGATGCCCAAAGGCACCACATTATACCTTGTGCCCTTCGCGCAGGAGAAATCCATCCTGCAGCATGCAGACCCCTCGCCCTATGCTGGCGGCAGGAACATCGTATCCGTGGGGGACATGCTGTTCGACCGCACATTCTTTGAAGTAGCCGCAGAAGCATTTCCCGATGTGACGTTCCACATTATCGGCGGCGCCACGCATGCCGACCCGCTGAAGGCAAAGAACATAGTAAAATACGATGAAATGCCGTTCATCAAGACCATCCCCTACATCAAGCACGCCACCGCAGGCGTGGCACCTTATAACGGCAGGAAAGTATCTCCTTTCCTCATGGACACTTCCATGAAGCTGATGCAATACGGCTTCCTGAAAGTGCCCGCCATCTGCCCGCACACGGTGGTTGGGCCCTACCCCGGCCGCTTTGGTTATATGCCCGGCAATAAGGAATCCATCATCGCAGCGGTAAGGAACGCGCTTAACAGCCCCCCGTTCGAGGGCAGGCCCACCCTCTCATGGGAAGAAGTGACTGAACGTGTAATCGACCCCAAATCCTATCCGGAAAACCTGATTACACAATCGACCGCCAGCCATGGAGATGTATTCCTCATCATCACCCGCCACGACCAGCGCACCAGCCGCAAGGCCAACATTCACTTTATAGCTGAAGAACTGGCCAGACGTGGCAATACGCGCATCTTCTCTTTCGCATTCAGCCATCTTTCACGCATTAAGAAAGACCAGCGCATGGAATTGTGGAACCAGAGCAACAGGATCGCCGTGCAGGACGGCGTAGAAAATTATCTCTGGCGCACGCTCATTCACCCGGTCAACCTGCGCAAGGCGCTGCTGCGCCCCATAGAAAAATTACTGTTTTTTGCTTATCGCATGGCCACCCCGCGCGTGCTCAAGACATGGGCCAGGCAGAGCAGCGTCATCATATTCGAATCGGGCTTTCCCATCCAGCTGGTGGGCATGTGCAAGAAGCTGAACCCTTCCGCCAGGCTGGTATACCTTGCATCTGACAGCCTGAGCACCATCGACTGCGCCCAAACCATTATTAACGAGCTTGAAGCGATCGGGCCGCTGCTGGATTACTGCATCCTTCCCTCGCGCAAACTGAAAGATGAAATGCCCAAAGGCGCCACTTCTTATTTCGTGCCGCACGGACTGGATAAATCCATCATCAGGCATTGTGATCCCTCGCCTTATGAGGAAGGCACGGTGAACATCACTTCGGTTGGTTCCATGCTCTTCGACGCGTCGTTTTTTGAAATTGCGGCAGAAATGTTCCCCGACATTACCTTCCATGTGATTGGCGCCGGGTCCGGTGCGAATCACCTGAAAGCGCCCAACATCAGGCTTTACGGTGAAATGCCATTCCTTGATACCATACCCTACCTCGCACATGCCAATGCAGGGGTGGCGGCTTATAAAGGCGATAAAGTATCCCCTTTCCTCATCGACACTTCCATGAAACTGATGCAGTACGGCCTCCTGGGTATTCCGGGTATATGCCCGGATACGGTAGTGGGCAATCGCCCCGGGCGCTTCGGCTATGTGCCGGGGGATAAACAATCGATTATAGCAGCCGTTAAAAGCGCTTTGCGCAGCGGGCGTTTTGAGAGCCTTCCCACCCTTTCCTGGCAGGACGTGGCCGATCGTATCGTCAGCCCGGAAAAGTATCCGGACGCCCGAATTTAACACTGTAAATACGCAGGATTAGCATATCTAACTGTTTATTAATATTTTTTACCTAAACTGGCTATGTTCTTTGGCACTAGGCTTGCGTTGGCAAATCGGTTATAAGGGCAACTCTTAAACGCTTCAGTTACCAGTAGGTTTCTTATTCTGTCACAGCTATCCGGATCAGCCCATTATGCGAATTGAAGCTACGCCACGCGGCATATTCACCGTATTCTTCCGCCAGTTCTGGAAATTTTTCCTGGCCTTCACGCTGACGACCAGCGCCGCGCTTTTCTATATTGTCACCACCACCCCCATCTATGACAGCGGTGCCAGCATCCTCGTGCGTTTCGGCAGCGAAGCCAAGCCGGATGTCAACAAGTCCGACCAGAACCAGCCGGTGCTGACGCAGAACGAGCGCCGCGAGCTGATAGAGTCCTACTCCAAGATTTTACAGAGCCATGACCTGCTTATCAGCCTGATCAATGAATTCGGCGTTTATAACCTTTATCCTGAGCTTGAAGCCACCGCCTCGGATAAGGAAAAAGCCGCCGAGATGGCTTACCAGCGCTACCAGAAAGGCGACCTGCTCGTGCGCAGCGGCATGCAGAGCAACATCATTGAGATCCACGTGCTCAACCAGAGTCCTGAACTGGCCAACAAGTTCCTCAAGCGCCTGCTGGCGCAATTCATCGTACGTCAGGCGGATGTGTTCAACCGCCCGGAGACCGGCTTTATCCACGAGCAGGTGAAGCATGCCTCCATACAGCTTGAAGAGGCGCAGAAGAAACTGCAGGACTTCAAGACCAATAACGGCATCTCCTCGGTGGAGAACGAACTCGCCCGCCTCATGCAGGAAAAGAGCGACGCCAAGTCGGTAGGCATGCGCAGCATCGACGAAGCGCAGCGCCGTGTGGACGAACTCAGAGAGCGTGAAACGCAATTGCTCATGACCTATAACACCAACAGCCCCGCCGTGAAGCGCATCCGCGAGAGCCTTTCCATCGCTTATGGCCAGTTACGCGCCAAGCAGGCAGACCTTAAATCCAGCGCCGCAGATACCAGTTCTTCCACCCTTTCTCCGATGATCAGGGACATAGACAAACGCATCACTGTGCTGGAATCCAGCCGTGGCGAATTCAACGACCTGCAGCGCCAGGTGCAGATCGCCGAAGAGAATTATCGCAATTACACCTCCAAGCTGGAAGAAGCACGCATCAACGAAACGCTGAACCAGCAGAATATCACGCGTATCTCCATTCTGGACGAACCCACCTTCCCCCTTACCCCCGTAAAACCTAAGAAGCTGCTGATACTGGTGCTTGGCTTGCTTGGGGGGCTTATGCTGGGCGTTGCTATCGTAGTGGCGTTCGAAGGACTGGATGAGCGCTTCTCACGCCCTGAACAGATAACCACCGTACTTGGCGTGCCGTCGATGGCGTCATTCGGGCGGATGAAGAAAAGGCCCCGCAGGAAGAGAAGTAACGCATGAGCGAAAACGAAAACAAGAACGAAAAAGACAAAGACGGCGATAAAGCGCAGGATGCTGCGGCAGCCGCCGCTGAAAGCAGCAGCACCGCAAGCACCTCTGACGCCGCCAGCAATTCAGGCGATAACTCGCTCACGGTGACGCGACACCGCGGTTTTAATATCAACATCAACAACCAGCCGGAAATGGTGGAATACGAGTATGACGCTATCCTTCCCTCCGGCAAGATACTGGCGCTGTACCAGACCATAAAGAACACGCTCCCCGACCAGAGATGCCACGTGATCCAGTTCGCAAGCGCCTATCAGGGCGAAGGCACCAACCTGATTTCTTTTGAAACCGCCTACACCGCCGCCACGCAGATCGGCCTGAGGGTGCTTTTCATTGATACGGCTGACCATGAGCAACACCTGCGTCATGAGCTTGCCATCCATGTGGACACCACGCTTGACGTGCTGCTGCAGGCAGGCGGGCAGCTGGAGGTTTCACAGGTCGGCATCGAAAAAACCAATTTCGTATATACGCTGCTGCGCAACCCGCGCTTCAAAGATTCCGCCCTTGCCAACCTCGACAGTTTCGACGAACTGCTCAAAGTGCTGCGCGGCATGTATGACCTCATTATCATTCCGTCTCCCGGCATCCTTTCCGACATTTTGTGCGCAAGCCTTTCCAAACTCGTGGACGGCACAATCATCATCGTGGAAGCCGAACGCACCCGCGCGCCGGTTGCCATTCAGGTCAAAGACCTCATCGCGCAGAATTCAGGCAATGCCATCGGCACGATCATGAACAAACGCCGTTTCTACATTCCCCACATATTCTACCGCTGGATATAACCTGCATGCATACGCTGCGTTTGTTGCTCCTGCTGTCCCTGCTTGCCGCACCAACCGTTGCTTATGCGGTCATGCTTAAGGGCATCAACCTAGCAGGCGGTGAATTCGGTGCCGATAAGATTCCCGGCGAACACAAAACAGATTATCTTTACCCCACCCCTGCCGTGGTTTCGGATTACTCGAAGCTGGGCATGAACGTTATCCGAGTGCCGTTCCTGTGGGAGCGCATCCAGCCGCAACCGGGCGGCAAGCTGAACGAAGCGGAGATGAAGAACATTGATGCCATCGTGGATGCCGCCGATACATTCGGCATGACCGTGATACTGGACATGCATAATTATGGTTTCTATCGCGGCAAGCTTATCGGCAGCCGCGACGTGCCGGAAAAAGCATTTACGCAGGTGTGGACGCAACTTGCCAAACGTTATCAGGGCCATCCGAAAGTGGCGTTCGGCATCATGAACGAACCCCATAAGCATAGCGCAGAGGAATGGGCGAAGATCGCCAAGGCGGCGCTCACGGCCATACGCGGCACGGGTGCAAAACAGCTGGTGCTGGTGCCCGGCACTATTTATAGCGGAGCGCACAGCTGGAACCAGAAAGTGGGCAGACTCTCCAATGCGGAAGCGCTCGCCAGCCTGAAAGACCCTGCCAGAAATATGGCGATCGAGATACACCACTATTTCGATTATAACTACTCCGGCACCCATGAAGACTGCACGCCGCCGGAAGTGACCGAAGCGGCGCTGGCTCCGGTTTCCGCGTGGCTGAAGAAAACCGGCCATAAAGGCTTCCTCGGTGAATTCGGCACGGCAAAATCGCCTGCCTGCCTCGCTTCGCTCGCCAAGGCGCTGGAACATATGAAAGCCCATGCGGGCGTATGGAAAGGCTGGACCTACTGGGGCGCCAGCGAATGGTTTGGCAACTACCCTATGAACGTGTATCCCCCGCGTGAAGACCAGTTCCCGCAGTTGAACGTGCTCAGGCAACATCTGAAATGAAGTTACTGCTTAAACGCTTCCTGCTTTATTTTCTTGCCCTCTTCCTTCTGTTTGAGGAATGGCTGTGGAACACCCTTACGTTCCTTGGCCGCAGGCTCAGCGAGCTGCTGCATCTGGCAAGGCTGGAAGCGTGGCTGAAAGCAGCCAGCCCTTACAAGGCCATGGCGGCGTTCTTCGTGCCGGTGCTGATTGTAACCCCTATCAACCTTGCTGGCCTGCATTACATCGCCAGGGGCATGTTTGTTAAAGGGCTTGCCTATGAGGCGGTTGCCAAGCTGTTGGGCACGGTGATGATAGCCCGCGTATTCGCGCTTACCAAGCCGCAGTTGCTCAGCTTCCGCTGGTTCAGCTGGCTTTACCACACCGTTACCGGCTGGCTGCGCTGGGCACATGAAAGCATCCGGCAGACGGCTGCCTACAAACATGCGAAGCAAATGGCAGCTCAGTTCAGGGAGCTGAAGCGGCACTGGTGGGAAAAGATACGCAAGCTTTTTCAGTAGACGTTTCCGCTTACGTGGAAAATGCCCTGCCTAACGCTGGCGTTCTAAAGGCTCGCCTTTGCTGTCTTCCACACGCTCGACAAACGCCTTCATACGCTGCTCCTGAAGTGAGTCCTCGCGGTCAAGACGTTCATTGTTGCGGCTGGCGCGCATGAAGCGAATGCTTGCGCCGAGCGCGGTGAAAGCAGCGGTTGTTGCAACGATAGGCAGATAATGCGTACCCTTCATGTTGCTCATGATCAGGCGGGCGGCATTCTGTCCCTCCTGTCTTTTGACGAGCGATACGGCAGCGGAAACCGCCAGTGACAGTATGCCGCTGGAAACGGCACTGTTTGCCGCACCCAGCAAAGTCTCATTGGGCACGTTCACGCGGCGTTCCATATTATCTTCATTAGTTGCCATCAGCCTATCCCTGCCGCTACATTTGGCTGCGCCTCACGCGCTTTCATGCGCTGGGTAAAATCAACCGCTTCCGGCGCCTCTTCAGGGGCTTTCTGCGCGGGCTTTCTGCGCGCGCGGATGCTTTCCACCACTTTTGCAACGCCATAAGCACCTATCCCTATTGCAGTCACCACGCCGAATGCAAGGCCGGTTTTCTGCAGGCCGCTAAGGCCAGATGTCCATTGTTGCGCTTTGCTTATCACGCCTCCGGCCGCACCATTGAATCCCAGTTTAAGCTGGCTACTGCGTTCCGCCTTTTCATACGCCGCCTTCCAGTCGAACTTGCTTATTTTTTCAAGCGCACTTTCGATAGCGCCGCGATTTTCTTCCAGTGACTGATTATAGGCATGCACCACCTGGCTATTTTCCAGATGCGCTTTTGCTTCGCCCAAAGCGTGCGCGAGCGGGTTACCTCTGTGATCCCCGGCTTCGGTTACCTGATCCGCCCTGAAGATGGAGAACAGCTTGCGATAAGTGCGCTTTAGCAAATCTTCACCCGGCAGGTTCGCACCGAGTGCCGCATAATCTTTCAGGATAGGCTCTACACCTTTCTCATGCTTATTGGCGCTTAATTGCTGCAGGAGGAACGCATGGCTCTTAAGCCCGTTCTCCGCGTGGTCATTTAGAACCGGATGCCCCGAAGTGCTGTTACCTTTGCTGCCACTACGACCAAATCCATCGCTAAAGAGGTAAACATCGGTAAGCACATCAAGCAGGCTGTAGCTGGTTGAACCACCACCCACAACTCCTCTTGCAATGGAGCCCGCAATCTCAGAGGCGTTGCCCGCCATGAGGCGCATAAGCGCGCCCCATGCCCCTTCCAGCACGCTTCCGCCGTGGAGTGATCCGCCGATCAGGCTTTCCAGAAAATGCAAACTCATAAAATCGCGCGATAATTTGCTATATTCTAGCCGCAAAGAAACCTTCAGTCACATGACGGTTTTGTGACAGCGGCGGCAGCAACTATCGCACTGAAATCAGGAGCTATTCCGCAGGCGTCTCCAGCATGGGGAATCGCACCTGAAGGTAAGCCCTGCCTTTGCCCACTACGAGCTTGTGTTCCTGCACCCTGCCCGCTTCGGTAGCCTTCACCTTGTAGGTGCCGGGCTTGAGCTGCATCAGCAGAATGGGACCATCAGTCACCGTGGAGGCAAGCTCTTTGCCCTTTGCGGTCATGATGCTCACCGCAACATCGGACAGGTAATCGCCCGCGCTCTCGGTGAACAGCAGTTTCACGTTGTATTTATCTTTCTGCGCGGCGATAGCCTCAAAATCATCTTCGCCCACGCCGCCGGAAAGCATCGGCACGGCAGCTTCGACGGGTTGCACATAGGCCATGGAACCAGTGGAAAGCGCAACGAAGGCAAGCATGGCGAGGGCCAGTTTGGAATGGGAGGAAGCACGCATAACTATCTCCAGATATTGAGGATTGTTGACTGTAGGAGCACTGCGAAAACTGCATGCATGTTGCCATATAGACGCACAGAAATCCAATGTTTTATTGTTGCCTGACCATTAAAATACTCTTAGAAAACAATATTAATGAAATCAGAAACCCTTGTAACTACGCTCGGGCGCGAGCCGGAAGCCCATGAGGGCGTGGTAAACGCCCCTGTTTACCGCACGTCCACGATCCTGTTCAAAACCCTTCAGGAGTTTGAAACCTGCGAACGCGGAAACGGCGTCCGCCCGCTTGTTTATGGCCGCAGCGGCACGCCTTCCACACGCGCGCTTGAAGAATCGCTCGCCGCGCTGGACGGCTCCGACCACGCCATGCTCACCTGTTCCGGCCAGTCTGCTATCGTTGTTTTGTTGCACGCGATGCTCTCTTCCGGGGGACACTTGCTGGTGCCGGATTCGCTGTATGCGACGATGCGTAAATACTGCATCGAGGAACTGCCGCGTTTCGGCATCGAGGTTTCCTATTACAACTCACGCATCGGCAAAGGCATCGCTGAACATATCCGCCCGAACACGCAGCTTATCTACTGCGAAAGCCCCGGCTCGCACACCTTCGAGATGCAGGACATTCCCGCCATCGCGGAAGTGGCAAAGGCGAACAGGATACCGCTTGCGGCAGACAACACCTGGGCAACGCCGCTTTACCAGAACACCACGAAGCTTGGCGTGGACATCGCCATCAATGCCTGCACCAAATATATCGGCGGGCATGCGGATATCGTGATGGGGCTTATCACCTGCTCAAAGCACTATTATCCTGCCCTCCGCCGCACCTATTGCAATATGGGCATCTGCCCCGGCTCGGAAGAAGTGTTCCTCTGCGCGCGCGGCCTGCGTTCACTGCCCGTGCGCCTGAAACAGCACCAGCAAAACGCGCTCGCCATTGCACACTGGCTCAGGGAGCAGCCCGAGGTGGAAAAGATATTTTACCCCGCATTGCCCGACGACCCCGGCCACGCGCTCTGGAAACGCGACTGCACCGGCGCCAGCGGCCTGTTCTCGTTCGAGCTGAAACCCGTCAGCAAAAAGGCCCTCGCCGCCATGCTCGACCATATGCAGCTCTTCGGCATGGGCGTTAGCTGGGGTGGCTATGAAAGCCTCATCCTGCCGTTCAGGGCGCAGCGCAAAGCCACGCCGGAATGGCAACCCAAAGGCCCGACATTACGCATCAGCGCCGGGCTTGAACATAGCGACGACCTGATCACGGATCTATCAGCAGGATTCCAACGCATGAAAGCGGCAGAAGCATGAGCAATGTGAATTTTGACGAAGTGACGTTCAACGCAGACGGACTCGTGCCCGTGATCGCGCAGCACCACAAGACCGGCGAAGTGCTGATGCTGGCATGGATGAACAAGGAGTCGCTTCGCCTGACGCTTGAAACAAGGCAGATGACCTACTGGTCGCGCTCGCGGCAGGCATTGTGGCGCAAAGGGGAAACCTCCGGCCACAAACAGACACTGGTGGAAATGAAACTGGATTGCGACGGCGATACGCTGCTGGCACAAGTGGAACAGGTAGGCCCCGCATGCCACACCGGCGCTGCGAACTGCTTTTTTAAAACGCTAGAATAACGACAGAAAAGAAGTGACCGCTGCAAACTTTCCCAGCTTCTTAAAACAAATGTTGAACGCCTCTGATACGGTGATCGCCAGCGCAACGCCTATGGCCATGAGCAGGCCAGCGCTCATGATCATGCCCTGCAGGCAGAATACCGGTTGCATGCCTTCCGGCGGATGCATGAAATAACTGCCGCCGGAAAAGTAGCCCCACAGCCCCACCGGCACCACGCTAAACATGGATGCTTTATGCCGCATCATGCTGGTGGCAAAAGCAAACAGCAGTATAGCCCCGGCGGAATAAGCCTGCACTGCCGGGAACATTGAATTCTCCACATGCAGTATTGCACCGAGCGCCAGCATGATAAGGCAGCATAACGGCAGCAGCACCAGCATCTCACGCCCAAGCCATGCGGCAATGCATCCGATGATCAACAGCAAAGGCGCATGCAACAGATGCTCGAACGGCAACATGAAGCCCGTTATCAGCGACGCGCTGGTAACGCCGGACGCCTGAAGGACAAGGAACGGGGTTGCCGCTATCAGCAAAGCCACTAATATTAATGCTGCATGTATATGCCGGTTCATGTTAGGTAAGCTTTACAGATTATGTATAAACTTATGCAGTTAATACCATATATAGTTAAAAATCGATAGGGATTTATCAATATGCTGTGGCTAAGGCGCTATTTTCTGCTGCTAATTATTACTTTCCTGCCACTAATCCTTTCCAGCTACGGCTCAGCGCACGCCGCTTCGTTTAAGAATATTGAGAATGTCACGGTGATGGCCGAGACACCGCTTGCCATTCCCATGGCGCAGATAACCTCGCGCTTTACCAATGGCAATGCCATCAGCGTTTCCAGCAATTTCGGCGATTCCGCGATACATGCCAAAAAAATCGAGGACGGGGAATCGGCGGATATCTTCATCACCTCCCACGCGGAACTGATAGAACAGCTAAAGACCAAAGGCCTTGTGGACGTGTATTCCATCAGCCCCATCGCCTTGCAGGGCGAAGCCACGTACAGCATGGTAGTGGTGGCAGGCGAGAACATGACCCCTGCCCGCGTGTTCCTTGATTTCCTGAAGTCACAGGAAGCGCAGGAAATATTAAAAAATAATGGGTTAAGCATTCCCTGATGGGAATCGCCGTAACATAATCTTCATTAAAAAGCCTTGGGACAAGTTAGCAGCATTTGTTATAACATGTTAATCCTTGAGGACATTGCATGAATTCAGCTAAAAAGTCTGCAAGAACGGATGACACCAGCTTTCCCGTGATCACGGGAGCGGATGGACATAAATACGTCGATCCGCTGGAATCCGGCGGCAAGTATCTCGTGCGCAAATATGACGTGCCGGACGTGAGCGACCTGCCTGCCATGCGCAACCTTATTAAGGACTTTGAACAACGTTTCCTGCATTTTGTCGACCGCGGTTACAACGTTACCAAGACTTCTCCTGAGAAACTGGACAGATACATTGAGGATGAACGTGATCTCCTGCAGGAGATCGCGAATCAGCGTAAAAGCAGCAACAATCCCGCTTTTGAAAAAGACACCGAGGAACAGACCAAGCGCTGGCTTGGCACTGCACTCATCGGTCGTTCCATGCGCCTTATGAGGCACTACCTGAAACAAAAGGAAGTCGGCGCAGATAACGCAAAGCTTGAGGATATCTTTCAGCGCGTCAAGAGTGACATGCAGGAGTTTAACCAGCTAGATGTCAGCCTTCGCGGCAAGCGCGGCTATCTTGATGACGACACGGCAATCAAGGAGATGATCGGCGAACCGCAAAAGCTGTTCATCGCATGTGTTCTGGGTCAAGACCAGCCTATCAAGGACTTTTATGACGGGCGCTACCTTAAAATAGCAAACGCCATGCGTACCATTGATGAGGCGCAGAACGCCGTAGCAGGCGTGCTTACAATGGATCGCAAGATCCAAGCCACTTTCAAAGGCATGGCAGAGGCGGCAAAACATAAAATTCAGATTCAGCATGGCGACAAAGATTACCCCGAGCTAGACAAACGTTATATGGCTCTGCGAGACGATGCGCAGGCTCTCATTGGCAAACAGATAAACGAGCTTGCCGTAGC
This sequence comes from Alphaproteobacteria bacterium, assembly GCA_035906055.1. Classification (GTDB taxonomy): domain Bacteria; phylum Pseudomonadota; class Alphaproteobacteria; order Rickettsiales; family JABCZZ01; genus JAMIFV01. Next base: position 5,212 of record JAMIFV010000061.1, on the reverse strand, counting down.
TTTTGACAAAGTCGGCACCCGCCTCAAACCTGCACGAGAGGCAGCAGCCAAGAAGGTCGCAAACGAAGTGCATGCACTTACCTGCATGAAGCATGCCACTGATATCATTTACGACATAGCTGTTACGCGCAACCCCAGAGATATAGGCGTAAAGCAACTGAATCTTGAAATAGCCGTCGCAGACCTTAGCAAACCAGCGCACCTTGCGCGTTAAATATCCAGCGCTTCCTTAAATGAACTGCCGCGCTTGGCGGTTTCTTCCTGAATGAACTGGAAGCGCAGTTCCGGCTTTTTACCCATAAGCTGTTCCACGCGGTTGCGGGTGCTTTCCACATCATTTTCGGCGATGCCCACACGCAGCAGCACACGGTTGCCGGACTGCATGGTGGTTTCCTTGAGCTGCGGCGCGGTCATCTCACCAAGGCCTTTGAACCGGCCTATTTCCAGTTTGCCCGGTTTTTTGGAAAGCTCCGCCACAAGCTTATCTTTATCCTTATCGTCACGCGCATAATGCGTGGTGGTGCCATGCGTGATGCGGTACAGCGGCGGCAACGCGATAAACAGATGCCCGTTGCGGATGAGTTGCGGCATTTCCTGATAGAAGAACGTCATCAGCAGCGACGCGATATGCGCACCGTCCACGTCGGCGTCGGTCATGATGACCACGCGCTCGTAACGCAACGCGGACTCGTCATAATGCGAGCCAAGGCCGCAGCCCAGCGCCAGCACCATGTCGGAGATTTCCTGATTGGCACGGATCTTATCCGCCGTGGCGCTTGCCACGTTGAGGATCTTGCCGCGCAGCGGCAGCACGGCCTGCGTATCGCGGTCGCGTGCCTGCTTGGCGGAACCGCCCGCAGAGTCCCCTTCCACGAGGAACAGTTCAGTGCCCACTCCCGCGCTGCGCGTACAGTCGGCCAGCTTTCCGGGAAGGCGCAGCCGTTGCGTGGCGGTCTTGCGGCCCACTTCCTTTTCAGCCTTGCGGCGCAGGCGGTCTTCGGCGCGGTTGGTCACGTAATTGAGCACCATCTGCGCGGCGGCGGGGTCACCGGCCAGCCAGTGGTCGAAATGGTCGCGCACCACGTTTTCTACCAGACGCGCCGCTTCCGGCGTCACCAGCTTATCCTTGGTCTGCCCCTGGAACTGCGGCTCGCGGATAAACACGGAAAGGAACGCCACGGAATCGGTGAGCAGGTCTTCGGAGGTAAGGATGCCGGTCTTTTTATTGCCTACACGGTCGCCGTAGGCCTTCAGCGACTTGATAAGCGCGCTCTTGAAGCCCGACTCATGCGTGCCGCCTTCAGGTGTATAAATAGTATTACAGTAAGAACGCGTGTTGCCTTCCTCGTCGAGCGGCCATGCCAGCGCCCATTCCATGCGCCCCTGACGGTCGCTGAAATCCGCTTCGCCTGCGAACGGCTGCGGCGTAACGGTGCCGCGCCCTTGCAGGGTCATCGCCATGAAATCCTTAAGACCGCCGGGGAAATGCAGCGTATCCTCTGCCGGAATCTCAGCGTTCTCCCCCAAAAGCGAGGGGTCGCATTTCCAGCGAATTTCCACACCGCGATAAAGATACGCTTTGGAACGCGCGAATTTATAAAGGCGTTCGGGCCGGAATCTGGCCTTGGTGCCGAATATCTGCGCATCCGGGTGGAACATCACCGTGGTGCCCTTGCGGTTGGGCGCAGCGCCTTCCTTCCTGATCTTGTCGAGCACTTCGCCGCGCGAGAAGCTCTGGGTATAAAGCGCTTTATCACGCACTACTTCCACGGTCATATCATCAGAAAGCGCGTTCACCACCGAAATGCCCACGCCGTGCAGTCCGCCGGAAGTCTCATAGGCCTTGCCGCTGAACTTGCCGCCGGAATGCAGCATGGTCATGATCACTTCAAGTGCCGATTTTTTTGGGAATTTGGGATGCGGATCAATGGGAATACCGCGTCCGTTATCGCTTATCTTAACATAATTATCCATGCCCAGCGTCAGCTCGATGCGGGTCGCATGCCCGGCCACCGCCTCGTCCATGGCGTTGTCGAACACCTCGGTTACCAGATGGTGCATGGCGCTCTCATCAGAGCCGCCGATATACATGCCGGGGCGGCGGCGCACAGGTTCCAGCCCCTCCAGAACCTCGATATGTTCCGCAGTATAGGAATCGGTTTTGGCGGTCTTGGCTTTGGAATTAAACAGGTCGCTCATAGGGATCGGATGCTGATTTCAGGGGGTTACGAGCGCACTATAACCGTCCGCAAAGCCAAGACAAGAGCCAATTTGCGCATTTTCGGGGAAAAACCCCTTTTTCTTCATCATATTGTAACATTGGGGTGCTATAGTGCGCCTATGGTTGAACAGGCACCCATACCCCTTAGGGAAGAAAATATCCCCGCTATGCTCGATAAGCACAGCGAGAAGATCGACTCTGCCATCGGCAAGGATTCCGAAACGCAGCAGCGCCGTCTCCAGCTTTTTGACCACGACCCCAAGACCATCGCCGCACATTACCCCGAACTGCAAAAGAAATCACAGGAGCTGGCCGAACGCACTTCCGCCCTGCAGAAATCCGCCGCCACTGCTGGCTGGGTCGCCTTTGCAGCCACTGCCGTTGCCAGTGGTTATGCGACCTTCAAAAAGAAAGCTATCAAAAGCCCGCTGATCGCCAGTATCTTCACACTGTTTACTTCCATCACCGCAGGCTTTGCCGCCAACTACGCCACCGACCGCCTGATGGGACAGCGCATCCGCGAGGAAAGCAACGACGTGGCGGAAGCATCCCGCAAAGCCTATGAGCGCGAACTGGCCGTATATATGGAAGACACCGCCAGCAAACTCGCCAGAGTATCTGAGAGCGAGAAACGGGCCGCAGCAGCTATGGCAGCCCCTGCTCCCGCAGCGGGCAAGACCGAAGGCGACCAAAGCAAATGGACAGCGCAGGTGCAGCCCGCTGAGAGCAGAATATCCCCTGAAGCATTAAAGCCGGTGGAAGGCCATGCGACTCAGGTGGAAAAAAGCAAAGCTGTCGCTAACGACCCTGCAATGGCAATTCGCGCTTAGGCACGCGATTATTTCCTCAACTCATAAATTGCTAGACAGGCTAATACTTGTTGTTAGGGTAATTCCCCTAACAAGTTCAAACTATGTCCACAGATAGCGTCACTCTCACATTTGGCCCTAATTACCGGCAGGTCGCAGTCGGCAGGGTCGCCATTGTGGCGCAGAATATTCCCTTGCAGCTTGAAAGCGGCGCGGAGATATCCGCTTTTCCCGTGGCCTACCAGACCTACGGCACGCTCAATGCGGCGAAGTCCAATGCCATTCTCGTCTGCCACGGCCTCACCGGCGACCAGTACGCCGCAAGCACCCATCCGGTAACCGGCAAACCCGGCTGGTGGGAGAATCTCATCGGCCCCGGCAAGACCATCGACACCAACCAGTTCTACGTGATCGCCACCAATGTCATCGGCGGATGCATGGGCTCGTATGGCCCAAAATCCATCAACCCGGCCACGGGCAAAGTGTTCGGCCTTGAGTTCCCGCTCATCACCATCAAAGACATGGTGCGCGCGCAGGCGCTGCTTATGGATTTCCTCGGCATTGAAAAACTTTACTGCGTTATCGGCGGCTCCATGGGAGGCATGATTACGCTTACCTGGGCGGCGCTTTACCCTGAGCGCGTGCGCAATGCCATTCCTATCGCCACCTCTGCGCGTCACTCGGCACAGAACATCGCCTTCCATGAAATCGGCAGGCAGTCCATCATGATCGACCCGGAATTCTGCGGCGGAAAATACCACGAGCATGGCAGGTTCCCGGTGAAAGGATTGTCAGTTGCGCGCATGGCGGCGCACGTCACCTACCTTTCCGAATCGGCATTGCACCGCAAATTTGGCCGCTCATTGCAGGACCGCGAAAGCATCTCTTACGGCTTCGAAGCGGATTTCCAGGTGGAAAGTTATCTGCGCCATCAGGGCGCGGCGTTCGTTGAGCGCTTCGACGCGAACTCCTATTTCTATATCACAAGGGCGATGGACTATTTTGACCTCACAGAGCAGGCGCCGCTCTCGCAGAGCTTCCGTGATACGGGTACGCGTTTTCTTGTAGTGTCATTCTCGTCTGACTGGCTGTTTCCCACCAGCGACAGCCGCGCCATAGTGCGTGCACTCAACGCAGTTGCCGCCAACGTGAGCTTCGCCGAAATCGCCACCGACAAAGGGCATGACGCGTTCCTGCTGGAAGAACCGGAATTCTATAAAATAGTGCAGGGTTTCCTGCAGGGAAGGCACCATGGCTGATATCCGCCTGCGCCCCGACCTTCAGGTGATCGCCGACCTTGTGCCTGAGCATGCCAAGGTGCTTGACGTGGGCTGTGGTGACGGCGAACTGCTTGCATGGCTTACACAGCACAAGAAAGTGGATGCGCGCGGCATCGAGCTTAGCCAGAGCGGCGTGAATGCCAGCATCGCGCGCGGGCTTTCCGTGATACAGGGCGACGCGGATACCGACCTGCGCGAATACCCTGATAAAATGTATGACTGCGTGGTGCTCAGCCAGACGCTGCAGACCATGCGCGACCCTAAAGCGGTGCTTGGCAACCTCGTGCGCATCGGCAAGACAGCCATCGTCTCCGTACCCAATTTCGGTTACTGGAAAAACCGGCTCTATCTTTTAATGTTCGGGCGCATGCCGGTAACGCGCACGCTCAGTTATGAGTGGTATGACACGCCGAACATCCATTTCTGTACGCTCAGCGACTTTGTAAGCCTGTGCGAAGATATGCATGTAAATATCGACAAACGCGTCTATGTCGATAACCGGGGTACTCCCGGCCATTTCAATGGCAGGATGTTTTTCGCTAATATATTTGGCGAACAGGGCATCTTCATGCTGCACAAAGGCTAACCTGCTGATATTTCGATACCCTGCTGCGTGACCGTCATAATATTGTCACACTACTCTGCTGTAATTAAATAAGAATAGCAGTATACTGGAGTACCTGTCACCACTTATACTCAATTAACTTAATACTTACTGATTCATGATTTGGTCGAGAGGGAGTGAAGAGAAGGCCCTTCGTCGTTTGATTACAGCGAATGATTGTTCGATGGGATTGAAGTCCGGGGAGTATTTTGGCAGTGGCAGCATGGCATGTCCGTGTTTTTGCAGCAGCGCGCATATCTGTGGTTTGTTGTGGAAGGGTGCATTGTCCATGATGACG
>JAMIFV010000060.1:0-6097 GCA_035906055.1 Alphaproteobacteria bacterium | reverse complement strand
ACTTTACCGGAGAAAGTTTTTGGGCGCGAGGGTACTTCGTCTCCACCGTCGGTCGCGATGAAGCAAAGATAAGGGAGTATATCCGCAATCAGGAGAAGGAAGACGTGCGTATCGACCAGCTAAAGCTCTTTCGTTAACAACCGCCTTGGGCGGTCAAGCGAAGCGTCTTATACCTCCGGCTTTGCCGGAGGTTGGTAATTAAAGAGTATTTTATGACCAATAAACCGGAAACGCCTGCTCAGGAAAATATAACTGCATCTCATATGCTGGCAGAATCGCAAAGGGAAATCGCTGTTGGTCACGACGCGGAAGCAAGAAGGCTGGGGACGCAAGGTGATCAGCAAAAAAGTTTTGTCGGAAGAACAGGACATGGCAATCCGTCATCCCGCAGGAGCCCGAACCGCTGAACTATTGAAGCAGTGTTCCCGCCGCTACTGTAAAACCCAGCAGCATTTCTTTTAGTGCCATCGGCTTTTTGCCGGGGCGTTGAACCGTTACAGGTATGAGCGCGCCGTTGCCGCAGGCGATGGTAAGCTGGTCATCAAGTACCGTACCCGGAGTTGATGAAGCAGCGGTGACTTTCGCATCAAGTATTTTTATATTCTCGCCGTTATACATGAAATACGCACCGGGTGCGGGGTTAAGCCCAAGCACTTTATTACGCAGGGTTTCAGCAGATTCTTTCCAGTCGATGCGCGCTTCTTCCTTGGTGATCTTCTTAGCGTAGATCACGCCGTCTTCGGGTTGCTTTACTGCGGTGATTTTGCCGTTGCCAAGACCTTCAAGCGCCTGAAGCACTAATGCTCCGGCCTTCTGTGAAAGCGTGTCATGCAATTGCGCGGTAGTAGTGCCGTCGGCAATAGCATGGCGTTCGGTGACGAGCATATCGCCCGTGTCCAGTCCCGCATTCATCTGCATGATGACAATGCCTGTCTCTTTATCGCCCGCCATGATCGTGCGTTGCAGTGGTGCTGCGCCGCGCCAGCGTGGCAGCAGGGAAGGATGCACGTTCAGGCAGCCCATGCGCGTGCCATCAAGAATCGCCTGTGGCAGCAGCAGCCCATATGCGGCAACGATCGCGGCATCGGCATTAAAATTTTTAAACGCATCCTGCGCTGCCGCGTATTTCAGTGTCGCAGGTGTAAGCACATGCAAGCCGTGCTGTTGCGCGAGCTGGTGAATGGGAGTGATGGTTTCCTTCTGGCCGCGTCCGGCAGGTTTGGGCGCAGCGGTATAAACCGCAACGATGTTATGCCCGGCATCAATGAGGCTTTGCAGCGTCGGCACTGCGAACTGCGGCGTGCCCATGAAGATGAGAGAGAGTTTTTTCATGACACTGTTTACCGCTATTACTCGACCTTATGCAAGCGTCGTCGTATTCGTGAAGGAACTCTATCGCGACGTAAGGGGAGAATGCGCTGAGCGCAGAGGGGAATGCGTTTCCCCGGCATTATGAATGCCAAAAAAAAGGGCTCTTGCGAGCCCTTAAAAACAAAATAACGTATTGATTTTTATTATTTATTAGCGGAATGCAGCTACGCGACGAGCGGAAGCAGCTTTAGCAACCAGCTTTACGGAAGGCTTGGAGCTCTTCTTAGCAACAACCTTCTTGGTGGCTTTCTTTGCAACTTTCTTAGCTGCGGGTTTTTTAGCTGCAGTCTTCTTTACAACTTTTTTTGCAGTGGTCTTCGCAGTGGTCTTCTTTTTGGTTTTGGTAGCCATGGTGTAGTCTCCTCGTGAGGGTTAATGAACACTCGCACTTAAACACGCAAACGGTAAATATTCTGTTAACATGATTATGCATGCAGAAAAAAAATGCATGCGTGTTTCACTTCACACTTCACTGTGACAAAATTACATAAAATATTTTCAGTGGTGATGATGCGAACAGCCGCACGTCACTTCATCTTCGTCATCGTGATGATGTGGCGCGACAACGTGATGTAACATGGATATAACGTCATCAAGCGCGCGCTCATGTTCTGCAGGCGTATTGCCACGCAGGTTGCGGAAGAGAATTTCTTCCGCGCTTGCCTCTGCCTTGTATGCAGTGAGGCGTAGCCATTCTTCTTTACCATCCCACATAAGAGATAACGATGCGCCGTCTTTGCTAAACTCGGCAAGATGCGAATCGTACGCTTCACCTGTTCTGGTAAGCAGATGTTCATAGCCATGCTGTTGGAGCACTGCTTTCATCTTATCGGCATACGATGCAAAGAGTGCGGCGGGCAGCATACTATTTTTTGCGCTTGAGTTCTTCCGCGATCAGGAATGCAAGCTCGAGGCTTTGCGATGCGTTGAGGCGCGGGTCGCAATGCGTGTGGTAGCGGTCGGCGAGGTTCATCTCGCTGATGGCCTGCGCACCGCCCAGACATTCGGTCACGTCCTGCCCGGTCATTTCAAAATGCACGCCGCCGCCATAGGTGCCTTCGTCTTTATGGATGGCGAAGAAGTTGCGCACTTCGGCAAGGATGTCGGTGAACTTGCGCGTCTTGATGCCGCTGGGGGACTTAATCGTGTTGCCGTGCATCGGGTCGCAGGACCACAGCACAGCGCGGCCTTCATCGCGTATGGTGCGCACGAGCGGCGGCAGCAGGTCTTCAATCTTCCCGGCGCCCATGCGCGATATGAAGGTGAGGCGACCGGGTTCGTTTTCAGGATTGAGCACGTCGCACAATTTCAGCAGCGCGTCTCTGGTCATGCTGGGGCCGACCTTGCAGCCGATAGGATTGGCAACGCCGCGCAAAAATTCCACATGCGCTTCGTCCGGCGAGCGCGTGCGGTCGCCGATCCAGAGCATATGCGCGGAACCTACATACGGTTTGCCGTCGGTTTCATCGATGCGGGTGAGCGCGGAATCATAACCCAGCAGCAGCGCTTCATGCGAAGTGAAGAAACGCGCCTCGCTTAATTGCTCCATGTCATCCAGCGGCAGGCCGCACGCTTCCATGAAGCTCAAACATTCATTGATACGGTCCACGAGCATGTGAAAACGTTTGCCCTGCGTTGAGGTGGCGACAAAATCCATGTTCCAGCGGCTGATCTGGCGCAAAGAGGCATAGCCGCCTTTGGCAAGCGAGCGCAGGAAGTTGAGGGTCGCGCCGGACTGGTAGTACACCTTGAGCAGGCGTTCGGGATCGGGCACGCGCGCGTCACCGTCGAACTCCATGCCGTTCACCATGTCACCGCGATAGCTCGGCAGTTCCTTGCCGTTCATTTTTTCGGTGTTGTCGCTGCGCGGTTTGGAGAACTGCCCGGCGATGCGGCCCACTTTCACCACGGGGCAACCTGCGCCGTACATCAGCGCCACGGTCATCTGCAGCATCACGCGGAAGAAATTGCGCAGGTTTGCTTCGCTGAATTCGGCGAAGCTCTCCGCGCAGTCTCCCCCCTGCAGCAAAAACGCTTTGCCCTGCGATGCCATGGCCAGTTCGCGCTTGAGCTGGCGCGCTTCGCTGGGGGAGGCGAGCGTCGGCAATGCGGAAAGATTCTTTTCCACTTCCTGCAGGCGCGTTTCATCCGCATACATCGGTTGCTGCTTGATGGGGAGGTTGCGCCAGCTATTAATATTCCATGGTTGCATATATAAAGTCTCACCAGTCACGTTTGTGCGTGTGTATAGATCAGATAGGGACAGAAATACAGAAAAACAAGGAGATTATTGATTAAGACAGCATACTACGATACGAAATAGGGGAAACAACCAATTATGAATTGCTGCCATGTCCACACAGAATAAAAAATCCACACGCCTTGACCCCGAAAATACCATTGCATTCATGGGGGTTGAAGGCGCGAACGCCGATCTGGCCTGCCGCCAGAAGTACCCCTATATGCACACGCTGGCATGCCCTACCTTTGAAGATGTGTTTCAGGCCGTGGCGGACGGGCAGGCGGCTTTAGGCCTGCTGCCGATCGAGAACTCGCAGGCCGGGAGGGTGGCGGAGATGCACCAGCTCCTGCCCAAGATCAACCTGCACATCGTGGGGGAGCATTTTCAGGCGGTGGAGCATCATCTGGTGGCGGCCAAAGGCGCGACGCTGCAGACCGTGAAGGATGTCTATTCCCACCCGCAGGCGCTCATGCAGTGCCGCAACAGCCTGCGCGAACTGAAGTTAGTCACACATACCTACTCTAACACGGCAGCTGCGGCAGCGGATGTTGCCAAATGGAATGATACTTCCAAAGCGGCGGTGGCTTCCGCACTGGCGGCGGAGCTCTACGGCCTGCAAGTGCTTAAAAAGCATGTTGAGGATGCGAAAGATAACGTAACCGTATTCGTGGCCGTGTCGCGCGAGCCGGTTGACCCCGACCCGCAGAAAGAAAAAGTGCTGACCACGTTGCTGTTCACGATCCGCAACATTCCCGCCGCGCTCTATAAAGCGATGGGCGGATTTGCCACTAACGGCGTGAATATCATCAAACTGGAAAGTTACATACCCGGCGGTGTTTCTGCGTCGGCGCAGTTCTTCCTGACCTTTGAGGGCCACCCGAAAGATGCCATGGTGCAGCTTGCGCTGGAAGAACTGGGCTTCTTCTGCAAGAAAGTGACGGTGCTGGGCGTCTATGCCGCCGACCCGGTGCGCTATAAAATGTAATCAGCATTATATGCGGCGCTGCTCTTCGGCACCGAACAGGCTCTTAGCACTCGTCTGATGATCGCTATTGAGCGCGTCGCGCAACAGTTGCCAGTGATTATAGATATTGTAAACGTTACCTTCAGTGGAAAGTTCTTTAATATAGTATGGTTTCACACTGGAGCGTGGATATTTCGCTAAGGGACGTGCTTTTAGGATTACCTGGCCACCGATGGAAACAGCGCTGCGATCAGAAAAACCCAAGGATTTTATTTGCGATATGCCTTCGCGCGCTACATGGTTAAGGTATAGCTCTTCAAGGGTTTCATCTCGGAAATATCCTGATCCGTCTTTATTTTTATGGTTGTTTTCGTTGCCAGCAGCTCGCAGCATCTGATCACCGTCCAAGATACGTTAGATCATGGTTTTGGCTATCTTGTCCGACTGCTCCTGTTTTTGTTCACTCCACTCAATACCTGAGTGGTCTGCGCATTCTTTGCTGCGCTTCAACCAATCTTTTTGACTAAAAGATGCGTTTGCTTTTCTTGAATGTGTATTCATTAGCTGGTCGATGCGAACAGTCTCGTGAAGGTCTATGATCCTTTCGATCTTCGCGCGCACGGCGTTGCGTTCACGGGCGAACATATAGGCGCGTTCAGGGGTATATTCAGGTGGTGCTCATGAACTGTTTTAGCCAATGTAATGGCCGCCGCTGTGACGCGGCTCGCCCTCACGGTCCTGCCAATTCCTGCCTCGCATTGATTCGGGAAGTGCAGCAGGGGTTCTGCCAAAATCAGGGTCACTAAGCATTCTTTGCTTAGCTTCGGCAACAAAAGTTGCGCCGTCATGTGCAATACGTGGCCGCGTGTTTCTTGCAGATACAACCTGTTCATAAGCGCTGGCCGCATGCTTTTCTAATGCATCAAAGACCCTCTTGGCGGCATCGTTATCCATACCTGCTTCTTTTAACCCCTTCAGCGATTCCTCCTGCACAGCGCTGGCGAGGCGATCTGCCAGAATCAGCGCATTGCGCCCTTTTTCATGCGAATCTTCTGCTTTTTTCAGCATTTGATCACGCAGATAATACGTATCAACCAGATCCTGAACGATGCTCAGTGCGCCCACGGCCAAGCCTGTTTTGGAATGACCGCTCAATGCTGTAGTATAAAGACGGGATGTAATAAACAGGGCAGTGTGCTTGGTAGCAATTTCTGTCTGCAGTGCATCGGGGGCATGCAGGGAGTCAATGCCTAAACGCGTCTTGATTTCATTGGCGATAGTGGAACGCTCGGTGGAGGACATGTGTTCTTCTCTTTATATTATAGTCCTTTAACTTTATAGTTTCTTATATTATAAGTTAAGTATGACCTACTCACTTGATTTACGCGAACGTGCAGTAAGCTACGTTCGTTCTGGTGGCAGCCAAGCGGATGCCAGTCAGATTTTTGGTGTAACCACGCGCACTCTTTACGGCTGGCTTCGGCGGAAGGATTTATCAGCGAAGCGTTGCGGTCCCCGTC
>JAMIFV010000059.1:0-39542 GCA_035906055.1 Alphaproteobacteria bacterium | reverse complement strand
ACTTTACCGGAGAAAGTTTTTGGGCGCGAGGGTACTTCGTCTCCACCGTCGGTCGCGATGAAGCAAAGATAAGGGAGTATATCCGCAATCAGGAGAAGGAAGACGTGCGTATCGACCAGCTAAAGCTCTTTCGTTAACAACCGCCTTGGGCGGTCAAGCGAAGCGTCTTATACCTCCGGCTTTGCCGGAGGTTGGTAATTATATAGGCATCGAGAAAGAGCGGTTTTCGCGCGCCATGCTAACGGGTAATGAGGAGGCCCTTACTCAGTTACAAGTGGTTATAGGCCATGAGATGGCCCATCTCAGGCATAAGGACACATATCCTGTCGCGCTGTTCGCTAGAGCAGCAAGCTATACCGCTGAGCAAAGGAGCGAAATATTGGCTGATCTTGTAGGGGCGGGGCCGCTTGGCTCAGGCATGCCAAAAGTTGATATTGCGTACTTCGAGGAAGTGCTCCATGCGCAGGTAAAGAGAAATATTGGAGTTGATAGCGGCGGCACCCCGCTCCGCTCCCCGACAGCGGAAGATTATAAAAGAGTATCCGTTGGCGATAGCCAAACGCATCCCGGTACAATGGAGCGCATCGCTTATATGGAACGCGCTGACGCGTTGATGAAAGAGTACGCCGCCACGCACAGGCTCGATACACAGCAGCAGCGTGAGGCCGCCTCAAAGTGGCTGACAGAGACGGTTATGAAAGAGATTCAGGACGGCGTGATACCGGAATCCTCCTTCAGCAAGCGCCTGAAAGATACATTGCCCGCCAGGCCGCCGGAGCCTTCCGCGACATTGCCTGCTGATGTGGTGGAGCGGGTCGGTTCCATGCAGCGCCTGCCGATGACAGCGCCGCAAGACGTGGCCTTGGTTGTCGTTACGCCTGCCGCTGAAAAGAAGGCTGCAGTTCCCGGCATCAAGGCATAAGCCGCAACCCCTCGACTTTCTGTTCGTGATGCGGCATGGTGGCGGGCTATGAGCGCTACCTTATACACCCCTTCTTTTCCTTCGCGCCTGCCGGATGTGGGCATAACGATATTTACGCGCATGTCGGCTCTGGCCAGGGAGTGTGGCGCGGTGAATCTGGGACAGGGCTTCCCGGATTTTGACTGCGACAAGCAGCTCATCGCTTATGTGAACGAGGCGATGGACAAGGGGCTTAACCAGTATCCGCTGATGTCCGGCGCGCCGGAGCTGCGTCATGCGATTGCTGCCAAGCTTAGGGCGGATTATGGCGCGGCGTATGATGCCGATAGCGAGATCACTGTTACCGCCGGGGCCACGCAGGCGCTGCTGTGTGTGATCGGTTGCTGCGTGGGGCAGGGTGATGAAGTGATCGTCATCGAACCGGCCTACGACTCTTATATACCTGCCATAAAACTGGTGGGCGGCGTGGTGAAATCTGTTCCCATGCGCATTGAGCGCGACGGGGAGGGGGTGGTGAAAGGTTATGCGTTGCCGCTGGATGAGATAGGTAATGCTATCGGCAGGCGCACGCGTCTACTCATCATCAATACACCTCACAACCCCACCTCCACGATATGGAAAGCGGCGGACATGGAACGTTTGCAGTCCATGCTGCGCGGCACCGACGTGCTGGTCTGCTCCGACGAAGTATATGAGCATATGGTATTCGACGGCGCGAAGCATGAGTCCGTTACGCGTTATCCTGAGCTTGCCGCGCGCAGTTTCGCCATTTCCAGCTTCGGCAAGACGTTTCATGTGACGGGCTGGAAAGTGGGCTATGTGGCCGCGCCTAAAGCATTGACCGTGGAATTCCGCAAGCTGCACCAATATAGCGTGTTCACCGTCAACACGCCCATGCAGCACGGCATAGCTGCCTATATAAAGGAGTGCCCGGAAAAATACCGGGGCCTTCCGGATTTCTACCAGCAGAAGCGGGATTATTTCCGAAAAGGGTTAAAATCCACCGACCTGCGCCTGCTGCCCAGCGAGGGCACCTATTTCCAGAGTGTGGATTATTCAAGGCTTTCCATCCCGCAGGCAAAACTCAGGGAACATGAGTTCGCCGAGTGGATGACACGGGAATTAAAGGTGAACTGCATTCCCATGTCGGCGTTCTATAGCAGCCCGCGTGAGGCCAGCATCGTGCGCTTCTGTTTTGCCAAGAAACAGGAGACGCTGGATACGGCGTTAGAAAGAATCCGGAGTTCAGAGTTCGGAGTTCAGTAAGTGTATTTTGCTGTTAATTTACAGATCTTTACTTTTCCTGAACTCTGAACTCTGGACTCTGAACTCTAAAAAACCCACTTTTTGTTTGCATTCGCCAATAACTTCGCTATAACTCCGGCCTCTTTAGATTTCCGTCCGGCAACACCCGGCATTTTACTGAGAGTAAAAAGATGACAAAAACGGCTAAAAAAGCAGAGGCTTCTCTGCCGCGTATGCAGGCGCTTTATAACGAAAAAATCCGCGCTGAGCTGCAGAAGCAGTTCAATTACAGCAACCCCATGCAGGTTCCCAAGCTCGAAAAGATCGTGATCAACATGGGTCTTGGTGAAGCTGTGGAAGACAGCAAGGTCATCGACGCCGCAGTAGGCGAACTCACCCTTATCTCCGGCCAGAAGCCGGTGGTGACGCGTTCGCGCAAGTCCATCGCAGGCTTCAAGCTGCGTGAAGGTCTTGCCATCGGCGCCAAAGTAACCCTGCGCAAGCAGCGCATGTATGAATTCCTTGACCGCCTCGTGACCATGGCGATGCCCCGCATCCGCGACTTCCGTGGCGTTCCCCCCAAGAGCTTCGACGGTCGCGGCAACTACACGCTCGGCCTCAAAGAACAGCTGATCTTCCCTGAAATCAGCTACGACAAGGTAGACAAGATCCGTGGTATGGACATTTCCTTCATTACCACCGCCACCAACAACGATGAAGCGCGTGCATTGCTCGCAGGCTTCCAGTTCCCGTTCATTAAGTAGAAGGTTTTTTTACCCATGGCAAAACTCAGCTCCGTAGAAAAAAATAACCGCCGCGCCAGGATGGCCAAGCAGTATGGCGCGCGCCGCGCCGCACTCAAGGCAATCGTGATGAACAGGGACCTGCCGATGGAAGAGCGTTTCGCAGCTCAGATGAAGCTGTCCGCACTGCCGCGCAACAGCGCCAAGATCCGTCACCGCAACCGTTGCGAGCTGACCGGCCGTCCCCGCGGTAACTACCGTAAATTCAAACTCTGCCGTATCAAGCTGCGCGAACTGGGTTCGTTCGGCCAGATCCCCGGCCTCGTAAAGTCCAGCTGGTAAGGAGCAACACACCATGTCCATGAACGACCTCCTCTCCGATATGATCGCCCGCATCCGCAACGGCCAGAAAGCCCGCCTCGCGCAGGTGAAGTGCCGCTCGTCGAAGATCTGCTCCAACGTTCTCAATGTTCTGAAGAACGAAGGCTATATCCGCGACTTCCGCCTGGTGGAAGAAGGCAATAAGAAAGACATCATCATCGACCTTAAGTACCATGAAGGCGAGCCTGTGATCAAAAAGATCAGCCGCGAGTCCACCCCCGGCCGCCGCAATTATGGGTCCATCAAGGATCTGCCCAAATATTTCAACGGTCTTGGCATTGCCATCCTCTCCACTTCGAAAGGTGTGATGTCCGACTTTGAAGCACGCAATGCCAATGTTGGCGGCGAAGTGCTCATTAGTGTGTTCTAAGGTAAGGAAGCCAGATTATGTCCCGCGTAGGTAAATTGCCGGTAGCGATACCCGATAAAGTAAAGGTCGAAGTCAAGGGCCAGGAAATCGCCATCAAAGGCGCCAAGGGCGAACTCAAGACCGTCATCAACAGCAATGCGAAGATCGCCTTCACCGATGGCAAGGTTGTGGTTGAACCCGCGAACGATTCCCCCAAGGCGCGCGCCATGTGGGGCACCGCCCGCGCGATCATCAATAACATGGTCAAAGGCGTGGTGGATGGGTTCAGCGTCCGCATCGAAGTGGTGGGCGTAGGTTACCGCTGCGCGGTAGATAAGGGCATGCTCACGCTGACGCTGGGCTACAGCCATGAAATCAAATATGTCATTCCTGCCGGTGTTGAGATCAAGGCCGAAAAGCCGACCCTCATCGTTATCTCCGGTGCCGACAAGCAGCTCGTGGGTCAGGTAGCAGCCGAATTGCACCGCCTGCGCCGCGTTGACCCCTACAAGGGCAAAGGCGTGCTGTACGAAGGCAAGAAGATCCGCCGCAAAGAAGGCAAGAAGAAATAATAGTAAAGGATATCCGTCATGGCAAAAGAACAGTCATTATACGAGCGTCGCAAATCCCGCGTCCGCACCGCCATCCGCAAGAACAGCGGTGGCCGCGTGCGTCTCTCGGTGTTCCGTTCCGGCAAACACATCTACGCCCAGATCATCGACGACAGCAAGGGCGTTACGCTGGCCCAGGCTTCCACCGTTGACGAGGCGCTGCGCAAGAAGGTTAAGTCCGGCGCTAACGTTGACGCTGCAAAGACCGTTGGCGAACTCATCGCTGAGCGCGCGAAGAAGGCTTCCGTTACCGAAGTCGTGTTCGACCGCGGCGGCTATATCTATCATGGACGCATCAAGGCGCTTGCAGACGGTGCTCGCGCTGGCGGCCTGTCATTCTAATACTTGAGTCATCAATAAGGACATTACCATGGCACGTGAGAACAAGAAAGCAGCAGAGAACGACGAAGCTTCGGGTATTATCGACAAGCTCGTGGCGGTCAACCGCGTTGCTAAAGTAGTAAAAGGCGGTAAGCGCTTCGGCTTTGCAGCTATCGTGGTAGTGGGCGATGGCAAAGGCAAAGTTGGCTACGGCACCGGCAAGTCCAAGGAAGTTTCCGACGCTGTGAAGAAAGCCACCGAAGACGCCAAGAAACACATGGTGCGCATTGCGCTGCGCGAAGGCCGCACGCTGCATCACGACTGCTCCGGCCGTTTCGGCGCAGGCAAGGTATATCTGCGCACGGCAGCTCCCGGTACCGGTATCATCGCCGGTGGCCCGATGCGCGCTGTGTTCGAAGCGCTCGGCGTGCAGGACGTGGTTGCCAAGTCCATCGGCACCTCCAACCCGCATAACATGGTGAAAGCGACGTTCGACGCGCTGACCGGCATGCGTTCCCCCCGCGCTATCGCTGCAAAGCGTGGCAAGAAAGTGGGTGAGATCATCGGCCGTCGCGAATCCGCTACCACCGAAACCGCAGCCAGCGAAGAATAATAGAGAGTAGAACGAGGTTCCTATGGTCGAGAAAAAAGATAAAGCTGAAAAAGCCGAAGCAAAGCCCAAAGCGGCTAAGAAGCCCGCTGCCGCTCCCAAGGCGGAAGCAAAGGCTGCTGCAGTTCCCGCAGCCAAGGCAGCGAAGCCTGCTGCCGCTGCAAAGTCCGGCAAAACCGTTACGGTACAGCAGATTGCCAGCCCCATCGGCCGCCAGGGTTACCAGCGCGGCACGCTGATCGGTCTCGGCCTCAACAAGATGCACCGCACCCGCACGCTGGAAGATACTTCTTCCGTTCGCGGCATGATCGAAAGCGTGAAGCATCTGGTGAAAATCGTAGAATAGTTATAGTTGCAACGAGGAAGTTATGTTGAACGAAATTAAAGACAACGAAGGCGCCCATAAACGCCGCATGCGCGTAGGCCGTGGTATCGGCAGCGGCAAGGGTAAGACCAGCGGTCGTGGCGGTAAAGGCCAGACAGCGCGTACCGGTGTACGCATCAACGGTTTTGAAGGCGGCCAGATGCCGATCCATCGCCGCCTGCCCAAGCGCGGCTTCAACCAGCACAAATCCGTTGAGTTCGCGGTAGTGAACGTTGGCGACCTGCAGAAAGCCATCGACTCCGGCAAGCTGGACGGTTCCAAGCCTATCACTGACGTGGAGCTTATCCTCTCCGGTGTAGCGCGCAATAACAAGCACGGCGTAAAGCTGCTCTCCAAGGGCGCGCTGAAGGCCAAGCTGACGCTCGACGTTACCCGCGCTTCCAAGTCTGCCATCGCGGCTGTTGAAAAGGCCGGTGGCAAAGTGACTGTGAAGGCAGTAGAGCCCAAGCCCGAAGGCAAGAAAGCTAAAAAGGCGTAAAACACGCTCTGACCGAACAAAAAAAAGCCGGTAGGTTATCCTGCCGGCTTTTTATTATTCGTGAAGTCCTTGCAGGTTTCACACAGGCGCCCCACATAGCAAAAGCATGCCAACTTGCAACTTGCAACTTGCCGTTCGCATGCTACAACGACCCTTCCTAAAAATATCTCTTTTACACATGGTATTCCTACAATGGTTTCAGCGGCAGAACGCCTCGCAAGCAGTTTAGATTTCAGGGTATTGGGCAAAGCAAAAGAACTCAAGGCACGCCTCTGGTTCGTGGTTGGCGCGCTGGTCGTGGCCCGCCTCGGCTCCTACATTCCCATTCCGGGCATCGACCCCATCATTCTCGCAGATATCTTCAAGAAACACTCCGGCGGCGTGCTGGGCGTGTTCAACATGTTCTCCGGCGGCGCGCTGTCGCGCATGAGTATCTTCGCGCTCGCCATCATGCCTTATATCTCTGCGTCTATCATCATACAGCTGATGACGATCGCTTCGCCGCACCTTGCCGCGCTCAAGAAGGAAGGGGAGACGGGCCGCCGCAAGATCAACCAGTATACGCGCTACGGCACGGTGCTTCTGGCGTTCGTGCAGGGCTACGGCATCGCCGTGGGCCTTGAAGGCATGCATTCCGCGGGCGCTTCCGCAGTGCTTGAGCCGGGGCTTATGTTCCGCCTTATCACCGCCACCACGCTGGTGACGGGCACCATGTTCCTGATGTGGCTGGGCGAGCAGATCACCCAGCGCGGCATCGGCAACGGCATTTCGCTCATCATTTTCGCCGGTATCGTGGCAGGCCTTCCCAGTGCCATTGGCGGCACGCTGGATCTTGCGCGCACTAACGCGCTCTCCACCGAACTGGTGCTGGGCATCCTCGCGCTCATCTTCGGTATGATCGTGCTGATCGTGTTCATGGAGCGCGCGCAGCGCCGCATCGTGGTGCAGAACCCCAAACGCCAGGTGGGTATGAAGATGATGGAGGCGAACAAATCGCATCTGCCGCTTAAGCTTAACATGGCAGGCGTGATCCCCCCGATCTTCGCAAGCTCCATCCTGCTGTTCCCGCTGACCATCGCAAGCTTCAACCAGCCGGGACAGGATAGCTGGCTTACTCCCATCGTCACCCATCTGGGCCATGGCAAGCCGCTTTACATCGTGCTGTTCATGGCGATCGTGGTGTTCTTCTCCTTCTTCTATACCGGGGTGGTGTTCAACGTGAACGATACTGCCGATAACCTCAAGAAGCATGGCGGCTTCATCGCGGGCGTGCGTCCGGGTAAGGATACGGCGGAATACCTTGACTACGTCATCAAGCGCCTCACTGTGGTGGGCGCGATCTACCTCGCGCTTATCTGTACCGTTCCCGAAGTGCTGATGGCCAGCTATCAGCTGCCGTTCTATCTCGGCGGCACCAGCTTGCTCATCACCGTGAACGTGCTGACCGACTTCGTGTCGCAGGTGCAGTCACACCTGTTCGCCCACCAGTACGAAGGGCTGATCCGCAAATCCAAACTCAGCAGGAGCAAAAAATGAACCTGATACTGCTTGGCCCCCCGGGCGCAGGTAAAGGAACGCAGGCGGATTTCCTCCAGAAGAAACTGAGCGTGCCCAAGCTTTCCACCGGTGACATGCTGCGGGCAGCGGTGGCTGCAGGCACCGAGATCGGCAAAAAAGCCGATGAAGTGATGAAGGCGGGCAGGCTGGTGTCGGACGACATCATGATCCGCCTGATCCGCGAGCGCATCGCGGAACCCGATTGCGCCAAAGGCTTTATCCTTGATGGTTTTCCCCGCACGCTGACGCAGGCGAGGGAACTCGACAAAATGCTCGCCGCCCTTAACCGTCCGCTTTCGCTGGTGATTGAACTGACCGTGGACGATGCCGCGCTGGTTGACCGCATCGCGGGCCGCTTCGCCTGCGGCAAATGCGGCGCCGGTTATCATGATTCCTTCCGCCCTCCCCGCAAGGAAGGGCAGTGCGACGTCTGCGGCGCTACCGAATTCACCCGCCGCAAGGACGATAACCGCGAAACGGTCAAATCCCGCCTTGATGCTTACCATGCGCAAACCGCACCGCTGCTTCCTTATTACAGGCAGCGCGGCGTACTCAAAAGCGTGGACGGCATGGCCGTTATCAGCGATGTAACCCGCGCCATTGACGGTCTGGTAAGCGCAACCTGACATCTCTATGCTGTTAACTGCAAACAATGTTGTCTGCGCTAAGGGATTTATCCCCTTGGTGGGGCGTTACGATAGTTTCCAGAAATCATTTAAAAGCTGTTGACATCTTGCTTTTTGTCCATATTATTCGCGCTCTTGCGGCAGCGCTGCCCCGCGTCTGCCCGCTAACTAAATAGCTGATTTAAGGAGATTTTGTGGCTCGTATAGCTGGCGTAAATATTCCCACTGCAAAGCGCCTGATCATTGCGCTGCAGTACATTCATGGCATCGGTGAGAAAAATGCAGAGGAAATCTGCCTGAAAACTGGGATCAGCGCATCCAAGCGCGTGCACCAGCTGAGCGAAGCCGAGGTCATCAAGATCCGCGAAACCATCGACCGCGACTACACCGTAGAAGGTGACCTGCGCCGCGAAACCTCCATGAACATCAAGCGCCTTGTTGACCTTGGCTGCTACCGTGGCCTGCGCCATCGCAAACGCCTGCCGGTACGTGGCCAGCGCACGCACACCAACGCGCGCACCCGCAAAGGCAAATCCAAGCCGGTCGCCGGCAAGAAAATCGCAACCAAGAAGTAATTAGAGGCACATAATGGCTCAGACCCAAGCTCAGGCAAACGAAAAAGACGGCGCGCGCGTCAAGAAGCGCGAGCGCAAGAACATCAGCGCCGGTGTGGTGCATGTCAACGCGTCTTTCAACAACACCATCGTTACCGTCACCGACATGCAGGGCAATACCATCTCGTGGTCGTCCGCCGGTTCCCACGGTTTCAAGGGTTCGCGCAAGTCCACGCCGTACGCGGCGCAGGTTACTGCTGACGCTGCCGCCCGCAAGGCTCAGGAACACGGCCTCAAGACCGTGCTGGTTGAAGTCAACGGCCCCGGCACCGGCCGCGAATCCGCGCTGCGCGCGCTGCAGGCCTGCGGCCTCGTAGTTACCTCCATCAAGGACGTGACGCCGGTTCCGCATAACGGCTGCCGCCCGCCGAAGCGCCGCCGCGTATAATTTAGAGATATTCACGGGCTGCCGCAGGGTGGCCAGATGACTGAAAGAAAAGAGTAGGGAACTATATGATTAGCAAAAACTGGCAAGACCTGATTAAGCCGACCAAGCTCGATATCGACGTAGCCAAGAACAACCCCTTCATCGCTACCATCGTTGCAGAGCCGCTTGAACGCGGTTTCGGCAACACGCTGGGTGTGGCGCTGCGCCGCATCCTGCTTTCCTCGCTCCAGGGCGCTGCCGTCACCTCCATCAAGATCGACGGCGTGCTGCATGAATTCTCCGCCATCGCCGGTGTCCGTGAAGACGTGACCAACGTTATCCTGAACATCAAGGAACTGCGCATCCGCGCTCACAGCCCGGAAAAGAAACGCGTTACCCTCAACGCAACCGGCCCCTGCGAAGTGACCGCCGGTATGATCGAAGTACCGCATGACGTTGAGATCGTAAACAAGGACCATGTGATCTGCACGCTCGACAAAGGCGCGAAGCTGCACATGGAAATGACCATTGAAACCGGTAAAGGTTACGTGCGCGCTTCCCAGAACCGCCCGGCAGACGCGCCGATCGGCCTTATCCCCGTGGATGCGCTGTTCAGCCCGGTTCGCAAGGTCAGCTACAAGATCGACCACAGCCGCGTAGGTCAGGTGACCGATTACGACAAGCTGATCTTCACCGTGGAAACCGACGGCACCGTGAAGCCGGAAGATGCCGTGGCATTCGCTGCCCGCATCCTGCAGGACCAGCTGAGGCTCTTCATCAACTTCGAAGAGCAACAGGTTGAAGAAAAGAAAGAAGACAAGTCTGACCTCAAGTTCAGCCCGTACCTGCTCAAGAAGGTGGACGAACTCGAACTTTCCGTGCGTTCTGCCAACTGCCTCAAGAACGACAACGTCGTTTACATTGGCGACCTCGTGCAGAAGACCGAGAGCGAAATGCTCAAGACCCCGAACTTTGGCCGCAAGTCCCTTAACGAGATCAAGGAAGTGCTGGCTACCATGGGGCTCAAATTCGGCATGGAAGTGTCCGAATGGCCGCCCGAAAACATCGAAGAGCTCGCCCGTAAATTCGAAGAGCCCTATTAAGTAAAGACTATAGTGGAGAAGTGTTATGCGTCATAAACTCAGCGGCCGTAAATTAGGGGTTACTTCATCGCACCGCAAGGCGATGTTCAGCAACCTGTGCCATGCCCTCATCAAGCATGAGCAGATCACGACCACCCTGCCGAAGGCCAAAGACCTTCGCCCGGTGGTAGAACGCCTCATCACGCTCGGTAAGCGCGGCAACCTGCATGCGCGCCGTCAGGCGATCGCTGAGATCCGCGATATCGAACTGGTTGAAAAGCTGTTCACCATCATTGCTGAGCGCTACAAGACCCGCAGCGGCGGTTACACCCGCGTGCTCAAGGCAGGCTTCCGCTATGGCGACAACGCGCCGATGGCGATCATTGAACTGGTGGACCGCGACGAATCCGCCAAAGGCAAGGATTCCGGCCCGGTTGCCGAAACCGCTGGCGAAGAAACCGCAGCAGCATAATAGCTGGCGGTTATAGACTGAAATCAGGGGCGGCCTTCGGGTCGCCCCTTTTTATTGTTGGGGCTGGCCGCCCCCGATTCCGTTTCCACGGAATCTCCCCCGCGTAAATCCCAGACGGGTATACGTTAAGGCGGCTCTTTTCATTTGGGGCCGAGAGGATTATATATCACTCGTCATGGCCTGAATCGCGTCAGCGATTCCAGGGCCATCCATGCTGTAGGTGGATTCCCCTGGAATGTGCTGCGCACATTCAGGGAATGACGAAAGATTATTATAAGGACAAATATGCCTCGCATTCTGATAACCTTTCTTTCCCTGCTTACTATTCTTTCTGTTTCCGCTCATGCCCAGACCGAAGTGCCAGCGTCCCGCGAGCAGATCACGCTGTCTTATTCCCCCGTAGCCAAGAAGGTGATGCCTGCGGTGGTCAATATCTACACCAAACAGGTGCAGAAAGTGCAGGTTTCGCCTTTGTTCAGCGACCCGCTGTTCAGCCAGTTCTTTGGCGGTGGCTTCGGCGGTGCGCCGCGCGAGCGCGTGGTCAATTCGCTGGGCACGGGGGTGATCGTTGGCGAGGAGGGCACTATCGTCACCAGCTATCACGTGGTCAATGGCAGTGACGAAATAACCATCGTGCTGCCGGATAAGCGCGAGTTCGAGGCCAAGGTGGAAAAGACCGACGAGCGTTCTGACCTGGCCGTGCTCAAAGTGGATACCAGAGGCGCAAAGCTGCCCGTGGTGGAGCTGGGCGAATCTGCCGGGCTGGAAGTGGGCGATTTAGTGCTCGCCATCGGCAATCCGTTCGGCGTGGGGCAGACGGTGACCAGCGGTATTGTCTCGGCAACGGCGCGTTCCGCTGAAAGCGTGTCGGATTACCAGTTCTTCATCCAGACTGATGCGGCGATCAATCCCGGCAATTCCGGCGGCGCGCTGGTGGACATGAAAGGCAAGCTTATCGGCATCAATACGGCTATTTACACGAGGAGCGGCGGCTATCAGGGCATCGGCTTTGCCATCCCTGCCGATATGGTGCGCGCAGTGCTGAAGGGCACGGCAGGCGAGAACGGGCAATTGGTGCGCCCGTGGTTCGGCATTGCCATCCAGCCCGTGACGAAAGAAATTGCTGACGCGCAGGGGCTGCCGTCGCGCCGGGGCGTGCTGGTGCAGGAAGTGGCGAAAGGAAGCCCGGCGGAGACGGCAGGCATCCGCGCAGGCGACATACTGCTGACGCTCGCAGGCAGCGAGGTGGATGATTCGCAGAACCTGAACTTCCGCATCGCCACCAGCGGCATGGGTGTGGCTGTGCCCGCCGTCGTCTGGCGCGAAGGCAGGGAAGTGCCGCTTACAGTGACCTTCACCACGCGCCCTGCGGAAGCCGCCGACGCCAAGGCGGTTCAGCTCAAAGGCGACCATCCGCTGGGGGGCGTGGTAGTGGTGCAGATAACGCCGGATATTGCGCAGGAGCTTAAGCTCAAAGCTGATACCAGGGCTGTGGTGGTAGTGCGCACCGGGCGTGAAAGCCGTGTGGACGTGGCGCCGGGAGATATCATCGTCGGCGTTAACGGTGTGAAGATCGCTACGGTAAGCGACCTTGAAAAAGCACTCGCCAAACGTGCGCGCGGCTTCCAGATACAGATCATCCGTGGCGGGATGTCCTTATCGATGACGATAATGTAACTAACACCCTCCCCATGAAGGGGGAGGAAAAGAAAGGAAGAAATGCAGTCGCTCTTTGCACCCGATTCCAGAAACATTGCGCCGCTGGCAGACCGCCTGAGGCCGGAGGTTTTCGCGGAAGTGACGGGGCAGGAGCATTTAACGGCCAGCGACGCGCCCATTGGCCGCATGGTGGCGGCAAAGCAGTTTTCCTCCGTGATACTCTGGGGCCCGCCGGGCTGCGGCAAGACCACGATCGCCCGCCTCATGGCCAAGGAAAGCGGCGCGCAGATGGAGAATGTTTCCGCCATCACCACCGGCGTGCCGGAACTCAAGA
Source organism: Alphaproteobacteria bacterium (assembly GCA_035906055.1). Taxonomy (GTDB): domain Bacteria; phylum Pseudomonadota; class Alphaproteobacteria; order Rickettsiales; family JABCZZ01; genus JAMIFV01. Next base: position 26,786 of record JAMIFV010000059.1, on the reverse strand, counting down.
AACTGTTCGAGAAAGCCGCCGCGCGTTTGCAGGACGGCAAGCGCACCGTGCTGTTCGTGGACGAGATTCACCGCTTCAACCGCGCACAGCAGGACGTGTTCCTGCCGTATGTGGAGAACGGCACAATCATCCTTGTGGGCGCGACCACGGAGAACCCTTCGTTCGAGCTGAACTCGGCGCTGCTCTCGCGCTGCCGTGTGCTGGTGCTCAAGCGCCTGGATGAAGCCGCGATGCGCGAGCTGCTCGCCCGTGCGGAAAAACTACAGGGTAAGAAATTGCCCCTTGGCGAAGAAGCATTCACTACGCTTACGGCTATGGCAGACGGTGACGGCAGGTACTTCCTCAATCTGGTGGAAGAACTATTTACTATCGTTAGCAGTAGACGCGGAGGAGTTCTTCGCGACGACCCCGCAGGGGAAGTTGGGCAGAGCCCAACTGGGGGCGGAGCGTCCCCCATAATGCTCGGTGCAAAAGATCTTGTAGATCTTTTGCAACAAAGAGCCCCCGTTTACGATAAGCATCAGGAGAGCCACTATAACCTCATCAGCGCGTTGCATAAGAGCCTGCGCGGGTCGGATGTGGACGCAGCGCTTTACTGGTTGCACCGCATGCTGGAAGGAGGCGAAGCACCACTATACATCTTGCGCAGGCTGGTGCGTTTCGCGGTGGAGGATATCGGCCTTGCCGACCCCGAAGCGGTGCACCAGACGCTTGCCGCCAAGGATGCATATGACTTCCTAGGCAGCCCCGAGGGGGAGCTGGCGATAGCGCAGGCGGTGGTCTATCTCGCCACCGCACCCAAATCCAACGCGGTGTATGTAGCGCATAAAGCGGCTACGCGCGATGCTAAACAGTATGGTTCGCTGATGCCGCCCGCGCATATCCTCAACGCGCCCACCAGACTCATGAAGGAGCTGGGCTACGGCAAGGGCTATGAATATGACCACGATGCGAAGGACGGCTTTTCCGGGCAGGATTACTTCCCCGAAGGGCTTGCCCGCAGGCATTATTATGAGCCGGTGGAGCGCGGCTTTGAGCGCGAGATCAAAAAGCGGCTGGACTATTGGGCCAAGCTCAGGGAGAAGAAGGCATGATGAATCTCGTATATGTAGCCACGGGCGGCGCAATAGGCTCGGTGCTGCGCTTCCTCATGCAACGTGTGGTGGGGGAAGTGGCGGGCAAGGGCTTTCCTTACGGCACGATGCTGGTGAATATCTCCGGCTCGTTCGCGATGGGCGTGCTGATTGGCTGGCTTGCGCGCAGCACCCCGCAGAATGCGGAAGATATACGATTATTCGTGGCGGTGGGCGTGCTGGGCGGCTTCACCACCTTCTCCAGCTTTTCGCTGGACGCCATCACTTTGTTTGAACAGGGCAGGCTGGGCGCCATGAGCGCTTACATCTTTGCTTCCGTCATCTGCTCACTGCTCGGCCTGCTGGCCGGGCTGCAACTGGTAAAGGCCTTTTCATGACCGAACGTACCGTAGAAGAAAAAGACAGCGACGCCCGCCTGGACCGCTGGGTAAAGCGCTACTATCCGCAGATCACCCACGGCATGCTGGAAAAAGCATTGCGCAAGGGCGACATTCGCATCGACGGCAAGAAATCCAAGGCGACCGACCGCGTGATGGCGGGCAATGTCATCCGCATATGGGACCAGCTCACCAAAACGGAGCGCCGCGAAAAGCCGGTGAAGACCGCTGTTCAGAAGCTGGAGCCGGAAGATATCATCATGATGCAGCAGTCCGTGCTGTTCAGGAACAAGGATGCCATCGCCATCAACAAACTGCCGGGGCTGGCGGTGCAGGGGGGCACGGGCATCGGCAAGAGCGTGGACAGCATGCTCGATGCGCTGCGCTTTGAGCTGAACGAACGCCCCAGGCTGGTGCACAGGCTCGATAAGGACACAAGCGGCGTGCTGGTGCTGGCGCGGCATGCCAAAGCGGCCACCGCGCTGATGAAAACCTTTGCCGGAAAGACCGCCGAAAAAACCTACTGGGCGCTGGTGAAAGGCTGCCCCGACAGCTTTGAAGGCAAGATCGATATGCCGCTTTCCAAGCAGGAGGAGGGCGACCACGAGAAAGTGGCGGTGGATGAAGAGGACGGCAAACGTGCCGTTACTTATTTCCGCGTGATCGAAAAACTCGGCAATGCCATGGCGTGGGTGGAACTCATGCCTATTACCGGGCGCACGCACCAGCTGCGCGTGCATATGGCCGAGATCGGCACACCCATTGTTGGCGACGGTAAATATGGCGGCAGGAACGCGATGATCGAAGGTATTTCCAACAAGCTGCATCTGCATGCCCGCCGCCTTGTGATTCCGGGGGCGCTGGACGTGACCGCCCCGATCCCTTCCCATATGCAGAACACATGGGAAAAACTTGGGCTGGATAAGGATTAATAGACTGCAAATAATCACTATTTTTTGTCATAAAACCTTCACGTGCAATAGACTTCAGCATTGGCTAAAATCCAGCCATAATATTCATTACATATAGGGAGAGTGGGCATGCAGCGAGCTTTAAACAGGGCAAAAATTTTTTTCCCTGACACTGTGGGTTTTTGTATTGAATTTACGGGTAACGGTGAGATCAAAAAGTCATTTACGGACGCACGCGAAAGAACGCTTGGTTATTCGCTTGAGTCAGGAGCAGATGCACGTGTCCATAACCATGATGCAATGGGAATTGTAGCTAATGTGCCATCTTCCCAGGCATTCCATAATGTTAAAGGCACTCTGATAGGCAGCATTAAAAACGGCTTGGTGTACGGACAAGATAAGGCTCTGCTTGGCCGGGAGAATCCCGATGGGACGCTTAAGGCCGAGGAACAGGGATTTGCCCAGACACAGGCAATTCAGGGGGCTGCCGAGCCGCAGGGTATACGACGTAAGTAATCACGCTGACTAGCCAATCCCTATTCCGCTGAATGAATTTTTGCTATAGTGGCCCCATGAAGATCATGGCACAGAATAACCTGTCTGTTACCAGCCAGCAGACCGAACAGGGGATTGCGCTGATGCTTGGCGGCGTGACGCTCAAAACCCCTGCCGGGAATGCGCTCATCGTGCCCACTGCCGCGCTGGCAGACGCGCTGGTGGCCGAGTGGCGGGACGCAGGCCAGGGAATAGGACAGGGTGGCAAGATCAACAAACAGCTTCTGAGGCTTACCCCCATTGCCTGCGTGGCGATCGACATCGCTTCCGCCAGCCGCGAGGCCATGCTGGCCGATATCCTGCCCTACATTGATACCGACCTTGTATGTTACCGGGCAGGGGACATACCGGAACTCTCCGGTCAGCAAGGCGATGCGCTTGATCCGCTGATCACATGGATAAGGGAGCGGTTCGCCATACGGCTTGTAACAACTACCGGCCTGATGCCGGTGCGGCAGGAACCGGGCAATCAGGAAAAACTGGGTGCGGTGCTGGCAGGGTTCAGCCCGTGGAAGCTGGCGGCATTTGCCGTAGCGGCCAAGCCGCTGGGGTCGGTGGTGCTGGCGCTGGCGCTGGTGGAGGGCAAGCTTAAAGCAGAAGACGCCTATAACTTCGCCCATCTGGAAGAACAGTATGAAACCCTCAAATGGGGCATGGACGACGAAAAAGAGCAGGCCCTGCGGGCGAAAAAGCAGGATATTGACGCGGTGGCCCGGTTTCTCCGGCTTCTGTAGGGTAGGCACACCTGCCTCCTCTACAGTAATTTATCCCTGTCAAGGCAAAATCCACAATAAGTAACAGTCGCATAGTTTATGCTTGGGTTCCGGGGTGAACTTTGCTACACCAGCACTTTATTTCGTTAATAACTGTCACGGGCATATGCAGACGAACAACATTATTACCGAGCTTGAACAAAAGCGCGACCGCGCCCGTCAGGGCGGAGGGCTGAAGCGTATCGAGACCCAGCATGACAAGGGCAAGCTCACCGCACGCGAGCGCATTGAAGTGCTGCTGGACCCGGACTCCTTCGAGGAATTCGACATGTTCGTGGAGCATCGCTGCACGCATTTCGGCATGGAAGAGAACAAGATCCCCGGTGACGGCGTGGTGACCGGCCACGGCACCATCAATGGCCGCCTCGTGTTCATCTACAGCCAGGACTTCACCGTTTACGGCGGTTCACTCTCCGAGACTAACGCCATCAAGATCTGCAAGATCATGGAAATGGCCATGAAAGTAGGTGCACCCGTGATCGGCATCAACGATTCCGGCGGCGCGCGTATTCAGGAAGGTGTGGATTCGCTGGGCGGTTTCGCCGAGATATTCCAGCGCAATGTGCTGGCCAGCGGCGTGGTGCCGCAGATATCCCTCATCATGGGCCCGTGCGCGGGCGGGGCGGTGTATTCCCCGGCGCTGACCGATTTCATCATCATGGTGCGCGGCTCGTCTTATATGTTCGTGACCGGCCCTGACGTGGTAAAGACCGTGACGCATGAAGTGGTGACGCAGGAAGACCTGGGCGGCGCCGACACGCACACGCACAAAACCGGCGTGGCCGACCTTGCCTATAACAACGATATTGAAGCGCTGCTGCAGACGCGCCGCCTCTTCAATTTCCTGCCGCTTTCCAACAAGGCGGGCGTTCCCTCGCGCCCCACCAGCGACCCCGCCGACCGCGTGGAGATGTCGCTCAACACGCTGGTGCCCAGCAATCCCAACCGCCCTTACAACATGAAGGAGCTGCTGGAGCGCGTGACGGACGAAGGCGATTTCTTTGAGATACAGCCTGACTTCGCCAAAAATATTATTGTAGGCTTTGGCCGCATGGAAGGCCATACGGTGGGCTTTGTCGCCAACCAGCCGATGTTCCTCGCGGGCTGTCTTGATATCGACGCCTCACGCAAGGCCGCGCGTTTCGTGCGTTTCTGCGACGCGTTCGATATTCCGCTGGTGACGTTCGTGGACGTGCCCGGCTTCCTGCCCGGCACCTCGCAGGAGCATAACGGCATCATCAAGCACGGCGCCAAGCTGCTCTACGCATATGCGGAAGCAACGGTGCCCAAGATCACCGTTATCACACGCAAGGCCTATGGCGGTGCGTATGACGTGATGAGCTCCAAGCACCTGCGTGGTGACGTCAACTATGCGTGGCCTTCGGCGGAGATCGCGGTGATGGGGCCAAAAGGCGCTGTGGAGATCATCTTCCGTGGCAGCCTGCAGAATCAGGACGAGGCGGAAGCGAAGGTGGAAGAGTATAAAAAGAAATTCGCCTCTCCCTTCGTGGCGGCCTCGCGCGGCTACATTGACGATATCATCCGCCCGCAGAACACGCGCTGGAGGATTTGCAGGTCCCTTTCGATCCTGCGTAAGAAGAATTTACAGAATCCGTGGAAGAAACACGATAACCTGCCATTGTAATTATGTTTGAAAAAATCCTCATAGCCAACCGTGGCGAGATCGCTGTGCGCATCATGCAGACGGCAAAGAAAATGGGCATCAAGACGGTCGCCGTCTATTCCGAAGCCGATACCAACGCGCTGCATGTGAAGGAAGCGGACGAAGCCATCTATATCGGGCCGTCGCCGTCATCGCAGAGCTACCTGAAAGTGGAAAACATCATCAGCGCCATCGACCAGACCGGCGCCCAGGCGGTGCATCCGGGGTACGGTTTCCTCTCTGAAAACGCCGAATTCGCCCGCGCCCTGCAGAAAGCTGGCGTGACGCTCATCGGGCCGTCCTCCGAATCCATCCGCATGATGGGCGACAAGATCGAATCCAAGAAGATAGCGGTGAAGGCCGGTGTGAACACGGTGCCGGGCACGCTCGACGTGGTGACATCCCCCAAGGAAGCAAAAAAGATCGCAGCTGAGATAGGCTACCCCGTCATGATCAAGGCGGCGGCAGGCGGTGGCGGCAAGGGCATGCGCGTGGCGCGCAACGAAAAGGAACTGCTCGACGGCCTCAAATATGCGGCCAGCGAAGCGGAATCCAGCTTCTCCGACAGCCGCGTGTTCATCGAAAAATTCTTCGATAACCCCCGCCATATCGAAATCCAGGTGCTGGCCGACAAGCACGGCACCACGCTGCATCTGGGCGAGCGCGAATGCTCCATCCAGCGCCGTCACCAGAAGGTGATTGAAGAAGCGCCGAGTTCATTCCTCACCGAAGACGTTCGCAAGAAAATGGGCGAACAGGCCGTGGCGCTTGCCAGGGAAGTGAACTATTTCTCCGCTGGCACCGTGGAATTCATCATGGACCAGACGGGAAATTTCTATTTCCTTGAAATGAACACCCGCCTGCAGGTGGAACACCGCGTGACGGAACTTGTCACCAAGATCGACCTCGTAGAGCAGATGATCCGCATCGCGGCGGGCGAAAAACTCAGTTTCGCGCAGGACGACGTGAAGATCAACGGCTGGGCGTTTGAATCCCGCGTCTATGCGGAAGACCCGCGCAGGGGCTTCCTGCCTTCCACGGGCCGCATCACCACGTATCAGGAGCCGGTGAGCGAGCATCATACGCTCATCGATACAGGCGTGTATGAAGGCGGCGAAGTGAGCATGTTCTATGACCCCATGGTTGCCAAAGTGTGCACCTGGGCGCCCACGCGCGATAAATGCATCGACGCGATGAAGATCGCGCTTTCCTCCTTTGTAGTGCGCGGCATCAACCACAATATAAGCTTCCTTGAAGCCATCCTCGGCCATGAACGTTTCGCGCGCGGCGATATCTCCACCAATTTCATCGAGCAGGAATATCCGGGTGGCTTTGCCGGTGCGGAACTGACTTCGGAGACGTCCAAGGTGTTCCTTGGCACCGCAGTGCATCTTTTCCTGCGTGACGCGGAACGCGCCAGCCGTATCAGCGGCCAGTTGCCGGGCCGCGAGCGCGCCATCGGCGCGCGCTGGGTGGTGACTATTGACGACGCCAGCTATCCTGTCTATGCCCGCGCCAAGGAATATGGCTATGATATCAGCTACGACAAAGGCCTCGTGGTGGTGCGCAGCTCCTGGAAATTTGGCCGCAAGCTGTTTCAGGGCACCATTAATGGCAAACCCACCAGCGTTATCATCAAGCATCTGGATGAAGGCTACCTGCTTTCCCATGCCGGTTCGGAAGTGCGCGTGGTCGTGCGCACGCCGCGCGTGGCGGAACTCGCCCATTACATGGCTAAGGAAACCGGCGGCGTCCGCCGTGACAGGCTGACCGCGCCGATCGCGGGGCTTGTGCAGCATGTGCGCGTGAAAGACGGCGATGTGGTAAAAACCGGTGCAGAGTTGCTCGTTATCGAGGCTATGAAGATGGAAAACGTCATCTATGCCGATCACGACGTGACCATCAAGAAGGTGCACATCGCGCCCAAGGAAAGCGTGCAGGCCGACCAGCTGCTGATCGAATTCACGGAGTAGTTTTCCAACGTTGCCGCGCGTTGCTGCGAATAGCTTTACTTTTCCATGCCCGACAAAGAGAAATCTATGGAATTAAACAAGAAACAGTCTTGGTCGTTGCTGCCGGTAATATATTTCTTTCTTTGCTTTTGCGTATCACTTGCAGGTGTCTGGATCGCGGATTACAGGCTGCTCACGGTAGACAATGCGACTATCCTGGTCTTTGCAAAAGAGATGCTGAACGGCAGGCCTCTCTACTCAGATCTTTTTACGTCACAGTTTCCATTTATATTTTACCTGTCGATGATCCCCCTGTGGATGCATTCGTTAATGGGGATTCCCATACCCACAGCATTTTTCTTATTCGTTTTCCTGCTGCTTCAGATATGCGTTCTGTTCAGCTGGCGCATTGCCAGGAAGAATCCGTACTACTCCACGACAGGGCAGCGCTACGTGTTGCTGCTTGCCTTCTACTACGGCCTGTTCATCCTGCCCATTGCGTCCTATGTCAATAATTTCGGACAGCGTGAGCATTTATTCTGCGCTCTCATCTTGCCTTATGTCATGCTGGCTGTGAACCGTTTGCAGGGCATCAAAAGCGATACACGGGCTGAGGAATTCGCGGCAGGCTTCCTGGGCGCGGTCGGTTTCTGCATCAAACCGCACTTTGCCCTGATATTGGTAGTCTCTGAGTTGTTTCAGATGCTGGCCCGCCGCAAGTTCTTCGTGTGGAACCGGCCTGACGTATGGGTTATTGCTGTACTCTGCGGGATATACTATCTGTCGTGTTTAGGCCTTATATCCGAATATATCGGGCTGATACCAAGATTTGTCACCAACTACAGCGGCTACGAGAATCCCTTGGGGCAGATACTCGGATATGCCTTGCTGGTTGCGATCGTGCCAGTGGTCTTTGCGTATTATATGCGTCGCGCCGTCATGCCCAGTCTTTTGCTTTATATTCTGGCGATGGTCGCGTGCGGGGTGGTGCTGTATATCATCCCAAAGCTTCCTTATTATTACCATGCCATTCCGGCTTATTTCTTTTCCTTGCTATTGTTCGTTCTGGCCCTGCTTGCTGCACAAAAAACGGCACGGGCTTTCATGGTGATACTGCTGTTTACGCATTATATATTTTTGGCAAATGGCGTACCGGAACCGGATATAATGCGGGCGCAAAGGGAAGAGATGCTACATGAAGCCTCGGTGCTGGCTCCCTATAAAAGGATAGTTTCCCTGAACACGGAAGCACGAATACACTCTGTGATCAGCTATACGGACGCACGTTGGGACATGGGGCTGGCGTATCTCGAATACCTTCCTGCCAGCTATCGCAAGTGGCGCGATACGGAGAGTGAACCGCCTTACCGTACGCCAGAGGAGATGGGCGAGCACGAGCGGTTCTTCCATGAGAAGCTGATAAAGGATCTGCAGCATCTGCCTGATGCGATCATAGTGGATGAAAGCCCCGTGAAATGCAGGCTTAACGGCATGAAATTCGATTATCTGAACTATCTCATGCTGGATCCGAGTTTCCGTGACATCTGGAAGCATTATGAGCTCGTAACGCGCTTCTCAAGAAGTTACGAAACTTCACGGCGTTCCATTAACTCGGATGCTGCCCTTTACCGCAGAAAAGACTGAGATTGAGGACACGCTCTAATACACGATGCGCTCAGAGGGGAAACGCACGGTAAGCGTGCTGGATTTTCCGGGCAGCCTGGATATTTCCATCGTCGCCTGATGCATGGCCAGCAGCGCCTTGGTCAGCGGCATGCCAAGGCTTACCTGCTGCTGGCTGCGCGCAGCGCCGGACGCGGAAGGCGGCACTGCCGGATAGTAGGTGGTGAAAGATATGTTGAGCGTTTCATCGTTGTTGCGCGCCTTTTCAATGTAAGCCTCCACCAGCAGGTGGCTCTTTTCGGACGTCTTGAGCACATTGAGAAACAAATTGATCAGCACCTGCTTGAAGCGGTTCTCGTCGATGAACAGTTTCGGCAGCGCTTCCGGCGATTTTATCTCCACCTGAAGTTTCTGCTCCTGCAGGCGCTCGGTCACCAGCCGCAGGCATTTGCCCAGCGCCACGCGAACGTCGAGCGGTTTTTCCTGCCATTCGGAGATGCCCGTTTCGGCGTTGGAAAGCGAGAGAACGTCGTCAATAAGCGCCTGAAGGTGCTGCGCGGACTGGTGGATATCCTGCGCGTACTGCCAGTACTGGGTGTTCTCCAGCGGCCCGTAGAGCTGGTTCTTGATGATTTCTGAAAAGCCGATGATCGTGTTAAGCGGCGTGCGCAGGCTGTGGCTCATGGCGGTGAGGAACTCCGTCTTGATGGAGTTGCTCATTTCGGCGTTTTCCTTGCTCTTGCGCAATTGCTGGTTCTTGCTTTCCTTCTCCTCTTCGATGCGGCGCATCTCTTCAAGATAGTCTGCGAGGTATTTCATCTCCTGCGCCAGTGCCACCACTTCACCGGCACCGCCGCTGGAGAGCAGTCGATAGGGCTGGCCGCGCACCACGTTGGCGGCGATATGGGTGAGTTCCGTAACAGGTTTTATCACGTGCAGGCGCACGATCCACAGCAGCGTGAGCATGAACAGGCCCAGCAGCAATATCTGGATAAGCCTCGGCACCAGCAGGTCGCGCACGGCAGACGAATTGGAGTGGCTGTCGAGCCCCAGCACCACGGTGTAAGGATATTTGGCCGACATTTCGTAATAAATGTGGGTGGTGAAATCGTCGAACAGGTTTCCGGTCTGCAGCACGCCGGAAGGGTTCTTGGTAAAGTCTATCATCTTGAGCCTGTCGCCGAGGCTGCCGCTGAGCGAAGTATTGCCGGAGGGCTGTGTCTGGGTGAGCAGCGTGTCGTTACTGTAGATGGCAAAGGCGATGTCGGAATCTTTTACCGTATTTTCGAGGTCATGCTTGATGGTATCGATGTCCATGCTGATGAGAATGGCACCAAGGTGCTTGCCCGTCTTATCCGTAATGCCCAGCGCCACCGGCAGCACCCATTTATGCGACACGCGCCCCATAATGGGCGTGCCGATCTTGATCTTCCACGGCTCAAGGTAGGCCTGCTTCACAAAGTCACGGTCGGAGACATCCACGGGGGGGTGCACGCCGCTATTACTGCTCACCACGTTCTGCTGGGCCTCGTCAATCCATGAAAATACGTGGTGGAGGGTGGCGGTGGTGTCGAACGAACGCAGCAGCGTGGCGATGGAGTGCAGGTTTTTCGCATCCGACTGTGTTATCTGTCGGCCCAGCGATTCCAGCAGGTAGGAGGAATGCTCGATCTTGATGATCATCTGGCGGTCGATGCGCGTTGCTTCCGATTCCAGCTGGTGGATGGCGTAGCGCGAACGGTCAAGATAGGTAACGTAAGTGACCCACAGCGACACCAGCATCAGCACGAACACGATGAGCGCCGAAAGCACGGCGAAATCACGCATCAGCGAGGGTTTTGACCAGAGCGGTGTGTTCATGCGCGCAAGGATAATGCAGCATGTGAATTATGGCAACGTAATAAGGGGTTAGGGGATGCCGTATGCGTGGAGGAGTGCTTTACGACGACCCCGCAAGGGGTGAATCCACGGAGTGGAGAGGGGAAAGCGTTTCCCCTTTTAAAAAGTTCTAGGCGCGCACGGCTAACGTGGGATCGTTAGCGGCGGCTTTGCTTTTTTCCACCTGTGCCACATGGCCTTCAACCGGCTTGAACGCTTCAGGGGAAAGCTTGTTCTCAGCAGGCTGCATCTGCGCAGCCCATGAAGCGTCATCGCCCTGCTGCGGCGTTACGGAAGGTGCGCAATCCTGCGCGGGTTTTACGGCAGCATTGCGGCTCTTCTTCTCGCGCAGCATCTTCTGTACGAACGGCTGCGTAACCGAGCTGGATACGGTCAATATCGCATCGTTCACGATATTTTTTGAAAACAGGTCTGGATCCGCCATCTTTCTGTAAGAAGGGATAAGCTTGGAAATGCCAGAAGTAACAGCGCCTTTTGTGGCAGCTAGGCCAGCCTTGAGGTTGAGGAAGCTAAGGGTGTAGTTGGTGCCGCCTGCGGCTGCCCATGCGGCTGCGCGCGCCAGAAGGTAAATGCTCCACGGGTCTTTCTGTTCCTTGAAGGAAAGCTTGTTATCGCAATCGACATTCAACCCATGCTGCTTGCCGATAAGCCCCATGGCTTCATCAGAGAGGCCTTCGACCGGTTTGCCAGTTTTGACAGCGGTCTTGATAGCCTTATATTCGGACAGGTTTTCTTTGGTAGCCTGATTACCTTGCCCGAATTTATCCTGCATCACATCGAGCGCATGGCCGATCCTGAACTCCAGCGCGTTGCGGTGGTCTTCAAGCATCTTGATCACAGGCACAAGCATAGTGCCGCCCATGGTCAGCGTTATGCCGCCTGTGGCGGATTTAAATGCTTCAGTTTGGCTTGCTTCAGAGAAGCCGAATTTGGCCATGTTCCTACCGGCAAAACCTGCGATGGCGTCGAGGTATTTCTCGCCGCGGCGTTCCATGTGGTAAGCGATGGTGACAGATGCCAGCGTGTTGATGAAATAGTTGAGGCCGGTGTAAGTACCAAGCTTGAAAAAGGAATGCTTCCAGCGGTCGCCCCAGCTTGCTTTGCCATTCTCGTGCGCAGGCGGGGCCGTTGCCGGTGTTTTGTCTTCCGGAGGCGGGGGCGATTGTTCCTGTTTCAGCTTAGAATTATTCGACATTTCATTGCGCTGATATTGATTTATATGAGTTAATATAACATAGCTGTTTTTGTTAAAAGATGAATCTTTTATGACAACTTAGCTAATAACGGCCTGATAAGGTGCTGAAATAAGAAGGATTGTCATATTGCCTTATTCGCGGTATCATGTGTTCAGGCACTATTGCGGAGGGACGGTTTATGAAAAAAGCGGCCGCGTTTCTTATAACTATTCTGGCTTTGCAGGGTATTGTGCCGCCGGTGCAGGCGCAGGGCGGTGAAGCCCCGTTCAAGATCATCACCCCCATTCTCAATGCTGCCGGGCAGCAGACGGGCGACCCCATCATCGCCACGGCGGATGCCGTACTTAGCCAGCTGGTCGTGCACTGGCCGAAGGATTCGGTGAACCTGAGCCAGATTCACAGCATACTCACGCAGAACCCGAGCATGAACAGGCTGAAGCTTTTGTTTCCTAACCAGTCGGAATACATGATAACGCAGTCCGAATTTCAGGAACTTTACAACAAGTTCAATGCACAGGCCGGTGGCCTTGGCTTTGGGGTAGGCGGAGGCGCGATGCCCGACCTCGCGCTCAGTTCTCTGGGGAGTCCGGCGGGAAGCACCGCGTCGCTGGCAGTGCTCCCCATTATGGCGATCAAGGAAGGCTTCAAAGGGGTTGGTGAGACGCTGGAGCCGGTGTTGCGTGAAATGCGATACCAGCAACTTGCGCTCAGTGAGCATATGCCGGACTGGCTTAAGCCGGTAGTGCTTGAGGCGTGGAATTTCGCGCTGGCGTGCTACTATTCGCTGGTCAATTTTATCTGGTCTCTCTTCTGAGGAATGCTGGTTGAAGAAAGCGGCCTGTGGTGAGCAGGCCGCTTTAGCGTAATTAGTGTGTGGCCTTCAGGTTGTGGTTGCCACGTGATGTTTGTAGAACCCGTATACGCTGATGAACAGCCATGCCGCGATGGTCTGGAACACGGGCACCGTGCCGCCTGAATACAGGTGCAGCAATACGAGGAATGCGCCCAGCAGGTTCAGCATCATGTAGTGCATGTCGATCACTTTAAGCTGCCCGATGACAAGCAGGAAGAATGCAAGCAGCAGCAGGAGTATGCCAAAGTAGCCAAGTATGGTAACGAACGTCATAAATTTTTCCTTTCCCTGTTAAGACAGCGTTGTCCTAATAACGCCAGTTGAACTTAAACCCAACGATCGGCCCGTCGCTTCGCGTATACCCCAGATTCATGGTGGTGATGGTCTCTTCGCTTTCCCACAATTTCGCCATGATGAAGCTGCGCTTGTCCCTGCGGATATCGAAGTTGATCGCGGTTGCGTCCTTGGCTTGCGATAAGCGAAGGCTTACCGATGCCAGGTAACGCCTGTCCTTCTTCTTTTCCTTATCCGGCGAGGATGTGAGCGAGGCTGTGTTAGCGGCGAACAGTGAGGGTGAACCCTTCTTGCGCTCGACCTTCACATGGGGGAGGGTGCAGGCGCTCAGGATAAAGAGTGCAGCGACCACCGTGAGGAACATCCCTCTCGAATTAAGGCTGGCCGATGAAACGCGTCGTGAGTGACGCACTGTCCTTACCTTCTTTCAATGGAGTTCAGTGCTTGTGCACCTGTTTATCCATTAACCAAAGTATACCAAAATTAACCAGTGTTGTCACTATAATTGCTGCGGTGCAGCATAAATATATTGTCCCGCAAAAACGCGGGAAACTGGCTGTAGCTGAAGGTTGCACAGGGGGGGGCTGCGATAGTGGGTCTATTGATGCGATACGCTACCACTATGGAGAATTTTTGAATTGTTAGCGTGGCGTATGGAAAAGATAATTCCGGAATTCTTGTAACGCCTCCCTATGCTCGATTTTGCCATCTATGGGAGCTTGGCAACAAAAAGTTGCCAGCGACACCGCTACCATGGATTTAACCTGCTCGCGCACATCGCGGGGATAAGAAAGCCAGAGATGTATCAGCTCCAAGCTTAATGGGTGCATTTGCTTGCCGATGGTATCCAACACTACGCAAAGGCAGTAATAAAGATCTTCCGAAATCATGGATTTGTATATGTTGGATATCGTATTGGGCTTTTCCGGGAGAAAGGCGAGGTAAAGTGACATTCCCAAAAATATTCCCCGGCAGGCTGCATTTGATCCGTCCTCATGTGGCCAGATACTTTTTGATAATTCACTGCAAAAACGGAGGTTTGCTTCTATATCTTTTTTATATGGCGCAAGTGTGCTGACAGCCAGCGTCCTGCCAGTGGATACAGGCTGCTTGGCTTTCGTCGTGCGTTTGTTTTTAAGGCCATGGATGTAATTCTTTACATCAGAAAAACCGATGACTTTATCATTGAGCTTACGTGATACTTCCGTTGGGGAAAGAGAATGCCTGGTTGCAGGATCAGCAAGGGCGAATGCGCACAACTCTTCAAAACTGATATTATGTTCTTTTGCAATGCTATGAAGGTTAGCAAAATTCTTCATGATTGGTGCAGGGATGGTTGCTTTATGTTCCTCGGCAAGCCATTTGTATTGGTATGTTAAAGGGTGGGAAATTGCGCTGGGTTCTCCCACATATATGTGAACTGGAGTTTTTTTATTCTCCGGAAAATCACATACGATTGTAAATTGCTTCATTTCTACACCTTGCGTTCCACCATCATTTTCTTGATCTCCGCGATGGCCTTGGCGGGGTTCAGTCCCTTGGGGCAGGTCTTTGCGCAGTTCATAATGGTGTGGCAGCGGTAGAGGCGGAAGGGGTCCTCAAGGTTATCAAGCCTCTCGCCCTTGGCTTCGTCGCGGGAGTCGGCCAGCCAGCGGTAAGCCTGCAGTAATATAGCAGGGCCGAGATAGCGGTCGGAGTTCCACCAGTAGCTGGGGCAGGAGGTGGAGCAGCAGGCGCAGAGGATGCATTCATACAGCCCGTCGAGTTTTGCGCGGTCTTCCGGCGACTGCAGGCGTTCGCGCCCGGCGGGCGGGGCGGAGTCCACCTTCAGCCATGGCTGGATGGACTCATACTGCGCATAAAAATGCGTGAGGTCGGGCACGAGGTCCTTGATCACGGGCATGTGCGGAAGAGGGTAGACGTTCACGTCGCCGCTCACATCATGAATGGGCTTGGTGCAGGCAAGCGTGTTGGTGCCGTCAATGTTCATGGCGCAGGAACCGCAGATGCCTTCGCGGCAGGAACGGCGCAGGGTAAGGGTGGAGTCCACCTCGTCCTTGATTTTCAGGAGCGCGTCCAGCACCATCGGCGGGCAGGTATCCATGTCCACTTCATAGCGGTCGAGGCGCGGGTTCCTGGGCTTGCCGTCCTCGCCCTTTTCTTCGGGATCGTAACGGTAGATGTTGAACACCTTCACGTTCTTGGCATTAGGGTTCGGGTATTGTTTGCCCTGCTTGTTCACCTTGGAGTTGGCGGGGAGTGTAAGTTCAGCCATGTTGGTTTCCTTCTTCCTTACGGATGATGGTTTCGATTTGGGTGCGTAATGAGGGGAGATGATTTTTTACAATATCCCATATTACGTTAGTATTTATATCCAAATAGGCGTGCACCATACGATTGCGTGCTGCAATCATTGCAGGCCAGTTAACGTCGGGATAGCGTTCGTGTAATGCTCCTGGCAACTGGGATGCAGCTTCGCCAATAGTAATTAGATGGAACACTACAGCATCCGTTATTATTTTTGCATCAGCACCAGATTGCTGATGCCGCTCGATAGTGTTTATCGCATCAATAATGCTTTTCAAGTAGGTTAAGGTAGAGTGTTTGCTCATAGAACCACGGCTTCGGAAAGAACACGATTTCTCATATGACGATTTATGGCATCGTCTGTGACTACATCTACTTCGCATCCGAGCAATTTTGCCAAAGCGGGCTCCAGCGCAAAATACTGCCAGCCCATCAGGCGCTCAATACTTACCAGCAAATCCACGTCACTTGTCTCGTCGGCATCACCGCGCGCCACCGAGCCGAACACGCGCACATTGCCCACGCCATGTTCTTTAGCAAGAGCAAGGATCTGGGGCTTATAGGTGCGAAGTTGTTCGAGGTTCATAGTAATTCCTCTTAATACGTTCTTGCCTTCGGCGGGATCGGCTGCACTTCGTTGGAGAGCGTATTCATGTGAACGGGGCGGTAATCCACCTTGAGTTTACCGTTCTCGCTCATCCATGCGAGGGTGTGTTTCATCCATTTGGCATCGTCGCGGTCTTTGAAGTCTTCGCGGGCATGCGCGCCGCGGCTTTCTTCACGGCCATGGGCGCAGTTCATGGTGATGACGGCCTGCGAGAGCAGGTTGTCGAGTTCCAGCGCTTCCACGAGGTCGCTGTTCCAGACCAGACCACGGTCGCCCACGCTGAGGTCATCATAGCTCTGCCAGACTTCCTTGATCCGCGAAACGCCGTCGGCAAGGCTTTTTTTGTCACGGAATACGGCGGCATGGTTCTGCATGGTGCGCTGCATGTTGCGGCGGATGACGGCGGTGGGGGTGGGGCCGCTGGCATTGCGGATGCGGTCAAAGCGGGTGATGATGGCATCGGTCGCGCTGGCCGGAAGCGGTTTGTGCGCGGAGCCGGGCTTCACCGTGTCCTTAGCACGCAGCGCGGCAGCGCGGCCAAACACTACGAGGTCGAGCAGCGAGTTGGAGCCGAGGCGGTTGGCGCCGTGCACGGAAACGCAGGCCGCTTCGCCGATGGCCATGAGGCCGGGCACGACCGTATCCGGGTTGCCGTCCTTCAGCGTCACCACTTCGCCGTGGTAATTGGTGGGAATGCCGCCCATGTTATAATGCACGGTGGGCAGCACGGGGATGGGCTGCCTGGTCACATCCACACCGGCGAAAATTTTGGCGGTTTCGGATATGCCCGGCAGGCGCTGGTGCAATACATCGGGGTCTAAATGGTCGAGGTGCAGGAAGATATGGTCTTTCTCAGGGCCGACGCCGCGGCCTTCGCGGATTTCTACCGTCATGGCGCGGCTGACCACGTCACGCGAGGCGAGATCCTTGGCGTTGGGGGCGTAGCGTTCCATGAAGCGTTCGCCTTCGGAATTCACAAGATAGCCGCCTTCGCCGCGCGCACCTTCGGTGATGAGGCAGCCTGCGCCGTAAATGCCGGTGGGGTGGAACTGCACGAATTCCATGTCCTGCAAAGGCAGGCCTGCGCGCACCACCATGCCGCCGCCGTCGCCGGTGCAGGTGTGGGCGGAGGTGCAGGAGAAATAGGCGCGGCCATAACCGCCGGTGGCGAGCACCGTCTGGTGCGCGTGGAAGCGGTGGAGCGTGCCGTCGTCAAGGTTCCATGCCACAACGCCACGGCACTGGCCTTCGGAATCCATGATGAGGTCGAGCGCGAAATATTCGATATAGAATTTTGCGTGATGGCTCAGCGCCTGCTGGTAAAGCGTGTGCAGGATGGCGTGGCCGGTGCGGTCGGCTGCCGCGCAGGTGCGCTGCGCCGTGCCTTTGCCGAATTCAGTGGTCATGCCTCCGAAGGGGCGCTGGTAGATCTTGCCGTCTTTGGTGCGCGAGAAAGGCACGCCGTAATGTTCCAGCTCGATAATCGCGTCCACCGCGTTCTTGCACATATATTCGATGGCGTCCTGGTCGCCCAGCCAGTCCGAGCCCTTTACGGTGTCGTACATATGCCAGCGCCAGTCGTCCGGGCCCATATTGCCCAAAGCCGCTGAGATGCCGCCCTGCGCCGCTACCGTGTGGCTGCGGGTGGGAAATACCTTGGTGATGCATGCCGTTGAAAGCCCGGCTGCCGCCATGCCGAACGTGGCGCGCAGCCCCGCGCCGCCAGCGCCTACGACAACGACATCATAATAATGGTCAACGATCTTATAAGACTGGGTCATTTGCCGATTGAACCTACAGGTGGAGATGGAGTTTAAGTACAGCGATGACGCTGATCAGGCCAGCGCCATACATGAAGAAGGTATTGGCAAGCATGGCGGAGAGCTTGCAGCAGGGGGAGTGGAAATAGTCTTCAATGACTACCTGCACGCCAAGCTTGGCATGGTAAAACAACGCTATCAGCATGAAGATGGTAGCCCCGGCATTGAACCCGGAATAAAGCCACGCGGCCAGTTTGGAAGAGTCACCGCTTACCACCAGGCCGAGAATGGAGAACACGAACCAGATGCACAGGGGAATGAGCGCGATAGCGGTGACGCGCTGGTGAATGAAGTGCGCGGTGCCCTCCTTGGCGGAGCCCATGCCCTTGGCGTTGGCAAGCGGGGTGCGCAGATGGGATTTTTGCATTACACGGCTCCTTTCACGCTATAGGCGACGATCCATGTAACGATGGTAAGCGCGGTGCAGGCAACCGCAACGGCAAGACCGGTAATATCAACGGAGCGCAGTTCAAAGCCGTTGCCGAGGTCCCACCAGAGGTGGCGGATGCCGTTGAGCAGGTGGTAGTAAAAAGCCACTGTCCAGCCGAACATCATGATCTTGCCGATGAATGAGCCAAAAAACCCGTGCAGCCATGCAAAGCAGTCAGGGCTGTAAGCGGCCGCCCAGAGCCATGCCACGAGGAAAACAGTGCCAAATGCCAGCGCAAGGCCGGTGGCGCGGTGCAGAATGGACATCACCATGGTGATCTGCCAGCGGTAAATGGTCAGGTGCGGTGAAGTGGGGCGCGTCGGCGCGGGAGCAGTATCATGCGTTGTCATGAGAAACTCTGTCTAGGGAAAATATTACGCCCTTTAATGCACGATTCGAAAGGTTTGTAAAGGGGTTAGGTAGTAAAAATAGTTACTGTTGCGGTAAGATAGGTGAATCTTGCGCGGATATGGTGTATACTGCCTGTCTCAGGCTACGGCAGATAAAGTAGAGGTTGTGATGGCAATATTCAAGCATGGCGTGTTTCTGGCGGCGTTGCTGTCTGTAACCATGGCCTGCGCACAGGCTGCCCATGCCGATCCGGATAAGAGCGCTGAAAAAGAAGAAAGCTATTGTCAACAGAACGGCAAGTATACGCAACGCTTTAACATCCGTGACCGCGGGGTTATTCGCAGCTATCTGGCAGACCGCTATGCGTCCAGTTGCCCGCCGGAGCTTGCCGGCAGGCATAACGGTTGTCTGCCGCCTTCAGGCCCCGGCAGGAAGACCTACCTCCTCGGATATCCGCTGAAGCAGGAGACGGCTTATGAATTTGCACCCCAGTCGTTGCTTGTGCTGCTTAAACCCGTGCCCGAGGGCTACCAGTACGTGATAGTGGATAAGGACATGCTGCTTGTCTCCGAGGCCACGCACACCGTGATCGACACTGTTACGTATCGCTCTGCGATAGGCCAGTAACGACGGTTTATTGACGCGTTACTTATATGTTAACGCCTGTGTCGCAATTTATATTTTACAGGGGGCAGGGGTAGGGTGTGTCCGTAAATCACAGATGGAGTTATTTATGCCCGCCCTTAATAAGAAATTGCTGATCACCGTATGCGGCTTAGGCCTCATGCTTCCTGCACTTGCGAATGCTGAGATTCCGCGCCCCTCGGAAGGAGCCCAGTTAAAAGGCACACCCGGCGTGGTGTATGAAGCGGCCCCGGCTTATGTAAGCCCTGCTTCTTACCGCGTGATGAAATTCAGCGAGAATGATCGCGCTGTCATTCGCGATTACCTCAAGCGTAATTATGTGCCGCCTTGCCCGGTGGGCGTGTCGCACAGGAACACGGGCTGCTTCAGCGCTGCCCGCTCTTCGGAGTACACCCTCAATCGCCCGTTGCCTTCCGGCGCGCCGGTGAAAAACCTTCCCGCCGACCTTCTCGCGAAGCTCAGCCCGCTGCCCGGCGGCTCGCAGTATGTGATGGTGGATAAGGACGTGGTGATGATCGATTCCTCCAGCCGTCAGGTGTTCGACGCCGTGACGCTGGTGTACGCAGTGAGCTACTAATAGGCTCCGTCATTCCCTGAATTCGCATGGCGAATTCTAGGGGAATCTAGGCTCAGGACTTATTAGCCCACTCTTTATTTTCCTCTCCCCTTGAGGGAGAGGACGTGTTTGCCTTGGGTTTAGCTGCTATAGCTAAGCCCTTAGGCAAACCGAGGTGAGGGGCACGTGTTTACATTCACCCTCACCCAGCTTCGGCTAAGCTGCTATGCAGCAAAGCCTGCGCAACCCTCTCCCGCTTTGCAGGAGAGCGACTGTGTTATGAGTCCTGAGCCTAGAAAAATGGATCGCCCTAGAGTTTTCTATACAAACTCAGGCGATGACGAAGAAGAGCTTATCCTGCTCGTCATCCTGAGGAGCGAAACGACGAAGGATCTTCTTGCTTATAGTAAGGAGATCCTTCACTGCGTTCAGGATGACGTGTAGATGAATGGCATAAGGCCCCGGCCTGCGCCGGGGCGGGGGGCGTTTCCAGCCCCCCATTTCTTTAATTATGCCCATGTTACAAAGATGGGCCCCGGCCTGCGCGGACCACAGCATTCCTACGCTCCTGTGTGTCATGAAGAACAGGTCCCCGCATGCGCGGGGACGGCAGCTTTTCAAACTCGTTCCTCGTTAAGAAAAGCTAGCCGGTTCCTGCTGGCTGGCGCAATGGATCGTGCCAAGCCCCCAGACGAAATCGCCGCAATAAACGGGCACCACTTCGCGCTTGGGGAAAAGCTCGGCCAGCACGTTTAGCGCTATGCGGTCTGCGGGGTCGTTGAACACCGGCACCAGCACAAGGCCGTTGGCTATCAGGAAGTTCGCATAGCTGGCGGGCAGGCGCTGGCCTTCGAACGCCACCGGGCGTGGCATGGGCAGCGTGGCGATGGTGAACTGCTTGCCCTTTGCATCGCGCGCTTTCTTGAGGCGCTTAAGGTTTTCCGCAAGGATGGCGTGGTTTTTGTCAGACGTATCCTTTTCCACGGCGGTCACGATGGTGGTGGGGTTCACGAAACGCGTGATATCGTCCACATGGCCGTGCGTGTCGTCGCCGACGATGCCTTTATCCAGCCAGATAATACTATCGATGCCGAGATAATGCCCGAACACCGACTCATAATCCTCAACCGTAAAACCGGGATTGCGGCATTGCTTCCTGCTGAGCAGGCATTCCTCGGTGGTGATGAGCGTGCCTTTACCGTTGACGTCGATGGAACCGCCTTCCAGCACCACGCGCTTGCCTTTATGCACCGGCTGCACGCGCGGAAGCTTCAGAAACGCTTCCATCACTTCCGGCATTTTGTCGTCATATTTCCAGTTGGGGTATTTGGCCCATGCGTTAAAACGCCAGTCGATTAAAGTCCTCGCCCCTTTGGGGAGGGGATTCAGGTGAGGGGAATTCTTTTTGTTTTCCCCCTCACCCCGGCCCTCTCCCCGTGAGGGAGAGGGAGAATTGTTGATAACCACGGTGGCGCCGCTGTCGCGCAGCCACACGCGGTCGGTATTGGCGATAATGAAATCCACGCTCTTGAGCTTAGCACCAGCGCGTTCCAGCGCGTCCTGTGCCTGCGCTTTCTGCCTGTCGTTCTTCACCACCAGGCGCACGCGTTGCGTGCGGGTGAGGTAGCGGATCATCTCGGCGTAGACCCAGGGGATCGGCTCGAACTTATCCGGCCAGTCTTCTTTATTGTGGGGCCATGCGAGCCATGTAGCGGCTTGCGGCTCCCATTCGGCGGGCATTAAATAGGTCATTTTCCAAATCTCTTGGTTATATCGCCATAAGCGTCGATGCGGCGGTCGCGGAAGAACGGCCAGTTGCGGCGGGTGTATTCCTGCAAGGCGGGGTCGATAACCGCAGTAAGGATTTCCTCCTTATCGCTGGAGGCCTTGGCGAGGATGCGGCCAAAGGGGTCGGCGATGAAGGAATTACCGAAGAACTCGATGCCGTCGCCCTTGCCTTCGGGAGTGGGTTCATGGCCGATGCGGTTGCACGAAGCTACGTAAACGCCGTTGGCGATGGCGTGGCTGCGCTGGATGGTTTCCCATGCGCTGGCCTGCGCTTCACCGAACGTGGCTTTTTCCGCCGGATGCCAGCCGATGGCGGTGGGGTAGAACAGCACGTTCGCGCCCTGCATGGCGGTGAGGCGCGCGGCTTCCGGGTACCACTGGTCCCAGCAGATGAGCGAGCCGATAGTGCCGAAGCTGGTCTCAAAACTCTTGAAGCCGAGATCGCCGGGCGTAAAATAATATTTCTCGTAATAGAGCGGATCGTCGGGGATATGCATCTTACGGTACATGCCGATGATGCCGCCGTCCTTCTCAATCATCACGTTGGTGTTGTGATAAACGCCCGGTGCGCGCTTTTCAAAAATGGAACCGAGGATGGCCATGCCGGTTTTCTTGGCAACCTTGCTGAGCGCGTCGGTGGTGGGGCCGGGGATGGTTTCGGCAGTATCAAATACAGCCGCGTCTTCGCTCTGGCAAAAATACCAGGAACGAAAGAGTTCGGGCAGCAGGGCTACCTGCACGCCTTTTTTGGCGGCCTGCTCCAGCAGGTCGCAGGCATGTTGTACATTGGCGTTCATGTCTGAAGACATGCGCATCTGGATAAGGCCGACGGTAAAAGGTTTCTGTGTCATGGCGCATGGCCGTATCATATTGTTTCGGCTAAATCAAATTGTCTTTACAGAGCGTGGATTTCGGATAGTAGATACTATATAATAGCCTTTCAATGATGCAGGACGTTATCTAATAAATGTAGGATACAATGCCACAAAAAACAAAGACTTCCGCCAAAGCAACCAAGCAATCCGCCCGCACCCGCAAGCTGCTGGAGCTGGGAAAACGCTATTACCTGCCCACTTATAACCCGCGCGAGACGATCATCGACCGTGCCAAAGGCGCGCGCGTGTGGGACATTGACGGCAAGGACTATATCGACTTTGGCGCAGGCATAGCCGTGTGCGGGCTTGGCCACCATGATGCCGACCTCGTTAAGGCGCTGACCGATCAGGCAAAGAAGATCTGGCATACGAGCAACATTTTTTACACCGAGCCGCCCATCCTGCTGGCCGAGGCGCTGGTGAAATCGTCGGGCTTTGCCGAGCGCGCGTTCTTCTGCAATTCCGGGGCGGAGGCGAACGAAGCGGCTATCAAGCTGGCACGTAAATACGCTGCCAATAATGGCCGCGCGCCCGACCACCGCGAGATCATCACCTTCCACGGCTCTTTCCATGGCCGCACGCTGGCAACCGTTACCGCGACTGCGCAACCCAAATATCAGGCAGGGTACGAGCCGCTGCCGGGTGGGTTCGTATACGCCAGATTCAATGATGAAGCGGAGATTCGCAGGCTGGTAACAGAACGCACCTGCGCTATTCTGGTGGAGCCTATTCAGGGGGAGGGCGGTATTACGCCGATGAAGCCGGGCTTTATGAAATTGCTGCGCGAGCTATGCGATAAAGTAGGGGCGCTGCTGATTCTGGATGAGATACAGTGCGGCATGGGGCGAACGGGAAAATTGTTCGCCTATATGCAGCATGACGGCGTGAAGCCGGATATTGTAACGCTGGCCAAAGGCCTCGGCGGCGGTTTCCCCATCGGCGCGATGCTGGTGGGCGCCAGAGCCGAGCAGACCTTCCAGTTCGGCTCGCACGGCACCACCTTCGGCGGCAACCCGATGGGCACAGCCGTTGCAGGTGCAG
This sequence comes from Alphaproteobacteria bacterium, assembly GCA_035906055.1. Classification (GTDB taxonomy): domain Bacteria; phylum Pseudomonadota; class Alphaproteobacteria; order Rickettsiales; family JABCZZ01; genus JAMIFV01. The sequence continues at coordinate 3,176 of JAMIFV010000059.1, read as the reverse complement.
TGCTGAAGAAGCTCAAATCCGCTTCTCTCATGCGCAATGTAACCGCGCGCAGCAAACAGCTCCGTGATGCGCTTACTGTGCTCAATAAAGAGTTCGACCTGTTCACCGAAGTGCGCGGGCAGGGGCTGATGATCGGCGCGGAGTTGAAGGACGCTTATAAAGGCAAGGCAGGTGATATCAGTGAAATCGCCCGCAAGGAGGGCCTGCTGGTATTGCAGGCCGGGCCTGATGTGGTACGCATTGTGCCGCCGCTTACCATCACGCAGGTAGAGGTGCAGTTAGGCGTGAAACGCTTGCACGCGGCGCTCAAAACACTCCTCGGTAAATAGCATGCTTAAGATCCGTCCGGTAAGGCTGCAAGACCATAAGGCGATACTCGAACTCGCGCATATCGCGGGCATCGGCATGTCGTCCCTGCCGCAGGACTCGGGCGTATTGCAGGGAAAGATTGAGCGCGCGGTAAAAAGCTTCGCGGGCGGTGATGACTGCCCCATCGAGCGCAACTTCCTTTTCGTGCTGGAAGATACGGAAAAGAAAAAACTCGTGGGCACCACGGGCATTGTGGCGCATGTGGGGCTGACAAGGCCGTTCTACTCCTATAAGCTTTCCACCATCACGCAGGCATCGCCGCCGCTGGGCATTTATTCGCAGCAGCAGGTGCTGCACATGGTGAATGATTATACTAATGCCTCTGAGATAGGGTCGCTGTTCCTGCATCCCGATTACCGCAGGGACGGCTGGGGGCGCTTCCTCTCCCGCGCGCGATACCTGATGATCGCGGAGTTCCCGGAAGTGTTCGCTGATATTGTCATCTCCGAAGTGCGCGGTGTGCAGGACGCTAAAGGCGATTCACCGTTCTATGACAATCTCGCGCGGCATTTCTTCAAGATGGATTTCAAGAAGGCCGACTATATCTACGCCACACAGGGCGGCCAGTTCATTGCTGACCTTATGCCTAAATATCCTATCTATGCGAACCTGCTGCCCCCGGAAGCGCAAGGGGTCATCGGCAAGCCGCTGGAAGCCTCACGCCCCGCCATGCAACTGCTGAAGGCCGAGGGCTTCCGCTATGAAGGCTATGTTGACCTGTTCGACGCAGGGCCTACGATGCAGGCGGAAATGGCCGAGATAACCACCGTGCGCGAAAGCCGCAAGGCCGTGGTGACAGGCTTCAGTGAGACAGGCGAAGCGGATGGCGGCTATATGATTGCCAATACCGACATCGAGAACTTCACCGTGGTGCGCGGTGAACTGGAACTGACGCAGGAAGGTGTGGCGCTGCCCAAACAGCTTGCTGACATACTCGGCGTAAAAATCGGTGATAAGGTAAGGTATGCGGCATGAGCAATAATCATGGGAAACTCTATATTAACGGCGCGTGGGTAGCGGGCGGCGGTGCGGAATTTACCTCTGAGAACCCTGCCACGGGCGAGATCATCTGGTGCGGTAAAGCGGCTAACGAAAAGGATATCGACGCGGCGATGGAAGCTGCGCGCGCAGCTTTTGCGAAATGGGGATTTCTGCCGGTGGAAGAGAGAGTGGCGGTGCTAAAAACTTTTTCCGCTATCATTGAAACGCGCAAAGCCGATTTAAGCAAGACGCTTGCGCAGGAAACCGGCAAGACGCTGTGGGATGCTACGTCGGAAATTACGGCGATGATCGGCAAACTGAATTTTTCACTCTCTGCCTATAACGAGCGCACGGGCGTAAAGATGGGCGAGGGGCAGGGCTTCAAAACGGCGTTGCGCCATAAGCCGCATGGCGTGCTGGCGGTGTATGGCCCCTATAACTTCCCCGCGCATTTACCCAACGGGCATATCATGCCCGCGCTCATTGCAGGCAACACGGTGGTGTTCAAACCCAGCGAACTCACGCCGCTGGTGGCCGAGAAAGTGATGGAATGCTGGCATGAAGCAAAACTGCCTGCAGGTGTCATCAACCTTGTGCAGGGCGAGCGTGACACCGGCAAGGCGCTGGCATCGCATACGGAACTGGACGGGCTTCTTTTTACCGGCAGCAGCGATACGGGCGCGATACTGCACAAGCAGTTTGCAGGAGCGCCGCACAAGATACTGGCGCTGGAACTGGGCGGCAACAACCCGCTGGTGGTGCATGAAGTGGCAGATGCAAAAGCGGCGGCCTACTGGACGATACAGTCGGCCTATGTAACCAGCGGCCAGCGCTGCACCTGCGCGCGCAGGCTGATAGTGCCGGAAGGCAACGAGGCGTTCATCACGGCGCTGGTGGAGATGGTAAAAGGCATAACGGTGGGCGCTTACACGGATACGCCGGAACCCTTCATGGGCTGCCTTATTTCTAACAAAGAGGCGGATAAATTACTCGCCGCGCAGGCCGGCTTTATCAGGGCGGGCGGCAAGGCGCTGGTGGAAATGAAACGCCTGAGTGCTGACCGTCCGTTCGTTTCGCCAGCGCTCATTGATGTGACGGGCGTCAAGGACAGGCCGGATAACGAATGGTTCGGCCCGCTGCTGCAGCTCATCCGCGTGAAGGATATGGACGCGGCGGTGAAGGAAGCCAACAAAACGCAATATGGCCTGTCGTCCGGCATCTTCAGCGACAGCCGTGCGCATTATGAACACTTCCTCGCGCAGGTACGCGCGGGCGTGGTCAACTGGAACCGCCCGCTCACCGGCTCCAGCGGCAATCTGCCGTTCGGCGGGGTGGGGTTGAGCGGCAACCACAAGCCTGCGGCCTATTACGCGGCGGATTACTGTGCGTTCCCAGTTGCCTCTAACGAAGCGGAGAAACTGGCGATACCGGCTGCCCCCAGTCCCGGGCTGACTTTGTAGTATAAAGGATCCTCTTGCTTTGTAAGGTAGCAAGAAGATCCTTCGTCGCTTTGCTCTCAGGATGACAAAGTATATAAGAAAGTATGAAGTCATCTTGCTTCCCTCCCATCGCACGCGCTGACGCACGGCTGCTTATCCTTGGTTCATTGCCGGGGGAAGAGTCGCTCAGGCGGGGTGAATATTATGCCCAGAAACAGAACGCGTTCTGGAAAATCATGGAGCGGCTTCTGGGCATTCCTCATGATGCGCCGTTTGCCGGGCGCGCCGAAGGGTTGCGGCAGCATAAAGTGGCCGTGTGGGACGTGTGCGCGGCGGCAGAACGCAAAGGAAGTCTCGATTCAAATATTAATGCATCTTCCATTGTTA